>JANYDK010000017.1 GCA_025363655.1 Deltaproteobacteria bacterium | reverse complement strand
CTCGCAGACGCCCTCGACATCTCCGTTGCGACGTTCACCGTGGTCCTCGACGAGCACGGCGTCATTCGCTACCGCGGCGGCATCGACTCCGATCGTTCGACGCTCACGGCCGACGCCGAGCCCTGGCTCCGTGACGCGCTCCTTTCCCTCCTCGCCGGTCGTGCACCGACGCAGGCCGAGACGAAGTCACTCGGCTGCGTGCTTCAGCGCGAGTAATCGTCATTGCCGAGTCGCGAGCGACGCGCCATTCTTCGACGTCGCATGCGCGCGCGAATGCTCTGGTTTTCCGGCCTCGCCGCCGCATCGATGGTTGCCTGCAGCCACAAGTCCGATCCGGCTCCCGACGCTCCCAAGCCGCTCACGCAGGCCGAGCTGATGGATCCGACCAGCTGCTCGACGTGCCACGCCACCCACTTCCGTCAGTGGGCCGGCAGCATGCACGCTTATGCCGCCGAAGATCCGCTCTTCCTCGCGATGAACGCGCGCGGTCAACGCGAGACCAAAGGCGCGCTCGGCACCTTCTGCGTGAAATGCCACGCTCCCGTCGCCGTGCAGCTCGGAACCACCACCGACGGCACCAACCTCGCGTCGCTCCCATCCTGGCAAAAGGGCGTCACTTGCTACTTCTGCCACTCGGCGCAGAGCGTCAGCGACACCCACGATGCCTCGCTCGTCTTCGGCAAAGACGCGTTCCTACGTGGCCCCATCACCGACGAGGCGGGCGCGAGCCCGCACACCGTCCAATACAGCGCGCTCCACGACAGCAAGAAAGCCGCCTCCGCGTCGCTCTGCGGCAGCTGCCACGACATCCAGAATGGCGCCGGCGTCCACCTCGCGCGCACCTACGAAGAGTGGAGGGGCACGCTCTTCGCCCACGACGAGCCAGGCAAGCTCCTCACGTGCGGCGCGTGTCACATGCCTGGCCGCGACGATCGCATCGCACCCGACGGCCCCATCCGTCGCGCACACGATCACACGATGCCCGGCGTCGACGTCGCGCTCACCGCCTTCGCCGGCACCGACGAGCAGAAGACGGCGGTGCAAGCCAACCTCGACCCTTCCCTCGTCTCCAAGCTCTGCATCAAACCCAAGGCCGGCGGCTTCCAAGTCGAGTACTCGCTCGACGACGCCTTCGCCGGCCACGGCTTCCCCAGCGGCGCCGCCTACCATCGTCGCGCGTGGGCCGAGGTCACCGCGTGGAGCGCCGGCGCCATCGTCTTCCACAGCGGCGACGTGCCCGCAGACAAGGCCGCGAGCACCATCGCGAGCAGCGACGCGACGATGTGGCTCCTCGGCGATCAGCTCACCGACGACGCCGGCAAGCCCACCGAAATGCTGTGGAATGCGGCCAAATTCACCTCATCGCAGCTCCCGCCGGCGGTCACCAACGATCCGAAAAATCCGGCCTACTACCACGCCGTCATCCGCACCTACGACATGCCGCCGGTGTCGCTCGACAAGGTGCGCGCCGAGGTACACATCCGCCCCGTCGACCTCGACTTCATCGACGACCTGATCGCCAGCGGCGATCTCGACGCCTCGTACCGCGCCAAGCTGAACACCTTCACGCTCGGCGGCAGCGTCCTCGAATGGACGAAAGATCTCGGTCCGATCTGCATCCCCAAGTAGAGTGAATGCATGTCGCGTCCGACCACCCGCGCCGCCGTCGAGCCGGACTGCGAAGACCACGATCACCCCAAGCGCAACGAGCGCCTCGCCCACGACGAACGCACGCTCGCCCGCGCCGCTGGCTTCTTTCGCGCAGCAGGCGAGGTCGAACGCCTCCGTCTCCTCGGTCACCTCCAAGCTGGCGAGCGATGCGTCAGCGAGCTCGCCGAGACGCTCGGCGAAGGCATGTCGACCATCTCGCAACGCCTCCGCGTGCTCCGCGCCGAAGGCCTCGTCGAGCGAAGGCGCGACGGCAAGCACGTCTACTACTCCCTCGCCGACCAACACGTGGCGAGCCTCCTCGAGAGCGCCCTCGCGCACGCCGCCGAAGAGCACCACCGCAGGTAGCGCGCTCGGAGTCGCGCTTCTTCGACAACCCCACTTGGTCGACCCCGGCGACCTTGACGGACGAGATCGGTCAGACCATCATTTCATCAAGTGGTGAATTGATGTCTTCTCTCGCCGATCAGGGCCCGACGACGCAAGAACGGAGCACCCGATGGGTCGCTCTGCTCACGGTCGCGATGATGGTGGCCGAGATCATCACCGGCACGGTCACTCATTCGCTCGCCCTCACCGCCGACGGCTGGCACATGGGCTCGCATGCCGGCGCCCTCGCCGTCGCCGCCTTCGCCTATTGGTACGCCCGCACGCGGGCCAAGGCCGATCGATTCGCGTTCGGAACGGGCAAAGTGCTCGCCCTCGGCGGCTACACCAACGCCCTCGTGCTCGCCGCGGTGGCGGTGTGGATGATGGTCGAGGGCATCGAACGACTCCTCCGCCCCGTCGACGTCGACTTCGCGCAAGCGCTCCCCGTAGCGGTCATCGGCCTCGTCGTGAACCTCGTCAGCGCCCTCATTCTCGAACGTGGCGCCTCTGGAAAACAAGGCCATTCGCACGATCACGGGCACGCGCATGGACACGCGCATGGACACGATGATGGGCATGATCACGGAACCGATCGTGAACACGATCACGGCGCGAAGGAGACCGACGTCAATCACCGCGCGGCCTTGCTCCACGTCGTCGCCGACGCAGTCACCTCGGTGCTCGCCATCGCGGCGATCCTCGCCGGCCGCTATTTTGGGGTGCGTTCGCTCGACGCGGCGATGGCCATCGGTGGCAGCCTCCTGATTCTCCGCTGGAGCTACGGCCTCGTGCGCATGGCCGTGAAAGAGCTCCTCGACGTCACCCCATCACCGACAATCAACGATCGCGTGCGCGGCGCGCTGGAAGCCGTCGGCGATGCACGCGTCGTGGATTTGCGGGTCTGGCAGGTCGGGAAGGGCCAACGGAGTTGCGTGGCGTCGGTGGTGACGAGTGCGCCGCAACCGCTGGATGCGTATCGAGCGGCGGTGAGGGAGGTGCATCCGTTTGCTCATTTGGTGATTGAGGTGGATCGGTGTGGGAGCGCGGACGCAGGCGCGGGCGCGGGCGCGGGCGCTGACGCAGGTGCAGGTGCAGGTGCGGACGCGGACGCGGGCGCGGGCGCGGGCGCGGGCGCGGGCGCGGACTAACGAGGAAGTGCCTTCGCAGCGTCGCGGTACAACGAGGCTTCCATCGCGCGGCCGTTGCGTTCGGCGGCGGTGGCGAGGCGTTCGAGGACTTGGCGTTGGCGGGGAGCGAGGCGGGATTGTTCCTCGGGAGGTGACTCTTCGAAGCGAGCGGCGAGGAGGGCGTAGAGCTCGAAGTCGCGACCGAGGCGTGAGAGTAGGTCGGCGAGCTCGTCGACGGCGGCGTCGTTGCTCGGATCGATTTTCACCTTCGCCAAGAGGTCTTCGGCGCGGGCTTCGTCGGTCGCGGAGACGCCCGGGGGCATCGGGCTCTCGTCGAGCGCGAGGGACATGCGCGGCGGCGGGTCGGTCGGCGGGCCGACGGGTTCGGCCCGGCGGCCGAGCTCGCGGACGAGGGTCTCGGCTTCGACGTCGCGGGGGCTGAGGTGGAGCGCTGCGAGGGCCGATCGACGCGCCAATTCGTGATCACCGCCGTCGCGCACCTCGCGTGCGGCGTCGCAGAGGAGCACGCGCGCTTCTTCGACGTCGACCGCGAGCAGACCTCGTCGTTCACACTGTTCCAGCGCGTCTGCGAGCGCGCGATCGGCGCCGACGCGATCACCGAGACGGGCGCGATAAGTGGACTCGCGGAGCCTCGCGATCGGCGAGCGCGGAGCCTGCGCCGGAATTTGGCGGAGACGCGCGATCGCGGCGGAGAGATCGTCAGCGCGATCGGCGAGCGCCGCGGCGAGCTCGAGGAGCACGTCGATGGTGCCCGCTGCCGGCCCGGGGAGCTCGAGTGCCTGGACGAGCAGAGACGTGCCTCGTCCGAGCTCTCCGGCGGCGAGGAGCGATCGACCGAGTCCGGCGACGACCGCGCGATCGTCGGGCGTGTAGCGAAGGGCGCGCTCGAACGCCGGCACTGCATGTTCGACGCGCCCAGCCGCGGCCCACGTCTCGGCCGCGCGCACGAGCGTACGACGACGTTGCTCGGTGCCGCGTGCTTGCGCTTCGAGGTGTTGGACGTCTTCGATGGCGCGCGCGTCGTCCCCGAGCCGCACGCTGCGACGAAGCCGCGCCCAACGTGCGCTCGGCTCGGCCGGATCGGCGGCGAGCGCCCGATCGAGGAGCGTCGGCAGTTGCGGATCGTCTGGCCCGCAAGCTTCGGCAGCGCGGGCGAAGGCGCGCGCGGCGAGACGCATCTCTTCGTCGTCGTAGGCGGCCCGTGCACCCTTGTCGAAGGCGCCGCGAGCACGCGTCCTCGCATCGTGACGGGCGTGGAGCTCGCCGGCGAGCAACGCGCGGCCGAGCTCGTTGTCGTCGCGCTCGCGTGAAGTCGTCCCCTTCGTCTTCTGTGCTTCGCGCAACCATCCGAGCGCAGCTTCGACACGCTCACCGTCGACCTCGGCGAGCCGTGCGAGGATCGCGCGATGACGCGGCGCCTGCTCGAGCGCACGAAGAAACCAGACCCGCGCGCCCTCTCCGTCGCCGCGCACGAGCGCTTCGTCACCGTCGCCGACGAGCCGATCGAGCTCGCGCAACCCCGCGATCACGGGCGGCGGAGCGACCGGCGTCTCCCCACGCGCGAGCGCCAAAACCAGCTTGTCCGGCGCGACGTCGACACCGCGGACGACCACACCGTCACGCGAAGGAAGACGCGCGCCGCGCGGCACGAACGAGCCGACCAACGCCAGCCGCGAAGGATCTGGGAGCGTCAGCCGAAGCCCGCGCGCCATCCCGCCGAGCGCCGTGGCCAATCGATGGAGAAAACGCCCGACCACCGCCGTGCGCGCGACCTCGCCCCCGAGCCCACGCACTCGGTGCGCGAAGGCGACGAGCCCCGCCCCTTCCCCGGCGATCGCCAAATCGAAGGCCACCATCGCCTCGTCGGTCGACAGCTCGAGCCGCAATTCACTCGGCTTTCGCGCCCGCGTCGCCACCGCGAGCCGCACGTCGGCCGCTCCGGCACCGAGAATCCCGATCGCCGTACTCGCGAGCCAACGCTCGCTCGCCGCTGGATCTATCTCCAGCGTCGCCCCATCGAGCGCCGTCCGCCGATGCCGAAACCGTTCGACCCCACCGCTGACATCGAGCGGAAACCGCAACCCGACCAAACGCGCCCGCGCATCCCGCAACCGCACCGGCCCGAGCGAGACGGCCCCCGAGAGCTCGAGCCCGATTCCCTCCCTGCCGATCGCCAGCTGCAGGGTCGGCTCGTCCTCGAGCGTCGGCGGCGGCGGCACGCGCCCACGCAAGCGATCGGGCGGCCGCCGGATGCGTACGGGGGGAGACATCGGAACTGGCAGCGTAATGCGTTGCGCTTGGCGAGGCGAAGTTAGGCGCGGGCGTGGGGGCTGGCGTGGGGGCTGGCGCGGGCGCGGATGCGGGTGCCGGGACAGGGAGCATGTGAATTTTCTCAATGAATTCATGCTCATGAACCCCAGCTATGTCGACATAGCTGGAGGCGTTGGGCGCGTGGTAATGAGCCTCATGTCCGCCAAGCCTGGGCTCTCCATCGACACCCTTGCCATTCATGGTGGTCAGCACCACGAGCCGATCACCGGCGCGGTGATGCCGCCGATCGTGCTCTCGACGACCTTCGCGCAGGATGGGCCCGGCAATCACAAGGGGTTCGATTACGGGCGGAGCGGGAATCCGACGCGCAACGCGCTCGAGGCGTGCATTGCCTCACTCGAGGGAGGCAAGCATGGGCTCGCCTACTCGTCGGGGTGCGGCGCGATGACGAACATCCTTCATCTGCTGCGTCCAGGTGATCACGTGGTCTGCGGCGACGACGTCTACGGCGGCACCTTTCGCATCTTCGACAAGGTGATGAAGCCGATGGGCATCGAGGCCACCTTCGTCGACATGACCGACGTCTCGCGCGTCGAGAAGGCGATGCGCGCGAACACCAAGATGGTCTGGATGGAGACGCCGTCCAACCCGATGCTGAAGGTCTTCGACATCGCCGCGGTCGCTGAACTGGCCAAAAAACAGGGCGTGCCGCTCGTCGTCGACAACACCTTCGCCACCCCGGTGCTGCAACGCCCGCTCGATTTGGGCGCGACGATCGTCGTCCACTCGACGACCAAGTACCTCAACGGGCACAGCGACGCGGTCGGTGGCGCCATCGTCACGCGCGACGACGCGCTCGGCGAGCGCCTTCGTTTCCTCCAGAACGCGATGGGGGCGGTGCCGAGCCCGTTCGATTGTTACCTCGTGCTCCGCGGCCTCAAGACTCTCCCCGTGCGCATGCGCCAGCACGTCGCCTCCGCGCGCACCCTCGCGGCGAAGCTCGTCGGGCATCCGCAGGTCGAGCGCGTGCACTACCCGGGGCTCGAAAGTCATCCGGGCTACGCCGTCGCCCAGAAGCAGATGTCGGCACCCGGCGGCATGATCAGCTTCGACCTCCGCGGGTCGCTCGATCAGTCGCGGGCCTTCCTCAAGGCGCTGCGCATCTTCGCCTGCGCCGAATCGCTCGGGGGCGTCGAGTCGCTCGCCGAGCACCCGGCGATCATGACCCACGCCTCGGTTCCGCCCGAGAACCGCAAGGCGCTCGGCATCGTCGACGGCCTGATCCGCCTGTCGGTGGGGCTCGAAGCCGAGGCCGATCTGTGGGCCGACCTCGAGGCGGGCTTCCACGCGGCAAAGGCCGTTTAGTTCGCGCCGGGACGGGGAGAATTGCCCATCGGGTGCGATGTTTGCTATCCCGTTGAGTATGAACGTTCTCCGCTTCCTCGGCGCGTGTGCCGTGATCGCCGTCCCGGCCCTCTGCGCTGCCGCTTGCTCGTCGAAGACGACGAAGATCACCTCAGGCGGAGCGATCTACCGCCTGCAGACCCAGTCGCCGAGCACGGTGCCGGGCGGCAGCTGCCTCGACCCGACGACGACGATCCGCATCTCGGTCACCGGCGACGACGGCGGCCAGAAGCTGATCGCCGACGGCGCCGAGAACGCGACCATCTCCTGCACCTACGACGACAGCGGCTTCAACGTCGTCGCGCAGCAGAACGGCGCGGGCCTCGTCGCCTTCGGGAAGTGGGCAACCGCCGAGAAGAAGTCGTCGAACGCGACGATGCAGTTCATCGTCACCGGCAACACCTACAAGTCGCCGAGCAACGGCTGCACCATCAACTTCGATCCGATCGCCGACAACAGCCTCGTGGGGCACTTCGTCTGCCCCGAGGTCTCCAGCAGCAAGGTCGCCAACGACGTCTGCGGCGTCCAAGCAACGACCACGAGCGGCGCGCCGTTCTCGTTCTTCCGCTTCGCCGACTGCAACCCGAGCTGAGCAGGTCAGGGCCCGCGGCGACGGCCGGGGATGTCACCACCCACCAGCTGAATCGGAGCGACGGTCAGCGAGCCTCGACTAGGCCGGAGCGTCGCCGCCGCCGTAGAGGGTTTCGGCGATGCCGAAGGTGGTGGCTTCGAGCTGCTGGTAGGCGGCGCGGATGGCGTTGATGTCGGAGCCGGCGTCGAGGTGTTGGCGGAGGGCGCCGACGTCTTCGCGAAGGCCGTCGAGGACCTCGGCGGCGACGAGATCGCGGTAGCCCTCGAGGGCAGCCTCGGTCGTGTAGAGGAGCGTCTCGGCCTGGTTGCGTAGCTCGGCGAGCTCGCGGCGCATGGCGTCGTTCTGCTTGAAGGACTCGGCGTCGCGCACCAGGCGATCGACGTCTTCTTGCGAGAGACCCGAGGCCGGCGTGACGTTGATGGTGGTCGCGCGACCGGTGCCCAAGTCTTTCGCTTCGACCGAGACGATGCCATTCGCGTCGATCTTGAAGGTGACCTGAATCTTCGGGACGCCGCGCGGGGCCGGGGGGATGCCGGTGAGCTCGAATCGCGCGAGCGAGTTGTTGTCGGCGGCCATGTCGCGCTCACCCTGGAGCACGTGCACCGGAACGAACGGCTGATTGTCGAGCGAGGTCGTGAACGTCTCGCTTTTTTCCGTGGGAATCGTGGTGTTGCGGGGGATGAGCTTGGTGAAGACGCCGCCGCCGGTCTCGACGCCGAGCGAGAGCGGCGTGACGTCGAGAAGAAGGACGTCGTCGATTTTCCCCTGCAGCGCTGCGCCTTGGATGGCCGCGCCGACGGCGACGACCTCGTCCGGGTTCACGCCCTTGTTCGGCTCTTTTCCGAAGAGCTCTTTGACCGCGCGCTGCACCGCCGGCATGCGCGTCATGCCACCGACGAGGACGACGCTGTCGATCTGCTGCGCCGTCAGCTTGGCGTCGACGAGCGCCTGACGGCATGGTTCGAGCGTGCGATCGACGAGATCGGCGCAGAGGCCTTCGAGCTCGGCGCGCTTCATCGTGCGCACGAGGTGGAGCGGCCCGGCCTTGCCGACGGCGATGAAGGGCAAGTTGATTTCGGTCTCGAGCGACGAGCTGAGCTCGTGTTTGGCCTTCTCGGCGGCCTCTTTCAGGCGCTGGAGGGCCATTCGATCTTTGCGCAGATCGACGGTGTTCTCTTCGAGGAACTTCGCCGCCAAATCGTCGACGATGCGGATGTCGAAGTCTTCGCCACCGAGGTGCGTGTCGCCGTTGGTCGCTTTGACCTCGAAGACGCCGCCGGCGATTTGCAGGATCGAGATGTCGAAGGTGCCGCCGCCGAGATCGTAGACGGCGATCTTCTCGCTGCTCTTCTTGTCGAGGCCGTAAGCGAGGGCCGCGGCGGTCGGCTCGTTGATGATGCGCTTGACGTCGAGACCGGCGATTTTTCCCGCGTCTTTCGTCGCCTGCCTCTGGGCGTCGTCGAAGTATGCGGGGACGGTGACGACCGCTTCGGTGACTTGCTCACCGAGGTACGACTCGGCGACCTCGCGCATCTTCGCGAGGATCATCGCCGAGACTTCGGGCGGCGAAAGATCGCGCCCTTGCACTTGCACCCACGCGTCGCCGTTGGGCGCGCTGACGATCTTGTAGGGTGCGAGCTCGAGCTGCTTCAGCACCTCGGGCTCGGTCATCTTCCGACCCATCAGCCGCTTCACCGCGTAGACGGTGTGCTGCGGGTTGGTGATGGCCTGCCGCTTGGCGATTTGCCCGACCAAACGCTCGCCGCTGGCGGTGAAGCCGACCACGGACGGCGTGGTTCGCGCGCCTTCGGCGTTGGGGATGACCTTGTTGTCACCATCGATGACGGCGACACAGGAGTTGGTGGTACCGAGATCGATGCCGATGATCTTGCCAGCCATGGGGGGCGTTACGCCTAACCCTATCGCAGATCGCCGGCTTTTCGACGGGATTTCTGGCTCGGCATTTCGCCGGCAACTTCAACGCGGCTAGCCACGGATGCGGATGGCGACCGTCAGCTTGATCACGTTCTTCAGCACGTTCGGCACGCGCTTGAAGAGGTTGATCGAGGGCGGACGCTTCTCGATGACCTGAACGGGGATTTCCTTCATGCGGATGCCCCCGCGCTCGGCGCGGATGACGAACTCGCTGGCAAAGACGTCTTTGTCGACGAGGCACGCGCGCGCCGTGTCGAGCAAGGCCGTACGCCGGAAGGCCTTGAGCCCGTGCGTGTCGGTACCGTGGAATCCGAGCGTGATGCGGAGGAGCCCGTTGTAGAACATCGACGCGGCGTGGCGAACGAAGGGACGATCGTCCTGCGCGCCGCCCAGAAGCTTGCTCCCGATCACCAAATCGGCCTCGGAGGCCTCGAGGATGGCGAGGGCGCGGGCGTGGAAGTCGACGTCGCAGAGGTCGATTTCTTCGCAGATGACGAAGGTGCCTCGCGCGCGGAGGATGCCTTCGCGCATCGCTTTGCCGTAGTTCGGCTCGCCGAGGCTGAAGAACTGCACGTCGGCGTTGCGCTGCGCGAGCTCGGTACCGATCTCGACGGTGCGATCTTTCGAGCCGTTCTCCGCGATGATGATCTCGTACGACCATCCCTTCTCGGAGAACTTCTGACGAAGCCCGGAGATGGCGTCGTGGAGGATCGCCTGCTCGTTGTAGACGGGGATGACGACGGAGATATGCGGCGCGGGGCCAGCCATGGCGCGCGCAACCTAGCGGCGGACCTGCGTGTTGTCGAGCCGGGCATTCGAGGCCGGGCGCCGAAGGCCGTGGTAGACGCGCGCGGAGTCTCCCGATGATCACGTTTTCCCGCCGTTTCCTCCTTCGGGCCGTCCCCCCGCTCGCGCTCGGTGGCTGGGCGCTGACCACGCTCGGATGCGGCACTCGGCTCACGGTGCTGCGCGCGGCGCCGCCCGACCCCTACCCGGGGGTCACTGAGCTGGCGATCGCCTCTCTCTCGCTCGAAGGCGTTCGCGTCGGCGGTCGTGAGGAAGGAGAATGGCTCTCCCACGCCGACGAGGAGCTACGCGCCGATTGGCCGGCCGCCCGGGTCGCCCTCGCCGCCGGCTTTTCGCACGGAGTCTCGGGCGCCGAGCATCCCAAGGTCGTCGCCGCGCCGGGACGCGCTGGGAGCCACACCCTCGTCGCCCGTGCGATCTACGTCGAGCCCGGCGCGTTCGGCGGAGCTACCTCGATCGACACGGTGGTGACGGTGCGCGCGAGCATCACGACGCCGCGAGAGATCGTGATCGACGAGCTCGAGGCCTCCGCGACGATCGCTGCGACCGCGATCAATCCTTCTTTTCCCGGACGATTGCGCTCTGCCGGCTCCGACGTCGGCGCCAAGATCGCGCGCTATCTCGAGGAACGATTTCGTTAGCTGCGTCGAGCCGACTACCAACGGCTCGGATTGAAGACGAAGAAGCCGAGCATGCTTTGCACCATCACCCCTTGGTGACCGAGGGCGGCGAACCCAGCGCTGGTGTCCAAGTAGAGCGCGCGCGCGAGGGGAACGACGATGCCGACGCGCGGTGCGAGGAGAAATCGAGCTGATTTGTAGTCGTTCTGGCCGACGCTACCGAGACCGGGGACGTCGACCGAGACCTGGAGCGCGACCAGGCTGAGGCCGCCGTGGACCTCGACGTAAGGAAAGAAGCCCTCGAAGTAGAACTGCTTGCCGACGCCGAGCGAGGCCTCGAAGCCGTACGCCTTCGAGCCCGAGACGCCGACGCCGCCAAGAGGATTGTGCACGAGCGCAGCCCCCGACGGGCCGTAGAACGACTCGTCGAGCGAGAAGCGAAAGCCCTTCGTCACCCAGAGAAAACCGATGACGCCGCCGACGAACGAGCCTCCGCCGTGAAGCCGGAAATCGGCGTCGGCGAGCACCGGTGGCGGTGACTTCGACGAGGTCACTGCGGCATCGCGGAAGAGCATGGTGCCGCCGTTCATGCCGAGCCGTTCGCTGAAACCGTCGAGGAAGTCCTCGCCGTACTCGGGCGACTCGTCGGCGAGCGCACGTTCGCTCGTGAGCAGGGTCGCCGAGCTCGCCAACGTCGAGAAAGCGATCGACGCGGCAAATATCGCTGGTCGAGGCGTCAAAACTTCTTCCCGCGGAAGATGTCCCAGCCGAGGTTCATCGTCAGCCCGACGCCCTCGTGACCGAGGATTCCGTAGGTGCACGCGGCGTCGAGGAGGAAGTGGTCGGCGATCGGGATCATCACTCCGAAGCGTGGCCCGACGCTGAAGCGATACGCGGTGTAGTTGGTGCTGCCGACGTTGCCGAGCTGGCCGGAGTCGACGTCGATCGTCGCCATCAGCATCGCGACGCCGACCCGCGCGTCGAGGTAGGGACGCACGCCCGCGACCTCCATCTGTCGACCGAACGTCCCCTCGATGAGGAGCCCCCACGCCTTCGCCGCCGACACTTTGTAGCCCGTCGGCGTCGGTTGATCTTTCACCAGCTGGAGCCCGGAGACGCCGTAGAACGACTCGGAGAAGCCGAAGCGCATGCCATCGACGTACCCGACCGCGCCGAAGCTGCCGCCGACCATGGTGCCGGTGCCATCGAGGAAGAGCGGTCCGAGGATCGCAGGCTCGGTGGCCGGCGTGTGCAGCTTCGCGTGATCGACGCGGGCCTCTTTGTAGAGATACCCAGCTTCGACGACGAGCCCGGGGACGTCCTCGGCCGAGGCCACCGAGGCGACGCCAAAGCCGGCCAACGCGACGGCGAGCGTGAAGAGGACGCGAGGGGCGGCGTGCGACATCGGGGGATGGGACGCGAACGGGTGAGCGGGCATTCACCTTACAGGCGAAATCCCGGAAAATTCGCGATCAAGCGGCGTCGAAATCGGCGGCGAGCGCTCTCGCCTCGACGATGTTGTCTTCAATCGAGCAGTAGGTCCAACCGCCGTAGCGCCCAATCGAGTAGACGCCGTTCGCTTGGAGGATGCGCGAGAGCCTCTTGTGCTCGGCGATCGATCCGCGCGTGATGTGCACGTACGCCGGGTCCATCACCACCGAGTGATGCGCCACCAGCTCGTGACCATCGATCACCCCTTCAGCGCGCAAATCGTCGAGCACGCGCGCGCGCCAGGTCTCGACGTCGGCGGGCGTGATCACCGCCTCGCGCGGGAAACCGAGCTCGACGTAGAGGCTCAGGCGATCGGTGTCGAAGATGTTGTCGTAGAAACCGATGCGATAGAACGAGCGCGCGCGATCGGGGTAGTAGTTCCAGTGCACGCCCTTCGGCCCCTTGCGATCGAAGCCGAGGTTGAACACCAAGACTTTGTTCCAAGTGAACGCGCTCTCGTCGTGCGCGAGGCCGGTCATCTTCACCAGCTTGTCGAACGGCGCCGAGGTGACCAGCCGCTCGAACCGAATCTCGCGTTGGTTCGTCTTCGCCACGCGGCGCTTCAAATCGAGCCCAATCAGCGACTCCCCGAGCGAGATGGCGCCCGGCTTCACCGCGCTCGCGAGCGCCTTCACGTACTCGATGGCTCCGCCTTCGGGATAGGTGAACGACGCGTTGTACGACGCGTTGTCGGCGACGCGCATGTTGCGGACGATGTCGGTGAGATCGGCGTGAGGAAAGAAGCGCCCCATCGCGTCCTTGTCGAGCTTGGCGAGATCGCAGGCGTAGAGCTTCTCGTTGTAAGGAATGAGAAAGCGCTCGGCGATGCCCTGTCCGAAGCGCGCATAGAGCATCTCTTTGAAGTTCGTCTCCGGCAGCGGCTCTTTCCGCGCGCCCGGCGTCCGCGCGAAATAGAGATCGTATAGACAGTCTATGAAGTCGGCCTGCGGGAGCTGGTGGATGTTCTTCTGGAACGGGAAGTCGATGGTCTTGCCGCCGAAGGAGATGAACGACTTCTTCTCGATGGTGCGGATGTTCTGCCCGGGCATGCGCTCGCGGAGCCACGCCTCGATGTCCGCGTGCTTGAAGTGGAAGAAGTGTCCCGAGTAATCCCAGGTGAAGCCCGACCGCCTTATCGTCTTGCAGTAGCCGCCAATCTCGCCGTCGGCCTCGAGGACCAAGTAGTCGCGATCTGCGAGAAAAGCCGCGGTGGCGAGGCCGCTGATGCCGGCGCCGACGATGAGATGACGAACCTGGTCCATGGAGGCGAACGCTTGCACGATGGTCGGGGGCGATCCAGCGGTGATTGGTCCGGGCTCGTCGGCACCGATTACAAAGTCTGCAGTGGTGGATCGACCTGCAAAACAGCCACCGGAACGTTCGCCGGCACCTGCGTCGCCCCCGCAGCCGACGGCGCGAAGTGCGGGGGCGGCTCGTGCAAGCTGGCAGATCCGGCGAGCTGCCGCTGAGCCGCGGGAGCACGGAAAATCCAGGCGATTGCCGGCTTGAACGGGTGCGCCAGCTTCGCGAAGTACCCTTCGGGGAGCTTCTCTTCGAGCCCCAGCGCATACGTCTCTTCGCCTTCGGGGCAGTGGTGCGTCCCGAAGAGGAGATCGATCCACGGCGCGATGTTGGCGTAGTTGTGGCCCCTGAAGTTCTTCGCGTGATGCCAGTGATGGAGCTCGGGCGCGCCGAAAATCCAGCGCAACGGGCCGAGCGGGAGGCGCACGTTGGAGTGGACGAAGATCGCCCACATCCCGCGAAAGGCGATGAAGCCGGCGAGCGACTGCAGCGAGACGCCCATCATGAACGCCGGAAGATTGGCCGCCAGCTGCGTGCAAATTCCATCGATCGGATGCTCGCGATGCGCGGCGACGAAATCGAGGCTCTCCGAAGAGTGATGCACCGAATGGATGCGCCAGAGCGGCTCCCACGAGTGGCACGCGCGATGGAACCAATAGACGAGCATGTCGCCGAGGAGCACGGCGGCGAGGCCTTGCGCCCACCACGGCGTCGAGGCGACCCAGGCTTGGAACGACGACGGTCCGTGATGACGAAGCGTGCCGTCGGCGAAGACGAGCAGCGTCAACGCGACGAGGTTCCAAAGCAGGTATTGGCCGAAGAAGAAGGCGCCGTCCAAGGTCAGCTCACGACGCGCGATCGGCTGGGTTTTCCGGGCTGGAAACGCACGCTCGAGGGGCACGAAGACGGCCACGAGGAGCGCCAGGCTCGCGAGCGCGTCGAGGAGCCGCGTCCACATCACTTCGCGTTTCCTGGCTTGGCCGGCCCTTGTCCGAGGGGAGCCTCGTCGACGCACGGCACCTCGTCGTCGTGGAACACGGGAGCCGCTTTGGTCGCAGGAAAGTAAGCCGGCTTGCACGGCTTCTTCGGCGCCGACTCGATGGCCTTCGCTTGGTTGAGCGATGGCGCAGCACCTTGCGGCGTCGCCCCCGTGGCCCCCGTCCCGGCCTCGCTCGCCGCCGGCGGCATCATCATCCGCACGGGTAGATACGGCGCCGGCTGCTGCTTTTCACATCCCGCCGAGGTGACGACGTGCCAACCGAGCACCGACAGCGCGAACGTCAGCGCGAACCCTCGAAGCAGCCATCGACGCATGAGGAACCTCCCAGTGTGATCGAACAGACGTACGAGCCTGCCCTTCGATGCCCTCGGGGCCAATCACATTGGGAGGTTTTGACGCCTCATTTACGTGGAGAACGTGAGGTGGGCCGAGCCAGCGGACCTCGCGGAGCTCAGGGACGGACTTGCCCGCGCGCCTTGGCGATCGCGGTGTCGATCATCTTCTCGATCTCGGTCGGGTTCTTCCAACGCTCACGCGCGGCGTCGCTCGGGAGGAGGTGAAGCGGATCGTAATAGATGTAGTACTGGTCGTCCTTCACCGCCGGGCTGGTGAAGACGCTGATGCCATTGTCGCGATCGTAGTGCTCGAACGAGTGCGCATCGCGCTTGCCGCCACCGCCCGGAGCATCGACGACGAAGGTCGGCGTGTTGAAGCCGGCCGTCGAGCCGCGCACGTGCTTCTCGAGCATGAGGCCGGTGTCGAGCGTGGTGCGGAGGTCTTCCACGCCCTGCACCAGGTCGTGAACATAAACATAGTATGGATGCACGTTGACGTGGCCGAGGCGCTTGATGAGCAGGCGCATCGTCTCGACGGTGTCGTTCACGCCCTTCTGCAGCACCGACTGGTTGCGCACGTAGATTCCGCGCTCGTGCAGCTTGTTCATCGCTGCTTCGGTGATGGCGGTGATCTCGTTGGGGTTGTTGAAGTGGGTGTGCAGCACCACTTCCTTGTGCAGCTTGCGCCCCTTCTCGACGACCGCCGTGAGCGCGTCGGCCCAGGCGTGATCGGTGAGGACCTTCTGCGGCATGACCGCCGGCCCTTTGGTGGCGAAGCGAATGCGACGCACGTTCGGGAGCGCCAGGAGCGCCTCGCCGATCTCGGTGATTTGCGTCGCCCGTAGGTTGTACGCATCACCGCCGCTGACGACGATGTCCTCGAGCTCGGGCCGCTCACTGATGTAGCGGAACGCGCGCTGCCAACGCTCGGGCTTGGCCTTCAACTGCACCTTCTCGACCTCTTCGGTGTCGACGCCGACCGCATAGCTGCGCGTGCAGAAACGGCAATAGACGGGACAGGTGTCGAGCGGGAGAAAGAGCGCCTTGTCGGGATAACGATGCGTCAGCCCCGGCACCGGCGCGTCGGCCTGCTCGTGGAGCGAATCGAGACCCAGCTTCGGGTGATCGGGCAGGAGCCGCGAGCCGACGGGGATGAACTGGATGCGCAGCGGATCGTGGTACGGATCGGTCCAGTCGATGAGCGACAAGAGATACGGCGAGACCCGCACGCTCATCGGCGCACGCGAGAATCCGACCTTGGCGTCGGCGATGAACTCGTCACTCACGAGGCCGCGCACGGCGTCGAGCAGCTTCTCCGGGTTGATGATCGAGTGCTTGCTCTGCCACGAGTGATCGAGGAACGTCGCCTCGCTGATCTCACGATAGGCCGGAATTTTCTGCCAGAAAGTGCCACCGAGCAGATCGCGGTGCTTCAGCTTCGCCGGATCGACCGGCGGCTTCAGGTGTTTGAGCTCATCGCTCGCCCCTTGCGGAGCGGCGTTCGGTTGGGTTTGGAGGACGGGTAGGGCCGTGTTCGACATGGGTCTTCCGGCACATTGGTCCGTGCCGACCCCAGCATCAAGAACCACGCCGAGATGCCGCATCGCGACATAGTTCGCATGCGAACGAACGTCGCGCAAAGGGCTTGTTTTGTCGCGCCATCAACGCGAGCGGGGGAGCCCGCGACGCAGGGTCACTGACACGCCATCGGCTGGTTCTTCGAGCTGTACGCGCAGCCGACGAAGTTCGCGCAGTCGGCTTGGGTCGAACAACACATCATGTCCATCGTCTGCGCGACCTGACATCCATTGTTCTGCGCACGGCAGTCGGCGAGCACTTGCTCGGGTGCCTTGTTGGGATTGTCGCTCGGCATGTCCTTCCAGCACTGAGCGACCTTCTGGCAGTACATCTCGCACCACGCAGCGGGCGTTCCCCCGGCAGGACCGGCGGTGACGGCGCCGCCGCTTTTTCCTTTGTTGCTGCCAGCGCAGCCGATGATGGTAGCGACGGCGACGGAGACGGTGAGGACGAGGTTACGGAGACGGGGCATGGCAGAGAGCATAGCGCGCAGGCGCGGGCGCTATCCGCCGCTGACCAACTTCAAGTCCGCACGCGGTTCGAACACTCCCCGATCTTTCGCCGCCGCCAACTCTCTCAGCGCCTCTCGATATCCGCGCATCACGAGGCCGCGGGCGTTGTAGCGGTTGAGGTAGCCGAATCGACCGATGTCGGGGGAGATGTTGATGAACGTGACCTTCGGATACGTGCGGGCGTAGAGGTCGAGGCCGCGGCGTTCTTTTTCCGAGAGGACGATGTTGAGGGATTGCGTGAGAACGGAGAGGGCGCCGCTCTCGGCGATACTGCGTTCACCGGCCTTGGTGGTGGCCTGACGGTAAATGTTGGAGACGATGACGACGTCGACGCCTTGTTCGACCGCGAGATCGGCGGAGAGGGTGCGCACGAGCTCGCCGTCGAGGTGGTAACGATCGCCGATTTTGTACGGGCGAAAGAGCCCGGGGATGCAGCAGCTGGCCGCGACGGCTTGGGAGATGGGGGTGCGCTCGTCGTAGCCTTTGCCGAAGACGACACGACCACGACCGTCGACATCGACCGCGGTCACGAGCACCGTGGCGTCGACTTTGCGGAAGTCGTTGCGCGGAAGGTGACCCCGCAACGTGCGCTCGAGTTTGTCGATGTTGAAGGCGCCGCTCAGCAGGTAGCCGGGGCGGAGAAAGTCTTCCAGGCGCGGTGCGCCGAAGAAATTCGAGGCGTGGATGCGGATGGCGTCGTCGTATTTGCGACGCCAGGGCAATCGATAACCATCGAGCAAGCGGTCGAGCGAGACGCCTTGCGCGTAGAGCGCACCGACGATGGCGCCTGCGGACGCGCCGACGAAGGTGTCGAACTGGATGCCGAGCTCTTCACACGCTTTGAGGACGCCGAGGTGGGCGATGCCTCGCGCGGCGCCGCCGGAGCCGACGAAAGCGATGCGGGGAGAGCGGAGCTTGGGAGAATTGTGCGTGACGATGTGGAGGAGTATGGCACACGGTCGTGACGTGACGGCGAAGAACGACAAGCCCACATTCGCCCACGGCGTGGTCGAAGAGCTCGCGCGCCGCGCCAAGGCCGAGCTCCGAAAATCACTGCAGCGCGTCCGCGCGGCGACGCCCTCGGCAGCACGTCTGGTGCGCTCTGAAGCGATCCGCGCGCGCCTGTCCGCAGAAGAGATTTACGCCGACGTGAAGAGCATCGCGCTCTTCCGATCGATCGATCGCAAAGGCGAAGTGAGCACGAGCGGCCTCGACGCCGACGCCCGCGCACGTGGCCTCCGCGTGGCCTATCCCGTGATCGACGAAGTGGACTTCGACCCGCGCCAACTCGCCGAGGGACAGCTCCCGCCGCAACCGACGATGTCGTTTCGCTGGGTCGACCTCGCCCCTGACGAGACCCTCGAGTCGGCATTCGAAGAGCGCGGTCGTGGTTTCCCAGAGCCGATCAGCACGCGGCTCGCCGAACGCGACGTCCTCGACGTCATCGTCGTCCCCGGCCTCGGCTTCGATCAACGCGGGCACCGCCTCGGCTTCGGCGCCGGCTATTACGACGCTTACCTCGCCGGTCACCAAGCGCGAAAAGTCGGTGTCTGCTTCGACTTCCAGGTGCTCATCGAAATTCCCGTCGCCGGCCACGACGTCCCCGTCGACCTCGTCGTCACCGACGCCCAAACGCTGGTGCCATCGGCAGATTAGGCCTCGATTTTCGAGGCGATGGACGCGCCCCCGTACCTCGGTGCACACTAGAGAGCTTCACGATGAGTCACCAACCGTCGAGTCGCCGTGACGCCGAGACTGTGACGACGGCTGCGCTCCGCCTCGAGACGCCGAAGCCGGGCGACGTCCATCCGGGCGACCGCGTCGAAATTCGTTGGACGAGCGAAGGCGCCATCGCCCACGAGGTCGAGGTCTCGGTCGACGGCGGTCCGTTCGTGGCGGTCTGCGCGCCGCTCCCCGGCATCGCGCGGATGACCATCTGGGCGGTCCCCGAATCGATCCTCGAAGGCAAGGTCCGCGGCGAGGTCCTCATCCGAGTGACTGCACGCAGCGACGACGCGCCCACATCGGTGAGCAGCAGCAAGCTCCCGCTCGTCCGCGAGAAGCGCCCCTCGGTCGCGCCGCCGCCGCCGATGTCCGCACCCACCGAGTCGCGTCCGGCGATCTCGCTCGAGTCGATCGAACCGAACAACGGGCCCGTCACCGGCGGCACCACGCTCACGGTCTATGGCCGTAATTTTCAGCCTTTCACCGTCGCTCGCGTCGGCGGTCGTGACGCCGCGACCAAGTTCGAATCGAACTCCTCGCTCCGCGTCATCACCCCTCCGGGCAAGGGCAGCGTGTTCGCCGACGTCCTCGTGATGAACCCCGACACGCGCGTCGCCGCCCTCCCCAACGCCTTCCGCTACGACGCAGTGCCGGCACCGACCGTGGCCGCGGTCACGCCGAAGACGGGCGGCGTCGTCGGCGGCACCAAGGTCCGTATCACCGGCGCCAACTTCACGCCGCGCAGCATCGTCACCATCGGCGGCACCCGACCGTGGACCACGACCTTCGTCGAGCCGGGCATGCTCGAAATCGTCACGCCGGCCCGCAACGACTCTGGCCTCGTCGACGTCGTCGTCACCAACTGCGATGGCCAGACGGGCGTCGTCAAACAGGTCTTCCGCTACGATCCCGTCCCCGCGCCGATCATCGAATCGGTGGTGCCCAAACGCGGCGCTCTCAAGGGCGGCGAGACCCTCACGATCCTCGGCAAGAATTTCGGCCCGCGGACGCAGGTCGAGGTCGCCGGTCAGCTCGTGCGCGCGGTCAACTTCATCGACGCGCAGACCATCGAGGTCGTCACGCCTAAAGTGGAGCAAGCGGGATTGGTCGACATCCGGGTTCGCAACCCCGATGGCCAAATCGCTGGAATTCCTCGCATTTTCCAGTTCGAGTAGCTGAGCGCCACCGTCAGCCCGGACGGAAATGTAGGCTCTTCTCCCACTTGCGGGTGGACGCCGCTTTGACCTCGGCGAATGCTTTCGCTCAACGAACGGCGAGTCTTGCGCCGTGATTCAGGGGAGTCGCCGTCGGCCACATCGCGCCGCTCGGGATCTCTCGCGCACCGACTGCGTCTTTCGCCGAGAGGTACTTCGACATGGCTTCCTTCGCTTCGCTCCGTCTCGCCGCCTTCATCGCCGTCGCCGCCTCCGCCAGCCTCGGCTGCGCGACCTCGGCCGATCTCACGAGTGGAGGCGACGACGCCAGCGTCGACAGCAACGTTTCGGTCGACACCGGCGGTGGCGGCGTCGACACCGCGCCCGGCGACACGAGCCCGTGCGCGTTCGGCAAGATCTCCTGCAGCGGCACCTGCGTCGACCTCGCCAACGACAAGTCGAACTGCGGCAAGTGCGGCGCAGCCTGTCCGACCGGCGCGAGCTGCGTCGACGGCAAGTGCACCGCCTCGTGCACAGGCGGCAAGGTCTCCTGCGGCGGCACCTGCGTCGATCTCCTCGCCGACCCTGCCCACTGCGGCGACTGCGACACCGCCTGCGGCAAGGATCCGAGCGGCGTCGACAAGCTCTGCGTCGACGCCCTCTGCAAGCTCGATTGCAGCAAGAAGACGACGTGCAGCGGCGACACCTGCGTCGATCTCGCGAGCGACTCGCGGAACTGCGGCAAGTGCGGCGCCGCCTGCGCCACCGGATTCGAGTGCAAGGCCAGCAAGTGCGAGTGCATGGGCACGACCACCCCCTGCGGCGGCAAGTGCGTCGACCTCACCTCCGACGAGAGCAACTGCGGTAAGTGTGGCGCGGCCTGCACGCCATCGTTCAGCACCACTTGCACCGCCGGCAAGTGCGAGTGCAGCTCGTCGAGCGAGACGTTGTGCGGCACCGCGTGCGTCGATCTCTCGAGCGATGACGCCAACTGTGGCAAGTGCGGCACTGCGTGCGACACCGCCGCGAGCAAGGTCTGCACGGGCGGAAGCTGCGTCCTCGACTGCGGCACCACCGGCAGCGACTGCGGCGGCGTCTGCAAGTACCTCTCGTTCGACTCGCAGAACTGCGGGGCGTGCGGCAAGAAGTGCGGCGCCGGCCAGTACTGCAACAGCGGCACCTGCGCCTGCAGCGGCGGCCTCTCCGACTGCAGCGGCGTCTGCAAAGATCTGAAGAGCGACGGCGGCAACTGCGGCTTCTGCGGTCGCGCCTGCACCTCGCCGAGCGTCTGCAGCGGCGGCGGCTGTGCGACCGCGTGCGGCGGCGGTTTCACGGCCTGCGGCACCTCCTGCCTCGACACCGCCAACGATCCGAACAACTGCGGCGCTTGCGGCAAGGTCTGCACGACGGGCATCTGCGGCGGCGGCAAGTGCCTCACGGCGCCGAAGTGCAGCAGCGGTCCCTACAACATCCTCCAGTACGGACCGCTCGACACTTCCGAGAAGCCGTATCTCCCGGCCGGCACCGTGACCGTGGCGACCGAAGCGATGTGGAAGTCGATGACCGCGGCCGACTTCGCCAAGTACAACCTCATCGTCTTCGGCGAGGGCGGGTTCTGCCCCTCGAGCACCGTCTACGACACGCTCCTCGCCACGAAGGACACCTGGTCGAAGGCGATCACCGGGCGCATCATCATCACCGAGCAAGACCCGGTCACTCACTCCTCGACGGCGGGCGCCGCGGTCTTCCTCCGGGCCGCACTGTCGTGGGCTGCGGGTGGTCCGGGAACGGGCCTCTACGTCTACGTCGGCTGCACCGCGACCACGCGCAACCTCGATTTCATGACCAGCTTCGGCGCGTTCGCCAGCGACTCGACGACCAACAACACGGTGACCGTCGTCGCCCCGACGCACGGGTCGATGCTCGGAAGCACCAGCTCCTCGCTGTCCGGTTGGAGCAGCAGCGCGCACGGCGACATCAACGTCTACCCGAGCAGCTTCAGCGTGGTCGTCGCCGACCCGACCGCTGCCGCAAAGGGGATTACCATCGCCCGCGACGTGCTCTGCGGGCCCTGATTCCGCGAAGACTTGGTAGTCTCGAGTCGTGACCGAAGGGCCGTCGTCGACACTGCCGGAAGGATCCCTCGTCGGAGGGAAATTCCGGGTGTTGCGGCTCCTCGGTGCGGGAGGCATGGGCGCCGTCTACGAGGTGCAGCACGAGCTGACCAAGCATCGGCGCGCGCTCAAGCTCCTGCACGCCGACGTTCGCGCGAAGCATCCGCAGGTGGTGCAGCGGTTCCTCCGCGAAGCGAGCGTCGCCGGCACGCTCGGCGATCCGCACATCGTCGAGACCTTCGACGCCGGCGAGCTCCCGTCGGGCGAGCCGTACCTGGTGATGGAGCTGCTCGAGGGAGAGTCGCTCGCCGCTCGCATCGCGCGCGAGCCGCTCGCAATCGAGGCGCTCCTCGACGTCGCCGATCAGCTCTGCGCTGCGCTCGCCGTCGCCCACCAGCGCGGCATCGTCCATCGCGATCTCAAACCCGAGAACGTCTATCTCTGCCCGCCGCGAGACGGAAAATCGGGCGATTTCGTGAAGGTGCTCGATTTCGGCATCTCCAAGTTCGACGACGCGCTCCTCGGGATCGAGGGCGAGGCGAAGACGCAGGAGGGCATGGCGCTCGGCACCCCGTTCTACATGCCGCCCGAGCAGGTGCGCGGCGCCAAAGATCTCGACGCGCGCGCCGACGTCTATGCGCTGGGGGTCATTCTCTACGAAGCGCTCACCGGGCGTCGGCCCTTCGAGGCAGCGTCGATGCCGCACCTCATCGTACTCATCCACGAAGGCAAACCGACGCCGGTGCGCGAGCTCCGCGCCGAGATCCCCGATTGGCTCGCGCGCGTCGTCGCCCAGGCGATGACGGCCGATCGTGAGCGGCGTCTGCAATCGGCAGAGGCGCTCCGTGCTGCGTTGGCGACGAGAGGCGACGCACCCGATGCCCTTGCGAAGACGCACCTCAGCTCGGCGCCTCGTTCGGCCGACGCGCCGGCGCCGAAGCACGACGTGGTCGCGGCGACGTCGACGCAGCAGGGAGATCCGCTCGCGCGCACCGAGCTCACCACTGCGCTCAGTCAAGCCGAGATCACCGCAGAGGCGCCGAGCAAGCCCGCCAGTCGCGGGCTCTACATCGCTGCATTTTTGGCGATGGCGGCGATCGGCGGCGGAATTTTTCTCCTCTCGAACAAGCAGAGCGATCGCCCGGATCCTCCGCTACCGTCGGCCACCTCGAGCGTCGGTTCCGTCGCCGCCTCCACCGTCACGACGAGCTCCACGACGACGTCGGTCGCGTCCGCGGCCGTGTCGATCGAGGGCTCCACCCAACCCTCGACGCAAACGTCGGTCAGCGCTGCGAGCACCGTGGTCGCGACGGCGACGAATACGGTGCCGCCTCCGTCGGTGAAGGCGAGCGTCACGGCTGGCGTCACGGCGTCGACGAGCACGGCAAAGCCTCCGCCGACCGTCGTCAAACCGCTGCCGAGTGGGCTCGCGAGCAACCCGTTCTAGGATGGCCTCGATGCGTACCGCGCGCGCTCGTTCCAACTCTCGCTCTCGTTCTCTCCTTTGCTGTGTGCTCCTCGCGAGCGTCGCGCCGACGACGATCGCTGCGGCGTATCCCGGCGCGCACGTCGGACCGGTCACCGACGACGAGAAGGCCGAGGCGAAGAAGCGCTTCGACAAGGCGATCGGGCTCTACGAAGAGAAGGACTACTCGGGCGCGCTCGCCGAATTTCGCCGTGCCTACGAGCTCACTGGAAATCTGGTGGTGCTCTACAACATCGCGCTCGTGCACGACGCGCTCGGACAGTACGTGCAGGCCGAAGGGGCCATCGACGAGGTGCTGGCGACGAATCCCGATCCGCTGAAGCCCGAGCAACACGCACGGGCCGTGGAAATGAGGGCGAGGGCGCACGCGCGCATCGGGACCATCGAGCTCGTTCCGACGGTGAAAGATGCGCTCCCCGGCGCCACCGACGATCCGTTGAAGGGGGCGATCGTCGAGCTCGATGGCATCGAGGTCGGACGTTGGCCGCTGCCGGCGCCGCTCCGTACGTCGATCGGCGATCACGTGGTCGGGCTCGTCGCTGCTGGGTTCGCGCCGTCGCGCAAGCCGGTCTCCGTCGCCGGCGAGGCCAACGCCAAGGTGCCGCTCGAGCTGACGCCGATGGCCGGGAAGCTGGCGCAGCTGCGCGTCGTCACCGCGGTGCCGAAGGCGCAAATCATCGTCGATGGTCAACTGGTGGGGACCACGCCGTTGCCGACGTCGATCTCGATCGCGCCTGGCAAGCACGTCGTCGAGCTCAAGCGCGCGGGCTACGCGACGGCCTCGACGGTGCTCGAGCTCTCGGCGGGTGGCATCGGCGAGGCCAAGCTCGATTTGCACGAAGATCCTGCCTCGGTCGCGACCCTCGGCGCGAAAGCGCAGATCACCTCGGCCGAGCCGGCGGTGTCGGTGGCCATCGACGGCGTGCCGCGTGATCAAGAGAAATCGGTCCCCCTGCCGCCCGGGCCCCATCATCTCCACGTCGAGAAAACAGGCTTCGAATCGCTCGATCGCGAATTCGAAGTCGTCGCCGGGACGACCGCGCAGATCGACGTCGCCCTCGAGCCGACGCCCGAGACGCGCGCCGCGCACGAGAGCTCGATCTCGAGTCACCGGCTCTGGGGCACCATCGGCGTGGTCTCGGGGATCGTGGTCGGCGCGGCTGGCGTCTACGTCTACTCGACCTACGGCAAGAACAAGTCGGACATCGAAGCGCGCGCCGCGGAGCAGAACGCTTCGACGGTGGTCCCCGGTGCCTGCAGCGTGAATCCCGCGACTGGCACCGAGCTGTCGCCGGGAGCCTGCACCGCGCGCGCCGAAGCAATCGAGCGCGACCGCAAGTCGAACAACAACCGCTTCTATCTCAGCATCGGTCTCGCCGGAGTGGGCCTCGCCGCCGTCGGGCTCGGCATCTACTCGTTCGTGTCGGCGCCCTCGAGCAGTCGCTTCAAGGACAAGCCTGCGAGCACGACGACGGTGCAAGTGACGCCGACGCTCGGCCCCGGCCTCGCCGGTCTCAGCATCATGGGATCATTTTGAGCATGAATTCTCGGGGTTCTCGCGGTGACGTCGTCGTCGTCGGCGGCGGCATCGTCGGCTGCACCATCGCCTACTATCTCGCCACCAAGCACCGCGCGCGCGTCGTCGTCCTCGAACGTTCGGTGCCCGGTGCAGAGGCGTCGAGTGCGGCGGCGGGGATCCTCGGGGCACAGGTCGAGTCGGGTCACCATGGCAGAGCGCCGAGCGATGGAGGCGCGCTCTTTCGTCTTCTCCTCGCCAGTCGTGCGCTGCATCGTGAGCTCGACGCACGTCTGCGCGAAGAGGTCGGGTTCGGCACCGGATTTCATCCCTGCGGCGTGATGCGCGTGACGCGCACCGAAGCCGGTCGACGCGAGCTCGCGACCGCGCACGAGTGGCAAGTGGAGCATGGCGGACGGGTCGAGCTCGTCGATGCGATCGAAGCGCGGCGCCTCGAGCCAGAGCTGTCGTTGCCCGACGAAGGTGGCGCGGTCGTGCTCCCCGACGAAGCCCAGGTCGATCCGCCACGACTGCTGCGCGCCTTGCAACAAGCCTGCGCACGGGCTTCGGTGACCTTCCGCTCGGGGACACTCGTGCAGGGCATCGAGCTCCTCGGTGGCGAGGCGCGCGGCGTGCGCACGGCAGAGGGCGTCGTCGCCGGAGACGCGGTGGTCGTCGCTGCCGGAAGTTGGTCATCGCTGGTCGGCGGGCTCCCCGATGGAATGCGGCGTGTGCATCCGGTGCGCGGACAAATCGTCCAAGTCGAGACGCGCCCGCCGATCGCGACGCGCGTGGTGTTCGGTGACGGTGGCTACGTCGTGCCTCGTCCCGATGGACGCGTGCTCCTCGGCTCGACGATGGAGGAAGTCGGTCACGTCAAAGAGGTCACCGTCGGGGGCGTCCACGACGTCCTCGGTGCCTCGATGGCGCTCTTCCCCAAGCTCGCACAGGCGCCGATCTCGGCGACCTGGTCGGGCTTCCGACCGGCGACCCGTGGCGATCGTCCGATGTTGGGAAAGACCTCGATTCCAAGTCTCTTCATCGCGACTGGACATCATCGCAACGGCGTCTTGATGGCACCGGAGACAGCTCGGCTCCTCGCCGATCTCGTCGCCCTCGGACGGTGCGATCGCGATCTCTCGGCCTTCTCGCCCGAAGGCTAGTCAGCCACGCGCGCGGGTCGGCAGCGCTCCCGAAATTTTCGAGGCTTCGGGCCAGGGACGCATCCACACCAGCTCTCTCGTCGCAGCACGGAAGAGGCGTGCCGGCCTGTGGGCGCCGGTGCGTGTCCCTCCGGTCGCCACCACCCAACCTTCGCGCTCGACGCGCTCGCGGAAGGCGCGTCGATGAAGCGACGTGCCGAGAATCGCCTCGTAGGCCGCCTGAAGCTCGGCGAGCGTGAACTCGTCGGGCATGAGCACGAAGGGCGCCGTCGTGTAGGTGACACGCGCGCGAAGACGTTCGACTGCAACGCGGACGATGACCTCGTGGTCGAAGGCGAGCGGGATGCGTCGATCACGCTCGTCGACGACCGCACCGTCGAGAATGCGATGGAACGAGGCGCTGGCGGCGTCGTCCCCTCCTTTGGCGTGCGACACACGGTGATGTGGGACGAGCGCGGTGTGGGCGACGCTGACGGTGCGACTCCGCGGATCGCGCCCCGGATCGCCGAAGGTGGCAAGCTGCTCGACGAGCGCGACGCCGAGATCGGCGATGCCCGTCTCCTCGGCGAGCTCGCGACGCGCGGCCGCCTCGAGCGTCTCGTCGGGGTGGACGAAACCGCCCGGGAGCGCGTGAAGGCCTTTCCACGGCGGGATTCCACGTTCGATGAGGAGGAGCGAGAGGCCGACGTTCGGAACGAGCGTGAGGATCACGAGGTCGACGCAGACGTGCGGACCTTTGCCATAGCGCGCCTGACAAGCCTCGATCTCCGCTTCGCTCATGCCATGCGGAACGCGACGAAGAGCGCGCGTGGTCACGGCCGGAAGCCCATCGCGATCGGATAGTCCCGACCGACCCACGCGCGCGGGCTCACCTTGAGCGTCGGAGCGAACTGCTTGCGCTTGTATTCGGCGAGGTACACCTTGCGCGCCATCGAGCGCACGAGCTCGATCGGTTGTCCGGTGCGCGCGCTCGCCTCTTCGACGCCGAGCTCGTCCTCGACGAGCGCCTTGAGGATTGGATCGAGCACGTCGTACGGCGGCAGCGATTGATCGTCGCGCTGTCCGGGCCGCAGCTCGGCCGAGGGAGGTTTGATCAGCGTCGACTCGGGAATGGCGCCGTCGACCTCGTGCTCGTTGAGCCAGCGACAGAGCGCATACACCTCGTGTTTCCAGAGATCGGCGATGACCGCGAGGCCGCCGCACATGTCGCCATAGAGCGTGCAGTAGCCGACCGAGCACTCGCTCTTGTTGCCGGTGGTGAGCAAGAGACCGTTGATTCGGTTGGCGAAGGCCATCAGCGTCGCACCGCGGACGCGCGCCTGCACGTTCTCGAAGGTGACGTCGTTCGCCGCGGGCGGAGGAAGCTCGGCGAGCACCGGCGCGAGCACCTGCTCGTAGGCGACGTGGACCGGATCGATGGGGACGATTTGGAAACGCACGCCGAGACGTTCGGCGAGCTTCTTGGCGTCGGCGATGGAATGCTCACTCGAGTAGCGACTGGGCATCGCCAAGGCGGCTCCGGCGTCTTTGCCGAGGGCGAGCGTGCCGAGGGTGGCCACGAGCGCCGAGTCGACGCCCCCGGAGAGGCCGAGCACCCACGATTTCATACCTGTTTTTCGTGCATAATCACGCACGCCGGTGGTGAGCGCGGCGGCGAGGACGGCCATCTCGTCGCGTTCGCCGAGCACGCCCTTCATGCGACTCTCGGTGTCGACGACCTCGAGCGCGGCGGCGAAGAAGGGCAGCTCGGCGATCGGCGCGCCATCGGCGCCGACCGCGAGGCTGCCACCATCGAAGAGGAGACCATCGTTGCCGCCGACGGCGTTGGCGTAGAGGACGGGCACGTGCCAACGCTTGGCGGCGTGCGTGACGAGGTTGCGACGAAGGTCGTGTTTTTTCTGGGCGAAAGGCGACGCGCTGACGTTGACGACGAGGGTCGCTCCTTGCTCCATCGCCTCGGCGAAGGGGTCGCGATCGTAGATGCGACGATCGTCCCAGAAGAGGCGATCGTTCCACATGTCCTCGCAGACGAGGATGCCGATGCGCTCTTCGTCGACGCGGAGGACACGCGGCATGTGCGCTGGCGCGGGCTCGAAATAGCGACGCTCGTCGAAGACGTCGTACGTCGGAAGGAGCGCTTTTTGTACCTCGAGGAGGATCTCTCCTCGACGCGCGGCGATCGCCGAGTCGGTGAGCACGCGACCGCCGACGTTGGAGGTTCGACGTCGTGGCGCGCCGAAGATGGCGACGATGCCCTCGGGGAGCTCACGGACGATTTGTTCGACCGCGTCGTCGCAGGCGCGGAGGAACGACGGCACGTTGAGGAGATCGCGCGGCGGGTACCCGCTGACGACCAGCTCGGGAAGAACGACGACGCGGGCACCACGCTTCGCGGCGTCGTGACAGGCATCGAGGACCAGGCGCGAGTTGCCGGCGAGATCGCCGATGGTGGTGTCGAGCTGGGCGAGGGCGATTTTCATGGTTGTTCCGTTCTCTTCCGAGACGACAGGGACTCACGCGACGGAGGCGAGTGCGGCGAGGGCGTCGTCGAGGGTGCCGATGCGCGCACCTCTGGCCCGACACTCGACGAGCGCGGCCTCACCTCCGGCGACATCGACCGAAGCGGTGAGCTCGGCCAGGAGCACGACCTCGCCCTCGCGTCCATCGCGTCCATCACGCGCGAGCCAATCGAGGAGGCCGAGCGTCGCCGCCCGCACGCAGTAGTCGAGGGCGACGCCGAAGACGACGAAGCGGACCGATTCGCGCTCGGCGACGCGCTCGAGGAGTCGCGCTGCATTGGGGTTGGCAAACAGCGAATAGACCTCTTTTTCCAAGAGAATTTGCTGTGGCTGGTTCTTCTCGCAGAGCGCCCGGAGCTCGTCGTCGGTGAGCGGCACGTTGGGGACGAAGCGGGCGCGAGGCGCGAGCGAGCCTTCGGTCTTGAGCCACCCAGGCGTGCCCTTCACGCAATGTGGCGGAAAGCCGGGACGCTCACCGCTCGGCCCTGCCTCTGCGGCGCCGGCGAACTCCCAAGCGTCGAAGGCGTGCGTGTCGACCGAGCCGACGATCAAGCTCTCGGTCTCGACGGCGCGCGCGATCAGCGTTCGGAACGAGGGGACGAGGACGTCGGCCCCGCGCACGAAGAGCGCTCCGTCAGGCGCGCAGAAGTCGTGTTGGGTGTCGACGTCGATGAGGATGGTGCGCATCGCTCGCTCCCTTACCTCGAGCTGAGCACGGCGCGGCCTTCACGGGCGACCCGTTCGTGCAAGGCGTTCAGCGCGGCGCTGTTGGTGACGGGAGAGCGTGCGCCTTCTGGGCGAGGCGCGAGCGAACGTTGCTCCGGAGAGAGCAGTATACGCTCGATTTCCCAACGTTTTCGCGCAGCCAGGGCCGAGGTGTCGGCGATGACCTCGCCCTTCGCGACGATGCGTTCGAGGAGCGGCTCCCCTTCGCTGGGCTCGCCGGGCAGCGAAACGACGTCGCGTATGCCCCGCTCGTCGACGACGCGATGCACCTGCTTGATGCCCGACGAGCTCGCCTTCGAAGGGGACCGCTTCTGCACCGCGACGAGCTGGCCCTTCGCGTCTTCGAGGGCGACGAGCTTGTAGACGGCCCCGAGCGACGGCGCGTCGGGCGTGACGATGGCCATGGTGCCGACGCCGAACGCGTCGACTGGCGTCCCGCTCTCGAGGAGCCGCGCGATGCGATGCTCGTCGAGATCGTCGGAGAGGACGATGCGCGCACTGCCTCGGCCGCGTTGATCCAAGCGCGCTCGCGCGTCGACGGCGAGCGCGTGGAGATCGCCGGAGTCGATGCGCACGCCGAGGAGGCGCTCGCCCTGTTCGGCTGCGAGCTCGACGCCGCGACCCGTGTCGAAGGTGTCGACGAGGCAGGTGCAGGGAAGGGAAAATGCAGCGCAAAATGCGGCAAATGCGGCGCCTTCGCCCTCTTCACCGGCGTCGGCGGCGTGCGCGAGGATGAACGAGTGGGCCATCGTGCCGACCCTCGGAATGCCGTAGCGAAGACCGGCTGCTTCGTTGGAGGTGGCGGTGAAACCCGCGAGGTAGGCCGCGCGTGCTGCGTCGACGGCGGCGAGCTCGTGACCGCGTCGCGTACCGAACTCGAAGCAGTCGCGCCCGTCGGCGGCAGCGACGATGCGTGCGCACTTGGAGGCGATGCGCGTGTCGTGGTTGATCGCCGAGAGGAGGAGCGTCTCGACCAACTGCGCCTCGGCGAGCGTGCCCTCGACCCGCACCAGCGGCTCGCCGGCGAACGCCGCGCGCCCTTCCGGAATGGCCCACACGTCACCGCGGAAGCGAAAGTCGCGGAAGACGGCGCGCACCGAAGGATTGGCCAACGCCGGACCGAGGAACCGATCGCGCGCGAGGTGCTCGAGCGTAGCGTCGTCGAAGCGGAGCGCCGTGAGCGCGGCGACGACGCGCCCGATGCCTGCAGCGACCAGATGGCGACGTGACGGCGGCAGGCCACGCACGAAGAGCTCGAAGACCGCCCGCCGCCCCGAGAGCCCCGCGTGCGCATAGGCGGCGAGCATGGCGAGCTGATAACGATCGGTGTGCAGCGCGAGCGACTCGCGCGACGTGAGCGATGCTGATTCCATCGACGACCTCTGATCCATACTTTGAGCATGCGATGCTCAAAGTCAACACGAGAGGAAAGAGAGCGCGTCGAGCGCGAGGGATCACGCGGAAAAGTAGGCGCTGGCGTGCTCAAGGGAGCTTCGGCAGCTTCTCCCCGTTGACGTAGCCACCGAGGAGCGCGCGAATCTCTTTCTCTTTGAGCAACGTCGACCACGAGTCCTGCTCGACCTGTCCGTCGAGGAGGAGGCCGAGGTGGAGATGAGGCAGACCGTTGGCGACGCCCGAGACGCCGAGCTGTTCCCCGCCGACCACGTGATGGCGAATCGGGCCATTTTCAGGCTGTTCGACGACCAGCGCGGAGAGGTGCGTGTAGTACACGTGCGTGACGAGGTGGCCCTTCCACGGGATGGGCACGTCGAGCTTCAGGCGCACCGAGTTGGGCGTGTCGAACTTCCCGACCCAGAGCGTGTGGCCCTTCTCGGAGTAGTCGAGCGTGCCGCTGGCGATGGCGAAGACGGGACGCGCCGGGCTGGCGATGTCGAGGCCGGTATCCCCGGCGTAACCCGCGAAGACCCCGCCCGGGATCGGGTTGAAGAAGCCGTTGCGAATCTCTTGCGAGCGCGGCGTCGTCGACGCGAGCTCGACGATCTTCGGACCGACCGGCGCGACCTCTACCGGCGCTTCTGCGACCTCCAGGGCCTCTGTCGTCGCTACCGTCGTCTCGCTCGTCTCGCTGCCGCTGCTGTCGTTGGCAGGCGCCGATTTGGCCTGTTTCGTGATGCCGAGCCAGCCGAGTGGGATGTGCACCACCTTCGGAGGCGCCACGGTCTGTTCCGTGACACCTGAACATCCGTGAGCTCCGCAGAGAGAGAGAAGCGCCGCGAAAACCGGGAGATACCTTCGCATCACGCCGTTCGACCCGCGCCCTTCGGCGCCCTTGGTCATTTCTGGCGGAGCACGACCGGCACCGTGAACTTACCCATCCCATTGGTGGGCTCGGAGAAGCCCATCGAGACGAACGAGGAGGCGATGCAGCTCGTGAGGCCAGGCGAAGCCGTGGTCGACACCGGCACCGAGCTCAGCACCGCGCCGCCTTCCCCGATGGTGACGGTGACCTTGATGGTGCCTCCGTCGCTCGGATCGAGGGCCATCGCCCGCTTGTAGCAGGCGGTGAAACGCCAGCGGTTGCGCGCGATGACTCCGTCAGCGTCGGGCACGTCGCCGACCACCGGAGGATTGCTGACGACGATGGGCACCGGCACCGGAGGATCGGGGTTCGCCTCCGGCTTGGTGGTCGGGATCGCCGGCACCTTGCCGGGATTGCAGGCGATGCACTTCGGCGGCTCGCCGATGCCGATCGGACCTTGATCACCGCCGGGCGTCTTCAGCTTGTCGTCGGTGGTGATGCCCGCCGCCTTCTTCGCGATCTCGTCCATCTCGTCGGCCGCAGCGGTCGATCCGGGCTTGAGGATGATGCTCGTCGCCGGGCCTTTGGTGTCGAACGTGCCCACCACCTTGAAGCCGATTTCGGTGAGATCGGACGAGAGCTTCGAGGGCAACGTCGAGGTCGTGGGCGAGTTGCTGGCGACGTTGTTGCTCGTGTTCGTCTTCTTGCCGTCGTTCTTCGGCGTCGCCGCGGCGATCTTCGGATCCTTCGCCGGGTCCTTGCTCGTGGCGTCCGGCGCCGGCGTCGCTTTCGGTTGTTCCAACGGAATTTCAGGGCGATTTCGCGCGGTCTCGACCAGTGAAGCGGTCTCCGCTTCGTCGTCGACTTGCGGATCGAACCAGTCGCTGTTGACCGCGCCGGCGAAGCCGAAGTGCGCCAGGAAGGAGAACGCTGCGAGCACCGTGAAGCCCAGGTCGATGCGCTTGAACAATCCGCCGCGCACCGAGAGCGGGAGCTGCGGCTTCGGCTGCACCGGCGGCGCGTCGACGAGCTGGAAGAGAAAGGCGACGTCACCGAGCGCGATGCGCCCGCGACCATCTTCGCCGAGGAGGAACTTCTTCTGGCCCGACGCGAGGAGCTGCTTGATGTCGGCGACGCCGGTCGCCAAGGCGATGCGTCCGCTCATCCCTGCCGCGAGGTTCACCGCGTAGCCGTCGGTCGTGAGCTCGAAGAGCTTGAAGCTGCTCGGCGCACCGGCGTGGCCGAGGACGAAGGCGTTCTTCGCGTCGGCGCCGACGGTGACGTCGTTGCGCTTGCCGAGGAGTCGCTCCTCGACGACCCGTCCCGCCTCCATTCGTCCGATGCGGAGAATGCGCGGAGCCTTCTCCACGCGCACGCTGCGCATCGCCATGGTCATCGCGCCAGAACGCGGCTTCGCGGAGTTCGACGATTTCGGTGCAGAGTCGTGGAGCGCGTTGGACATGATGGCCTCCGAAGCGACGGGCGTACCCGTACGCGGGCGCACCTCGACGACGCGACAGACGTGCGTCGTCGGGTCGAGTGACGTCAGGGACGTGTGGTCGAGCCAGGACTCCCCAGCGTTCGGCTCGAGCACGCGGCATCGCGTACTCACCCATCGACAAGAGCCCTAGTCGAAGGTTCCCACCCTCACGCGAAAATTCACTTCTTGTCGCCCTTGCGCGGGAGCATCGCGCGCATCGTCGACGCGGCGAGCACGGGCAAGGTCACGATCGACTTCGCGAGCGAGAGCATGAGCGCGAGCGGCGTCGCACCTTCGGCGTGCACCGCCACCTTCTCACCATGCGTCGTGTCCTCGATCGCCCCGCGCGCGATGGTGCGGGTGCCGTCGGAGCGAATCTCGATGACCAAGCGGGCCACCACCGGAGGCTCGGGAGGCACCTCGGCGAGCGGTTTCTTCGCGCCGGACGCGACCGAGGCGTCGACGAGCTCGGCCGTGACTGCGTTCGGTTGCTCATCGTCGTGCGCCATTTCCCCACTCTTGAGCGGCGTCGTGAGAGCCGCAACGGGTGAGATATGTGCACCGACGTGCGCCGGATCGTCTTATCTTCGGTTGAACTCGGCCGTTGTCCACGTAACGATGACGGAAGGGATGAACGACCGAGATCGGCGCCGTTTTCGCCGCGTGCAAGCGCCGATGTTCTGCCGTCCGCAAGGAAAGAGCTGGCAGAAAGATCTACGCGCCGTTGCCGACGTCAGCCTCGGAGGTCTCCGCGTCTTCGCCGACGAGCAGCACACCATCGGTGAGCGCCTGGAGATGGATCTCTATCTACCGGATGGTTCATCGGTGACGATCATCACCGAGGTGGTGTGGGTCGACACGCTCGAAGCCGGCGCGGCTGCGAAGTTCGACGTCGGTCTCCGCTACATCGATCTCACGCCCGACGACTATCGCGCGCTCGATCAAGTGCTTGCGGCCGGCGAAGAGATCTGAGGAAATCGGGCGTTTTCGCGAGTCGCTTGCGCGACGGACTGTCCGCGAACATGGTTCGCCCCCCCCATGGCCCACCGGACCATCCACTTCGTCAGCCTCGGCTGCTCGAAGAACCGCGTCGACACTGAAGTGATGGTGGGCGTCGCCGACGCCGCTGGTCTCGAGCTGGTCGCCGAGGCCGATGGCGCCGACGTCGTCGTCGTCAACACCTGCGGGTTCATCGGCGAGGCGAAGAAAGAAAGCGTCGACACCATCCTCGAGATGGCCGAGCTGCGCACCGCCGGGAAGGTGCAGAAGCTCGTCGTCGCCGGTTGCCTCTCCCAACGATACGCGAGCGAGCTGGAAAAAGAGCTCCCCGAGGTCGATCACTTCCTCGGCTCGAGCGACATGCTGAAGCTGAAGGAAGTCCTCGGCGGCAGCAAAGATCGGATGCTCGTCGGCAACCCCGCGTCGTGGGTCGTGTCGAAGGCCGATCCACGTCAGCTCTCGCTCGGTCGACACTTCGCGTACGTGAAAATCGCCGAAGGCTGCAATCGCGCCTGTTCGTTCTGCACCATCCCGCAGTTCCGCGGCAAGCAGCGCTCGCGCGCGGTGGAAGACGTCCGTGACGAGGTCGCCCGCTTGGTCGATCAAGGCGTCGTCGAGATCAACCTCATCTCGCAGGACACCGTCTCTTACGGGCGCGATCTCCCCGGCGAATCCGACGGCGCGGCCAAGGGAAAGAGCCTCGTCGATCTCGTCGAAGCCGTCGCCGAGGTGCGCGGCGTGCGCTGGGTACGTCTCTTCTATCTCTATCCCGAGACCTTGCAGCCGCGTCTCATCGAGCTCCTCGCCGAGCACCCGCGCGTCCTTCCCTACGTCGACATGCCGCTGCAGCACGCCGCCGACGCGATGCTCAAACGCATGAAGCGCGGTCACGGCATCGATCGTCAGAAACGCGTGGTCGAGAAGCTGCGCAAGGCGGTGCCCGATCTCACCTTTCGCACCGCGTTCATCGTCGGCCACCCCGGCGAGACCGACGCCGAGTTCCAAGAACTGCTCGATTTCGTGCAGTGGGCGGAGTTCGAGCGGCTGGCGGCTTTTCGCTACAGCGACGAAGAGACGTGCACCTCGTACGGCTTCGACGACAAGGTGCCAGCGAAGACCGCCGCCGCGCGTTATCGCAAGCTGATGAAGACGCAGAAGGCGATCGCGCATCGCAAGCACAAGGCGCTCATCGGGCAAGAGCTCGAGGTGCTGGTCGAAGGCGTGAGCGACGAGCACGAATACGTGCAGATGGCGCGTCACCAAGGCCAAGCGCCGGAGATCGACGGACAGGTCTACCTCGAGGGGCCCGAGGCCGAGACGGTGCAGGTCGGGGAAATCCGCCGCGTCGTCGTCACCCAGGCCGCCGACTACGACCTCGCCGGAGAGCTCTTGCCGCGCGACGAGAGCGAGTCCGAAGCCGCGACGCGTCGCACGCAAATCGCAGCGCGCATCGCCAAAGATCAGAAGAAGCGCGTCGTTCTTCCGGTGATCGGCGACATCAGCGGCAGGTAGGTGCTGGCGGCGTGCGGTTGCTAGGGGCTGGCCGCGACCCTAGGGGTGACTCATGCCCGGCATCGACGAATCGCGCACGTTCCGCCCCGTCAACATCGCCGTCATCACGGTCTCCGACACGCGCACCGAGGAGACCGACGCCTCGGGCAAGACGCTCGTCGATCGCATCACTGCTGCTGGACACCACGTCGCCACGCGCGTCATCGTCGCCGACGATCGAACGATGATCGTGCGGCAGCTTCGCCGCTTCATCGACTCGCCCGACGTCGACGTGATCATCACCACCGGCGGCACCGGCGTCACCGGCCGCGACGTCACGCCCGAGGCCGTGCGAGAGGTCTGCGCCAAGGAAATCCCGGGCTTCGGTGAGCTCTTTCGCATGCTCAGCTACCAGAGCATCGGCGTCTCGACGATCCAATCGCGCGCCACCGCCGGCGTCTCCGACGGCACGTACGTCTTCGCGCTCCCTGGCTCCCCCGGCGCATGCCGAGACGCGTGGGATCAAATCCTCGTCTACCAACTCGACATTCGCTATCGCCCCTGCAACTTCGCCGAGCTCCTCCCGCGCCTCGTCGAATAGCAGAACACCCAACGTCGTTTGGTTCGTTGCTCCGTGTTTTTCTATTTCTTTTCTTTCCCAGCCAGCCCGTACTCGTGAAGTCGGTACTGGATGGTTCGCACGCTGATATCGAGCATCTCGGCGGCCTTCGAGGTCGAGCCGCCGACGGCCTCGAGCGTCGCGAGAATCGCGTGACGCTCCAGTTCGGCCATCGTCGCGCCGGGAATGCGCAGCGAGCCTTTGGCGACGGGCATCGCGCCGACGGGGAGGTGCTCCTCGTCGATGGTGCTCCCCTCGGTGAGCACGACCGCGCGTTCGATGGCGTTCTCCAGCTCGCGGACGTTCCCCGGCCAGCGATAGGCGATGAGTTTCGCGCGCGCTTTGTCGGTGAAGCCTTCGACGCGCTTGTGGTTCTCCTCGGTGAAGCGGCGGAGGAAGTGATGCGCGAGCATGAGGACGTCGCCATCGCGTAGACGCAGCGGCGGCATCTCGATGTGGATGACGTTCAGTCGGTAGAAGAGATCTTCGCGAAAGCGCCCCTCCTGCACGTCGGCCGTGAGATCGCGGTTGGTGGCGGCGATGAGGCGGATGTCGACGTTGATCGGCTCGTTGCCGCCCACGCGCTCGAAGGTGCGCTCTTGCAGGACGCGGAGGAGCTTCACCTGCGTTCCCATCGAGATTTCGCCCACTTCGTCGAGGAACACGGTGCCGCCGTTGGCCTGCTCGAAGCGACCGATACGCCGTCGATCGGCGCCGGTGAACGAGCCCTTTTCGTGACCGAAGATCTCGCTCTCGAGCAGCGACTCGGCCAGCGCCGAGCAGTGCACCGGCACGAACGGACCTTTGGCGCGCTGGCTCTTGAGGTGAATCGCCCGCGCGAGCTCGCCCTTGCCGGTGCCGCTCTCGCCGGTGATGAGCACCGTCGCCTTCGCCGAGGCCACCTGCAGCGCCGTGCGATACGTCTTCTGCATCGCCGGACTGGTGCCGATGAGGCCCGCGAGCCCCTGCCCTTCGCGCTCGCGTAGCTGACGACGGAGTGCCTCGGCTTCGACCTTGAGCTCGTGACGTTGGAGCGCGCGCTCGAGGACGAGGAGCAGAGAGTCGAAATCGACTGGTTTCGTCAGGTAATCCTCGGCACCGGCGCGCATCGCCGAGACCGCCGAAGAGACATCGCCGAACGCGGTGACGACGATCACCGGAAGATCGCGATCGCGGGCGCGGAGCTGCTTCATCAGCTCGACGCCGTCCATCTGCGGCATCTTCAAATCGGTGACGACGAGATCGATCGCGTGCTCGTCGACGATGCCGAGCGCAACGGCGCCGCTCTCCGCGGTGTCGACCTCGTAGCCCTCTTGGCGGAGCAACTTCTCGAGGCCACCGCGGGCGCTCGCTTCGTCGTCGACGACGAGGACATGGGGCTTGGGCCGACTCGGACGAACGCTCGACATGACGGACTCCACCAGCAGCGCGCAGCGAGCGCAGCAGTTTCAGGGATTTTCAGGGATTCTCGGGGACGATGGCCGATCCGCTATCGAGCGGGAGGGTGGTGCGGAAGATGGTGCGACCTGGCCTGCTCTCGAAGCTGATGGTGCCGCCGTGGTCGGTGACGATGCGATGGACGATGGCGAGACCGAGCCCGGTGCCGCTCGACTTGGTCGTGTAGAACGCGTCGAAGATCGGCTCGCTCGGGTTGGCGATGCCGGGGCCGTGATCTTCGATCTCGATGACGACGGCGAAGGGCTGACGACGCGCGCGGAGGACGAGCACGCCGCCGCCCGAGCGATTCATCGCCTCGATGCCGTTCTTCGCCAGGTTGAGCAGCACCTGCCCGATTTTGTCCTCGTCGAGTTCGGCGACCAGATCGGCGAGCGGCAACTGCAACTCGACCGTGACCGACGCGGCTCCCGCCTCGCCCGCCACCAGACCGACGACATGCTCGCAGAGGCGCTGCACCACCACCGGCGTGCGCACTAGCGGCTTCGGCCGAGCAAAATCGAGGAATTCGTTGACCAAAGTCGAGAGACGTTTGATCTCGGAGGCGATGACTTTGAGCGCGTCTAGCGCCTCGGGATCAGCGTTGCCGCGGCGCAGTCCTCGCTCGAGGAAGGTCACGTGGAGCTGCGCGCCGTTGAGCGGATTGCGGATCTCGTGCGCGAGGCCGGCGGCGAGCGTGCCGACCGCAGCCAATTTCTCGGCCTGCCGAGTCCGTTCGGCGAGCGCGTTCTGATCGGTCGTGTCGCGACCGACGGCGAAGGCGACCACCTCGTCGTCACCCTCGTCGGCGCGGGCGATTTGCCAGCGAATGCTCCGCTCGGTGCCCGCCTTGGTGCGCACCGCGCTCTCCAGCGTCTTGCGCCCCTCGCGCCCGGAGACGGCGGCGAGGACGGCGCTCGACTGCTGCTCCTGCAGCTCGGTGGCGATGAGCACCTCGACGAAGGGACGGCCGAGGATCTCGTCACGCGCGAATCCGGTGATGCGCTCGGCGAGGCGATTGAAGAGGAGCACGCGCGCCGAGCTGTCGAGGCCGACCACGAGATAAGGAGCGAGCTCGACGGCGTTGACGTAACGACGCTCGCTGCGAGCGAGCGCGCGCCCGAGGTCTTCGCGCTCGAGCTGATCGACCCGACGAACCCGCTCGATGAGGTTGTCCTGATAGGACTCGAGCATGATCGCGAGCTCGAGGTTCATCGCCTTGACGAGCGCGTCGCTGACTTCCTTGCGCTGAGCGGGCAGCTCGCGATCGAGCACCTCTTCGAACGAGAGCCGAATCTGCGCCATCGCCGCCAAGACGTAGCGCTGCGGCAGACCGACCTTGACGTGGACGTGGCCTATTTTCTGGGTCTCGCGAAAATAATGCGAGTCGCGCTTGCCGGTGCAGAGCCGGTGCATCCATTGCACGAGCGATCTCTGCAAGCGTGCGATTTGCTCTTCGCCGGTGAAGACCGCGTGCGCCTCGGCGTGCTCGCGCGTGCGCTCGTAGAACTCCTTGGCGATGCGGACGTAGTGCGGCCCACAGGCGACGTCGAACGCGCGCAGCGCCGCGAGATCGTGATCGGCGAAGCGCACGTAGCGCGTGAGCTCGTGGACCCGGTGCTCTTCGTCGGGGGTCACGACACGCTCACTCGCGAAAACGGCGTCGACACGGGCGACCTTCAGCATGCCGTGCGCCAAGCGAGAAAGCCGTGAGAAAAGCCGATCTCGCAGGCGTTCGACGCAAACGGCTCGCGGACGCGCAAATCCCGCGCCGCCTCGTTCGCCGACGACTTCGCGCCGGCTGGAGGTCTTCGGTGACGCGCCCACGAGGCGGCGATATCCACCTCGCATGCCGCTTCGCCAAGATCGTGCCGACCTGCTCAAGAGCCTCGTTCGTGACGTTCCCGATTTTCCCAAGAAGGGAATCGTCTTCAAGGACATCACCCCGATCCTCGCCGACCCGCGCGCGTTCTCGATGATCATCAACGCCTTCACCGAGGCGTTCGTCGCCGATCACCTCGACGCCATCGTCGGCATCGAGGCCCGTGGCTTCATCTTCGGCGGAGCGCTCGCCGCCCGACTCAACTGCGCCTTCGTCCCCGTGCGCAAGGCCGGCAAACTTCCCGCTGCGGTCGATCGCGTGAACTACGCGCTCGAGTACGGCGAAGCGACGCTGGAGATGCACAAGGGTTCGATCCGTGAGGGGAGCAAGGTCCTCATCGTCGACGATCTTCTCGCCACTGGCGGCACCGCGCTCGCCGCAGCCGAGCTCGTCCACCTCCAGGGCGGCATGATCGCGCGCTATGCTTTCGTCATCGAGCTCGGCTTCCTCGCCGGACGCGAGAAGCTGATGCCGACGCCTGTTTCCTCGCTGATTTCGTACTAGAGCGAGATGCGCAGGCCCTCTTGGGCGGCGACCGCGTTGGGGAAGAGCTCCTTGGCGCGGCGCTCTTTCTCACGCACCGCGGCGTCGTCCTGATTGGGATCGTGGTGGTAGAGCACGAGCTGCTTCACAGAAGCGGCCTTCGCGAGCTCGACCGCGGCCTCGAACGTCGAGTGCCCCCAGCCCGTCTTCGGCCCGCCGCCGACCTTCCCGGCGTACTCCTCGGGCGTGTACTGCGAGTCGTAGATGAGGACGTCGACGTCTTGCGCGAGCCTGCGCAGCTTCGGATCGACGATCGCGTAGTGCTCGGTGTCGGTCGCGTACATCACCGACTTGCCGCCGTGATCGACGCGATACGCGTAGACGCCGTTGGGATGGTTGCCGCGCGTGTTCGAGATGCGGACGACGCCGTCACCGGTTGCCGCGGGGATCTCGACCACTTCGCCTTCGAAGAGATCGTTGAAGTGCATCTTGGCGCCCATCTCGCTGAGATGAACGGGAAAACTAGGGTTTTCCATCTGGCCGGCGAGCGTCTCTTCGAGTGTGCCGGAGACCTTGTGGCCTCCGTAGAGATGGATGGTGTTCCCCTTGATGAACGCCGGCGTGAAGAAGGGGAAGCCTTGGATGTGATCCCAGTGGACGTGGCTGAAGAAGATCCACGCTTCGATCGGGAGCTCTTTCAAGAGCGAGTTGCCGAGTCCGCGCAGGCCGGTGCCGCCGTCGAACACGAGGAGTCGACCTCCCGCGCGCACCTCGACACAGCTGGTGTTGCCGCCGATCTCCGCGGTGGCCGGACCTGGGGTGGGGATACTTCCGCGAACTCCCCAGAACCTGACGTCGATAGTCGCCACCACCCCTACGCTCCTTCCGCCGTTCTCTCTCGATTCGGCCCGGCGATGATATACCTTGAAGCCGTGAGCGCGCGCCTCCTCGACGCAGTCGCCATCTTGATGCTCGCCGGCTCCGGCGTCGCATTCTACTTCGGCTTCGACGCAGTCTATTTGCATAAAGACATCAACGCCATCTACTGGATGCTCGTCGGCGTCGCGCTGGTGCGTGGCACGAGCAACCTGGCCCGGGCCGACCGCGGCACGGCGTAGTCGGCGCCAAAGAGGCCGAATGCGCAGCTGGGAGGGCCGGCATAGAGGGGTGCAGGGGTGGCTCGGTCGCCGGACTGGCCTCGCCCTGGCGCTCGCCCTCGTCCCCGCGGGGTGCAGCGGGGGCTCCAGTACCTCGCCGGCCCCGACGAAGAAGGTCGCGATCGAGGCCACCTCGGCGAAGCTCGAAGGTGACGTCCTCGCGCAGGTGGGCGAAAGGCGCATTCGTCGCGATGAGGTCGCCGCTGTCGCCCGCGCGAAGAAGATCACCCCTCGCGAGGCGGTGCAGCTCCTCATCGAAGAGGCACTCCTCGCGCAGGCAGCAGAAAAACAGGGAGGACTCGGCAGCGTCGCCACTCGTCACCCGATGGCGGCGTGCCTCGCGCGCGCGCTCGTGCGCCGGTACGACGACGAGGCGCGGGCCCAAGGTCCATTCACGGATGCGGAACTCGAGGCTGCGCTGCTCATCGGCGACACCTGGGTCGACCTCGAGCGCGGCGAAGCACGCACCGTCGCTCACGCCCTCGTGCGCACGGGAACGACGGAGGGTGCAGCGATCGGCGCGCGACTCCGCGCTGCCGTCGTGAGCGCGCCCGACGTCCAGGCGTTTCTCACGGCCGCGCGCGCCTTCGGCACGACCTTGCCGGCCGGCACCGTCGTCACCGAGAGCCTCCCCGCGTTCGTCGAGGACGGGCGCATCGCGCAGAAGGGGCAAGGCGGCACCGTCGACGAAGGGTTCGCGAAGGGCGCCTTCGCGCTCGCGACGCCAGGCAGCACCAGCGAGGTGATCGAGACCCCCTTCGGCTTTCACGTCATCCGTCTGGTCGCCATCTCACCACCGCTGCATTCGAATCGTGAGAAGAAAGTGGCGACTTTGGGCGCGGAAATCGTGCGTGCGCGCGTCGGTGGCACTTTTCAGGGGCTGCTCGAGAAGCTTCGCAACGCGGTCAAGCTCGAGTTCCTCGGCACCGACGACGATCTCATCACGCCACGCTACGACAAGGCAGGCTACGACAAGGCGGGCTACGACAAGGCGGGCGGCTCGTCGGGCACATGAGCGTGAAGGTGATCGCATCGGCCGCATCGAAGCGCACGTTCGCGCGGGTAGAGCACGAGACGGGGTTCACGCGCATCCTCGCGCGCCTCGTCGAAGCGACCCCCGGCGCCATCGGCGTGGTCCTCGTCGACGGCGAAGGCGAGACCGTCGACTACTCCGGCAACTCGGTCGATCCCTTCGAGCTCAAGGTCGCCGCCGCGCACTTCCGCATCATCGTGAACGAGATCGACCACAGCAAATTGCCGCTCCACGGCGGGGTCACGCGGCGTCTCACGATCTTAGGCGCGCGCCGCCTTTTCGTCATCGACTGCCTTCCCGAGGGCTATGCACTCCTCTCCGTCCTCTCGCACGACGCCGCGCAAGGACACGCCGATCGCGCGCTCGGCGTGACGCTGCGTGATCTCTATCGAGAGGCAGGCTGGTCGGCGCAGCCTGGCGTCTTGCGTTGGCAGGAGCTCGAGGTGCGATGCGGCGACCACGAACGCCCCGAGGCGATCAAGGTCGACATCGGCTGGGCGACCGTGTCGGTGATCGGCAAGGTCGCGGCAGGTCTCGCGCGGGGAGAAGTGGGCTATCGCATCGGCATCCATGGGAGCGCTGTCGAAGTGACCTTGGTCCGCGGTCGCGACGATCGTTGGTACGGCGACCTCCCTCCCGACGTCTTCGGCAGACAAACCTGAATGCCCGCGCTCTCGAACGCAGTCACGGCCATCCGACCTGGAGTCTTCGCCGAGCTTCAGGCGCGCATCGATGCGCACTCCGCGCGCGGGGGCGATTTGGTCCCGCTGCAAATCGGCGACACCTGCGTCGAGGCGCCGGAAACAGCGCGTTTTCCCGCGGTGATCGATCACCACGCGTTCGAGCCCGATCTCTATCGCTACGGCGCGACCGTCGGCCTCTCGACGTTGCGCGAGGCCTTCGCGGCTCGTCTCCTGCGCAAGCACCGCCTCTCCGCCGATCCCGATCGCAATGTCTTCCTCGGGTGCGGCGCGACGCATGCGCTCTTCTGCACCGCGCGCGCGGTGCTCGATCCCGGCGACGAGGTGCTCCTCGCCTCGCCCTACTGGCCGCTCGCCCACGGGGTCCTCACGGCGTGCGGGGCCAAGGTCGTCGAGGTGCCGATCAGCGCTCGCCTCTACGCAGATCGCGCCGATCGCAGTGACCCGCCGCTCGACGTCGGGGAGCTCTTCCGCGCCGCGCTCACGCCGCGCACGAAGCTCCTCTACCTCATCACGCCCAACAACCCCGACGGCAAGATGCTCTCGCGCGCGCAGCTCGAGTCGGTCGCGAGGTTGGCGAAAGAGCATGATTTATGGGTGATCGCCGACGAGGCGTACGCCGACCACGCCTTCGACGCGCCGCACGTCTCCTTCGCGACGCTCCCCGGCATGGCCGAACGCACGCTCACCGCGCACTCGCTCTCGAAGAGCCACGCGCTCGCCGGCATTCGCATCGGCTGCGTCATCGCACCAGAAGAAGTCATCCGCGCGGCGCGCAAGGTCGGCGTCCACACCATCTTCAATGTGCCGGTGATCTCGCAAAGGGCCGCGATTGCCGCCTTGCAGTCGGGCGATCGCTTCGCGGAAGAAGCCTGCGCACGCTACCGCGCTGCCCGCGACCTCACCGTCTCCGCCCTCGAAGGAAGCGGCGCGACGTTCGGCATCGCCGAGGGCGGCACCTATCTCTTCCTCGACTTCGCCGAGCTCCTCGACGGCCGTCCGCTCCGCACCCTCCTCGAGAGCGCGATCGATCACGGCGTCTTGCTCGCACCTGGCGAGGCCTTCGGCGTCGACTTCACGACGCACGCGCGCCTCTGTTACTCGGCTGTCCCGCGCGAGCGTCTCCTCGAAGGAATCACGCGACTACGCGCGGCGATGCGCTCCCTGCACCGCCGCGCGTAGCCCCTCCTCTCGAATCGTCCACCAGGCCTGCTCCCGAAGGCCTGGAATTCGAGGGAATCCGTCGGTCGATCTCGCTCCGCTCGGTCGCCGAAGCTACTTCTTCAGCGTCAGCGTGTAGCTGCCGGTCGCGCCCGAGGCGCTGTAGACGACGACCACGTAGCTGCCCGCGCCGTTCGCCGTCTTGTTGAACTCGGTCGAAGAGGTGTTGGCGATCTTGTAGTACGAGCCGCTGACGTTTTTCCACATCTCGATCTGCGCGTCGGTCGTCGACGTCAGCTTGAGATCGTAGGCGATTCCCGAGCCGCTCACCGACCACGAGTACCAGTCCTGATCGCTGCTGCTGCCGAGCGCTCCGCAGAGCGTTCCGCTGAGCGCGTTCGGCGCGGTGTACGCGTCGTTGGGCTCCTTCTCGGGGTTGGCGCAGGTTCCGCCGCCACCACCACCACCACCACCGCCACCGCCGCCTCCGCCGCCTCCGCCGCCGCCGCCTCCACCGCCTCCGCCTCCGCCTCCGCCGCCACCGCCGTGCGCGGCGATTTGCGACTGGATCCACGTCGAGAGGAGATCGACGCGCGCGAGCACCTGGGTGCCGCCACCGGCGCCGGAGTTGACGGCGACGATGTTGTGCGTGCCCGACGCGATGTCCGGACCGCCCGAGTCGCCCGACTCGATGATGTCCTTGGAGATGTAGTCGTAGGGGAAGCCCGAGCTCGACGCATTCTTGAACGCGGTGCCCGGACCGGCGAAGAGGTCGGTCGTGCTCAGCGAGCCATTGTTGATGCGACCGATGTTGACGACGCTGGCGCCGTCGGCGATCGCCGCGGTGGCGAGCGTCGGATAGGAGGCGAGATTGATCGGCGTCGCCAAGAAGATGAGGCCGATGTCGTGGTGGTTGGGGTTCACCGTCTCCGAGCCGCCCTCGGCCCAGTCGTAGGTCGTGCCGCCGGAAGAGACCGCGGTCTGCCTGCCGCCGGTGGCGTAAGGCGCGGTAATTTTCCAGCTGGTGAAGCCATCGACGCAGTGGCCAGCGGTGAGCACGACCTGCGGCGCGATGACGGAGCCGGAGCAGTACGCGTTGAGCGCCCCGCCCTTGTACATGTCGACGAGGGCCGCTTCTGGATACGCGCTCGCCTTCGACCCGCCGATGATCGGCGCGGCCGTTCCCTTGGTGCCTTCGGTGAGCTCGTCTCCGTCGGCGCCCCCGTGTGCGGCCGTGCATGCGAAGAGCGAGGAGAAAATTCCGAACACTCCGACTGCAGTGAGGCGCGATGCGGTGCGGTACATGACGATCGATCTCCTGGGGTTTGGCTCCACTGTCTGCCGGAGCGGTCAGGCCCCCTTCAGCACCTTCCGATCCAAGTGCGCGCATTCGGCGGCGACGCGAAAGATCCGCGAGCGCGCGACGTGTGCTTCTACCGACACGCGAAAAGAGATCCGGACGCAGGAGAAACGTCTGGAGCTGTCGCACCTTCGCGCCGAAGCACGCCGTCATGGAACGATGACAATTGCGGTCTCCGGGCTATGACAGATCGTTGCGATCGATCCTGCACAACCCCGGAATCACTGGACTATTTTGCGAGGAAAGATCCACCGCCCGATGCTCGGGATCGCTCACGGCGCGGAGGGAACGACGAAGCGGACCGTGCGTCGATCGAGGTGGACGGAGCCTGGGACGCCGATGACGTCGATGAAAGCGTCGAACGATTGCTCGGTCTTGATCGGCGACACGCTGTCGTTGCGGCGCGCAAGCACCTCGAAGCAGACGCGCGTACCGACCACCACGTCGAGGAACGTGTCCTTCACCCCGTCGCCGTCGGTGTCCTTGGCAGCGTGCCGTGCGCAGCCGCCGCCAGCGTCGCCCTCGTCGATGGCGCGGAGGGCGCGGATGAACTTGGTGGCGTCGATGCCGACCGGGTTCGCCGGATCGTTGCTGGCGATGGCGACGACGTCGAGGCGGTAGCCGACGCTGATCGCTTGGATCGCGCTGACGATGCTGTCGCTGACGCCGTCGCCGTTGCGGTGGAGGAAATTGAGACGACACGAGCCCATCGGCCCCGTCGCTGGCCGCCCGGCACCACCGACGCCGGTACAGCAGAGGCGCCCGCACTTGGCCCCGAAGGCAGCCAGCGGAAGGTTGCTGTGCGTCGCGTCGGAGAGCTGGTCGGCCTGTCCCTCGGGCGAGCCCATCGCGCCGTTGGTGACGTCGATGAACTTGGCACCGACGGCGTTGAAGGCGGCCACCAGCTCGCTCATCACCGGCGGCGCGTGGATGGTGTCGTCGTAGGGACTGTCGTCCGCGTCGTGCCAGTCGACGTCGGTGATGAGCACCACCACCGGAAGGCTCCCGGGCCGGAAGTCGGCGCCTCCCCAGCGACCAGGCGCCGCCTTTCGAGCCTCGACACGGCCGGTCGCCCACGCCAACTCGCGACCCGTGAGCGCGTGCATCATCGCGGGAATTTGCGCCTCGGGAGCGTCGTTGCCGCCATCCGCGAAGTAGCTACCGACCGCGAGCTGCGCCTTCTCGATCTCCGTCGTCGTCGTCTGGAGGATGCGCACCGGATAGTCGCCAGGGCTCCCGAAAGGCGGCTCGGGGTAGTCCTTGTAGTCGACGACGGCGATGCCGACCGACGAGATGGCCTTACGCAGCGCGGGAAAGATCCGCGACGAGAGGTTGCTCTTGAGGTTGTTGATCGACCCGGTCATCGAGCCGGTCGTGTCCATCGCCACCGCGACGTCGGCCTGCTGGATCGACGGCGTGATCGACATCACCGCGTGACCGGGGTTCGGATCACGACCGAAAGGGATCTCGATCGTGAACGACGCCGGCGACTCGGGAGCATCGACACTGGCGTCGTCTTCGCCCGAGAGATCGGCCAATGGCGTGCGCGCGCCGCAGCCGAGGCAGCTCAGGACCGCCATCGCGATGGCCGCGAAGGCGCTCAGGCTGGCCAGCTGCTTTCGCCACCACCGCCGCTCCATGTGACCCCCCGTGGTTGCAAGTTGCCGTGACACCGCCAGCGACCCGCCGTGCATTCGCTGGGCCGGGGCTGAAGTCGTTGAGTCTCGGGGACTTGCCAGTGCTTCCGTCACGGCTCTGACGGGTTTTCGGGTTTTCGTCCGCAGCGAAGGCCCTGAATGGGCACCCTTTTGACGTTGCGATCCTTTCTGCGCAACCACCTGTAGACACGCACCCTACATGTGGTACATGGGGCGCTGAGTCGATTCGGCCCGCTTCGGGCGGAGCCAACACAAGGAGAACGTGATGCGTACCCAAGTCTTCGTTGCAGCAGTGTTCATGTCGATCGTCGGTAGCGGCTGCGCAGTCCAGAGCGGCGCGAACGGGCAGAACGACGAATCATCTGCGGAGGCGGAAGGCGCCATCAGCACCGGGCGAACGAGCTTCGTCTCGATTCGCCACGACACGCGCAAGTGCATCTCGCCGCTCTGCGGCGGGTTCTGGATTCGCGATCTCGACAGCAGCGCCGCCGAGACCTACGTCTCTGGTCTCGACTTCTCGCTCTCCGGCCTCGACGCCGCAGGCCAGCAGACGGTCCTCGAAGCCGACCAGCTCGTCCTCCGCGGCAAGCTCGGCCCCATCGAGACGCGCTTCAACACGCGCCCGCTCATGGTCACCATCGCCTACCGCGGCATGCCCGGCGTCGTCGCCGACATGAAGGGCACCTTCTTCAAGGTCGCCGAGCGCTCGCCGGTGCGTGAGTGTTTCACCGCTCCCTGCAACAACGTCATCGGCACCGAGCTCAACACCAACACCAAGCACGACCTCACCCGCCTCGCGGTCGACGGCGTCGGTGGCGCGTTCGCCGACGTCAGCTGGCTCTCGTCGCGCGTCTTCGATCACGGCGCGATCGTCACCGGCACCATCGCCAACGGCAGCCACTTCCCCGGCGGCTACGAGTCGGTGCTGACGGCGACCCAGGTCTTCGTCCGCGTCCCCGAGAAGCAGGTCGCCTGCCCGGTGTTCAAGCTCGCCGCCTGCCCGGCCGGCCAGGTCCGCACGTACATGCGTGATCAAGACCGCTGCCAGCACCCGGCTGCCTGCGTGAAGCCGGGCATCTGCCCGATGTTCATGCCGGCCTGCGGCGAGGGCTATCAGCTCGCTTCGTGGTCGTCGGGCACGAACGCTTGCAAGGCCTTCGCTTGCGATCCCTCGTTCACGTACTGATCACGTAGACGAACAGCTCAAAGGAGCTCGAGGAAGGCGCGCAAGTCGCGCCTTCCGTCGTTTTGGAGCGCATGAAGTGGCGGAAGGGGCTGGAGCTGCGCGTCGCCCTCGCCACCGGCGTGCAGGAAGGTGCCGTCGTCGCCGAAGCGAGCGCGCAAGAGCACGTCGTCGAGGCTCTTCGCCGATCCATTGGTAAAATATGGATATTTGCGGAAGAGCCGGCGGAGCGAGGGCGTACGCGCGCCCTTGTCGTGGACGTAGGGCATGACGCCCGTCTTTTGGTACTCGGGGCTGGCCCAGACGAGCGGTGACGACGTGCTGAAGAGGAGCGACTCCCACTTCTCGAAGGCGACGTGGGTGCTCGCGTCGTCGGTCGAGAGGCGCGCCGAGTGACAGCTCTCGCAACGATCGCGGAAGAGCTCGGCGCCGTGCTGCTCGGAGGTCGTGAGCTTGGTTCGGCCAGCCACCGCCGGGTTCTGGCGCGGGGTGAAGTCGATGAGGAAGCTCATGAGCGAACGACGGAGCGTCGTCGGCGGGACCGTCTCGCTGGTGACGCCGAGGCTCTTCACCCACGCGTGATCGGCCGCGGTGAGGGTGAACCAAGGATCGTGACCGCTGCCCGCGCCAGCGACGCGAAACTCGTTGTGCGCGACCGTCGTCAAATCGGGATCGAGCGCGCGCGTGAAATGCGGCCGATTGTTGAAGAGCCCGAGGAGCGGCTTGGTGGTGGCGTGGACCTCGCCGCGTCCGGTGTGGTGCGTGCGACCGTCGACGTGGCCTTCGAAGTGACAGGTCTCGCAGGTGAAGCGGCTGTGCGCGCCTTCGCTGACGTTGTCGGGCGCCATCAGCGAAGTGAAGAAGAGAGCTTCGCCGAGGCGTGATTCGACGTCGCGCGGCGGCGTGCCGACGGGGACCACGCGAGGCGCCGCGGGCTTCTCGGTCTTGTCGGTCTTCTCGAGCACGAAGGCGTCCAGCAACGGATTGGCCACCGCCAGCGCGCCATCGTCACGCACGAGGAGCGCCGTGCCTCCGGGCGGGAACGACGCGGTCTCGAGCTTCGGCGTGCCGACGCCGAAATGAATGCGCGCGCGTTTTTCGCCGCCGTACCCGACGACGTCGGCGACGAAGCCATTCTCGCCAATCTTGTCGGCAGCTTTGTCGACCGCGAGCACGAGCGCCTTGGGCGTGACGACGAACGACTCGGAGAGGTTCAGCGCGAGGGTTCGTTCGGCGCCGGCGGACGTGACGCGATACGCATAGAAGAACGAGTCGACGTAGCCGAAAAAGCCACCGGTGCGATCGAGCGGATGATCTTCGACGCCACCCGCGACGACGGTGAGCACGCCGTCGGAGGCCTCCGACGCAGCGATGCCCCAGCAGGGTCCGTCGGTGTGGAGGCGCGATTCACCTGCCGTGAGCGGGACGCCGTGGGCATCGACGTGCCGGACCACGAGATCGTGATCGAGGAGAGCGAGCGTCACCACGAACGATTTGGTCCGCACCACGCGCAGCGCACCGTGACCGACGAAGCTCTCGGAGCGCGTGTACTCGAGCGCAACCGGAACGAACGTCAGGAGACGGCCGTCGTGCTCTTCGACGACGTGCAGGGCACCTTCGGGACCGACGGCGATGCCACGCGCGCCGAGCACACCTTCGAGCGAAAGCGGCGAGTCGGCGAGCAGGCTCTTCGACCCTTCGTCCCAATGAAAGCGCGCGATCGTGCTCGCGCGTTCGGAGACGACGAAGACGCGGCCGTCGGCGTCGATTGCGAGCGCCGTCGGCTCCTCGAACGTCGGCAAGCGCTGTCGCTCGACGAGGTCTTGGTCGAGCACGACCAACGCGGCGTCGCCTCGAAGCAGACCGAGCGTGCGGCCACCCGGGAGCGCCACCACCGCGTACGGATCGGCGCCCATCACCCGATCGCTCGGTGGCAGATGGGCGAAATCGGTCGAGACGCGTCGACCTTCTTCGTAGGCACGCAGCGGGGCGAGCGCGCGATCACCGTCGCCCGTGGGAACGGCCTTCTTCGTCCCCGCGCCACACCCGACCGCGAGCGACAGCGCGAGCACGAGCTGCGCGCCGTACGCCCGCAGGCGACTACCAGCCGCCCTTGTCGTCATCGTCGTCCTTCGACTTCTTCTTCTTCTTGTCGTCGTCGTCGTCGTCCTTGGCCTTCTTCTTCTTGTCGGCCTTGTCGTCGTCGTCGTCGTCCTTGGCCTTCTTCTTCTTGTCGGCCTTGTCGGACTTGTCGGTCTTGTCCTTGTCGGTCTTGCTCTTGTCCTCGGGGCAACCGGGGAGGCTGGCGAGGAAGGTGACGGAGAGGAGGGCGGCGAAGAGGGGCGCGAGAAGGCGTCGCATCATGGGAGAGCATGGAAGCACAGATTCACGCGCCCCGTCACCTCGTGGAAAACGCACGATTTGGCTTACTTCGAGGGATCGGTGACTCGGCCGAGAAAGAGGATGCTGCCGCTCTGCGCGTCACGGACCATGACGATGAAGGGGCGGTCGACCGACAGCGTGTGCGTCGGCTTCTCCACCACCATCGCGCCCTTCACGGCCATCACCACCGCGGTCGCCGCCGCCGCCTCGGTGCCGTTCTCGTCGACGTTCATGAACGTCTGTTGCAAGACGTGCGTGATGTGGAGCTTGTCGACGGTGGCGATCCCGGAAAAATTGGCCTTGTTCTCGTCGAAGGCGGTCTTCATGCCGAGCGCCTGGAGCGGATCGGCCAGATCGAGCGCGGTCTTCAGCTTGAAGCGCGGCACGGCCACCTCGAGCGATTGCATCGACATCGCCCCGAGCCAGGTCGGCAACTGCGCGAGCTCGCCTTCGACTTTCGGGAGGCTGCTCGCCGTCTTCGGGAGGACGATGGTGAACGTCATGTGCCGACCAGCGTCGCCGCCCGCGAACGGCATGTCGAAGAGCTCGGCGTCGCCGGCGTCGAGGTAACGCGTCGAATAGGCGGCGTGCATCGTCGGCACCTTCACCGTCTGGCCGTCGTCGTTGGTGAAGCTCGCGTCCTTGGTCGCCTCCGGTCGGAACGGCGTCGCGAAAGCGCCCTTGAAATAGACCGCATCGGCGAGGACGAGGCGCGTCAGATCGTCGAGGACGCCAGGGGCGATCAAGTTCTCGATCTTGCGCGCGGTGTGCGCGGCGACCCACTCGTTGATCTCTTTGCGCGCGCTGTCACCAGCGCGGAAGTCGACGGCGGCGAGCTCCGCGCCATAGGCATCGCGGGTGAGCGTGAGGAACGCCGGCGAGAAAGTGAAGCCGCTCTGACCGAAGAGACGATTGGCGACGTCGATCTCGAGATCTTTGCTTCCGGGCTTGGTGAGATCGGCGAGGAGCGCGGCGTTGGCGGCGTGGACGTCGACCTTCGAGAGCGCGTCGAGGTGGAGCGTCTTCGCCATCTCGGTGGCGGTGTCACCCTTGGCGCCGCCAGCGGTCATTTCCAGGGCGATCGCGAGGCTGGCGGGCGAGATGAGGAGGGGGCCCTTCTTCGCCGCGAGCTGCGCGTAGACATCGACGCCGAGCTGTCCGTACGCCTTGGCGACCGCCGCGAGATCGGTCGCCGTCGGGCGCGGGAGCTTGTCGACGAAGGGCGTGACCACGTTCGTGCTCGTCGTGTTCGTGTTCGTCGTGTTCGTGCTCGTCGTGCTCGTGCTCGTCGTGTTGGTCGAGACCTCGGCGCTCGCGTCGACGACGGGCTCCTTCGCCGGCCCACCTTTCGAATCCGACGACGCGTCTTTGCAGGCGAGTGACGCGAGCGAGGCGAGAACGAGCACCGAGGCGGCCGTGTGGCGAGCGAATCGAATGGACATGGGAGACTCCCTTGCAGGGGCGGTGGAAACTGCGTGCAGTGGAGTACGCGCCGGTCGCTTCGACGATTTGTAAGAGACGTGTAAAGACCGCCCCATTCGCGGGAATGCCTGGAAAACGAGCGCTCAGTGAACGAGCAACGCCGCCGTTCCCTCGAGGAAGAACCGCAACTCGACGCCGTCGGGGCCGACCAGCGGCGCGCCCTCGATGCCGCTCTTGGTCACCGCGAGGACGATCTCACGATCTTTTTCGCTGACCAGTGACGTCGCGACGGAGAGCGTCTTCACGAAGGCGACGTCGTCGGTCGGCGGCTTGTAGAGAAGTAGCGGACGCACGCCCTGGGTGAGTCGCGCGAGGTCGACCATCGGTGCCGCGGCGTTCACGCGCTTCTGCTCGTCGGAGAGCGCGTCGAGCGTGTCGAAGCGTAGCTGCTTGGCCGTGTCGTCCCAGCCAGGAGTGCCCGAGAGGAGGACGCGGCCGCACGCCTCACCGCTGATCGGCGTGTCGAATTCGAGGAAGGTGGCGCGAGTGACGAGCGCGGGCGGGGCTGTCGTCACGCTCGCTCCGGCCTCGAATTTGGCGCCGTCGAGCGTCTTTCCCCACGTAGCTTCGAGCGTCTTGGTGGAGACGCGCACCGGCAAGTGGATGGCAAACGCGTCGCTCGGCTTCGGCGCTTGTACCAACTTCGGGAGCGGCGCCGGCGGGGGATCGGGAGGACAAGGCACGTCGACGCCCGGCGTCGCGACGATTCCGAAGCGAGCGACGATTTGCTCTTCGCTCTTCGGGTCGCTGGCGATCGCGCGCTCGATCGTCGTCGGCCCTTGGGTGAGCTCCGCGGGATGGAGAAAGACGCACGCTCCCTTGCTCATCGGCAACGACGTCTGCGCGCTCTTCCACGCTCGCTCGACCTCGGCCTTCGGCTTGGGGAGCCCGGCGTCGATCTTCGCCTTCACTTTTCGAGCTTGTTTGTCCGCTTCGATCTCGATGAAGTCGGTGACGTCGATGTCGAGCGCGGTCATCAGACAGCGCCGTGTGACGTCGACGCGCATCGTCGACGGCGCGAAGGAGAAGTCGTCCTTCAACTGCGTCGGCAACGTCGCCACCACGTGCAAAAGCGGTGAGCAGCTGCCGTATTTGACGCAGCCGAGCGCGTAGACGTCCTTGCACACGGAGGCGCTGACGGTGAGATCGGTCTCGGCGACGATCACCCCGGCCTTGAGCGAGACGGCGAAGGGGCCGCGATCGACCGTGTAGGTGAGCTTGCCAGCGGCGCCGATCGAGTGATTGGTCTCGGCGGCGAGCCGCTTCGGAGCCTGCGCTTCGAGGAGCGCGCGCGCATGGGGGAGCGACGCGCGCACGAGCACGGGAATCACCGAACGTTCGGGCGGCGTCAGTGCGACCGGCGGCGACGGGGTGCGCGCGACGTCGGCGATCTTGGCGCTGCACTCACCGCCATGCGCAGGCGGCGGCGGCGAATTGCGATGGCAGCCTTCGGCGCCACCGAGGATCAGCGAGGTCAGCGCGAGGATCGAAAAAGAGAGGCGCACGGAGATTGGACGAGCGAGGGCTCGAGGCCATCGTACCAGCGCGTCAGGGCGCGTGCCTCAGGGAGCGTCCATGCAGCAACGGAAGCCGATCGAGTAGTCGTGATAGGCGCCGACGTGCGCGGTCGTCGCGTAGCCGCAGCCTTTGCCGTTGGTCTTGTTGTCGAGGTAGTAGCCGCCGCGGAAGGTGCCGCCCTCGTCCGCCGTCCACTCGTGGAGATTGCCGACCATGTCGTGCACGCCGTAGTCGTTGGTGCAGGCGGCGAATTCGCCCGTCTTCGCCACCGTGCCGTCGAGCGTGTTGAGCCACGGATGGTTCATCGGCCCGATGCTGTAGTTCTTCTTCGAAGCCCCGAAGAGCCGCGCGACCGGGTTTTTCCCGTGCGTATTGCAGGCGCGAGGATCTTCCTGGTTGCCGTAGGGATACGTCGTCTGCTCGGGACCACGACAAGCCGCGACCCACTCGTCGCCTTTGCAGAGACGTTTTCCCGCGTGCTCGCAGGCGAGCGAGGCTTGCGTGCGCGAGGCATATCCTTGCGGGACGGCGCCAGGCTGCGACACCGCCTTCAGCGAGCGGTTCGGCGGAAGCGGCGCGTACGGCGAAAAGAGCACTTCGCCGCCGCTCGGCATCACCTCGACGACCGACGCTTCCCATTTGTCGACGCAGACGCGGACGCTCCCCTGCTCGACGAGCGCCATCTCGTCGGGGCACACCGAGAGAAGCTCGACGTCGCCGAGGAACTGGCCGTGCAACGTAGCCGAAGCGCGCGCGTTCTCGTCGAGCGTGCCGAGCGGCGCGCCTTTCATCGTCGGGTCACGCGGGAAGAGGAGCGCACCCAGCGCGAGCGTGGCGATTGCTGCGACGACGCCGGCGCGGCGAGCTGCACGATCGGCGCGTGACGCATCGACGCGACCTGCACGCACGAGCGGGGGCGGAGGCGTCGAGGGAGAGAGGACGACGGGCGTGGTGGTCCTGCTCGACGGCGGCCCCAACTCCTCGATCTCCTCGATGCGCACGCACCCACGTCTGCAATTCTTCGTCCGTCCGTCCGACGTCGTCGTCGACGCGAAATCCGGCTGAATTCAGGGAGTCGCGTCGCTCGCCGGGGCGGCCGACTGTCATGCGGTGATGACGCTCGTGAGGACCGAGTGTTACGCCGCTGTTGAGCGACGATGAAAATTGCGCCCCTCGCATATACTTCCGGGATGCATGAGGCACCCCGTTCGGTCCTGTCGCCGATTCGTCTCCAAGCCGCGGGCGCCACGGACATCGGACGTTCGCGACAGCACAACGAGGACGCGGTGCTCATCCGGCCCGACCTCGCGCTCTATCTCGTGGCCGACGGCGCGGGTGGTCACAACGCCGGCAATGTCGCGAGCGCGATCGGCACCACCTCGGTCGCGCACTACTTCGAGTCGACGCAGACCGAATCGCGTGGTGCGCCGGCGCTCGACGAGCTCGGCCTCGCCTCCGGCGCGCGCCGTCTCTCACGCGCCATCCAAGCTGCCAACCGCGAAATCATCGAGCTCGCGAAGACGCGCAACAACTACCACGGCATGGGAAGCACGGTCGTCGCCGCCTACTTCCAACCCGAGCTCGGCCTCCTCCACCTCGGTCACGTCGGCGACAGCCGCGCCTATCGCCTCCGCGACGCGCGCCTCGAGCAGCTCACCACCGATCACTCGCTGATCCACGACATCCTCGAGCTTCGTCCCGACATCGACGACGCCGTCGCCGCCAAGTTGCCCCGCAACGTGGTCACCCGTGCACTGGGCATGGAACCAGCGTTGCGCATCGCCGTCGCCACGCACGCCTTCGCCTCGAGCGATCGTTACTTGCTCTGCTCCGACGGGCTCACCCACGCCCTCGAAGATCGCGAAATCGCCGACGTGATGCGGGTCGCCAAAGGCGCCGACGAGGCGGTGAAGCTGCTCATCGACATGGCGCTCGAGGCCGGCGCCGACGACAACATCGCCGCGGTGGTCGTCCAACTCGACCTCGCGCCGGGCGTCTCGCAGTTCCCCCGACGGAGCGCGACGCCCGCTGGAATGCCGATGGTTCGTCCGAAGCGCCGTCCCCCACTGACGCCGGCCGAGGCTTCGTCGCCAGAGATCGTCATCGTCGGCGTCGAGATGTTGGAGGACGATTCGAGCGCGCAGTTCCACGTGGTGCCCGCCGAGTCTTCGAGCCCCAACCTCCTCAGCGTGCTCGGCACCTTCGTCGGTCCGTTGCGACCGAAGCCGCCGAAGATTCCCTCGCCGAAAATTCATTGCCCGAAATGCAACGCGACGATGAGTGAGGCAGTTTTGCTCTGCTCCGCCTGCGGCACCCCGCGCGATCTCGGCAAGCGTTGATTAACAAAATATGAATGGCGGAGAAGGCGCACGCGTCGATCGATGAGCTATCTTTTCATCGACCTTCCGCGTCCGACGCCAGCTCACCGTCACGACCCCAGCATGTCCCCATCAGAGGAGCGCACATGAATCGCCTCGCCAAGATCGTCGCTGCAGGCTCGCTCGCCCTCGTCGCTGCTGCCGCAACCGTGACCGACGAGCGCAGCGCTTCCGCGTCCTTCATCGACGCTGGCATCGAGGCCGGCGTGCAGAAACGTTCGCTCTCCGACACCAACTTCAAGGCTGGCTTCGCCTGGCAGCTCCACGCCGAGCTCGCGCTCTTGCCGCCCATCCTCATGCTCGGGCCCTACGCCACCTTCGCCAAAGCCACGCCCGACGTCGCCATCGACGGTCTACCGGGCGTCTCGTTCACCACCGTAGGCCTCCGCGCGAAGCTCAAAATTCCGATTCCGGGCGGCTTCAAGCCGTACGCGGTCGCCGGCATGGGCTACGTCCGCGGCAGCTTCCCCGACTATTCGGCGAGCGTCTGCGTCCCCGGCACGACGAACTGCGCGACGCGCGCCCTCCCCAACGCCAACGCCAACTTCGTCGAGTTCGTCCTCGGCGCCGGCTTCCAAGTCGATCTCGCCGGCCCGCTCGCCCTCACCGCCGAGTTCAACTGGCGTCCGACCACCGGCTATCACAACGACGACTACCAACGTTCGCTCGCCGGCGCGCAGACGAGCGGCAGCGCAGCCACGCCGGAACCGAGCCGCAACGGCGTCTCGTACACCGGCATGCTCGGCCTCATGCTCTCGCTCTAGCTCCGATCGAGATGCATCGTCGTCAGTTCCTCGTCTCTACCGTCTCCACGGTGGCCGTCATCGGCGTGACCGTGACGAGACCGAGCATGGCCGACGCCGCGCTCGATGGCGCGCTCGCGGACGTCGCCAAGGCGAGGAGCAAGCTGACGACCCTTCAAGGTCCCTTCGAGCAAGAGCGCACCGTCTCTCTCCTCGCGAGCAAGGTGAAATCGACCGGCCACTTCTGGCTGGTGCGCCCCGATCGCCTGCGCTGGGAGCTCGCGCCGCCCGACGCCGCCACCTATTGGATTCTCCCCGACGGCCTCGCCTACAAGACGAAGGCCGGCAGCGGGAAAGTACCGAAAAATCAAGGTCCACTCGGCGGCGTGCTTGCCGATTTGCTCGTGCTCCTCGGCGGCGATCTCGCCTCGCTGAAGACGCGCTACGACCTCACGCTCGTCAAACGCGACGCGACGCTGCTCGTCATTCACGCAGTGCCGAAGGACAAGGCGCTGGCGAAGACCACCAAGCGCATCGAGCTCGAGCTCTCGAGCGACGCCTCGACCATGCGCCGCGTGGTCATCGTCGAGGCCGGAGACGATCGCAGCGAGATCACCTTCGGAGCGTCGACGAAGGACCAGCCGATCGATCCCAAGATCGTCGCCGGACCCTGATTTCATCGACGAATTTCAATAGAGCCGACGAAGGGTGGTCCAGGGAAATGGATCCCAGTACGGCGTCTTCAACGATTCGCCTTCGACGGTGAACCATGGGCTGACCAAGTTGGGACGAAGGACTTGGAAGCTTTGCGCGGGCATGTAGCCCTGACCGAGGAGGACGACGCGGCGACCGTCGGCGGCGACGGCGACGTCCAAAACGAGGACGGCGTGACCGGGGTTGCCACCTTGAACGACGAAATCACCGGGCGCGAGATCGGCGAGCTCGACGGGTTTCGCCTGCACCGAGAGGGCGACGGTGTTGGCCCAGCTGAAGACGCCGTCGAGATACTGACGAAAGACCGCGTGCGTCGGCGTGGAGGGCGGCGAAGTCTTCTTCCACGTGATCGACATCCCATTCGCGACCGGCCGTTCGCCCGTGAGCCACTTCGTGAATGGCATCATCGTGCCGGACGCCGCGCGATACGTGATGTCGTCGCGACCGTGCGAGAAGAGCCACTCCGCGTGCATGCGCACGACCGAGTCCGCGCATTGCTGCAGATCGGCAGTCCCGACATCGATGGCCACGACCGCTGCGATGTTCGGGTCGTCACCTGGATGCAGCACGCCCCCTTTGTAGTTGAGGACCGGCGTCCCCGATGCCGCCAAAGGCAACGTCCGCAAGAACGCGCCAAAAGACTCGGGGCGCAATTTCACCCGAGAAAATCCGGCCGGCGGAGTGAAACGCGATCGCAGATCGTCGACCACTTCCGGATGCACCGACTTCGGATCGGCCAACCACGCGTAGACCTGCTGCCCATCTTCGACGCTTGCGCTTGCGCCCGCACTCGCGCCCGCACTCGCACTCGCACCTGCGCTCGCACTCGCGCCTGCACTCGCGCCTGCGCCCGTGCTCACCCCCGCACCCTCCGTCCGCGCACACGCCGCAACCCCGCAAAACGCCAACAGCCACCACTTCACCATCCCCCCCACCCTAGCACCCGTTTCTCAAACCGACGGCCGCGGCCGCGGAGTCACGCCCTCGGGCATGATCTCTTCCTGCGGTCCGCGACGCGGGAGAATCAAACGAAACACCGCGCCGCCCGTCGCTGCGCGCGCATAGGTGATCGCGCCGCCGTGCTCGACGGCGATGCGTTGCGCGATGGCGAGCCCGAGCCCAGTGCCCCCTTGCTTGGCCGTCGCGTAGGGTTCGAAGAGGCGTGGAACCAACGCATCCTCGACGCCGGCACCGTCATCGCGAACGACGAAGCGCACCGCTTCGGGACCCGCGGGCTCGACCTCGACGCGCACGTGACCCGTCGGCTTCGCGTCCTTCGGTCTCGTCGCTTCGAGCGCATTTTTCACGAGGTTGACGAGCACTTGGACGAGCTGCTCGCGATCGGCGCGGAGGGTGCCGCAGGGGGAGACGCCGAGGGACAGGCGCGGGGTCGGATCGCCTTCGCGTACCGGATCTTCTTCGGCGACGTTGGCGAAGAGTCCGACGACGTGCTTGGCCACCTCGACCGGATCGACCGCGGCTGGGCGCGGCGGGGCGATGCGTGCGTAGCGAGAGAACTCGTCGACGATCATCGTCACGCGTCGCACCTCTTGGAGCACGGTCTTCGTCGCTTCGTCGAAGTAGCCGTCGAACGCCGGATCTTCGCGGCCGCGGAGGCGACGCAAGGTCTCGATCGAGGCGCGGATGGGGGCGAGCGGGTTCTTGATTTCGTGGGCGATGCGACGTGCGGCCTCGCGCCAGGCGGCGACGCGTTCGGCGGCGTGGAGCTGACGCCTCGTCGCTTCGAGGGACTCGAGCATGCCGTTGAAGGCGATCGACAGATCGGCGACCTCGTCGCTGCCGCGCACCTCGACGGGTGCGGCGGTTCCTTCGGCGACCTTGCGGGCCTCGCTCGCGAGACGACCGAGCGGCGAGACGAGCCGCCTCGCGACCGCGAAACCGACGGCCGCGCCGAAGAGAATCGACACCAAGGTGGCGACGACGATCACCTGATCGATGCGCGCGATCGCCGAGGCGAGGGCCGTCGCCGGGATGCCGACCGCCAGCTCGAGGGGCGCGCTCGAAGCACCGGCGTCGGGGCTCGGTGCGGTGGGAAGGGTGAATTTCTGCACGATTTCGTCGGGACGCGGCGTGGCGTCGGGGGCGAGGATGCGGACGCCGCGGACCTCGTCGGCGAGCCGATCGAAGAACGCCGGATCGAGCTTGCGGAGCGCGGTGACGTCGACACGCTCGCCTCGCTCTTCACGTTGGCAACGCGCGACGATGGCCGCGAAGGCGCCGAGACGTACGGCGACCTCTTTGTCGTGCGCCAGCCGAAGGCGCACGGCATCGCGCGCACCGATCGAGGCCCGCGCGACGGTCGGTGCGGCGAAGACGAAGCCGTCCCGATCGTCGACGATCCACAGCTCGTCGGCGCCGAGCACCGCGGCCATCGAGGGACCACCCGCAGCAGCCATGGCGCGCGCTTGGGCCGCGGCCACCTCGAGGCGCGCGAGATCGGCGTCGCCAGGCGAGAGCTTCGAGAGATCGTCGCGCGCTTTGGCTGCCGTGAGCGCGCGTTCGACGATCGGCTCGACCAGGCATGCACGCTCGAGCGCGGCCTGATCGCTCGCCGCGCGTCGCTCGATCGCGCGGCGCACGTCGCCGACCGAGGTGTTGACGCGATTCTGGAAGCGCGTCTCTTCTTCCTTCACCAGCGATCCACGCACCGCCACGGCGACCGCGAGCGACGTGATCAGACCGATCGCGCCGAGGGCCAAGGTGAGTCGGATGCGGAGCTGCATCGCGGCGCAGCATGCCTCATCGCTGTCTCCGCCGTGAGCGCGAGCGCACCGGACGTTCTCGAAATGCAGAATGTCCAAGCTCGGCCAGACCACCGAAGAGCCGAGAAATTGCGCTTCATGTGCAGGTGAGTGCTTGTCGGACGATGGGCGTGATCCGTCGTGGCGCCGCTCCTGCTACCCTCTCGCGGGCAATGACCTCCCCTGCTTCGCGCGCCGGCAAAGGCAAAGGGGAGGCGCGCGCAGAGACCGAGTCTTGGAAGGGCGAAAAGCACGACAGCTCTGTCGCGCCGCCCGTGAATACCAACTCGGTTTCAGCGTCTCACCCAAAGGCGCAGCCAATGCTTTCACCAGCACCAGCTGCGACCCAAAAGCATCCATCGCGACCGCCCCCCGACCCGAAAGGGGTGGAGGTTCGCACCGATCGCCAGGAGTCCGCCTGGAATCGGTCGCGAGCTCTCCGGGCGGCTCGCGAAGGCGAAGCAGAGGTGGATCTTGAACTCGTTCGACGCGCACAAGGTGGAGATGAAGCGGCCTTTCGGCAGCTCATCGAACGCCATCAGCGTCGGGCGTTCGCCATCGCGCTCGGCCTCGTGCGTCACGAGCAGGACGCGCGCGACATCGTGCAGGACGCCTTCCTGCGCGTGCACAAGAGTCTCCCTTCGTTCCAGGGCAGCTCGAGCTTCTTCACTTGGCTCTATCGCATCGTCACGAACCTCGCGATCGATCTGGTGCGTCGGCCTGGTCGCAACACCGACGAGCTCGAGGAAGAACGTCAGCGCATCTCGCAGCCAGGCCACACGCCCGAGCAACCCGATCCGATCTGGGTCAGCAAAATCGACGGCGCCGATCCCGTCGACGTGCTGCGACGTAAAGAGCTCGCCGCTCGCATGCGCACCGCCATCGATGCGCTGCCCTCGTACCACAAGGCGGTCATTCTGATGCGCGAGGTCGAAGGGCTTTCCTACGAGGAGATGGCCGAGGCCATGCAAGTGTCGAAGGGCACGATCATGTCGCGCCTCTTTCACGCCCGTCAGAAGCTGCAAAAAGCACTTGCCGACTGTTACGCCGAGGAGAACGAGCAATGAGCGCCGCGAACGATCGCGAGAGAGAACCCACCGCGGCCGAGCTCGACCTCATGGCTTACCTCGATGGTGAGCTGGAGCCGGAGCGCGTCGCCGAAGTCGAAGCGAAGCTCGCGAGCGACACGGCGTATGCAGGCGTGTTGCGCGGCCTCGAGGCCACCTTCGACTTCGTCCACGACGACGCAGATCGTCTCTATTCGGCGGCCAACGTCGACGGCATCGCCGACTTGGTGATGAACCGCATCGAGCGTGAGCGTCAGTCGGCGCTCCCTCCCTCGGCGATTCCACTCTCGTCGGTCCAGACCCGCCGCCAGAAGAACACGGTCATCTGGGTCGTCTTCGGCAGCGTCGCTGCAGCGGCGGCTGGGCTCCTCTTCTATGTGCGCTCGCAAGACTCGACGGGCACGCAGGCCATCAACACGCCGTCGGTCCCTGCCGAGACGGTCGCCGCCAAGACCAACCTGCCGGCGCCCGAGACCACCAAGCCGCCGGCGCCGAAGGCTGTGCCGCTGGGTGTACCGGCCAGCGTCGCCGAAGTCGAAGATCTCGAAATCGGCGAAGGCGCCTCGGTCATCTACACGACCAGCTCGGCGGGCGAGACGGCACCGGTCGTCTGGATCACGCCGACTTCGAGCACGAAAAAGTGAACGTCGCGCCATCCGGCGCAACCTTCGAAGGGTGACGGTGGCGTTCGCGCTGCCAACTTGGACATCACGGGAGCTTAGGGAGCGGGTCACATGGGCGCGGTGAAAACGACGGAAAAAGTAGAGACGACGCGGCGTTCGGCGCTGCGCTGGCTCTGCATGAGTGCGGCGGCGCTGACCTTGACGGCGACGTCGGTGGGCTCGAATGCCGCGCCGACACCGACGCCGACGCTGAGCGTGCAGCTCTCCCTCTTCGCAGGCACCACTTCCGGGAAGCCGAACGTCCCCGCGGGCTGGCCGGAGCTCGGCAAGTCCCCGTGGAATAGCTACGACACGTACGTGCAGCAGGGAGCGACCAAGCCCTTCGCGCTGGCCTTGAGCACGGCGACGACCGAGTCGCTGCCCGATGGCTCGACGTTGGAGATGACCTACCTCACCGTCGCCGACGCGAACGGCACGCAGGTTCCCAAGCTGCAACTGGTCATCAAGAACAAGGCGGGCTCACAGCTCCTGTCGGCGAAATACGCCGCCAGCAAGGGCGCGCGCCACCTGCCGATCTCATTGCCGTACCAGACGGGCAACCTCGTCGTGGCGCTGCAAGTTCTCTAGTTTCCCGGAAATCAGGGGAAATCTTCGTCGTCGGGCTCGGCCTTCGAGGCGACCGCGTCCTTCGAGGAGGAGTCGTCGTCTTCGAGCGGCGGCGGCGGCACTTCGGGTGAGGCGTCGGCCTTGGCAGCGTCTTCACGCTCGTCGGCTTCGCGCTCTTCGCGCTCACGCTCTTCGCGTTCTTCGCGCGGCGTCTTCGGCTTCTCGCGATCGCGCTGACGCTTCACCTTCATGTTCGCCTTCACCTGCGGCCGACCGAGCTTCTCGGGCATGCTGTCGTTCGGGATGAAGCGGATCTCGGTCTTGATCTCGAAGGACACCGTCGTCAGCAGCTTCTGCAGCTCGCGCTGGAAGTCGACGGCCTCGAGGAAACCACGCACTTCCTTGGCGACGACGCGGAAGAGGCCGTTCTTCGTCTCGTCGATTTGCCCGAAGATCGCGTTGACGATCTCCTTCGGGAGCTTCGATTCGCCGATGAAGCTGTTGAGCGTCTCGGCCGCGCCGGTCGCGCGATCGTAGCCGCCTTGCACGGCCTTCTTGATGAGGTCGGGGATGACGCTCTCGAGACGACTGCGACGACGGTCGTCGCCCTCCTCCCCGTCGCCGCGTTCTCGTCTCGCCATCTCGTCTCGCGATCGGGAGCGGGTTTATTCGGTCTTCGGCGCGGGGCCGAGCTGGATGCGCTCGCCGAGGTAGCTACCGATGAGCGCGAACATGACGCCGATGGCGCCGAGGACGATGTAGAGGATGGGCGGGAGCGTGAAGACGGTTTCCGTCTTGTAGAGGAAGAGCACCGTCGGGATGGCGACGACGAAGCTGGCGATGACCGGCTCGAGGAAGGTGCGCCCTGGCGAGATGAGCCCCACGAGCAGACCGCCGATGAACCAGATGGCGATCGAGGTGATCATGCCGTGCGAGCCCTCGAAATCGAGTGCGCCGACGACTTGGGGGAGGCCCATGATGATGGCGCCCGTGAGCACCGCCTGGACGACGAGGGCGATGAAGAGCCAGGTCACCGAGAAGGCGTCTTGCTGGTAGCGCCGCTCGAGGAGCTCGGCCTTGGTGCGCTCGACCTTGATTTCGGCGATGCGCGAGCCGCACGAGACGCACCGCTTGGTGCCGTGGGCGTTCTTGAAGCCACAGGAAGGGCAATTGATCGGTGCGGCGGCCATGCGAAGCGCCAGACTAGGTGTTTGGTCGAATAACGACAAGCTTCGGGACGCGACGTTGCGTTTCCGCGTGACGTGCCCGTGATCAGGGAAGCTGCGCGGGCGGGCCTCCAGGCATCGCGTTGGCCCCCGGCTGCTGCTTGGCCTTGTCCTTCATCTCGTACTTCGACGGGCACTTGGCGAGGACGTTGGTCGCGAGGAACTCGCCGCCGGCTTCGAGCTTTCCTTCGGCGGTGACGCCGACATCGGGCATGTCGTCACGAAGCGTGTCGGGCTTGATGCAAGCGGGATAGCGGACGTGGAGGGTCTGTCCGCCCTTGGTCGCGTCGAACTGATATTCGCAAGGTTTCTCGCGGAATTTCAGGGTGCCGCGCACGAGCGTGCCGTCGACGCGGACGGTGCGGCCCGTCCACTTGCCCTTGTTGCCGACGAGCTCGTCGACGCCGATCGAGTAGATGGTGCTGCTGGCAAAGCTGAGGACGACGGCCACGAGGGTGCCGGTGCCAGCGATGAGCCCGACGGGGAGGAGGAGCTTGCGCTGCTTCTGTTCCTCGCCGCCCGTGACCAGGTAGACCGCGAGCTGACCGAGGGCAAAACCCACCAACGCGATGCCCAACCTGCCGGCAAAGCTACCCACTCCGAGATAGGCCCAACCGGCGAGCGCGAGAAATGCGCCCAAAAGCGAACCGGGGAGGCTGTGGAGCTTGCGCGGACCGCTCGCTTTGGCTTCGACGCGAGGAAGGGCGACAGGCGCTTCGTCGTCGCTTTCCGGCGTTTCCAGCGGGTCTTCTTCGCCGCGGGCGCCGTTCGGCGGATCGGAGGGCAGGGACATGGGGGGCAGGTTAGCACTTGGTGTGCCCGCCGGCATCGGGCGCGGGCGCGGGTGCGGGCGCGGGTGCGGCGCGGGTGCGGGTGGCGAACAAAAACGAAACGGGCCGAGACCCTGGTGGGTTCGGCCCGCTGCGAGACTGCTGGAAAACTCAGCCGATGCCGGCGGTCTTGACGACAGCCTTGAAGGTGTCGGGGTGGACCACGGCGAGGTCGGCGAGGATTTTGCGGTCGATGCCGACGTTGGCCTTCTTCAGGCCGTGGACGAGGCGGGAGTAGGTGCTGCCGAGGAGACGCGCCGCAGCGTTGATGCGGGCGATCCAGAGACGGCGGAAGTCGCGCTTCCGGAGACGGCGGTGGGCATAGCTGTACTGCCACGCGTTGTGCACGGCCTCGATGGCCGAGGCGAACTGACGTCCGCGCGCGCTGTGGAAGCCGCTCGCGTGACGCATGATGCGGTTACGACGACGGCGGGCCTTGAAACCTCGTTTGACTCTGGGCATCGCGACCTCCTATCAGCCGTAAGGCAGCATCAATTTGATGCGTTTCTGGAACGACTTGTCGACCATGTCGTTCTTGCGGAGGCGGCGAAGGCGCTTGCGCGACTTCTCCTGCATGCCGTGGTTGCCGCCGCCTTTCGGGCGCCGGACGCGGCCTTTGCCGCTCACCTTGAAGCGCTTGGCGGCGGCGCGGTTGGTCTTCATCTTGGGCATGGAGAGTTCCTTTGCGAACCGCTCGGCTGGGTCCGCCACGCTCTCTGAAAGGAGAGTGCGGCGCGGTTGCCACCCAGGCTCGATGCGGGGGACGGCACTCTAGTCGGGAACGCGGTTCCGTCAAGAGCGCGCTCCAGAAACGAAGAAATGAAGCCAATTTCCCCGGCCGGCAAGCGTGTGGCGATCGGTCTGGTTTGCCTCGGGACGCCGTGCGTGGGATGGGGCGGTCGTCATGGCCATGCTCCCCGTGCTCGCCGCGTCTGAGGAAGGCGCCGCGAAGGTCCCGGCTTCGGGGCAGTCGCACGTCGGCTCGACGAGATCGACGAGATCGACACGTGCCGACTGGCGATGGCAGATGCGGCACGCGGTCACCTCGCTCGAGGCGCTCGAGAAGGCGTTGGTCTTGAGCGACGACGAGCGCGCGGGGGCTCGGCGGGCGATCGACGAAGGGTTCCCGCTCTCGATCACGCCGCACTATCTCTCGCTCTGCGATCGCCACGATCCGACCTGCCCGGTGCGCCGTCAGTGCGTGCCCTCGGCGCGTGAGGCGATCGAGGTGCACGGCGACCTGCGTGATCCGCTCGGTGAGGAGGAGCACGAAGTCGCGCCGGGGCTGGTGCAGCGCTATCCCGATCGCGCGCTGCTTCTCGCGACCGATCGCTGCGGGGTCTACTGCCGATTCTGCACGCGCTCACGGATGGTCGGTGACGGTGGCGGCGCGATGCCGAACGAGCGGCTGGCGGTGGCACTCTCCTATTTGCGCGCGCACCCCGAGGTTCGCGACGTGATCGTCTCCGGCGGCGATCCGTTGGTGATGGCGACCGATCGCTTGGTCGCGCTGCTCCGCGCAGTGCGTGCGGTGCCGAGCGTGGAGACCATTCGCCTGGCGACGCGTTGTCCGGTGACGATGCCGCAGCGAGTGACGCCCGAGCTGGTACGCGCGCTGCGCAAGCTCCACCCGATTTGGATCATGACGCACTTCAACCACGCGAAGGAGCTCTCGCGGGCGAGTGACGTGGCCTTGCGGCGGCTCGTCGACGCGGGGTTTCCGGTGATGAACCAGAGCGTGCTCCTGCGTGGCATCAACGACGACGCCGATACCCTCGAGACGCTCTTCCGCGGCCTCGTGCGACGACGGGTGCGGCCGTACTACTTGCTGCAAGCCGATCCGGTGCGCGGAACGGGGCACCTGCGGACGCCGCTCGAGGCGGGGATCGCGATCATGGAGCGGCTGCAAGGACGGCTCACGGGGATCGCGTTGCCGAAGCTGATCGTGGACACGCCGGGGGGTAAGGGCAAGGTGCCCCTGCTTCCCGACTACGTCGAGGCGCGTGGGAATGGCGTGACGACGCTGCGCACGTTCCGCGGCGAACGCGTCGACTACGTCGATCCGCCGTTCACGGAGCCTTGAGGGCGACGTGCGCTTCGGTCGACGACGGTGGGGTCACTTCGTGCAGCGAGGAACCACGTCGACCCATGAGAGCGTCGCGCCACCGCTGAGACAGGCGCTCGTGAAGGACTTCCCACAGGCGTCGACGTAGGTGCACTCGAGATTCCTCGCTTCGCACGTCGACATGACCGTGGGCGGCGTCGAAGGGCAGCGCGGATCAGGCGCGTCGATAGGCGACGTATCCGCCGTGTCGTGAAGGGCAGCATCGGCGGCGTCGGCCACGTCGCTGACATCAGCCACGTCGGTGGCATCGGCGACATCGGCGGTGTTCGCCGACGGAGAAAGGTCTCCAGCGCAGCCGCCGATCAGCCCGAAAAGGAGAGCCAGCGGTACGCCAAAGCGGTGTCGGAGCATGGGGCACTCACGCTAGCGCGCGCCGCGGCCTCTGCCCCGTCAGACCCATGACGAGGATCATGCCGTTGCCCGTTTGATCAGCGACGCGGGTCGGCGGTCGTCGCACCCGTGGCCACGGGCGGCGCGGCGAAGGGGTCGTCGACGTCACTCGCCGATGGATCGGGAAATTCAGGCGATTCGGGCAACTCCGGGATGTCGAACCCTTTGAACGGATCGCTCAACGCGTCCTCGCTGACCCGCTTGGTTTCGAAGATCCACCAGCGACCTTTGTGCGCGACCAAGTCGACTTCCCCGGCGTGCAGGCCCCACACCGACGGCCTCGGATCGACGTCGTCGTCGTGGGTGGTCTTGAGGAGCACCAGGTCGAAGTACTTCGCGTAAGGGGCGCTCGGCTGGTAGTCGTGCGGATTCCACTCGAAGTTGGGAGGCGTGTCGGGCGGCATCGTCTCCTTCCGGTAGTGGACCGGGAGGCTCATCGTGCGGGTGAAGCTGAAGGCCACCTCGCCGCCGTTCTGCGCGACGTAGTAGGCCGGCATGTGCAGCACCGACCACTGCTTGGTGCTCGCGAGCCGCGGATCCCAGACGAGACCGGTGACGCGACGTCCCTTCGGTGCGCCGTCGAGGATCGCCTCCAGATCGGCCGTCTCGGTGGCGATGGTGCCCATCGCATTCCAGAAACACGCGGCCGAGGCGACGCCGACCGAGAGGAACATCAAGCGCAGCGGCGGCTCGAAACGCGGCATCGCCCGCGGCGCCCAGACGAGCGCGGTGACGACGATGAGAAACGAGATGCGCTCGAAGACGAAGTTGGTCGCCCAGAAGACGTGCGGAATCACCAGATAGGCGACGAGCGACGCGACCGCGAGCCAACCCGCCGCCGGCGGCGCGCGATCGTCGGTGTCGCGCAAGAGCGCCGAGATGAGGAGCAGACCGAGTCCGACGCCGAGGATCTTGCCGTCGAGCTCGTCGAGCCGAAGGCCCGTCGAATAGCCGACGAACTCCTTGATTTTCGTCATCGCGAAGACGTCGTTGCCCTCGTAGGTGGCATATTCGTAATTGCGGAATCCGGCTTCTTGGCGGCGATAGACCCAGAAGCAATAGGCAATCGCCGGCAAGAGCGGCAAACCATTGCGCACCGCGCGGCCGATGCGAAGCCCGAGCGGCGCCTGCTCGGTCTGCACGCGCACCACGATCACCACCAACATCAACATGTAAAGGAGCGCCGTGCCCAAGAGGTGGGTATAGGCGCCGAGCACCGCGAGCCCGCCGGTGACTGCGTCGTAGCCGAGCGGGCGGCGCCACCACTTGGGCGAGCGCGCGTCGGGCGGATTCACGGAACGCTCGAGCACGCGCGCCAAGACGAGGAGCTGGAGCGAGACGCCCATCCCGAAATTGACGAAGCCCCACGCGATGGAATAGCCGAAGACCACCGGCAAAACGAGGAAGGCGCGCGCACGCGGACGACCAGTGGCGCGAAGCAGCGTGAGCACCGCGGTGGCCGTGAGAAAGACGTAGAGCGCGATGCCGAGCTTGCCGGCGACGTGAATCGGAAAGACCAGGTTGAGCGCGGCGACGACGATGTGGAAGAGCGAGTTGTAGCTGAGGAGATTGGTTTCGAAGAGCAGCCGCTCGGGCGCACCCGACGAGAGCATGCGTCGGAGAATGCTCGCGAGCGCGAGGTGCTGCGGATAGTCGACGAAGGGAAGCAGCTTGGTACGAAACAGCGAGCCGACGAGGAGCGCGTTCGCCGCCCAGAACGCGAGCGTCATCATCCCGCCGCCGGCGTCGTACCAAGGCGCTCGCCGTGAAATCTCGATGTCGGTCGCCGCGTCGGGGGGCGGTGGCTCGTCTTCTTCCACCACCGGCGGCTTCTTGCCACTCGCGGGCGCAGGCGGAGCTTCGCCTTCGACTTCGGGCGTCGTCTCCTCTTCCTCGGACTCGGGAGGCATCGTCCGGTGTCTAAACCGACGATGCCGCCGCGAGAAGCGCCATTCGTCGTATCAGGCGTATCAGTCGTAAGGCTGGCTGCGCTGCGCGAATTGGTCGCGCTCGATCGCTTCGAATAGCGCGCGGAAATTCCCGCCGCCGAAGCCGGGATCGCCCGCGCGTTGGATGATCTCGTAGAAGAACGGGCCTGCCTTCGGATCGGCGTACGTCTGTCCGGCGTCGCGGAGGAAGATTTGGAGCATGTACTTGTCGTCGCGTCCGTCGACGAGGATCTGCTCGGCGCGCAGCTCGTCGAGCGGCTCGCGGACGTTGCCGATCTTCAGCTCCGAGAGGCGCGCCGGGAGTCGGTCGTAGTAACTGCCAGGCGTGCCGAGGAAGTCGACGCCACGACGGCGCATCTCCTGCACCGTGGGGATGATCTTCGGCACGTTGAAGGCGATGTGCTGCACGCCGGGACCACTGTTGTCCTCGACGAAGACGTTGATCTGCGAGTCACGGAAGAACGGCCGCATCGGCTCGTTGTTCGCGAACTTGATGCCGCACTCCGGGTCGCGCATGACGATCGACTTGAGCCCGCTGCCGGCCTTGCGCTGTTTGTCTTTGGTGGCGTCGACGGTGTGGAACTGGATGTCCCAGAAGTGCTCCATTCCGAGCACTTCGCGATACCAGAGGATGAGCGGCGCGAGGGTGGTGACGTTGCTCGTGACGTGATCGATGCAATCGATGCCGAAGACGTTCTTCGGGTGCGCCTCGTCCGAGGTGACGTCGAACCCAGGAGCGAAACGCGGATAGTCGCCGGTGCGCTCGACGTAGCGGAAGGCGGTGTCGCCGAGCGGGGTGGCGATTTCGAATTGCCGATAGGTGCCGGCGCCGTCGCGATCTTCGCTGATGTCGGCGAGCATCGTCGCCCCGCGGCTCTCGAGGATCGACCACGCCTTCTCGATGTCACGCACTCGGAACGAGAGGCTCATGACCCCTGCCGGGTGCTTTTTCAGCCAGCGCGCCGCCTTGCAGCCGTCGGCCTTGGCGTGACCCTTCATCGGCGTCGAGACGACGACCCGGACCTCGCCGGCGCCGAAGACGATCGACTGTTGTCCGGTGCGATCGATGAGCTCTTGGCTCGCCCGCGCAACCTCGGTGAAGCCGAATTTCTCGGTGTAGAAGCGCCGGCTGCGCTCGAGATCGCCGACGCAGAAGTGGTACGAATCGTAACCGAGGACCCCGAAGTTCTCGCGTGCCATGGCGAGCCTCTTAGCACGCGGCCCCGCGTGGTTCACTCGGTGCACGCAGCGCGCTGCGTCGTGATGCGTCGTGATGCGTCGTGATGGTTGACGCGGGCTCCGGCGCTGCGAGGATGACGCGATGAAACTCTCGGAGCTCATCCAGACGATCGCCGATCGCGACGGCGCCGACGTGCTCCCGGGCGCCGCGGTGTTCCTCACCCAGCATCGCGCCATCGACGACGCCATTTGCAAGGGAATGGCCTTTGCGAAGTACCACCCCGGGCGAGCCTCGGCGATTTCCCACTGCGTCGTCCTCGGCGGCCCCTGGCAAGGCGAAAAGACGCCGATCTACGACTGCACCATCCGCGACGGGAAAAATCACGTGATGAACGATCTCGACGTCACCACCGTCGAGGTCTTGCAGGCCGGGCTCTGGCACGCCGGCGGCGTCTACGAAGGAGTGCTCGCCGACTACGATCAGCGCATCACCCCGATCGGCATCAAGTACCTGCCGGAGCTCGACGCCGCCGAAAGGCAGAAGCTGATCGACGCTGCGATTGCGCTTCACCAGGCCGACCCGCCGTATCACTACGACATTCCCGGCCTCGTCCGCGAGCTCGCCAAGATGCTGTTCAAGAAGGCGCCGCCGCCGAACAAGCGACTCCTCTATTGCAGCAGCTTCATCGAGGCCGTTTATCGCAATGCTCTCGGCGAAGGCGCCAGTTGGGTCGGCACCGACGTCGAGACCGCCGACGTCACGCCCGACGATCTCTGGTACTCGAGCGTGGGGGTGACCTGCCGGTTTCCGGGCGTCGACATTCCCGAATACGACTCAGGCGCGAAGTAGCCAGCTCACTTGGCGCAGAGCGCGTCGCCGTCGGTCTTGTTCTTCGAATCGGCGGAGGCGAAGTCACCGCAGTCGGCGTCGGAGGAAGAGAACGCAGGTGCGGTGCTCTTCTTCACCGAGAGCCCGGTGATTTCGACGCGCTTCTTCTCCTGCGCCTTCTTCGCGGTGATGTCGCCGTAGAAGGTAATCGCCGCGAGGCCGGAATTTCCGGCCTTCCCTGCGTAGGAGATGGTGCAACCGTCGAGCTTGGTCTTGATCACCTTCTCACCGATGAGGAGACCGACCCAATCGCCTTCGTCGGGGGTCACCGCCGCGGAGGTGAAGGTGACGTTCGTCGCCTGCAAGCCGCCGCCCTGTCCGTCGCCGATCCATAGATAGGCGTTGGCGGCGAAGGCCACCGTCGCACCGTCGGGGAGGGTGAGGACCGGGGCTTCCTTGTCGCCCTTGAGCGTTAGGTTGCCGTCGACGACGTAGTCGGCGTCGATCTTCGGCCAACTGCAGCTGTGGGTGATTTCGCCCGCCTGCACGTGGAGCTTTTCGCCGCCGAACTTGTTCTTGCCAATCGAGTCGACGATGTCCGCGGGGACGTCCATCGCCACCTTCTTGTTGCCCTTGAACTGATTGCCTTCGAACTTGGCGAAGCGCGATTTGGTGGCTTGCACCTTCACGCCAGCGGAGTCGTTGTTCTCGAAGACGACGTTGGTGATGCTGAGGCGCTCGGAGCCGACCTCGCCGTAGAGGGTGATCGCCGCTTCCCCGGAGTTCCCCGACTTTCCGGCGTATTCGATCTTCGCGTGATCGATGACGTTGCCGCTCTTGGCGCCCCCCTCGAAGAGAATGCCGACCCAGTCGCCCGGGTTCGGTGACTCGTCGGCCGAGGTGAAGACGATGGGCGCGTCGGCGCTCCCTTTGGCGACGAGCTTTCCTTCGGCGGCGGTCAGATAGGTGTTGGGACCAAACGACATCCGCACGCCCTCTTCGATGGTGAGGGTGGCGCCGTTGCGCACGCCGAGGTTGCCGGCGACCTTCACCTTGCAGCCCTTGGTGATGGTGAAATCGGCCTCGATGGTCTCGGGCACTTTGCAGCCGGAGCCGCCCTTGCCCTTGGGCTTGTCGTCGTCGTCTCCCGCCTTGTCGTCGTCTTTGCTCTGCTTGTCGTCGCTGTCTTTCTTCTTCTTGCCCTTCTTCTCGTCGGACGAAGCAGACTTGTCTTTGCCGCCGTCATCCTTCTTCGGACAGCCGACGAGGGCGAGAGAGACCGAGGCGAGGACGAGCCAGGAAGATACGCGGAAGGACATAGGGACCTCGTAGGCAGGCGAACTGACGGAACGCGCGGAGGCTATCATCTTGCCACCGAGACCGATCCGGCTCTCTATGCATCATCGGACGTGGGCATTACCTGGAGGAGACGAACATGAGGCTCGGAACGTGGAGATTCCTCGCGCTTGCGACCACGCTTGCGGCGCTCGGCTGTGGAAAGACGACGACCAAGGACGCGACGCAACCAGAGGCCGCGACGAAACCCACCTTGGGCGAAGAGCGAGTGACCGATCGTTTCGTGACCAGCGCGGGCGAGGTGACGGTGACGCCGATCACCCACGCGACCGTCCTCTTCGGCTTCGGCGGCAAGAGCATCTATCTCGACCCGTGGAGCAAAGGAAACTACGCCGGGCTCCCCAAGGCCGACGTCGTCTTCATCACCGACATCCATCCAGATCACCTCGACAAGGCGGCCTTGGAGTCGATTCGTCGCCCTGACACCCTCATCGTCGGACCGCCGGCGGTGGCCGAGCAACTGCCCGGCATCGTCGTCATGAAGAACGGCGATCAGAGAGACGTCGCTGGGATCCATGCCGAGGCGATTCCCATGTACAACCTCGTCCGCGGCCCCGAGGCAGGAAAGCTGTTCCACGACAAGGGCCGTGGCAATGGCTACGTGCTCGGCTTCGGCGACAAGCGCTTCTATCTCTCGGGCGACACCGAGTGCACGGGCGAGATGAAGGCGCTCGCCAACATCGACGTCGCCTTCGTCTGCATGAATCTGCCCTACACGATGACCCCGGCCGAGGCGGCGACCTGCGTCTCCGCCTTCAAGCCGAAGGTGGTCTTTCCCTATCACTACCGCGACTCGAGCCTCGACGAGTTCGAGGCCGCGCTCGGCAAGGGGGTCAGCGAAGTACGTCGACGAGAGTGGTATCCGAAGTAAATCGAAGACAACTGAAGCGAACGGTCAAAGGTCGAGTGACCAGCCCTCGCGGGCGACCGAGGCGCGCGTCGACGAGCCCTTTTCTCGCAGCCATTCGTTGGCGCGATGACCGATGTGGTCGAGGGCGTCGTCGTCGCGCTCGGGATCGTGATGGAAGAGTACGAGGTGTTTCGCGCTCGCTTTCGAGCCCAAACGCAGCACATCGTCGATGGTCGAGTGTCCCCAACCATGTTTGGTCGGCATGTCCTCGTCGAGATATTGCGCGTCGTGGATGACGAGATCGGCCTCCTCCGAAAAGCGCGCGAGCGCGTCGAGGGAAGTCGTCACCGGGCCGGGCGGCGAGAGCTCGTTGTCGGTGAGATAACAGAGCGATTTGCCGTCGGCGTCGTCGATGCGATATCCCTGCGCGCCACCTGGATGATTGAGCGCGATGCGGCGAATCACCGCCGAGCCGATGCGCTGGTCTTCCATGCTGCTCTCGATGAAATCGAAGTGCGCCGGGAGATCGGCCGCGCGAATCGGGAAGTGCACGCCGTCGAAGAGCTTGCGATCACGGAGCGCGATTTGCTGCAAATCGGTGCCGAGCGGGTGGATGCGAATCACCGACTCTTTGCGATAGACGGGCGCGAAGAAGGGCAGCCCGAGGATGTGATCCCAGTGCAGGTGCGTCAGGAGAACGTGCAGCGGCGCGCGATGTAGCTCTTGCTTCACCAGCTCGGCGCCGAGCTCACGAATGCCGGTTCCACCGTCGAGGATGAGGACGGTGCCATCGGCCAGACGAACGTCGACGCAAACGGTGTTGCCGCCGTAACGCACCGTCCGGGAGCCGGGCGTTGGTACGGAACCACGCACGCCGTAGAAGCGAACCTTCATCGTGCGATAGTAAGCGGAACGGGACTGCAGCGAGGGGGATCCGTCGCCCCCCTCGCATTTTAGGCTATTTCGTGCGCAGTTCAGCTCGCGGCAGCGAGAGTCGCGTCGGCCTTCTTGCGGCCGGGCTTGCCCTTCTTCGCGCCGGCCTTGCCAGCCGCGGACGCGCCGCCTTTGCCACCGACGAAGTAGCGCGTCGCGCGCTTCTCGCCAGTCTTCTTCAGCTTGCCCTCGGCGAGCGCGAGCTGAATCGGGCGCGGGATCTCGTTGTTGGCGAGGCCGAGCTTGGAGCGAATCTCTTCGGCGCGGAGGCCGGGGCTGCTGCGGAGCAGACCGACGATCTTCTCGATGACGCCGGCGATGTCGGAAGCGCTGCGACGAATGCGGCCCTTCTTGCCACCCTTCTTGCGACCGGGCTTGGCAGCGGCGGGCGCGGCGGCAGCGGCAGCAGGAGCAGCGGGACGACGGCCGGGCGGACGACCGACGGGACGGGCAGCCGGGCGACCGACGCGACCGGTCTCGCTGGCGAGATCTTCGAGGGACGCGCCACGAACTGCGGCGAGCACTTCGGTCACGAAGTTGGTGGCCAATTGAGCAATGGAGTCGCGGAGAGAGTTCGACATGATATGCGAATAGGCCCACTATGCGGTTGTCGTCAAGGACAATGCGCCTCCTCTTGTGGGGTGTTTGCGATTCTTTGGGACAAATTGGCACTCGGGGCGACTGGGGAACGGAGCAACGGAGCAACGGAGCAAGTGATTGCTTCGGTGCTTTGCCGTTCCGAGGTGGTCTCGGCGGAGGACATCAAATCGAGAGCAGCAGGGCACGAACGGCGGTGCCCGTCGCCGCGGCGATCGCCGCCGAATAGGCCCGCAATTGCACTGCATAGGCCGCGTGCTCACGCTCCAAATCGACATCGGTCTTGAAGTCGATCACCACCCAACTATCGAGATCGCGAAAGGCCAAATCGACGACGCCCTCGAGCAGGCTCCCGTCAGGCCGGCGAAGGGTGACGTCGGCCTCACGGCGCATCTCGGCTGCAGCGAAGGCTCGACGCATGAGGGGATGACGGAGCGCACGCCCTGCTCGCAATGCGGCAACGGCGATTTCCTCTTCATCGGCGCCGAGCCACCGCCCGTGCGCCCGCGAGAGGGCGAGGAGCGACGCTTCGTCGGCGCCTCGCTCGGTGTGTTGGAGGATGGCATGCAAGAGCGTCCCGAAGCGCTTGCCCCGCGGATGACCAGCGCGATCTCCTTCGACGCGCTCGATGGGCACACTTTCGGCAATGGCATTGGCGTCGGAATTGGCGTCGACGCTCACTTCCAGCTCCGTCGCCGCGACGATGCGTTCACTCGGGAGACTGCCTCGCGCCCTCGCATCGGTCACCCGCGCGCGCCACGCTCGATGATCGGCCTCCGCGGCGCTGGCGAGCGGCAACTGCGAAGATGGTTCGAGGATCGCGCGATGACGAAGCCCGAGGTCGGCCTCGCGATCGAGCGAGAGCGCTGCTGGATCCCACCACACCACCGGCGCGCCACCGAGCTCGGGCAAGTGCGCACCCGGCGCCACCGCGCTCTCTGCGTCACGACTCACTTTGTCTGGACGTGCGAGGACCGAATCACGGCAAAAACGTGGCAAACCCGATTGCGTGAGCGGCGTGCGCTGGCGATCGCGCGGCGGCCTCAACGCCGGCTCGAGGACCGCCAACCATCCGTTGCCCGTCGCGGCCATCGCGTGCGGTCTCGGTGAGGTCACCGTGTCACCGATGCCGGGCACCACCAGGAGATCGCGCGCCCGGGTCGCCGCGACGTAGCCGAGTCGAATCGTCTCTTCACGATCACGACGCAAGACGTCGTCGCGATGCTCGAGGAGCTCGAGGGGGATGCAACCGGCGAGCGGCCGAGCGAGGAGACGACGCGCGTGATCGACGTAGCGCGAGGGCGAGCTCGGCAAGGGCGCGTTCGGATCGCAGAGGACGACGACGGGGAATTCGAGACCCTTGGCGCGGTGCACGGTCATCACACGCACGCCGTCGGTCCCTTCTTCGACGATCGGTGCCTCACCGGAGTTGCCGCGCGCCGCTTGATCGTCGAGCCACTCGAGGAAGGCGCGAAACGAGGTTGCACCGCTGGACTCGAATCGACGCGCCAAATCCGACATCCGACCGATGTTGGCGAGCGCCTGCTCACCTGTCGGCCAAATCGCCACTCCGGCGTGGGCTCGGGTGGCGCCGAGCAGTCTCCCGAGCGTGTCGGCGATCGGTCGGTGGTTGCGCGCACGGTGGAGCTCGGCGAGGAGCGCGAGCGCCGATTCGACCTCGGCGAGGACCGGCGCGAGCGGCGGAATTCGTACTTTCGCGCGCGCCGGACGGAGGGGCGCCACTGCCGAATGGGCGAGCAGGACGTCGTCGCCGAACGCGAAGAAAGGTCCGTGCAAAGTGGCATAGACGGACAACGTGTCTTCCGGCCACTCGATGGCGGCGAGCGCGTTGCGAACGGCGATGACCTCTTCGCGCTGATGGAACGAACGACCCGAGGCGAGGACGTGCGGCAGTCCACGCGCTTCGAGCGCACGCACGTAAGGCCGTGTCACGTCGGCGCCGTCCCAGCGCGACAGTCGTTTGAAGAGAAGGCAGACGTGGCGCGCCTCGACGGGGACGCGACCTTCCCGATGACCTTCGGTGACGGTGAATCCACTCTCGCGAACGAGCCAATCGAGGAAGGCGCCAATCGCGTCGGGGAGGGAGTCGTCGACGGCGGCTTGGGTGACGTTGCCCGACTCGGCATACGGCCTCGGCACGGGCACGACGACGACGGCCGGGGGGGGGGCGGGCGAGGCCGC
>JANYDK010000005.1 GCA_025363655.1 Deltaproteobacteria bacterium | reverse complement strand
CAGCGTCCACCGCTCGAGCGCCTCGGCCCAGTCCTTGCCGTCGTTGGGGAGCAGGCGGGTGACGCGGATCGCCCCGGCGGCGAGCAGCAGGTCGCAGAGCGTCTTGGAGGCTCGGTGGCCCGCTTCGTCTGCGTCGAACCCGATGCGGCAGACGCGCCCTCGAGCCCAGGGCATGGCGCGCGATCGCCCTGGAGCCACGCCAGGCAATCCGAGGACGACGCCGGCGGATTCGCTACGGCCGGCCAGTGCACGGTAGGCGAGTACGTCGACCGCGCCTTCCACGAGGGTGATCGGGGCCTTGGGATCCGCCTCGGCCAGACGCTCGATGCCGTAGGGGACCGTCGCTGGAACGTCCCGCGGGAAGACGTACTTCGGCACGTTCGGGACTCCGCCACAGACGAGGCGACGCTGGATCGTGGCGATCTCCCCCTGCTCGTTGCGCCACGGGATGAGGAGCGAGTGGTCCTTGAACCGGACGCGCCCTTCCTCGTCGAAGATGCCGACCGAGGACGCCGTCATCCTGCCGAACTCACTGACGAGGCGAGCATAGAGAGCGACCTGCTCTTCGCCCGTTCGAAGTTCGCCCCACCCGTCGCGCTGGGCTGCCGCGAGCAAACGACGCCCGGCGAGGTACTTCGCCACTTCGCTGCCATCGCGCACCGGGCAGGCGTCGAACACCGCCTTGGCGACGGCATCGGTGCTGCTCACGCGCGGCCCGGTCGGGGCCGGGACCACCGGTGACAGGCGGGTGATCGGCAGCACGCTCGCAATCCGGTCTGCTTCGACGAGGATCTGTTGGAATTGCGATTGGAGGTCGAGGTCGAGGGCACGCGCGATCAGCGTGAGGGCGTCACCAGCGACCCCACAGCCGAAGCACTTGACGCGGATGGTGCCCGACTCCGCCAGGCTCACCGAGCAGGACGGCGTCGAGTCGTCGTGCCACGGGCAAGCGATCATGACGCCGTTGAGCTGCCGGCGGCAGGCACCGACGAGACCGAGCTCGGCACAGAGCCCCGCGGGATCGTTGAGGCGCGCCCGCACGTCCTTCACCTCAAGGCGAGGCGCGACCAAGCCGTCGAGGTGGATCGACCAGGCGGGCAAGACGAACTTTCGACGATTCGCCGACGGCGGCCCCGTCTCGGCGGTGGGAGATGACTGCGTCATTGACGCCTCATCATCATCACGCCCGCGTAACAGTGGCTGCGAAGCGCTAACGGCTGCTACGGGACCTTCTTTCTACGAGCCCGTGTCACAGGCTCACCCGCGGGCTTGAGGCGTCCGAGCTCGAGATTCGGGTATGGCACGCGCAGCAAGCCCTCGACCGCCGGCCAAGCTCCGGACGTCTGCCAGGCACGAACGGCACGCAGCGCGGCGGCGCCCGATCCGAGGCCAAGCGCGGAGGGCAAGCTCGCCCACGGGATTCCGCAGTGGAGCACGACCAGGACCGCGAGAACGGCTATGCGCGCGCCACTCGGGAGATGGGATCGAATCGCGTCCCATAGATCGTCGGGAAGGAGCAGCCTCACCTCTTCGATTTTAGTCGGTGCCGGCCGTTCCTTCCGAAGAGTTCGTGCAGGCTTCTTGCGCAACGACGCGAGGGGAGCGTCGATGGCGTTGGCGATGCGGTCCAGGTGCGCGGGCTGCACCATCGCCGGGTGGAGCGGCTGGAGGCGCGCGAACCACAGGGTCCTGCGCGCCTCCTTGAGCCATTTCCTCCCATCCTTGCGCGCCCCTTCCGTGACGAAACCCAAGTCGGCAGCACGCTGACGTTGGCGCCGGACGAGGGAGGCGACGGAATCTCGGGCTCGACCTGACTTCCATCGCAACGTCTCCTCCGCCTGAGACCGCTTGGCATGGCCCCATACGACGTCATGGTCGACGCCGAGCAACAGACCGATGTCCACGCTGGCCTTGATCCTCACCAGCCCGCCAAGCGTCGGCGAGGTCGCAGCTTGCGTGATGGCGCTTCCGCCACTCACCAATCGCGTTAGAAGCGAGGCCTTGATGGCTCGGACGAACATGTCAATCGGCCTCGCTTGCACCGAGGTCGCCGCAGCCCACACGCCTTCCGGCTTCGGATTGGCCCCCGCCATGGCGACGTACGCAACGGCCGCCGCGTAGGCGGTGACGTACTCGGCCTGGACTGCCCGAGCTAGACGCCCGTCCTTCTCGACCTCTCGTTGGAGTCGTCTGGCGTCGTGCTCAAGGTCCCTGGAGCCCCGCGCGAGGAGCTCAGCAAACAAGGTGTCGAGGAACATGTCCGCGAACGGATCAAAGGTCCGAGAACTGCGCATCCAGGCCACAAGTTCGCGGATCGCCGACTCCCCACGCCGGGGAGGTATGAGCTTCGCCATGGCATCTCGAACGTAGACCGCTCGGCGCGACTCTGCACGACTTCACGCGACGCTCGGTTAGCGCATCGACGCCATTATTACGCTCGGAGCGGTCACGCTCGCGACATGAAGGACCGAAGCGAACGTAGACGCGTCTCGGCGAACCTCCGCACGCTTCGCGAACGTGCCGGGCTCTCGCAGGACGAGCTCGCTGCCCGCGTGTCGATGTCACAGTCGAAGCTCTCGCGCGTGGAGCGCGGGTACGTGTGCCTCTCGGAGCACGAGCGTGCCGAGGTCGCCAAGGAGCTCGGCGTGCTCCCCGATCGGCTCGCCGAGTCAACGGCCGAGGCGTCCGCGGAAGCGAAGCCGACGGGGGAGCCGTGAACGACCCTGTCGGCTGGATCTCGTTGGACCGTGCCGCCGCGCTCCTCGACTACAAGCCGAGTGCACTGCGTCGCACGCTCGAGCGTCGCGCCGAGGTCGCAGCCGACGGCGTGGTGGAAGCCTCGTTCGACGGCGTCCGCGCCCGCAAGTTCGCCAACCGCTGGCGAGTGAAGCTCGGAAGCGAGTGGGCTGAGGCCGGTGACGGCACGCCCGGCCCCGCAGACCGCCACGGCAACGCGAAGCCGGCCACCGCGACCACCATCGCGAGAAGGAAGTAGGTCGTGCTCAACGTGCAGCAGGTGGCCGCCGCCCTCGGCGTCTGCCCCCGCACCGTCCGCCGCTTGATCTGCCGTCGCGCCCTCGTCGCGTACCGGATCGGTCGTTCCATCCGCGTCGACGCCGCGAGCGTGACGCACTTTCTCGAGACGTCGCGAACGGACGACTCGCAGGACTCGTCATGGCAGGAAGGAAACGAAAGAAGTACATCCGCGGCGCCCCGCACCTCTTCCGACAGAGGGGGAAGTCGAAGTTCTGGTCGGGCCTCCTCGAAGGCCGTGAAGTCGCCCTCGGCACCGCCGACGCCGCCGTCGCCCAGCGCAAGCTCTTCGAGCTGGCCGCGGAGCGCGAGCGAACTGCGCGAGCACCTGAAGCGGCTCCGGAACCCCTCGTGACCGAGCTCGCCGCTCGCTACTCCGAGCACCTCTGCCCGCCCCGCGTCACCAAGAAGACCGCGGCTTCCTACCACAGCCGAATCACCATGTTCGTCGACTGGTGCGAGACCAAGGGTGTCGTCACGACCAACGAAGTGACGTTCAAACTGATGGCCGAGTATGTCCGCACGCGAAGCGCGAAGGTGAAGGCCCGGACGGTGAACCGGGACTTGATGCCCGTGCGTCGGATGTTCGCCTTCGGCAAGCGAGAGGGGTTGATCGCATCGAACCCCTTCCGCGGGGAAGACTTCGAGGAGCTCAAGCTGCGGGAGCCGCAGCCGAACCCCAGCGCGATAACCCTGTCGCCGGACCAGGTGGACGAGGTCGTCCGCGTCGCCAAGGCGCTCCTCGCCCCTGGTCATGCGTCGCTCATCGCGTTGGTCGCCGGCAGTGGCATCCGTATCGACGAGGCGCGTCACCTCGACGCCGTCAACGTCGAGGTCGTCGGCAACGAGCAGGGCGTCCTCGTCGTCACGCCGAAGGAGGGCTGGCAGCCGAAGAACTACCGCTGTCGCCGGGTGCCGGTCTCGAAGGCGACGCGCGAGGCGGCGCTCGAGTTCGTGAAGACGAAGGGCAGCGTGCGCCTGGACGACAAGGCGACGTGGGAGGCGATCCGCAAGGTCCGGGAGCACCTCGGGCTGCCGCGCTTCTCCATCCACGACCTCCGACGGGCGTGGGCGAGCGCGCTGCACGCGCGAGGGATGCCGCTGAAGCGGGTCTCGGTGCTGCTCGGGCATTCGGGGATCGCGGTGACGGAACGGTACATTCGTCTCTTCGAGACGGAGTCGACGGGGCACGAGTTCTTGCACCGGTGACGGGAGGCGGCCTCACGGGCCGTCTTCTTTAGCCCCTCGACGCCTCGCTCTCGATTCGATCTCGACGGGGCCCGTGAGCAGCGCGATCCTCTCGCGATGGTCGACAAGCCCCCCCCCAAACGTCGCAAACCGCAGCTCACGCCGGCGCTCGAGTCCGCGATCGAGAAGGCTAAGGAGTATGAGCGCGACGCGTCGAAGACGGAGCTCGAGAAGCGCTACGCGATCGGGAAGCTGGCAAAGGACGTGCAGGACGACCCCGAGAAATACGGAAAGCGCGGCATGCTGCGGCTCGCCAACGCCCTCGGTCGAGACAAGTCGACGCTCTTCCGCGCAGCAACCATCGCGAAGCACTGGGACAGTGCCGCCTTCCGGCGCCTCAAGGGAAGGGCGGCGCCGAATGGCATCGGCATAACCTGGTCGCACCTCGAACTGGTAGCGAAACGGAAGAAGCGCAGCGAGCGAGACGTCCTCTTGAATCGCATCGTCGAGGAGGGGCTCTCGGTGCGTGCGCTGAAGAGCGAATTTCGCAAGAAGCTGTCGGGCGCCGCAACTATCGCCAAGGCCATCCAGGACGCCGCGAAGATGGTGGGCCGGATTGAGCGGATGATAGGTCGTCTGCCGGAACGACTGGCAGCCGACAACGCCGGGGACGACCCGATGGTGAAGAACGCCATCAAGGCGCTGCGCGGGGGCCTACGTAAGCTGCGAACGTCGACGAAGACGGTTTGGGCTCCCTCTGCCCGTCACCCGCGAAGGCAAAGTCGGGACGTCCCGACTCCACTCATGGTAGCCCACCCAGTAGCTAATCGCGCGTGAGAGAACCCCGTGGGGTCGTTGCCGAGCGATGCCTCGCTCGTACTGTCGAGGAGGGGAGCATGCCGACACCTACGAGCGACCGAAGCAGGCGGCGGCTTCGCGATCTCGCCTCGCTGACGCTGGTCTGCACCGCATACGTGCTCGCGGTAGCGTGCAAGGTCACCACCAAGGCCGGTGGCGCGTGCGACCCCGAGACCACTCGACCACTCGGGAGAGCATGCCTGCTGGCCGCTATTTCCATCGCTGCATTGGCACTGCCGACGGCTCGGATTTCGGCGCTTCCACGCACTCTCCCGGCACAACGTCTCAGCAGGCGTCGAAGGAGGATCTGCCGCCGGTCGGTGCACGGGCAGGCGGAGGAGCGACCGCGCTGGCGGCACAATAGTCGGGACGCCCCGACTCGGACGACAAACGCACTGCGGGGGGAACGACGGCGCTGCGCCTGCCAGTCAGGTCTCGCCGAGGAACTCACCGAGATACTCGTCAACCTCCGTTGACCGACGCCTTGCCATATCGGCAACGGCGATGAGCCCGAGTAAGTACCCCCGCAATTCGGCGAGCTTCGCCCCCGCGTCAGCGTCGCCGTGGAAGTCGTTCACGATGCGTCGTTCCACCGCGTCGACGTATCGCTGAGCGGCATCCTGGTTCTTGTCGTCGAACATCTGAGTAGCAACGACGGCCCTGTGCATTTCGAAGTTCCTTGGGTCAACAGGCATGGCTTGCTCCTGACTGAATATGGATGATCGGCGCGCTTCTAGCTGGAGGCCGACGCGGCTTCACCGGTTACACGACGAAAATCTTGCTATGCGCGACCTTGGCGAGCGCCGACGACCGAGCTTCAATCTCTGCGTCGCCCCAGGCAGTGGTGGCCTTGCTAAGTACGGCATCGAAGGGAATCTGGGCGGTCGCCAGCTTGGCCTTTTTCTTCGGGAATGGCTCGTTCTTCAGCTCGCCATTCAGCTCTTCGGGGACCAGGATCAGATTGCCGATCTCCGCGAAGCGGCTGGTCGGCGCGCCCGAGGTTGGGTTCTGCGGCGCGATGTGCTCGATCGAGAACTTCTCGTAATCGACCGGAGCACCCTTTCGAAAGTACTCGTCGAGCCGACGGAGGACGTACCTGACGAGATTTCGCTGCTTTGTGTTCTCGTCCGAGTAGCGGAGTTGCACGAACCCGGGGACGAACTCGGTCTCCAATGGCACTCGCTCTCGAAGCTTTGCCACGAACTCTTTCAGCACGGCAGCCGCCTTGTTCTTGTCGGTCGCCTCGCAAAGCGATCGGCCGCCCAATGCGTACATCTTCGCCGTTCCACCACCGGTGCGCTGCGCAGTAAGTGCAGTGAATTGAAGGTGAAAGTGCTCCATGACGCGAAGAACCTGAGCCGCTTGTTTCATCGAAATTGTCTTGGCGAAGTGGGCGCGGACGACAGCGAGGAGCATCGGAGCCGGCTGCATCACGCGGAACACTTGGAGAGCGCGAAGCGACTCAACCACTTCACGCTCTTGCTTTGTCCACTTGTGGTACTCAGGCTCGAACACCGTTCGATATGCGGCGGCATCGCTCAGAAGGTCGTCCAAGAAGTCCGACGCGTTGCTCTTGTCTACGACCTTTTTGACAGCAACGAAGAGCTGCTTCTCGCCCATGTAGTTGCGACGCGACAGCCACGAGTGGTGGAGGAACCTGTTCAAGTCGAGGTCCGCCTTCGACGACTCGAGTCGGTCCAGCATTTCGCTCCATTTCTCGCGAAGAACGTCAACTCCCTTGTTCTTCGGCTTCATCAGCCGCGCGAGGTGATTCTTGACGAGGTCGGAGACCGTGAGGTCCTTGCCGCGTGTGTTTAGGGTCTCGAAGATCAGATAGGCTTCGTCTTCCTTGGTAAGCTGGATCTGAATGAGCTGGAGCCGAAGGACCTGATCACGTACCCGCACAAGGTAGGCCAGCTTTTCCCTGTCCTTCTTGACCTTCGACACGCTGGTGTTGGCATCGACCGCCTCAAGCCCGGCTCGGAGCTGACGGCGAAGAAATCCGTAGGCTTCGCGCAACGCGCTCTCTTCGTCGCCGTCGCCGCCCTTGAGCTCGGGAGTGCCGAACTTTTGAATGTGCTCCTGAAGAAATGGGTACGATGTTTCGGTCTGGAGGACGAACTGGGTCTCCGCCTCGATATCCCTTCGCTCGATGAGCTGCTGGACGCCGAGTGCCTGCGGCTTGAAGCCCGCGCCATCGAGCGCATCCCTGACGGCCGCGAGCAGAAGAGTGATTGTGGTTCAGGCGCTGCTGCCCATCGACGAGGTACAGCGGACCGTACGCTTCGGGCCCCTTGTAGACGACGAAGGACCCGATGAAGTAGTCCTTGGCATCGGATTGAATGGCGTCGTTCCAGAACTCCTCGATGTTTTCACGATCCCAAGAGTAGGGTCGTTGGAAACGCGGAATCTTGTAGAAGCCCGATTCGAGGAGGCTTTTCACTGTGGAATCGGTGGGCTTGATGTCCATGGTCCTCACCTACAAGCGTTTGGTCGCTGAGCTCGGGGTCGATCGTTGCGCGACTCTTTGGGTGCCGCGGCGAACAGCATGAAGTGGCGCTGCGCGCCCGTCAGCCACGCCACCAGCGCCTTATTGGCGGGCCGTCGTAATCGCAGATCGCCGTCGCGCTCTAGCCTCTGGAACACGCGCCAGAATGCCGGGCTTCTCGCGGCCGTTACATGTGGGAGGCCGAGGATACGCCGGTCTGTTGCCAGCAGGCACGCCGCGACGAAGGCGTCGCGTCCAACGGTGATCAGCGGCCAAGCTGTCGGAACGAATTCCAACTCTCGTCGAAGCCATATGGATCCGCACGTCGCGAAGGTTGCCGTGGTCGCAGTGACGCTCAAGCTTCCGCGCGACGTCGACGAGCACTTCACTGCTTCTGTCCAGAATATGGGGCCGGAGAACCCTAGGGCGCTCACCGCCTCGCGCGCGAGCTTGTAGTAGCGGTTCTCGGGAAGAATGTTCTTCTCGAAATGCGCGTAGAGAGCCGTGGCAATCCGGCCGTTGATCTCTTCAGCGGCGGCCTCGTCATGCTCCTTAGCGCTATCTCTGACGATGTTTGACTCGTCGTCACCCGCGGCGCCGGGATTCATGCCAACGATCACGACGCCGTCGTCGGATCGCATGCCGCGCCGCTCGAGATGGACGAGCCGAGGGACATGCCCACTACCGGGGTTTCGTCTGACCACGCCTTCGCACTGACGAGGGCAGCCCACGAGTTCAACCCGGATTCGACGCGCTTCCGCATCGAGGTTCGCCGTCGTCACTTCCCCCCCTCCAAGTACTTGCTCTTCCCCTCACCCCAATACGACTCGTACACGTGCTCGTACACCGCCTCGACGAGCTTCCCGTACTCGTCCTCCCCGTACGCCTCCGGCAACGCGTCGAGCCCATCCTTGATCGCCGCCTTCACCGCCGCCCGCGACCGCTGCGTCTTCCGCCAGTCGATCACCAGCTTCTTCTCGAGCTTCTTCGGCAACTCCCGCGCGATCTTCTTCACCAGCTCCCGCTCCGCCGGCGATAGCGTCACCGCCGGCACCGCGGCGAGGTCATAGAAGGCGAGCTGCTCCTGGTCGAGCGCTTCGCCCTGCGCTCGGCCCTGCTCGGCCCCGACCTTCTTCATGAAGGCGAGGAGCTCCTTGAAGAACCGCTCGGTGGAGTGGGCGCCGTCGTTGTAGTCGGCGATGAGTAGCTCGAGCTGGTCGCGGAGGTTTTTGCGGGTTGGGTTGAGGCGGACGAGTGTGTCGACCTGGTGTCGGACGGCGACGGTGACCACCTCGGCGGAGACGGCCTTCTGCTTCGCCTTCTTGAAGTAACGGGCGAGGGCGTCGAAGTCGATGTTGCCGAGGTGGACGCGTCCGCCGTACGGCGTGCCCTTGGGCTCCCGAATGACGTAGCCGCCGGCGTCGATGGACTCGTCGAGGAGGCGCTCGACCGACTCCATCAGCTTGCTGATGTCGACGGGTTGCTCGAGGCCGTGAATGCCGCGGGCGAGGTCGGTGATGACGGCCCAGTCGCTGGCGAGGGCGTTCTTGCGCTCATCGACGCCGATGGCCCGGTAGACGCGGTCGACGCCCCCGGCGAGCTCAAGGTACCTCTTCTTCGTCTCTGAGGGACGAACGAGCTTGTCCACGCCGGCGCGTAGGGCCGCGAGGCGCTGGAGTGGGTTCGCCGCCCGGGCCGCGTCGAGATCCACACCCTTCGCTTTGCAGAAGGCCTTGGCCTCCTGGATGTCGTGGGCGAGCTGCTGGAGCTGGACCTCCTTCGGCTGCACCGGCGAGTCGCCCTCACGCACGCCACCGCCGGCACCCGTGCCATAGATGGCGAGCGCCTTCTGCAAGTTCCGAAAGACGCCGACGTAGTCGACGATGAGGCCGTTGACCTTGCCCTCGAAGACGCGGTTTGCGCGCGCGATGGTCTGCATGAGGGTGTGGTTCCTCATCGGCTTGTCGAGGTAGACCGAACCGCAGCTCGGCACGTCGAAGCCGGTCATCCACATCGCGCAGACGAAGACGATCCGCAGACGGTCCTTCTCGTCCTTGAACTTCGTGTCGAGGTCCTCCTTGATCACGCGGGCGCGGTGCGGCGCGATGTCGAGGCCCTTCTTCTTGAACGTCTCGACCTCGTTCTGCGCCTGGGAGACGACGACGGCCATGTCGGTCTCCTCCATGAACTTCACCAGTGCGACGGCCGCAGCGCGCTCGGCATCCTGGAAGCTGCCGAGCTTCGCCTTCTCTTCGTCCAACCGCGCCTTCCAAGCGAGCTTCACCTTGTCGTGCATCCGCACGGCGGTGACTTTGTCGATGGCGATCATCATCGCCTTGGTGGCGAAGAGCTTGGCTCCGTCGGCCTTGGATGTGTTCAAGCCGATGAAGTGCGTGACGATGTCGGCGGCGATCGTATCGAGGCGGTCCTCGCGGGTGAGCAGGTGATACTGCCGACCGAACTCGCGCTCGAGCTTCTTCTGCTGGTCGTCGTCGAGGTCGGCCTCGTCGACGAGCTCCGCGAGATCATCGGCCAGATCCTCGTTCGAGAGCTGCAACTCGGGGATGCGCGCCTCGTAGTAGAGCGGGACGGTGGCGTTGTCCTCGATGGCCTGACGGAAGTTGTAGACGCTGACGTAATTGCCGAAGACCTCCTTGGTCTTCTCTTCGCCGGCCATGAGCGGCGTGCCGGTGAAGCCGATGAAGGCAGCATTCGGCAGGGCATTGCGCAGGTTCAGGGCGAAAGTGTCGTATTGGCTGCGGTGCGCCTCATCGGCGACGACGATGATGTCACTCCGGTCCGAGAGCATCGGGTACGTCGCGCCCTTCACGTCGGTGCGGAACTTCTGGATGAGCGTGAAGACATAGCGGTGGTCCTCGGTGAGAAGCCGCTTGAGGTGATCAGCGCTCTTGGCCTGGACGTTCTTGTCCTTCACGGCGTCGCACGCAGAGAACGTCTTGTAGATCTGGTCGTCGAGGTCTTCGCGATCGGTGAGGATGACGAACGTCCAATTGCCCTGGATCTTCCGCAGGATCTTTTGCGAGAAGAAGACCATCGAGAACGACTTGCCCGAGCCCTGCGTGTGCCAGAAGACGCCGAGGCGGCGACGCTCGGCGAGCTTCTTCGCGTCCACGCCCGGCGGCAACGATGCCAGCTGGTACTTCTTCACCGCGGCGATGGCGTTGTTCACGCCCAGGAACTGGTGGTTCTGCCCGACGATCTTCGCGACGCCGGACTTCACCTCGGAGAAGAGCGTGAAGTTCTCGATCAGATCGAGAAGACGACCCTTCTCGCAGACGCCGCGCAGCATGACCTCGAGGCTGACGCGCGCCGGCTCGTCCTCGTGCTCGATGCGTTTCCACTCCTTGAAGTGCTCCCAGGCGCCGGTGACGCTGCCGATGCGGCTCTCGAAGCCGTTCGAGACGATGGCGAGCGCGTTGAACCAGAAGATCTGCGGGATGGCGGTCAGGTAGTCGCGGAAGTTGTCGCGGTACGCGGTCTCGACGTTGTGGTTGATCGCCTTTAGCTCGATGAAGACGAGCGGCAAGCCGTTGACGAAGCCGACGAGGTCGGTGCGCCGGAGGTAGATCTCGCCCTGCACCCAAAGCTGCTGAGCGACGAAGAAGTCGTTGTTCGCCGGGTTGCTCCAGTCGATGACATGAACGGTGACGTCACGCTCGTCGTCATCGTCGGCCGCCGCCGCGACCTTCACCTTCACGCCGTTCTTGAGCAGGCCGTAGACGTCTCGGTTGGCGCTGGCGAGGCCCATTGCCGATCGGTCGCGAGCAAGCTCCTCGATGGCGGTGTCGATGGCCTCGGCGGGCAGGCTCCGGTTCAATCGTTCCAGGGCAGCCCGCAGCCGGCGCACGAGGACGACGTCGCCCTTAGTCTCACGGCCGAGCGTGCCGTGTTCGCCGAAGACCTCGTCGTAGACGTTCTCCGACGCCCAGCCCATCGAGGCGAGGAGGTCGAGCGCGGCCTGCTCGACGTCGGCTTCGAGTGTGCCGGGGCTCATGGTTGCAGCTCGAAGTCGCCGGATATGAGGCGGGGCAGAAGCAGGTCGCGAGTCGTCTGAAGCACGCGCTGCTTGGTTTGGAGGATCGTCGCCGAGTCGCGCCACCGGGCAACAAGTTTGTCGAACTTGGCTTGAAGCTCGCGGGGCGGGAGAACGATCGGAGTTTCGCCGATGCGAGTTCGGGCCAGTTCGGTCTGCCCAGTGGCGCCGGCCCCCTGCGCCTCAAAGTACGGCTCCTTCGCCATCAGCGCGTAGCCCCAGAAGTGTGGCGTCACGGCCGGGCCGGGCCGTACGATGCTCACGTGCGTGTCGACGGTGCAGCCTTTCAGGTCTGCGAGAGCTTGAGCGACGCGGCCTAGGGTTCCGACGCCGGTGGAGTTGATGAGGACATCGAAGACACGAACGTACTTCTCGGCTGGAACCTTTGTCGCGTGGCGTCGGGCTGGTTCGAGCGATAGACGCTGATCACGGATGCACTTCTGGTTGACGACCACTTCGGGCCCGTCGTCGGCGTACTTCGGCGACACGCCACGGCTGATGAACGATGCTGCTTTGCCAAGCGTCTCTACCGCCCACCCGCTCGGGATGCGCGCATCGCCATGACCGACGAACCGCGCCTTACGGTTCTCCGGAAACCTGAATTCGATGAACCACTCCCGGTACAACGAGCGTGCCATCTCCTCGAGAATCTGGATGCGTCTCGCGTTGTTCTCGATGAGGTCGTCGTAGGCGGAGAGGATGTCGGCGATGTGGCGCTGAACGGGCAGCGGCGGGAGCCTAAGCGTGAGCTTCTCCGCGTCGGGCACCCGCATGTGCTCGACGGTCGCTCCGGAGCCGAGCGACTTTATCTGAGCTTGCAGGTCACGCTCTTGAAACGCGTACAGAAGAAATCGATTATCGAGCTTCGCTGGGTCCGCGCGATACGACACGAGACGCTGGCCAAGAAACACGGTGTCGTCCGATCGAAGCATCCCCACCTCGCCGAGAGGTGCTTCGCGCGTGAGAATTACGTCGCCGCGGCGTGGCAGTTGCCGTCGCGTCCACTTGGCGAACACCTCCTCGGTGACGAACTTCACCTCGTCTAGGTTGACCCAGCCATCCCGTACGTTGGTCGTGCGGATCATCTTGAACGGCGTTGGCTCATCGGCGACAGGGGCAGTCTTGTTGACGCAGTCGACGATCGATTCGCAGACTTCCGACAAGACGACGCGATGCCATTCATGGGGCCGCGGCATCACGCCTCCAGAATCGCGCTGACGTTCTCGGCGATCTTGGTCTCAAGCTCGCGCGCCTCGCCGTTGAGCCGCTCGAGCTCCTCGTTCAGCGTCTCAAGCTTCTCCTTGAAGTCGAACGCTTCCGCCTCACGCTCGGCGACGCCGACGTAGCGACCGGGGTTGAGGCTCCACCCCTGCGCCGCGATTTCCTTCATCGACGCGAGCTTGCAGAGTCCCGCGGCATCGGCGTACTTGCCCTTGCCGAAGTGCTCCTTGAGCATCTTCCCACCGCCGTGGCGGTTCTCGGCGGACTGCCCGCGATAGAGCCGGACGATGTTGGCGAGGTACTCGACTTGCTCGGACGTGAAGTCGCGATGCGCACGATCGACCTGACGGAAAATATGCCTCGCGTCGACGAAGAGGACCTTGTCTTTGCGGTCGGTCTTCGCCTTACCGCGATCGAAGAACCACAGCGTGACGGGCAGCGTGACCGTGTAGAAGAAGTTCGGGCTGAGCGTCACGATGACGTCGACGGCGCCGGACTGGATCAGCTTCTTGCGGATCTCGAGCTCGCTGCCGCGTGCGTCGCTCGCACTGTTGGCCATGACGAACCCCGCGCGTCCTTTGTCGCCGAGCGCCGAGTAGAAGAGCTGAATCCAGAGGTAGTTCGCGTTGTCCGTGCTCGGCATGCCGAACGGGAAGCGCTTCGTGTCGTCCTTGATGCGATCCTTGTCGACGGCGTTCTGGTTGAACGGCGGGTTGGCCGCAACGAAGTCGAACTTGCCCCACTCGGCGCCGTGCGCGTCGGCGTCGTAGTAGGTGTTCGCCTCCTTGATGTCGCCGGAGAGGCCGTGCACAGCCAGGTTCATGCGCGCGAGGCGTAGGGTCTGCGCGATCTTCTCGATGCCGTAGACGGAGATCTCGTCCTGGGCCCTCTTCTCGTGCGCGGCGATGAAGTTGGCGCTCTGCACGAACATGCCGCCGGAGCCGCACGCCGGATCAAGCATGCGGCCGTGGTACGGCTCGAGGATCTCGACGATCAGACGGACGACGGAGACGGGCGTGTAGAACTCGCCGCCCTTCTGCAACGTGGCCGGGGCGAAGTTGCCGAGAAAGTACTCGTAGATGCGCCCGAAGACGTCGCCCTCGACGTCGTCGGCGATGGTGCCGAAGAGCTTGAGCAGCTCCTTCAACATCGTCGAGTCGAAGCGGCCGTAGGTCTTCGGCAGCACGTCCTTCAGCTCGTCGTTCTCCGCCTCGATGGCCTTCATCGCGTCGTTCAGCGCCTTGCCGATGTCCGAGCCCTCGGGCAGCTCGAGCAGCCGACGGAAGCGGGCGGTCTCGGGGAGGTAGAGGACACCGAGCGCGTGGTAGTCGTCCTTGCTGATCCCGCCGCGGCGACGCGACTTCGAGGCGAGCTCCTTCGCGGCCTGGGCGAACCGGGCGTCGGCATAGCGAAGAAAGATCAACGCGAGGACGGGCGTCGAGTACTCCGACGGCTGGAGGGCGCTATTCGTCCAGAGCTGGTCGGCGGCGGCCCAGAGCTTCTTCTCGAAGTCGGCAGGGAGGGGCATGAGGGCTCGAGGGTACTAGATGTGGCCGTGGCTGGACGGCGGCTTCGCCGACGGCGCTGTCGGATCCCCGTGGCGCGATGGGGTCGACCTCCCCGCGGGGCCATCCACCGGGCTCGTACCCTCGGTGGCAGGTCGAGGCGGCAGAGACGCTTCCACGGGATCCAGCGTCACCCCGCTCGCCGACAGAGGAACCGCGCCCGGCGAGGGAACCTGTCACGTGGGCGGCACGTCCGGGTCGATGCGCGCGTCCTGGCCGATGCACACGATCCGCACGACACGCGTGCACTCGCCGGCGTCCATGTGGCCGCGCATCTTGTCGGCGGCTTCCCCGAGCTTGGATTCGAAGCCGAAAGCACCGGCCGCGGCGGCGGGCTCGGACGTGGGCTTGCGCTGCTTCTTGGCGGCCATGGCCGACTTCCATCATCTCTGCCGGCGGCGAGTGTGCCGTGAGGGGGCGCCAGCGATGGCTTGCTGTAGCGACGCCCTCATATTCTACTTCTCGGATGGGCTCGACGTTCATCACCGAAGTCGTTGCACGGCGCGACGCCATTGATCGCTTGGAATGGACCATTCGTGTGCCGACCGATGGGCTTGGGCCCGCTCAGCAGCGAGGCTACGCGCTCCACTTTGATGGCGTCATTGCGTTCACGCGAGCTGCTCTGCCCTCGAATATCGTGACGGCGCCAGCCGAACCGAGACTGTCGGTGCGGGCGCGATGGACGAACCGAGACAAGGCGTGCCGTCTGTTCTTCCCCGCCGAGGCTAGCTTCTCGATGGCGACGGACCTTCCTGGAGGAGCTCTCGATGCAATCGAGAGATTTCGCGAGTCGGGGCGGCTCTTCGCCCGTTTCGAGGGGCAACTCTACTACCTGACCAAGGGTCCGCTGATCACCGGCAATGCGCCCTGGTTCGACGATCTCGTCGCCATGCTGGACGGCGGCACTGGACGCAGTCCTTGCCAGGACATTCGTTCTGAGCCGTTCGAGATGCGGGACCGCTGGTGCAGCGAGATCCTCTCGGCGCTTCGTCCGCCAGGACGGCTACTGATCGAGATCACGCTGCCTGCACAGCATGACGACGGCGCCCAGCGGGCGGTCGCACACCTGAGCGACGCGCGAAGAGCACTCGACGACGGCCGCTACGCGGAGGTGGCGCGTGTTGGCTATCGCGCGCTCGACGAAATCTCGAAGCTCACGGGACGCGTCACCGAGCGGTATGGCGCCTATGCCACAGCGCGTATCAACGACCAGATCGACAAAGCTCGCTCGCTCTGCAACCCGGAACGTCACGGTTCGGCTCCCCACCATGACGGCTTGGAGTTCGATCGCCCGCTCGCCGAGCATGTGCTCGCGGTCGCGACCTCGCTTGTCGGGATCGTCTTGCGATGAATTTGTGAGCGGGTCGCAATCCTCGCTCACCGATTCTCGAACGCGGCGATCGCGCCGCTGACGTAGGCGTCGGCAAGATCCTTGGTGACGACCCTCAGGAAGGCGGCCATGGCGACGGCGCGCTCAGTGTCGATCTTGGTTGCTCTTCGCTGCTCGGCGGCTGGATGGATCAGGTCTCGGTGGTCGACCACGCAGTTTGCCATCTTGCCCACGGCTTCCGGCACGATCTGCTCGCCCACGACGATCTCGATGAAGTCACAGAGCGAGAAACCGTCCGGAAACTTCTTCTTTGGTCGGTAGGCCGCGGCAAGGTCGGACCTTCGACTGACGACGTCGAGAAGCAGAGCTTCCAAAATCGAGCCGCAGAGGATGAGGCTCGCCTTGACCAGGCCGGTGTCCATCGCACGGCGGAGCTCGTCGAGATCCCGCGCAAGGAGCGATCGGAGCTCGACTTCGCGCACGAAACTCAAGTGTTGCTCCAGTTCCGCGACGTCTACTCCCCCCTCGATGCCGCGGGGGACGAGACCGGCGGCCCTTGCGACGGGCAAGAGCCGGTCGAGCCGTGCGAGATCTTCTACGGCGTCGACGCCGAATTGATCGAGCTCGACGGAGTGGAGGGTCGACGCGCGCACGAGGCGTTTGGTTTCCAGGACGTCGAGAGCACGCTTGCCCTCCGCCACCGTCATGCCGAGCGCCAACATCTCCGCGACATCGTCGTCATCGACCGAGTAGTCCCACCTGAGATGGCCATGCTCGAGGTACAGCTCGTACAGGTGCTGCAACAATCGACGAGCCTGAAGATAGATTTCGACCCGCCCGTTCGGTTCAGCCACGCAGGTACCTCCGGTTTCGCACGCTCTCGCTCGGGCTGCTGCGACGTGGTGCAGCGGCCGCAAGTGATGTCACATGGGCGGGGCGACACGCCAGCGCCGTGCCGAGATCGTGCCGAGATCGGGGGTCCAAACCGGTCCTCTCCAGGCACCTCCGGTCCCCTCGACCAACGCCTCGTTCCGGCCCCATCCCCCGGAAATCCCAGCTGAAACCCCAGCGGAGGAGAAGGGATTCGAACCCCCGGTGGGTTGCCCCACGGCGGTTTTCAAAACCGCTGCCTTAGACCACTCGGCCACTCCTCCGAGACGTGTTTCTAGCTGCTCCGTCGATCGGACGCGACCCCAAAAGTCATCGTCGCCCCGTGGCCAGGTACGCGACCGCATGCCCGAGGCGAGAGGGAACCCCCAGCAGGAGCGCCCAACGCAACCCGCACACCACCACCGTCAGCACCACCATCGCGACGTTCGGACGCCCGGACGAGTCGAGCACCCCGTACGTGTCGCCGAGTCGCGCGAGCACCATTCGAAGCACGCAAAATGGCACGATGAGCGCGATCACGGCGCCAGCTCCGGCCCCGACGTGAGCAGCGCGAGCAGCAGCGCATCACCGATCACGCCCCCCACCGCGAAGCGACGACGACCGCCCGACGTCACGGGCAGGCCGAAGAAATTCGTCGTTCGATAGAGGCGCACGAAATCATCGTGGAGGCCATGTGCGCGCGCCGACGCGAGCGCGAAGCCAGTCGCGCTGACCGAGACGCCGAGGATCACCGGACCGCTGTCGACGTCGCCCGATCCATCATGTCCCGCAGCGTATTCGCGGACGGCGGCGAAGCCGAAGAAGGTCGACTCGTGGCGTGAGACGGCGGCGGCGAGCTCGGCAGCGAGCGCGCGATCGGCGAAGCCGGCGAAGTACGCGGCGAGCGCCGTTCCCGAGCCGCGTGGCGCATCGTGCAAGCGACCCTCGAGTGCGCCCATGCGTTGATGAACGAGACCGCTCGCGGGATCGAGTTGAAAGCGGCGCACTGCGGCGGCCCAACGCGCGAGCACAGGTGCGTGATCGACGCCGGTGACCCGACCATGCACGGCAATCGCAGCAGCGACGGCGGCGACGTCGGTGGGAAAGGCCTCGTCTGGATACGTCTCGATGAGACCCGTGTCCGATGCGAGCAGTCTCCGCTCGAACGTTGCAATGAGCGCATCGTGTGCATGCGCCACGTCAGGCGGAAACGCCGGATCGACCACCCGCGCCATGCCGATCGCGAGCGCGGGATAACCGAGGTAGGCGTGACCGTGCGACGAGTCGAGGCTCGCCATCGCGTCTTCGCCGTGCCACGCGGCGGTGCCGAAGTCGCGCATTTCGGGGCCAAAGCTGGCGAGCGCGGCGCGGGTGACGACAGGCGCATAGCGAGACTTCAATTCAGGATGTCGGAGGCAGACTTGCGCGAGCCCGAGCGCAGTCATTTGATGGGTGACGAGCGCCCATTCGCCGTCGAAGCGGCTGCCTCCTACCGACGTCGGTTGGGCGCGTAGCTCGAAGGCGACCAGCTCGTCGGCGAGGCTGCGCTGCATCTCGACGTCGCCCTGATACCAAGCCTCGGCGTCGCGCCCGCACCACCAAGGCAAGGCGACGCGCATCACGAGCACCGCGCAGATCGTCCCGAACAGGTGACGAGCCCACGGACGAACGAAGACGGACACGGCCCGAGACAACGTCGTCGCGCTCATCTGCATTCCGATGTTACTTCTCGGACATGGCTTCTTCGCACAGCCGCGCGCGCGACGCCCTCCGTGCCTATGCCCTTTCGCTTCCGGAAGCCTGGGAAGATCACCCGTGGGGCGAGCTGGTGATCAAAGTGGGGAAGAAGATCTTCGTCTTCCTCGGCCTCATCGACGACAAGCGCCTCTCGATGAGCGTGAAGCTCCCCGACTCGGCCGACCTCGCCCTCTCGTTGCCGTTCACCGCGCCAACCGGCTACGGCCTCGGCAAGGCCGGCTGGGTGACCGCGCGCTTCCTCGAGCACGACCCACCGGTCGACATGCTCACCGAGTGGGTCGTCGAAAGTTACCGAGCCGTAGCCACGAAGAAGCTCGCGGCACGGCTCGAAGAGGCACCGCCGATCGTGCCGAAGAAGCCGGCGAAGAGGACGGCGAAGAAGCCTGCGAAGAAGGCGGCGAAGAGGACGGCGAAGAAGCGCGCTCGCTAATCCTTGTCGTTGGGCGGAGGCGTGTTGCAGGTGAAGCGTTTGCCGGTCTTCGGATCGATCAGCGCGCTGTCGTCTTTTGCGCACTTGGTCGGTTCGGGCGCGCCGAGGACGCGGGCGGCGACCCAGTCGGCGACCTCGCTCGAGGCTTGGTAGACGAGCGGCGTGTGGTCGGCGCCGGGCTTGACGCAAGCGGTGAGGTTGGCCTTGTCGGCGCGGAGTCGATCGAAGCCGCAGACGGCGCGATCGGGGGTCAGCGTCGCGTCCGCGTCGCCTTGCCAGACGAGGAGCGGCACGGTGAGCGCCTTGCCGGTGAGGTGCGGACGATCGGCCTTGTAGCGTGCGCTCCACGTCTCGCAGAGCGCCTTCGCCGTGGGATCGGCGTTGGTGCAAGGATCGCCGCCGACGGCGGTGGTGCCGATGGCCGCGCTCAGCGCCGGATCGTAGAAGTCGGCGACGGTGTTGCCGAGCGCCTTGAAGGCGTCGTCGACCTGGCACTTGTTGTCGAAGAAGTCTTTCAGTGCAGCGCGCTTGGCAGGAACGAAGAGCTCGGCGCCCTTGCCCGGACCGTCGATGATTTCGGCGTGCGAGTAGTGGTACCAAATGTTGACGGCAATCGCGAAGGAGCTGTCCTTCATTTGGAAGTAATCGGGGAGCCCGATCATCGCGCCCCAGCTCAGTTGGCTGAACCAGAGCGGCGCATAGACGGCGACTGCGGCGATGTTCAGCTCGGGCGCATAGGACTCGGCCTTGGCGAGCGCGCTGAGCGTGGTGTGCCCACCCTGCGAGTGGCCGACGAGCACGACTTTGCCCGCGAGCCGGCTCGGAATCATCAGTTGAAGTGCGCGCGCCGCGTCGAGCGCCGAGCGGGAAACGTCTTCGGAGAAGGCATATCCACTCGGGGGATTGTCTTTGGCGCCGAAGCCGGCGAATCCCGCGTAGTCGGGGGCGATGACGGGAATGCCCATTCCGACGAGGGGCCGCACCATGTAGAGCATTCCGCCCTTGGCCGAGCCTTTGACGTCTTGCGACGGTGCGCACTTGCCGGCTTGTCCGCCGGTGCCGTGGTTGACGACGGCGATCGGCATCTTCGCTGCCGCAGGCGCGGTCGGGAGATAGACGATGGCGCTGCCGAAACCGGGCTTTCCATTCGCGCGCTCGGTGACGTATTGGATGCGATAGATGCGCGCGCCGCTGGCGAACGTCTTTCCCGAATAGCCTTCGGCGACGTCGTCGGCGTACATGACGTCTTTCGAGACGTCACCGTCCTTCGCACACTTGAGAATGCTGCCCTTGGCGCCGGTCACCGACGTGGGCGCTGCGTAGGTATCGGCGACCGAGTCGTTGCAAGCGACCTCGAGCAACTCGAGGAGGCCGCCGTCACTCCCGCCGTCGGTGACGACTCCCGTGTCGACGGGACCGCCCGTGTCGGCGGGCGCACCAGCATCGCTCGAGGACGAGCAGGCAGCGAAGAAGGTGAAGGGGAGAGCGAGCGCGAGCGCAGCGAACGGAGCGCGTTTCGGAAAAGCCATGGGACGATCAAGCTGACACGAAAGCGTCACTGACGACAGGGCTCTTCCATCACTCCATCCGTCATTGTCCACCGACAACGTCGGGCGAGCGCGCATCCCACCAGCTCCGCGCGAGCCGAAGAAATGAGGCCATCCACGCTTTGCCGAAGCCGCCGTCGGTCATGGTGCTCTCGTCGAAGCGCGTCATCTCGGGATGGAATTGCGTCGAATAGAGAATTCGTCCGGGATCGAGGCGTCGCATCGCCTGCACGCGGCAACGAAGCGGCACTTGATCACCTGCCGTGGTAGCCGGAGCACGACCGTCATCGCCTTGGTAGATGAGCGCGAATCCGCTGGTGTCGACGACCATGTCTTTGTGGTGCGAGGCCGCCCAAGGCGCTCGCGTCGTGGCACGCACGAGATCATCCGTCTCGGCGGCGGAGGCTGCGATGACGGGATAGGTGCCTTCTTCGCCAGGCCGCGGATTCGGCCACAGACCACGCGGCGTCGGCATCGAGAGCTCTTCGGAGATGCGCACCGGCGAGGGGCCCGCGGTCATGTGGGCGACGGCCGAGAATCCGTTGAAGGCGATGGCGACGAGCTGATGACTGCCGCACACCGCCAACATCGGAATCGTCGTCGAACGAATGAGGCGCATGTACGAGTCGAGCTTGCCTCGCCAATCGGCGTCGATGCCGTACATGAACCACTCGCTGAAGCTTCCGGCGCCGTAGATCGCGAGCGGTTTGTACGTCGCGTCGAGGGTCTGGGCGTCCATTCCCATCAGCTCGTCGACGGTGACGACGGTGACCTGGAGCGCAGGATCGTAGCTACTCGCAGCCACCGCCAAGCCGCGGGTGTTCGGTGCGTGATCTTCGGGGAGCGCGTCCGCCGGGCGATCGATGACCACGTAGAGGATGCGCGTGCGCTCGAGCTTGGCGGCGAAAGGCACCGGCTTGTCGGCGCGCGCCGACTTCGGGAGTGCGAAGGCCGCAGCCGAGCCGGCCGTGACGGCGGCTGCTCGAGCGAAGAAGCGGCGACGACCTTCGCGCATGACGACTCGACGAATTCTACGGCAAAGGCCAATAGATGCTCAGCAGCGTACGCGCCGGACACTTCACGGCCTCGAGCACCACGCTTCCGTCGTCCTGACGGTGCACCGGCATCGGGCGGCGCTGGCCGGTGTTGAGGTCGGTGAGACAACCGAAGGCCTCGTCGAGGAGCGCTGCGCCCTTCTCGCTCTGCAGCTCGAGCCGAGCGAGGTTGGCCCCGTAGCGATTGACGAACTCGACCGATTCGTACGCGGCGCCAGGTCCTTGCATCGACTCGGCGCTCGCTCTCGAAGCGCTCACCGCGCGCGAGACGCGATATTCGGAGCGACCGGGCGCATGCAACGCGACCTCGTGCGGCAGCGCAGCGCGTGAAGCCGCCGGCTCGAAGACCTCGACGTGTCCACCCGGAAGACCTTCGACCCGTTCGCGATAGGTGAACGCGGCGCAGCTCGAGAGCGGCTCGATTTCGCGGATGCACGTGAGGTTGCAGGTGTCGCGCGTGCCGCCTTCCACCGAGAGCACCATCTTCGCGACGTTGCGCGCCAGCCGGACGTCGAAGGCCAGCGGCGGCGGTACGTGCTTCACCTCGAGGCGCGCGCCCTTTCGACGAACGGCGACGAGCGGGCGCGAAGGATGCGGCTGCGCCAGCATCGAGAGCTCGTGAGGAAACCAGGTGCACTCGACGTGGACGACGGGCTCGCCGTTCGCCTCCAGGTCGATGACGTTGAAGCTCGGCCAAAGACGCATCGCCGTCCGTTGGTTCGACGGACGCCACGACTCGGCGAGCCCGGCGCTCCCCGCCGACGCGAGGAGCACGTCACCCTCGCCGAGGTGAACCCCCGAGAGCACGCGCGCGTTCGGGTAGTGCTTGTGCCCGTGGAGGACCACCACCGCGCGACCGATGGTGTGCAGGAGCGAGAGCGCGGAGCCGGCGCCGAGCGCGGTCATCATCAGCTCTTCGCGATCGGCGTTGGCGAGGAGCTCGGGCAAGAGCTTGCCGACGACCCACTGCATGTACGGAGGCTTGCCGTGCACGTCGATGACGCCGACGTCGGTGACGGGCGTCGGAATCAGGTGATGGTGCATGAGCACGATCACCGGCGCGTCGTCCGGGAGATCGCGGACTGCGGCGATTTCCGTGGTCATTCGCAGCGCGTCCTCGGTGCGCAACCAACCGCCGGCGCCGAACTTACCGCGCGGTAGGTACGTGGTGTCGAAGGCGAAGATGCACGCCGGCACGCCGGGCGCCGGCACCCGCGAGACGAGCGAATTGGCACCGCGATCGACGACCTGCACGCCATGCGGCGCGTGCGAGGCGAGCTCGAAGAAGAGACCGCGGCTGTCGGGGCCGAGGACGCCGAGCTCGCGTCGATCGTGGTTGCCGGGGAGGACGACGATCGGGACTCCGTCGCCGACCGCTCGCACGAGGTGCGCATGGAAGCGATCGAAGTGCTCGAGCGCCGCCGTCGGCTCCATCGTCGCGCTGTCGAAGACGTCGCCGGTGACGACGAGTAAATCGGCTCGTTTTCCCGTCTCGGCGAGCTTCTGTCGGATCGACACCTCGAGACACGCGAGCGTCTCGAGGTGGCTGTCGTTGCTGCCGAGGTGGACGTCCGAGAGGTGGACGATGCGCGTCACGCGGGGGAGAGAACTGCAGTGAGCCGCGCGGGCAAATCTATTTCGCCGAAGCCGAGGCCGAGGTCGAGGGTGCGGGCACCGGCGCCGAGCCTCCGTGGAGGACGTTGCTCGATTTGACGCTCTCGGGGAGGTACGGGTCGGCCTTGCCAAGCACCCAGACGACGCCGAGCGTGACGAGGACGAGGAGGAAGAAGTAGAGCTTCCACGGCGTCTGCTTCTCGGCGTACGGATCGTCGAGCTTGCGCGTCGAGCCCTCGGGGAGGGTCGCCAGCCGCGTCAACCGCCTGCCGAAAGGCACGTTGACCTTCGCCCGGCTGTTCACCGCCCACGCGTTGGCATCGAGAATCGGCCCGAGGTTACGCTTGCGTAGCTTGAGCCAGGCGATGAGCATCGAGGGGCCGGAGATGAGGAGGAGGATCGCGAGCACGCCGATCGGCATCCACCTCCCGAGACCGAGGAACGAGCCGAGGATCGCGGTGACGAAGGTGGCAACGCCCGCGACCGCGACGCCGATGGCGGCGACGGTGCCGACGTCCATTTTCTTCTCCGGCACCGGCGCGGCAGGAGCCGGAGCGGGGGCCGTCGAATCGGCGTTGGCAGTGGCCGCAGCCTGCGCATCGATGCGCGCCTGCGAGGCCTTCTCTTTCTCCGCCGCGCGCTTCGCGACCATCTCTTCGATGGTGCGGACGAGCCGTTTGTAGGGCGACCAGAACGCCTGGCGGATGCTGATCGGGTTCTCGATGATGCTGGTGATCGTCGCGTCCCAGTCGACGCCCTTGCGATCGTAGAAGACCCCGTTGCGACCGACCATCAGCGCGTCGGTGTCGCCGGCGGTGAAGGCGGCGACGATCTGCTTCTTCGAGCCGCCGGGGCGGGTGATGTCGCAGTACGCGAGGTACGCGCCGGAGAGACCGGCGAGCGCCGCGTGCTTGGCCGGGTCGTTGACGTAGACCGTGAGCTCACAGCCGCGCGCATCGAGGAAGAGCGTGCCCGCTTGGAAGCTGGCGCCGACGCCGCCGTAGAAGTCGGCGAAGGTGACGAAGTTGCGGAGGAGCCGCGCGAATTCGCGTCGGTAGCGGATGGCCTTCTCGACCGCCACGATCTGCGCGTAGTCGGCCTCGAGCGCCGCGTCCTGCGCGATCAGAGAATCGATTTCGGTCTTGATTTCCGGTGCGACGAGCTCTTTCAGACGATCGATCGAGAGCTTGCCGGCGTCGCCCGCGGGGCGCTTGCCGAGCCAGCCGCGATGGGCCGCGAGCTTGGAGACGAGCGTCGACCAGTCCGCTTCGGTGAGCGACGACTTGGCGCCGAGGAGCGGGGTCACCACCAACTTGGCGAAGCGAGCGATCTTCGGCGCCCACGCCGGGTTGACGCCAGCTTCGAGCGGCAACGCCTTGCCACCCTCGATGCGCGCGAGCGGGAGCTTGGCGACGCCTTCGTCGGTGGCGACCAGCGACTTTGCGGCGATGGTGGCGAGCTCGGACTCTTGTGGGTTGAGCGCGGCGGCTCCGCGCGAATCGAACGCTGCGAGGCGACAGCGCGCGAAGTAGTCGTCGATCTTCGCTTCGACGTCGACGAGCGCGCTGGTGGCTTCTCCCGTCGCCTCGCCGAGCGCTTCGACTCCGGCTTCGCTGCGGCCGCCATCCCAGGCGACGAGCGCGGCGGCCTGTTCGAAGAACCCGTCGACGATCTTCTTGTCGACGCCCGGTTTTCCGCTGCGATCGACGACCGAGCCCGAGGCGCCGACGATGTCTTCGATCGCCTTCTCGACGACGTCGTCGCCGGCGCTGCCTGCGGGGATGATCCCATCACCGTTGAAGCGCGTCGCCGCCATGACGGTGACCATGCCGTTCACGTCGTCGAGCGTGATCTCTTTCGCCTCTTTTTTCCCGCTCTCGGCGAGGATGCGCTTGGCGCTGACGAGCGCCGCCTTGCCCTCGGGCGTCGCGCCGTTGAAGGCGCCGAACGCGAGCGAATCGCCCTTCTCGAGGAGCACGTCGAGGCTGGAGAAGACCTTCTTCGACCACTCGATCGCCTCGAGGATCTCCGGCGGACGAATGCGCCCGTCGTGATCGGTGTCGACGAAGTCGAGGGTCTTCTCTTCGATCTCGGTGCCTTTGGTCGGGCAGGCGATGGCCACCCACAATTTCTGGTCGAGCTCGGCGAGCGCTCCGATGTCGTCGCCCGTCGCGAGGACGACCTGATCGACACCGCCGGCGCGGAAGAAGCTCCAGTGTTTCTTTTGCTTGGCCATGACCATCCCATCGCCGACTTCGGCGCGCGCTCGTAGCTATTTTCTCGACATCTCGTGACTACCCGCCGACACGGCAGCTCACAACAGGGTGTACACGAGGCTGAGGCTGGTAATGGTGTCCGTCGTCTGCTTTCCAGCGAGCGGGTTGTGGTCGTAGCGAAGCGAGAAGGCGGTCGCGAGCGAGAAGTTGCCGGCGAGCTTGGAGGTGAGCGCGGCGTCGCCGGCGAGCTTCCAGTTGGTGGTGTCTTTGATCGCTTGCAGATACTCGACGCCGGCGACGAAGGTCACCGCCTCGTTGAGCTTGTTGCTGTAACCGACGTAGAGACGCCCGCTGTGCACCGTCTTCGTCTTGTCGGCGGTGATGCCGGTGGTCGGATCGAGCAGCGCGTCGTCGCGGCGGATGTCGTGGAGGAAGTCGTAACCAACTTCGGTCCAGAGCTGCTGGGACTTCTGGTTGACGAAGTAGTACGCGACACCAGGATCGATTTGGATGCGGAAATCCAGGCCTTGGAAGCGATCGCGACGGCCTTGGACGCCGAGGAAGACGGCGAAGTCGCCGCTGAGGAACCGGTCGTAGCGGGTCTTGCCTTGGAAGTTCTCGACGGTCGTCACCGCGTCGGCCCCGGCGACGCCCGACTTGGTGTAGTTGGCGGCGAGCGCGGCCGAGAGCTGGTTGTCGATGCGACGGAAGCGGAAGGTGCTGGCGGTGGTGAGGGCGAGCAGCTTGCTGTTGCCCGAGGCGCTGAGCCCGCCCGCCGAGATGGAGAGCTCGGTGGCATCCTTGGCCTCCGGATCGAACTTGCTTCCGCCCTCGAATTTCCCTTCGGAGGTGACGTCGGTCGTTCCCTTGGTGGCCTTGGCCGCTTCCGAGGTCCCGGTCGGGACGTCCTCGGCGAGCGCGGAACCACTGACGAGCGCGATGGAAATCGCGGCGAGCCCGAACGCCAAGCGAGGAAGATGGTCCATGAGCGTCGGCCTACAGCAATCGTCGGGCCGAGCGCAAGTCTCGTCCAAACCCCTGGAGAACCGTGATTTTCGCAATCTTCGTCGGCTAGGGCACCGTCTCAAATCGCCAGACCTCGGTGTCGACCGTTGCGTCTCGCCACACGCACTTCGGGCGTGATGGGAATTTCGGGCATGTCATGATTCGGCGCGATGGCGGCCGCACGAGGTTCGGGACGCACGCGTCGCGCGCCGATCTTCGCCAAGGGCGCGCGCATCGGGAACTACGAGATCCGCGAGCTGCTCGGCGAGGGCGGGATGGGCCAGGTCTTCGAGGCCTTCGATCACGATCTCTGGCGCATGGTCGCGGTGAAGGCTGCGTGGCCGAAATCTCGCGAAGGAGAGCTGCGGAGCGAGGCGCGCGCGCTGGCGGCGGTCCGTCATCCGAGCCTCCTCGTGGTCCACGGCTTCGGAAGACACGACCAGACCGACTACGTCGTCGTCGAGCGCGTGCTCGGTCACTCGCTCTGGCAGTACTTGCGCGATCGCCGCAAGCGCGGCGGTCCGATGAGCACCGACGAGGCGCTCGACGTGCTCATTCCCCTGACCAGCGCGCTCTCGGCCGTGCACGCCGCCGGGCTCGTCCATCGCGACGTCAAATCGCCCAACGTGATGATCGCGCACGACGGTCGCATCGTCTTGATGGACTTCGGCCTCGTCCGCTCGACGTCGATCACGCCGACCGACGAGGACGCGGGGACGCCTGAATACATCGCGCCGGAAGCGATCAGCAAGGAGGTCGAGGTGCGCAACGCCTTTCGCCTCGATCTCTACGCGCTCGGCATCATCGGCCACGAGGTGCTCACCGGTCGCCCACCCTTTCGCGGACGCACGACGCCCGACGTGCTCGCCCAGCACCTCGCCGCCGAGGTCCCGGGGGTCGATCGTGACGACGTTCCCCTCGAGCTGCAGACGATTCTCACCGAGCTGCTCGCCAAAGATCCGGACGAGCGGCCGTCGAGCGCCGACGCGGTGGTGCATCGACTGCAACGCATCCGCGCGCGTGACGCGATCTCGTCCTTCGACGCCGACCTGCGCGTGCTCATCGTCGAAGACGAACCGGCGACCGCGAAGCTGATGAAGTTCCTGGTCAAACGCACGCTACCTCGCGCGCAGATCGAGATCCTCGACGACGGCGACAAGGCGGTCGAGCGCCTGCGCATCGACCCTCCCCACGTGGTCATCCTCGATTTGAGCCTCCCCGGTACGTCCGGCGTCGAGCTCTGCATGTACGCGCGCGGCTCGCATCTACGCTGCGAAATCATCGTCGCCAGCGCGTCGGTGCGTCCGCAAGAAGTCCAGCTCCTCCACGAGATCGGCGTCGATCAAATCATCACCAAGGGCCCGCAGCTCGAGGCTCGACTGACGCCGCTCTTGGTGGCGGCGCTGCAACGTCACGTCGCGCGACGCTTCGGACGTGCCTGACGAGCTTGGCACTCGGTGCAGAAGACCGTCGCTCGCCCGCCTTGGACGATGCGCACGAGCGCCGTCCGACAACGCGGACAAGGCTCGCCCTCGCGGCCATAGATGGGAAACGGATTGGGGGCGCCCGCATCTTCGACGTAGGTGATCTCTGGGCCTTCCTCGTGCGCGAGCGTGTCCTCGATCGACGCCACCATCGCCTTCGCCAGCGCCTTCACCTGCGCGCCCTCGAGGCTCTGCGCCGGTGCGCGAGGGTCGATGCGCGCGCGCCAAAGCGCCTCCGTCGCCTGGATGTTGCCGATCCCGGCGAGCACGCGCTGATCGAGGAGCGCCTCTTTGATCGAGCGACGGATCTTGGAGAGCGCTTTTTCCAAGACCTTCGCGTCGACGCCGTCCGTGAGCGGATCGGGGCCGAGGCTCGTCCATTCGTCGATGTCGGCGCTCGCCAACACGAGACGTCCGAACATCCGCGGATCGACGTAGCGAACGCTGACGCTGCCGAGATCGAGCCGCGCACGCTCGGAGCGAAGGATCTCGTCGACCTTGGCACGCTTCACCCAACGGCCGCTCATCCCGAGGTGCGAGAAGAGGAGCGCGCCGCCTTCGAGCGTCAGACGAAGCCATTTTCCTCGACGATCGACCTTCGTCACACGGCCTCCGACGAGGCTCTCGGCGATCTTGGCCGCAGAGCCGCCGCGGACCACGCGCGTCCTGCTGATGGTCACCGCGTCGATCGTCTTCTTCCGCAACCACGACCGCAGGTTCCGCGCCGCGATCTCGACCTCGGGCAACTCGGGCATGGCTCAGGCCCGCCCCTCGCGACGTAGCTTCTGCAGGTGCGACTCGAGCGAGAGCCGCGCGATCGGCCAAATCGAGACTGGCGCGTCGTCGTAGGCGTGGGGAAGGAGCTCTTCCAAGCTCGGCGCGCGACCGAGCATGGTCTGCAAGCGCTCGTTCGCCGCGCGAATCTTCTCTTCGCGCATCAAGCGATGTTTCACGTAGTGATCGAGCACCGCGTGCGGATCGTCGAGCGGCTCGCCGTGCGCCGGCAAGAGCGTGCTCGCCGAGAGCGCGTCGAGCCGACGGAGCTGCGTCAGGTATTCGCCCATGTCACCGCCGTCGTCGGGCGGGACGAGGATGGTGCTGCCGTTGGCGACCATGTCCCCGACGACGATCGTCTTCGCGTCGCGGTCATGCAGACAGAGGTGTCCCGGCGCGTGCCCCGGCGTGTGCAGCACGTTCCATTCACTGGTCATGTGTCCGTGAAGACGAAAGCTCGCGCCCTCTTCGCGCAGCTCGATCGTCACGCCTTCGAGCTTGTGCGCGAGGAGCCGCGCGGTCACCGGATGGAGGAAAATGGGCACGCCGAGCGCGCGGGCGAAGTACGCCGCCGACGATGCGTGATCGACGTGATGATGGGTGACGAAGATGCCGACGACGGTGCGACCTTGCGACTGGATGCCCCGCGCCCACTCGAGCCACGCCGCCTGCTCGTCATCGTAGGGCGTCGCCGGCTCGACGAGGAGCACGTCACGCTCACCGAGCGCGTAGCTGTTGGTGTGCGTCGCCGGTGGCAACGTCGGCGTTTGCGCGGGAAAGAGCTCGACACCAGAGGCGAGTCGTCGCGGACGAATCACTTCGGCTTGGCCTCGGTGACGCTCCCGCCCTCGGTGACGAGCACGCGACGGCCGCTGCCGACGCCGGTGAAGCGAACCTTGCTGCCCGCCGCATCAGGCCACCGCACTTCGATTTCGTCGGGCGTGCAGGCGCTGCCGAGCCCGAAGGTGAGGACGGTGTCGTTCTGCATCCCGAAGGTGCCGTAGCCGCCGCCGAGCTCTTTGGTGAGGATTTTCCCGCCGACGGCGACCTTCACGCGCGCGCCGATGCCGGTGCCGTTCGACGCGCCCTTGCCCTTGCCGGCGAGCTGCACTTGGAGGAACGCGCGCTTCTTCGCGCCGTCGTTGAGCGCGTTCTCGTAGAAGTGCACTTCTGGACCGCGCGGCCAGCTCTTCGCGCAATCGCGCGCGGTCGAGCTGCCGACGACGACGTCGAGGTCTCCATCGCGATCGAAATCGGCGACGGCCATCCCGTTGGCGCACGCGTGATGGAGTCCGATCTTCTGCCCGACCTCTTCGAAGGTGCCGGGCGCGCCGGTCTTCTGTTTGAAGATCAGACTGTAATTCTCGGGGTAATCGGTGGCGCCGACCAAGATGTCCTCGAGGCCGTCGAGATCGAGATCGCCCGGCGCGGCGAAGATGCCACCTTCGTTCCAATCGGTGGTGGTGTGCACCCAGTCGACGCCGATGGCCGCGCGATCAGGCCGCTGGAAGTGAATCGGCGCGTCTGCAGTAGCGCCGTCGTTGAAGAGCACGTTCGACGCGTCGGCGCTCTGCCCGATGTGCCAGTGCTTGATGGTGGCGTTGTAGAGGTCGAGCTTGCCGTCGCCGTTGAAGTCGGCGCACGCGGTGGTGAACGTGTTGCCGTTGTTGCGCCAGGGGAGCGGATCGCTCGAAGGATCCCACGCGGCGGGCGACGGGCAGGTGATCTTCGGCGGCGAGCTCGGCGTGCAGGTGCCGCTCGTCTTGCAGTAGCACTTGTAGAATTCGTTGTCGGAGTAGTCGTAGTTGTCGTCACCGGCGAAGCCCGAGGCCTTGCCGATTTCGGTGAACGCCATCGCGCCCGGCGTGCTCGCGTTCTTGTAGAGGTTGTTCCACTGCCGGCCGTAAGCCGAGACGATGAGCTCGGGGAGATTGTCGTCGTCGAGATCGCACGTCGTCACGCCGTACGAAGGCTTGTGGTTGAGATCGTCGGGGAAGCCGCTGGCGCGCGTCTCGAGGCCCGAGCCCGGCGTCGCGTCGACGAAGGTGCCGTCGCCGACTCCCTTGAAGAGCCGCGCTTGCACGCCGATTTCGCTCGAGCCGTAGCTCTTGTACCAAAAGCCCACCCACACATCGAGGATGCCATCGCGATCGGCGTCGACGAAGCTCGCGCCCGACGTCGGAGGAAATCCGGTCGGCACCTTCTGCACGTCGCTCTTGGTCGCGAGCTTGAACTTGCCGGTGCCATCTCCGAGGAGAATCTCGTTGCGGTCTTTGGTGTCGGTCTCGGGGTGCGTCGGATCGACGTAGGTGCCGCTGAAGAGATCGAGATCGCCGTCACCGTCGACGTCGCCGGCCACCGCCAATTGGGCCGTGCGCAGCTTGCCGTCGACCGGCGCGTCGGGGCGAATCTCGCCGTAGCCGCTGTCGGTCGACTCGACGAAATGCCTTCCCCCGCCGTCTTTTGCGCGATTGAGGAGCACGCGCCAACCACGCGACTTGGCCGGCGCGGCAGGGTCGTTGCGCGCCGAGCCGCCGGTGTGGACGAGCAAGTCGGGGTACCCGTCGGCGTCGAGATCGATCGCCTCGATGTGGTTGCCGAAGACGTCGAGCGCGCCCTCGCCGAGCTCCCACTTCGCGGTCTTGTCGGTGAACGCCAGCGCCGCGCCGTCGGTCGCGAGATCAGCGGCGCAGGCAGGTGCGAGCGCGACCTTGGTCGGTGATGGTCCTTCGCCGAACGGATCGGCGGGACCAGCCTCGGCGCTGTCGGTGCTCACGTCGGGCGACGTGCCGCTGTCGTCGACGACCGCCGGTGCGTCGGATTTCGACGAGCACGCGACGAGCGCGGCGAGCGCGGTCACCGGCAAAAGTGAGAACGAGAACGACCGAAAGGAAGAGCGAAGCACGGACTTCATATGGGCCCGATGCTAGCGCGCCCGGCCAGCTCTCGCTGTACCGGGCGCGCTAGTTCCGCTGCAGACGTCTATGGCGACATCGACGACTGGATCGACCAGATCACTTCACGGAGGCGAACCAGGTCCGCCGTAACCGCCACCCTGACCGCCCTGGCCGGGAGGAGGCTGACCATAAGGCGCCTGCGGCTGCTGGCCGTACGGAGCTTGCTGCGGAGGTGCGCCGTAGCCCATCGGCTGCTGCGGATAAGGAGCTGCACCGGCCATGCCGCCACCGGCGACCGCGAGCTGACCGACGCCCTGATCTTTCTTGGCGGTGACCGCCCAGATGATCACGAGGAGCGCCGCCACGAGCCCAGGGATGTTCATCGCGCCGAACTTGATGAGCGCCGCGCCGCCGACCTCGGCGCCGATGCCGAGCACCGCGACGATCCAACCGAAGACGACGACGTGCTTGTTCATGAAGAGGAGGATCGCGAGGACCAGCTCGGTGATGCACAGCGCGACGAGGAAGAGGCCGAAGAGCGCGATGAGGCCGCCGGTCTGCTTCGCCTTCTTGCCTTCGTCTTTGAGATCGTCGGCGGTCTTCTTTTCGTCGGCCGCGATCTCCTTCTTGGTCTTCTTCGTGTCGACGTCTTTGGCCTTGTCGGCGGCCTTCTTGTCGTCGTCGGCGGTCTTCGACGTCTCGGTGCCGACCTCTTCGGTCGCTTGGCCGACGGCGCCGACGACCGCACCTCCGAGGACGTACCCGAGCCCGGCGATGCCGTTGATGATGAAACAAAGAATGAGCAGAACTCCGGCCGCGACGCGCATGGGTGCCTCCCGTGACTAGAATCTTCTCGTTCGCCAAAGATTGCTTCGCAACTTTGGCCGCTTCGGTCAATCTCGCTCCGCTCGGTTGTCGAAGCTCACGAGAGGAGCGCAAGTCGCGGAGACACGCAAGCTGCTCAGCGGGCGGTGTCGGGAATCGATGTAGGCGCGACGTCGCCGGGGACGAGTTGTCGCAGCAGCCAGGTCTGGAAGGCCATCTTCCGCTCTTGATGAACGACCGAGTCACGGAAGCGTCCGACGAAGATCGCTCCGGTGATGATGACGGCGAGGTTGGCGAGGAGAAGGAAGGCGAGCGTCGGTTGCTCGAACGACATGATGTGCGGCTCGACCACGAGCGCTCCGCCGACGAGGCGGTGATAAATCGGCCCGATTCCGAAGCGTTCGAGCGCGACGGGGATCGCGAGGGCTGAGCACGCGAGGATGATGGCGACGGCCCGCCGCGATCGCTCGACCGAGACGACGTAGAGCACGCACGTCATCGCCGCGACCACCGGCACGAACATGAGCGGACCGAAGAGGCCGCTCGCGAGAGCGGTGCCACAAGCTGCGAAGACCATCCCCAAGTCTTGTCCGATGCGCGCGCGCCGAGGCTCGGCCCTCGAAGAAATCCAACTGGCGATGCCGGCGGCGAGGAAGAAGAGATCGCAGGCCACGCCCCACCAAGCGTGTTTGGTGCCGATGAGGATGACCAGCGGCGCGTAGACGATCCAACTGAAATAGGCGATCGCCGCCATCTGTGCGCCTTTGCGTTGCGTCTTCTCGTGGGCACGCGCCAAGGTCTGCAGCGCCTGATCGGGGATCACCGCCGGCACCTCCATGAAGAGCCGAGAGAGCGTGCGCATCGCGTCCACGTTGTCGGGATCGAGCGCGAGGGCGCGGCTCACCTCGCGCATCGCCGACGAGCGTTGCTCGAGGGCCGTCGCGAAGGGGACGCCACGCACGAGGGCCCGCGCCGCCGCCATCGCCGCCGCTTGGCTGTGCTCGCGCGCCAAGACCTTGCGCCGCTCGATGTCGCGATCGCCGGCGAGGAAACGCTCGATCGCCTCGTGGAGCGCGCGCGCGGTGGGGAAGCGTTCTTTCGGGTTGCGCGCGGTGGCGCGGAGGCAGATGGCGTCGAGCTCGGGCGGGATGTCGAGCTCGGGAAAACGCGCGCGCGGTGAGCCGTTGATGCCGGCGATGGTGGCGTAGAGCGCGTTGCTGCTGCTCGCCGCGCCGTGCGCCGCCTCGAGCGTGAGCAGCTCGAAGAGGATGGTGCCGAGCGAATAGACGTCGGTGAGCGCGTCCTGTGGCTCGCCGAGGATCTGCTCGGGAGACATGTATCCAGGCGTGCCCATGAACGTGTTGCTGTCGGTCATGCCGACGCGCAGCTCTCCGGTGGCCTCGACCTTGATGCGTTCTTTCACCTCGGGATCGGGCTCACCGGCGAGCTTGGCGAGTCCCCAATCGAGGACGTAGACCTCGCCGAAGTCGCCGACCATGACGTTGGCAGGCTTCAAATCACGGTGAATCACGCCACGCGCGTGGGCGAAGTCGATCGCCAGGCAGGCGCTGCCGAAGGCGGTGAGCAATTTGTGACGCGTGTACTTGGCGAGCGCGGCCGGGTCCTTCGCCACCAGCGCGTCGAGCACGTGCTCGAAGGTGAGCCCACGCACCCGCTTCATCGTGAAGAACGCGGCCCCGTCGTCGTCGCGGCCGAGGTCGTAGACGGGGACGATCGCCGGATGCTCGAGCTGCCCCTGCACGCGCGCTTCACGCAAAAATCGCCGCTGCAAGTCGTTGCGCGTGCTCTCCGCGCGCACGACCTTCATCGCCACCTCGCGACCGATGCGACGATCGCGACAGAGGTGGACCTCGCCCATCCCTCCTTCGCCGAGCATCGCCTTCTTCTCGTAGCGAACGTAGGTCTCGCTCTCCGGCGCGAGCTCGGCCTCGGCCGTCCCCGGCTCGATGGGCGGCCCGGAGACGATGGTGTCGAAGCGCTCGACGGCTTCTGCTGGCGACAAGGCGGGCTCGAGCGGCGGCGGGGATCCGTTCGCGGACATCCCTACTTTTGTCGCACGAAACGCTATCGATTGGGATCACGCGTCGCATCACGTGCCAGGCGATCGATCGCTTCTGCTTCCAGGACAGCTTCTTCCCACGAAAGTTTTTCTTCTGCGAAACGTCGGCCGACGACGGTGACGACTTGGCGACGGAGCATTTCGAAGCGCACGTCGTCGAGGCCGATCAGCGCCAGATTCACCTTGATCCACGCGAGCGCGGTCGCGTCGCACTGCAGCTCGGTCTCGGCGCGACGCTCGAAGGGCCCGTGGTCGTGGAAGTGCGCCCAGTCGTGGAGACCCCAGAAGAGCGCGTTGAGGTTGTCGGCGGCGAGCCAGAAGACCTCGCGCGGCCGGCGTCTTCGCGCGTGGAGACCATCGGTGGCGTCGTCGATGCCGTAGGGCGCGAGCGCCTCTTCGTCCACCAGCCCGAGCCCCGGCGCATGCAAACGCGCGAGCTCACGTGGGAGAAAATCGTCGCGACGCGGATCGTGGAACACGAACACCATCCGCGTCGGATCGGCACCATCGACCGGCGCCTCGCAGTCGAGCGAGGCACGTGGCGCGCGCCACTCGAGTGTGTCGCTCTCGCACCAAGCGAAGTCGTCGAAGACGGCAGCGTCGACCAGCCGCGCGACCTGCGGCGTCTGCAGCCTGCGCGTGATCGGTGCCACCGGCGAGCTCGGCGTCACGCTCACCCGCTAACGTCCTGCCTTCTCGAATTTTCGCAGCATCTCGGCGAGCACCGCCTGGGCGTCGGCACCGAGCTTGTTGCGTGCGAGGTAGCGATCGGGCTCGACCTTCATCGGCGGCGGCGTCACCAGCTCTTTCGGTCGCGTCGCGCGGAGCAGGTCGTCGGCGAACGCCCGCGCGCTTTCGTAGCGATTTTCCGGCACCTTTCGCGTCGCCGCCAGCACCACCTTCTCGATGCGCGGATCGAGCGTGCCATCGAGGCGCGATGGACGCGGCATCGGCGCATGCACCTGCTGCGCGAGGAGGATCTGCGGCTCGAAGGCCTCGAACGGGAGCCGGCCGGTGAGCGCGCGAAAGAGGACGACGCCGAGCGAGTAGACGTCGGCGCGCGCATCGACGTCGTCACCGAGCACCTGCTCGGGCGCCATGTACTCCATCGTCCCCATCACCAGCCCGGAAGCGTGCGACGCGGGCGAATCGACGACCTTGGCCATCCCGAAATCGATGACCTTGACGTGCACCTCACCCTGTTCGTCCTCGACGAGGAAGAGGTTGTCCGGCTTGACGTCGCGATGCACGAGCCCGAGCGCGTGCACCGCCGCGAGGCCGCGCGCCGCCTCGACGATGAGCCGCACCGCGAAGTCGACCGAGAGCTTCAAATCACGCCTCAAACGCGCGCCCAGCCCTTCCCCGTGGAGCGGCTCGAGCACCAGATAAGGCCCATGCGCGGCGACGCCGAGATCGAGCACGCGGATGACGTTGGGATGGCAGAGGTTCTTCACCGCCTCGGCGCCGTGGAAGAAGCGTTGTCGCATCTCTTCGCCCAGGGCCACCGACGGCGCGAAGAGCTTCACCGCCACCTTGTGCCCGGTCTCGAGATCGTCGGCGAGATAGACCCGCGCGGTCGCGCCCTTGTCGACGAAACCTTGGATTCGATAGCGACCGCCCAGCACCGCCCCTGCGCGGCCCGACTTCTTCACGCGGCGCACGACCGGACCCCGTCGCGTGGGCAGCGCTCCGCCGTCGTAGGGGCAGAAGCTCGCCCCTTCCGGCGCGAGGCGACCACAGCCGGGGCACTTCGTGGTCATCGGATGAAGGAAGGTGCCGAAGGCACGGGCGCTCGTAAATGGAGAGGAGGGGAGCGACCAGTGCTAGAGAGAGAAACGTGCATCTCTCCTTCTTCGCCACCGCCGCCAAGGGCACCGAGCCGCTCCTTCGTGACGAGCTGCGCATGCTTCGATTGCGCGGCATCCGCGCCGATCGAGGTGGCGTGCACTTCGCCGGCGAGATGCACGACGGTTTTCGCGCCTGCCTCGACGCGCGCATCGCGGTGCGCATCCTCCTCGAAATCGGGCGTTTTTCCGCGCGCACCGGGGACGAGCTCTACGCTGGGGTGAAGGCCCTCGAGTGGGCGCCGTACGTGACGCCGCGGCTGACGCTGGCGGTCGCCGCCACCTGTCGAGCGAGCACGCTCACGCACACGCGCTACGTCGAGCAGAAGACGAAGGACGCGATCGTCGATCAGCTCCGCGACAAGCACGGCGAGCGTCCCTCGGTCGACACCGACGACCCTGATTTGCGCGTCAGCGTGCGGGTGATGAAGGACGAGGTCACCATCTACGTCGACCTCGCGGGAGAGTCGCTCCACCGCCGCGGGTTCCGCACCTTCATCGGCGAGGCGCCCCTCAAGGAGACCCTCGCCGCTGCGCTGATTCGCTTCTCGGAGTGGGGCGGAGAGACGCCCTTCGTCGATCCGATGTGCGGCTCCGGCACCATCCCCATCGAGGCGGCGCTGATGGCCCGCGACGTCGCACCAGGGCTCGCGCGCGCCCGCTTCGGCGTCGAACGTTGGCCAAGGTGGGACGCGACCCTCGTCGCGAAGGCCGCCGAGCTGCGAGAAGCCGCGCGCGCCCGCATCCGCGACGACGTGCCGGAGATCATCGCCTGCGATCTCGATCCCCACGTCCTCGAGGCCGCGCGCCGCAACGCCGAGGCCGCCGGGGTGACGTCGTTCATCCGCTTCCACGAGCGTCCGGTCGCCAAGATGCTCGGCACCTCACCCGCAGGCACCATCGTCACCAACCCGCCGTACGGCGAGCGGCTCGAGGCCGATCTCCCCACCTATCGCGATCTCGGCGACGCCATCGGTCGACGTCTGCGCGATCACGGCGCCTGCGTCCTCGCCGGAACACCCGAGATTCCCCGCGCCATTTCCCGTCGCGAGACCAAGGCGCTCGCCGTCTTCAACGGCCCCATCGAGTGCCGCGCGCTCCTCTACCGCGCCGAACGCGACGAGTCGGACGACGCGCCCAAGGCCGATCGACACGAGGCGCACTACGATCCCGACACGGATCCCGATGCGCATCGGGATGATGATGCACAGGCCGACGAGGAGGCGTGACGTGCGTGTGTACTCGGCGCTCCGAGTCCTCGCCTTCGCCGCGCTCGGCGTAGTCATCGTCGCCTGCAAGCGCGCATCGACCGACGATCTCGATCCGAGCAAGGGCCCGCCGTGCGAGCGGGCGAAGAAGTGTTGCCGCGCCTTCGAGAAGGCCACCGGCCAAACGTGCGACGAAGGCTTCGACCTCGACAGCGCCAGCGAGACCACCTGCCGGCAGACGCTCGTCGGCTACCGCAAGCTCCTCGAAGCCTCGAAGAAGCCGCCCCTCCCGGAGTGCAAATGACCGAGAAAAATAGGCTCGCCGAGCTTCACCTCCACCTCTACGGGTGCCTTCGCAGCGACCACGTCCTCGACATGCTGGCGCGTCATCCGGCCGTCGCCTGGGAGCGCTACGAGCCGGGCTTCTTCCGCGCGTTCGGCGACGAGTCCCCTGCACGCGCTCTCGTGGAGCGTCACCGCCAGGGCGACCCGACGGTGCGCGACGCCTTCCGCGAGGTGTTCGAGTTCGGCGACGCCGACGCTGGGAGCTTCGCGCGCTTTCAGGCGAAGTTCGATTTGATCATCGCCGCCAGCATCGTCGGCCGCGCCTATCGCGAGAACGACGAGGTCCGCGAGACGGCCGCCATCGAGGAGATCGCCGAGGTCGCCGCGCGCATCGCCGACGATCAAGCGAGCGAAGGCATCGGCTACGCGGAGCAGCGCATGTTCTTCGGCAAGGCGGCCCCCGATCGCTTCGTCGATCGCACGGTCGATACCTTGCTTCGTCAGTACAGCGCGCCCCTCGCGTCGGGCATCACCCGTCGCCTCGCCGTCAGCTTGCCCCGCGAAGACCCTTGGCCGCACTGGGAAATCGTGCAGAAGCACGCGCTCGGCGCCCACGGCGAAGCGCTCACCGGCGTCGACTTCTGCTTCTTCGAAGAGGGCCATCCGCCGAAGAAGCAGCGCGCCTTCTTCGCCGCGGTCCACGCCCACAACGAGGCGCACCCCGAGCGCGCGCTCTCGATTCTCTACCACGTGGGCGAGAGCTTCGGAGACAAGTCCCTCGAGAGCGCCGTGCGCTGGGTGCAAGAGTCCGCGGAAGCCGGCGCGCACCGTCTTGGTCACGCGATCGCGCTCGGCGTCGAACCGAGCGCCTACGGCGTGCACACCAGAGACGAGAGCGTCGAAGAGCGGCTCGATCAAATCGAGTACGATCTGCTGCATCACGAATCGCTCGGAAAATCAGGCGTAATCGTCGATCGTTCGGCCCTCGCGGAGGAAGCCGTTCGTCTCCGCGCGCGCCCTACGGACGAGCGCATCACGCACGCCTACGACGAAAGTCGCCTGCGCGAGGTCCACGCCCGCCAATCGGTGGCGATGGCCGCCGTCCGCCGCGCCGGCGCCGTCATCGAGGTCTGCCCGACGTCGAACCTCCGCATCGGCGGCCTCACCAATCCGACCCATCATCCTGCGCCGCGTTTTCTGCGGGAGGGATTGCGCGTGGTGGTCGCGAGCGACGATCCGGGGCTCTTCGGGACGCGGCTGGCGGATGAGGTGGCCTGGGTGCGGGAGAGGGCCGGGCTGGGGGAAGAGGGGGAGCGGGAGTTGCGGGAGGCGGCCTGGGGGGCGAGGAGCGAGGTTTTGTCGGGGAGGGAAGCGGCTGCGAGAGGGGCTTGAGCACTCATCTCATCTCGAGGTCAACCTACGGAGCTCTCCGACGCGGCAGCCCCCGCAGACCTCGCCCTGAACGACCGAGAGGTGAGGTGACAGCGGCCCCCTCTCCGGCGTCGCGCGAGTTTGGAGACGAGGGCGCCGGCGAGCGGGGAGCGTGAAAGAGAGCACATTCATGCAACTCTGGTGACGGACGCGCCGATGCATCGTCATGCATCGAAGATCGCGTGGGCTGGTCAGCGGAAGTGACGTGCACGCGGCCAAAGTCGAGCCATTCGACCAATTCGGCCGAGCGCCTCGCCTGGGCGCAGTTGCGCAATGCATTTCCAGAGCGCTCGTCGCACGATGAAACCTTCACGCTCCCCCATCGCCGGCGCCCACGTCCTTACCTTGCGTTGCGCCATCGAAGATCTCCGTCGCCTGCCCGCCACCTGTGGAGGCATCGCCGCGCTGACGTGTGCCGCCGGTCTCCAGTGCGTCCATCCCGACGGCCCGATTCACCCTGACATGGCGGGCTGCTTCGCTACCTGCTGCACGCAGGATCAACGAGATGCTCGCCAGGTGCTCGCGGATCTCCTGATCGGTGGCGTCGACGGCGGCGACGGCTGCCCGGGCAGCTGCGTCTTTGGCATCGCGATCGGCGATCTCGTCGAGGAGATGGAGCGCGTCGCGGGCGAGTCCCTCTGCCTCCGCGCCGCTCAGGTGAACCTCGCCGAGCGTGGCGGCGAGCTTCGCGTCAGCGCTCGCCATAGCCAAGCCGGTCGCGATGTCGAGCGTGTGCTCGAACGTGCGGCGCAGGCCGATGTCGGTGACGGCGTTGATGCGCGCCGGCCTGGACCTTGGTCGTCTTCGGGGACTTGGGGTTTGCCATGGGCGGGCGGGTATGAAATGGCAGGCCGGTAAATCAAGAGGGTCGACGGACGCTTGTTTTTGCGGGCCGTCGGCGTGCGTGCGATGCTCCGCGGGCGATGACCGAGCAGCGCGGATACCGGCTGGAGTGGCTCAAGGTGAACAAGTACCGGCATGTCCGGCCGGGGACCGAGCTCCACTTCGACGATGACTGGAACGTGCTGCTCGGAGTGAATGGGACGGGGAAGACGACGCTGTTGGAGTTGGTCGCGGCGTGTGTGTCGGGTGACTTTAACCGTCTCGGCGCCGAAGACCTCGATTTGGAAATCAAGTTGGCCGTGTTCTGGGGATCGGTGGGCTACCACATCTCGAATCAGGCAGACCCGAAGCGAACGGGCACGATTCGACCCAACGGCCTTGTCCACGCTCTCAAAGGAAGCTTCACCGCGCAAGCGACCGTCGCGATCGACGGAATTTCTGAACGCGTCGCCGTACGTATCGAAGACAACGGCGCCGTCTTCGTCGACGACTCGCCCTCAGAGCGAATAGAATTCGACCCTAGAGACGGCATTCATCTCGTCGTCATGCTGGCGATTCACTCAAGGCTCTCCCCGCGAAAACTCGTGCCGATCCTGCCGAGTCATACTCTCGTACGGTTCGATGAGGCCCTGGGGTATTTTGACAGATTGGTGGCGGAATCCAACCGACTCAAGGTGTTTGTGGACGAGACCAACAGGGTCGTTACCAACGCGGTCATGGCCCTCTTCATGCCAGAAGACTTCTGGCTTGGTATCACCGGCGAGGCCCTCCTACCCGGAGCCCGCGCCCTGCCAGTTGATGAGAGACTTCAGTTCAAAGAGCTGGAGTTCCTACGCACATCGGCTGCCTCGCTAGGCTTCGCCGAAGCGAGCCTCACAATGTCTCGGAAGGCGTTGGATCGTTCGAGCGACGGGACCGCCGCGATGTTCGGTCCTTTGGAGTTTCATTTCACGACGGCCGCTCGCCAGGTCGTGCCGAGTGAGCACCTCAGTTTCGGCCAGAAGCGATTGTTTGCCCTGCACCACTATCTGGCGCTAGGCAACGAAGCCGTAGTGGCCGATGAGCTTGTGAATGGCCTTCATCACGAGATGATCGAGGACGTCCTACGATTGACGACTGGCCGTCAACGCTTCCTCGCCAGCCAAAACCCCCTCCTCCTCGACCACGTCCCGTTCTCGTCTCTCGAAGACGCCAAGCGCCGCCTCATTCGCTGCACGTCAGAGAATGGCGAAATGGTCTGGTCGAACCTCAGCGACCGCGAAGCCACCGTCTTCTACCGTGCCTACGACGCCGGCATTCAGCACGTCGGCGAAATCCTCCGGACGACGGGTCTCTGGTGATGCCGCCGTTGGTCTCGGTGCTCATCCTCACGGAGGACAAAGATGGCCACGACACGATTGAGGCCGTCACCGAGCACATCTTTCGCCTCATCGTCCCCGAGGTCCGCGTTCGCGAAGGGGTGAGCTTCGAGCCGCTGCCCGAGGCGCGGCTGCGTCGCGCCGTGCAGCCCAGCGTTTGGCGGTCCCGGGCGGACGCAGACGAACGACTGCTCCGCGATCTTCGACGGACGATCGCCTCGCAGCTCTTCAGCACGCCCGCGAGCTTCGTCGTCTTCCACTTCGATGGAGACGCCACTTGGTCGGACCGAGCAAGCAGCACCCACGAGGCAGACTTCCGGCTGTTCGTGGCCAAAGTCGAGCAAGTGATGAACGCCCCAAGCGTTCACCGCGTCCCATCTCGAGAGAACGTGAGCCAGCGCATCGCCGAGGCCAAAGGTCGACTGCTCGCGCTGGTGCCGTTCTACAGCATCGAGGCCTGGCTCTATCAGAGCGCCGACCTGGCGAAGGAGATGTGCAAGAGCGGTTGCGGCAGGCACGTCGAACGCTTCGAGACGTGGCGCGCCAATCGCGCCGAGCTGGACGAAGTCCCGAAGCCGAAGGACGCGGTCTGTTTCGGTGCGAAGCACAATCACGACCTCGCCCGCGCACTACCGACCAATGACCTTCAAGCCGTCGGGAAGTCGTTCGCGGCCACCATCGATGCGTGGAAGGCCAGTGACGAGCTCGTCGGGGCGCTGACGAGGACCTATGCCGAATCCGGGTGAGCGACGGTGCCTTTGAGTAGCATCCACCGATGCGCGTCCTTCCGTTTGTCTTCGTCGCCGCGTCGTTCGGCGCGACGGCGTGCGTGACCAGCTACGAGGTCAACGTCCAGAGCAAGGGCGTGATCGTCGCGCGCTGGCCGTGGCTGCCCTGCACCGGCGACGCCGCGCCGCACTGCCGCGCGGCGTTCTATCGATGGCAGGACACGCACAAAGTGACCGACGCGCGCGACGAGATGCGCGAGGCCGTGCGCGTCGCCGAGACGGCCGATCCGATCTCTCGCGCGCTCGTCTACTACGATCTCGCCGTCGTCCTGCGCCAGATGGGCGACCTCGCGACCGCGCGCCTGAGCATCGCGTTCGCCACGAAGCTCCACCCCGATCCGAGCTACGACGCGCTCCGCTCCGATCTCGCCGCGCAAGGCGCCGCGGCGCCGCTCCCAGAAAACGACGGCTTCTACGCGCCGATCGCCGTCGCGCTCGGAGAGAAGCCCTCGGTCGCAGCCCCCACGCCGTCCACCACGACCACGCCGTCGGCCACGACCACGCCGAGCGTGCCGACCACGATGACCGCCGGTGGGCAGACCTTCCCGTGGGTCTGCCATGGCAAGGTCACGCTCGATGGCGTGCAGGTGAAGATCACCGGCAAGCAGCTCATCGAGGTCTCGGAGGACTGCGATCTGACGATTACCAACTCGACGCTCGAATTGGTCTACGACACGGGGGTCACGATCGGTGTCCGAAAGGGCGCGCTGACCGTGAAGAACTCCACGCTCCGCATGACGGGAACGCACGGGTACGTGGTCGATGCGGCCGGCGCGAAGCTCGCGTTCGAGGACTCGACGATTGACGGAACCGACACCGACGCCACGGCGGTGAGGCTCGTCGACACCTTCGACTCCAACCACACGCCCACCGTCGCCGATTTCAAGAAGACCACCTTGCATGGCGCTCGAGAGGCGAACGGCGGCAGCGCGCTCTCGGCGTCCCACTCGAAGGTCACCGCGACGGGGCTCACCGTCGACGGGAGCATCGGCTGCAGCCAGAAGGGCACGATGAAACTCGAGAAGATGGTCGCCACGAATCTCTCGGTCAGCGACTGCGCCGTCGACGCCGTGGATGCCACTATCGACATGGGAAAGCATGCATCCATATCCGCAGGCGTCACCGTCTTTGGCGGCTCGCTCAAGGCGAACCGGCTCGCGGTCACGGGGACGAACATCAGCTCTCAAGGCCTTCGTTGCGACCACGGGACGGTCGACCTCGAGGACGCGACGATCGCCGTGCAGGGCGAGGCGTTGTCCGCGACGGTCGACAGCAAGATCGTACTCACGCGTGGGACTTTCACCGGCTTCGGGTTCTCGGCAGTCTCGATCCGCACCGGCTCCACGCTCGACGCGAAGGACGCCCATATCGTCACCGACCTGAAGGTGGGCCTCGCGCTGTACGTTTTGAACAAGTCACCGGCCACGAACGCCCCGCCATCCGCGCACCTGAATTCGTGCACGCTAGAGGGGCACGATGGGCTCCTCGCCGACAATGGCGGGACGATCACCGCCGACGACACGACCGTGAAGGCGGTGTCCGAGGGCGCGACGGTGCGCGGCTCATCGTCGATCACGATGACGCGTGGGTCCGTCTCCGCCGACTACGCGGCGGTCCTCGCGAAGTCGGGCACGATCGTCCTGAAGAAGACGAAAATCACCGGCCCGACGAAGTCCGACGGCGGGACGATCACTGGGCCGTGAAGGCCGACTCCAAGAGCTGGGCCACGGCCTATGGGATGTTTCGGGACGCGTCCGTCGGCAAGCGGCGCGACCTCCGCGTGCGCCCCGACAACCCCTGCAGCGGCATCGCGCCGCCCGACCGCGGCATCGGCAAGGCGAAGCCGTTTGATAACGGCCGCCACTCCCACCGACTATGGCCACCGGACCTGGGATCATGATGGTCACCTCGGGAAGAATGACTGTCACCCCCGGCCGTGAGGCTCGTGACCGCCGCGGATGAGGACCACGCAAGCCCGGATCGATGGTCGTCATTCCCGGGTATCACGGCCATTGGCAGCAGCGTCCCGGTCGTCATCGCGGGGAGACATGGCCGCTGGTCGCGACATGCTGGTCGTCACCACCGCATCTCGTCCGCGTCATAGGTCTGGGAGAGCTGGGGGCTCCCCGGGGAAGGGGCGGGGTAGGGGGCTTCCCGCATCTGCGGTGCAACGCCCCACGCGAATACGCTGCCACGACGCGCGAACGCAATGCGGGCTCAAAACTGACCTCGAGAGGAGATCGGGGCTCAGGCGCGGGCGTAAGCACGAGCACGGACCCCGGCGCGGGCTGAGGTCACTTCAGCTACTTGATTGCCCAACGGCCCGGGTCTTCGGCAGACTAGGATCGCTGGGCGTCTGCCGACGACCCTCTTTCGGAAGGCCAGTCTCCGATGCTTCCCCTCCCGGTTCTCATTGGTATCGCCGTCGTCGTCGTGTTGCTCGGCATCTTCTTGCTGACGCGGAAATCCGCGAGCAAAGAGGCACCGCCGTTGCCGCGCGACTCGTCTCGTCCGAGCCCGCCGCTGAAGGCGGGGCCGTCGTCGAAGCCTGGACCGGCCGTGAAGCCGCGCGCCAAGGATTCAGCAGCGGACGAAGATGCTGCGCAGCGGGCGCGTGAAGAAGAAGCCGAGCGCGCGCGCCAGAAGAAGGCCGACGACGCGAAGAAGGCCGACGAAGACGCGAAGCGCAAGGCCGGCGAAGAAGCAGAGAAGCGCAAGGCCGACGAGGCCGAGCGTGAGGCGCGCAAGGCCGAAGCGGAAGAGCGCGAGGCGCGCGAGGCGCGCGAGGCGCGCGAGGCGGAGGAGAAGCGCAAGGCCGACGAGGAAGAGGCGCTGGCTGCGAAGGCGGCGGAAGAGGCGCAAAAGGCAAAAAAGGCGGAGGAAGCGCGCAAGGCCGAAGAGGCGAAGAAAGCCGAAGAGACCGAGCGTCGCGCGGAAGAGACGCGCCGTGCGGTCGACGAAGCGCGCAAGGCCGAAGAGACCCGCAAGGTCGAGCAGACGAAGAAGGCCGCCGAAGAGGCGCGCAAAGCGGAAGACGCACGCAAGGCCGAAGAGGCGAAGAAGGCTGCCGCTGCTGCGAAGCCCGAGCCGGAGCCGAAACCCGAGCCGAAGCCCAAGCCCGAGCCGGTCGAGATCGATGCGAAGTCCGAACCGAAGGCGAAGAAGGCCGAGCCGCAGAGAGTTCCCGACACGGCGGGGATGACCGCGGAGGAGCGTCGTGCGGCGGCCCTCGCGCGCATTCTCGCCAAGCGAGACGGCGTCTCGTCGACTGCCGACTTCGAGAAGACCGATCCGGCGCACGCCGAAGCGCGTCGCGTCGCGCGGCTCTTCGTCTCGGAAATCAAGCTCTATCATGTGGAAGAAGTGGAAGAGGGCAAGAAGAAGAAGGACATGTGGACTCGTCTCTACGAGGACTTCATGTTGACCAAGCAGACGTACGCCCAGCGCGTCCCCGAAGAGGTGCGCTCGAAGTACGACTACCTCTACGACGAGATCGTCAAACAGCTCTGCGACGGCGACGCCAAGCTGCTCGGACCGAAAGCTCCGAAGCCCGACCCGGCGCCCTGAACGAGCTCTCGCGCGACGTGATACGACGCGGACCATGCGCCGCGTTGCACTCTCCGCCGCCCTTGCGTCCATCCTCACGCTCGTGATCACGGGTTGTCCGAAAGATGACCCGGCGCCGGGCACCAACGGTGGCGCGCCCTCGGCGTCGACCGCTGCTTCGCCTTCGTCCGCTGCGAGCGCGGGCTCGAGCTCGCAGACGGCGGCGGCGGTGCCGGCCACGACCGAGGTCGCCGCGCGCGAGTTCGTCGCTGCGCTGGCCGACGGCAAGTTCGACGACGCGGTGAAGTCGTACGACGCCGCGATGACCAAGGCGCTCTCTGCTGCGGCGACGAAGGCCTTCTGGAACACGCTCGTCGAGAAGAACGGCGCGTACAAATCGATCGAGCGCGTCGTCGTCGAGAAGCGCGAGAAGTTCGAGAAGGCGCACGTCGTCGTCGCCTTCGAGCAGCGTCAGAAAGAGCTCCAAGTCGTCTACGACGCGGGGCGCATCGGTGGCCTCTTCGTCGACGTGCCGTGGGACGCGCCGGCCTACGTCGACGGCGCGAAGTTCTCGGAAGAGCACGTCACCGTCGGCGATCTCAAGCTCCCCGGCATCCTCAGCAAGCCGACCGGTGCGGGCGTACCTGCTGCCGCGCTCGTCCTCGTCCACGGCTCGGGACCGAACGACGCCGACGAGACCGACGGTGCGGCCAAGCCTTTCAAAGATCTCGCGCAGGGCCTCTCGAGCAAGGGCATCGTCGTCCTCCGCTACGTGAAGCGGACGCTGCTCCACCCCGAGCTCTTCCCGGAGACGAAGCCGTACACCGCCGACGACGAGACCATCGCCGACGCGCGCGCAGCGGTCGCGCTCCTCAAAGCTCGCAAAGACGTCGATCCGGCGCAGGTGCACCTGCTCGGTCACAGCCTCGGCGGCTACCTCGCGCCGCGCATCGGCAAGGCCGAACCGACGCTCGCGGGTCTCGTGATCCTCGCCGGCGCCGCGCGGCCGCTGGAAGATCTGGTGCTCGAGCAGATGAAGTACATCGGCTCGATCCCCGGCACGCCGCCCGAGCAGGCGAAGGCGATGTCGGAGCTCGGCGAGGCGACGAAGAAGGCCGTGAAGAACCCGGCGATGAAGGCGAGCGACGTCGTCGAATTCATCGGCTCGAAGGGCCCCGGCAGCTACTGGCTCGACCTACGCAACTACAAGCCGGCCGACGTGGCCGCCACGCTGACGATGCCGATCCTCGTGCTGCAGGGTGAGCGCGACTATCAAGTGACGCTCGCCGACTTCGCCGTCTGGGCGAAGGCGCTCGCCAGCAAGAAGACCGCGACGCTGAAGAAGTACCCGACGCTCAATCACATCTTCACCTCCGGTGAAGGTCCGTCGACGCCCGCCGAGTACGACAAGCCGAACTCGCACGTCGCCTCCGACGTCATCGACGACGTCGCCGCGTTCGTCGGCGGTCACGCCAAGAAGTAGCCACGCGCAGAAATAGTCACGCCAGCAGGTCGTCGAGCGTCGCCACCAGGTCTTCGTGGCGGAACGGCTTCGTCAACACGCAACACCCCGAGCGCACGCTGTAGTCGAGCACGTGCGCGTCGAGGTTTCCCGTGAGGAAGCAGACGCGACGCGCGAGCGAAGGATCGATGCGCGTCAGCGCGGTGTGGAACGCGAGGCCCGACATTCCCGGCATGTGCACGTCGGTGACGATGGCATCGAACGGCTCTTCGCACTGCAGCGCCGCCAGCGCCGCCGCCGCGGAGGCAACACCGACCACCGCGAAGCGCTCCGCGAGCAAGAGCACCATCACGCGACGGAGCGACGGCTCGTCGTCGACGATGAGGACGCGGCGCTTCGTCGCAGAGGTCGCCGAGGTGTCGATGCGCGGCCGCAGACCCGACGACGAGCTGGGCGGCTCGAGCGGATCGAAAGCGCGGCGCGGCCGGGTCATTGATCATGGGTTAGCTCGCTTCGACGGCGCTGCAACCGAGCACTGCAGTCCTCGATCGCTGTCATTTCCACGTGACGAGCACTGTTCAGTGGTGGCGATCGCGCTGCGTGGCCCCCACGACCCTCGCTCGATCGCCCGTCCGGAGGCTCCGAAGACCGACGAGACACGGCCGAAATATCGTATTTTCAAGCCTCTCGCGCTCGTCGTCGGTCCTCATGGAGAGGCCGATCACAATAGTGGTCTACTCCCCCCCTGCCCCGTCTAGGATGGCGCCATCCATGTCTGACGCAGGCAGCGACAAGCGCCCGCCCCTCGTGCTCCCCGGCCGGCTTTACGTCGGTGCCACCGACCCGTCGGTGGTCGAGCTCGACGTGGCGGCCGGGTGGATGCACCCCCGGGGTATCCTCAATTGGACCCACGAAGTCTCGGTCGTCGCCCGTGGCGAGATCAACGACGACGTGAAGCGCGCGCTCTCGCTCGCCGCGCCGCACGAGCACATCGTCGTCGCCAAACATCCGAACGCGAGGCGGGCTGCGCAAGCCAACCCCATCGCCCAGGTGTCGCGCGCGCTCGCCGCCAAGTTGGTGGAGAAGGGCGTCCGCGTCCACACCATCGGCTTCGACAAAGTCTCGACCAACTTCTTCTACTTCGCGGAAGGTGGCACGCAGGAGCCGACGCGCATCCAGGGCGACCTCCTCGAGATGATCGCGCCGGTGCTGACCTACGGCAGCGAGAACGCCGACATCGATCGCCACATGGCGCGCCTCGTCGATCGCATGGTGGCGACCCTCTCCGGCGGCGTGCTCACCGAGCTGCGCGTCGAGCTCGCCGATGCGCTCCCGCCGCTCGCCGAGAAGGGCAGCATCGTCGTCGACGTCGACGAGTTCGAGAAGACCTTCGTCTCCCTCGTGAAGTCGACCGAAAAGTGGAAGAGCGGCGCAGAGTCGATCGCGCAGACGCTCGAAGCAGCGGCCGCCGGCAAGGACGTGCGCGTCCCGATTCACCTCTTCGGCGAGGCCACGCGCGTCAGCCGCACGGCGATGGATCTCGTCGTCGGCGGTCATCGCATCGCTCTGCCTGGTCGCGTCGTCTTCGTCGTCTCCGGAGCGATCAGCGATCGCGGTCCCGTCTCGATCGCACCGGTCGCAGCCGAGGAGGACGATTGGGGCGGCGACGACGCCGAGACGGTCAAGCCGGCCGAGGTCGCACCGAAACCTGTCGCCAAGCCGGTCGAAGCCAAGCCCGTCGAAGCCAAGCCGATCGAAGCCAAGCCCGTCGCGAAGCCGGTGACGACGCCGAAGGCGCCCGAAGTGAAGGCGACTCCGAAGCCGGTCGAAGCGAAGCCGATCACGCCGAAGGCGCCCGAAGTGAAGGCGCCGGAAGTGAAGGCCAAGCCCATCGAGGCGAAGCCGGTGACGCCGAAGGCGCCGGAGGTCAAAGCGACGCCGCTGCCGAAGCCCGTCGAAGTGAAGCCGGTCACGCCGAAGGCGCCGGAAGTGAAGGCGCCCGAACCGACCAAGCCGGTCGAGGTCGTGGCGCCGCCGCCGAAGCCGATCGAACCGAAGCCGATCGAAGTGAAGCCCATCGAAGTCGTCGCAGCGGTGGCTACCCCGATCGCGCAGGTCGCGCCCATCGCAGCCACGCCGCCGAAGGTCGAAGCGCCAGAGGACGACGAAGACGACGACGACGAGGCCGATTCCGAGCCCGATCAGAAGGCGGCGAGCTCCGGAGAGAAGAGCGGCAAGACGTCACGCAAGGCCGCGAAAAAGGCCGCCGCGCGCGAACGTCGCTTGGCTGCGAAGGAAGCCAATCGCACCGCCAACGCGCCGAAGCCGAAGGCCCGCGTCGACGAGCCGGAAGCGAAGCCCGAGCCGAAGCCCGAGAAAAAGATCGAGCCGAAGCCGGAGAAGAAGACCGAGAAGCCCCTCGAGGCGCGCACCAAGTCTCCGCCCGTGCCGCTCGCGCGCGAAGAAGCCGATCAGGAAGAAGATGGCGCGCCGCCGAAGAAGAAGGGTGGCCCGCCGATGGCCATCATCATCGTCGCGGCGCTCGTCTTCATCGCCATCGTGGTGATGGTTCTTCTCAAGAAGAAGTGAGACCGCTCACCACGCGTTCGATGCCGCCGTAGTCTTTGGCCGCACGAACGTCGAGAAAACCGGCCTTTTCGAAGAGCGCGCGGGTCTCGTCGGCTTGGCCGGCGCCGATCTCCATCGCCAGCGTGCCGCCCGCACGAATCCATCGCGGAGCCTCGGCGAGGATGCGACGCACGAGCTCGAGACCATCGTCGCCACCATCGAGCGCGAGGCGCGGCTCGTGATCTCTGACGTCGGGTGGGAGCGTCGGGATCTCGCTCGCGGCAATGTAGGGCGGGTTGGCGGTGACGAGATCGTAGAGGGCGCGCGGCCGTCCGAGCGGCGCGAAGAGATCGCCGACCGCGATGCGCACGTTCCACACCGCGCCGAGCCGTTGTGCGTTGTCGCGCGCGACGGCGACCGCACCTTCGGAGAGATCGACGGCGTCGACCGTGAGCGTCTTCCGCTCGAGCTTGAGCGAGACGGCGACGCAGCCCGAGCCGGTGCAGAGATCGAGGACGCGCCCGCCGAGATCGCGACCACGAAGCCGCTCGAGCGCGACCTCGACGAGCGTCTCGGTGTCGGGACGCGGGACGAGCACGCGCGCATCGACGAGGAATCGATGACCATAGAATTCGCGCTCACCACGCAAGTACGCGATCGGCTCGAAGCTGCGACGACGCTTCACGAGCGCGCGAATACGGGTCAGCTCGTCATCGGTCAGCTCACGTTCACCGGCGAGGAGCACGCGCACCCGATCGAGCCTGAGCACCTGCGCGACGATCAGATCGGCGTCGAGGCGAGCGCTCTCGACGCCGCGCTTCTTCAGGTCGTCGGTCGTCCAGGCGACCACGTCGCGCACGGTCCACGTACGCGGAGGTGTGCTCTCGGCCACGAGAGGGACGTAGTTCCCGTGGGCCTGTGGTACAAGGAGCAGCGTGCCAAGTTCGCGCGGGCCGATCGTGCTGCACGTCGCGGCCGAGGTCTCCCCCTTCCACAAATCAGGCGGGCTGGGCGACGTGCTCGGCGGGTTGCCGACCGCGCTCGGACGGGCCGGCATCGACACGCGCATCATCACCGGCCTCTTCGGCGCCGACACCAAGCTCGCCTCGATCGGCGGCCGCTCGGCGCTCGTCACCTGGCCCTTCACGATCGACATCTGGCTCGCCGGCAAGCGCCTCGAAGCGCGCGTCCACGAAGCGCGAACCCACGGCGGCGAGGTCACGACGTACTTTCTCGAAGCGCCGCACCTCTCGCGTGGTGGGCTCTACGGACACGGCGACGACGTCTATCGTTTCGCCATCCTCGCCAAGGGCGCCGTCGCCATCGCCTCGGCGCTGATTCGCCCGCCCGACGCGCCAGGCTTCGCCGAGCGTGATCCGGCTGAAATTGCAGTGCTTCACGCGCACGACTGGCACACCGCGCTCGCCATCTACTACGCGCGTCGCTCGCCGCTGCTGCGTCGCGTGCCCTCCATCTTCACCATCCACAACCTCGCCTTCCAAGGCGTCGCCGAGCCGAGCACCGCACACTATCTAGACATCGGCCCTGACGACTTCCGCTCCGGCTTCGAGCACCACGGCGCGCTCAACTTGATGAAGGGCGCGATCCTCGCCGCCGATCGCGTGACCACCGTCTCCGGCAACTACGCCCGAGAGATCCAGACCGCGCGCTACGGACAAGACCTCGACGGCCTCCTTCGTCACGTCGATCACAAGCTGCGTGGCATCCCCAACGGCATCGACGTGCGCAGTTGGGATCCGACGCTCGACCCTGCCCTCCCCGCGCATTTCTCCGCGAACGATCTCGAAGGCAAGGCGCTCTGTCGGTCGGCGCTGCAATTCGAAACCGGCCTCGCACAGAACGAGCACGCGCCGCTCCTCGGCATCGTCTCGCGTTTCAGCTCACAAAAAGGCATCGATTTGCTCTGCGACGCGGCCCCCGCGCACCTCGCCGCCGGAGGACAGTTGGTCGCGCTCGGCGAAGGCGACGCCCACCTCGAAGATCGGTTTGCGCGTCTCGCCGCCCGACATCGCGGCGCCGTCTCCTACAGCCGCGCCTTCGACGACGGGCTCTCGCGTCGCATCTACGCCGGCTCCGATCTCTTCGCCATGCCCTCCCGCTTCGAGCCCTGCGGCCTCGCGCAGATGTACGCCATGCGATACGGCACCATCCCCGTCGCGCGCGCCACCGGCGGCCTCGTCGACACCATCTACCCTCTGCACAATCGCTACGAGGTCGGCGGCGCGAGCGGCATCGTCTATCGCGGCGAGCCCAACGATCCTGGCGCTCTCCTCGGAGCCCTCCACTGGGCCCGCGACGTCTGCAGCGACCGCTCGGCGCTCGAGGCCTTACGCTGGAACGCGATGCACATGGACCATTCGTGGGATCTCTCGGCGAAACATTACATCCATATGTATTTGGATTTGGGCGCCGATTTGCCGATCCCAGAGACCTAGCCGGCGCGAGGTCGCCGGCGAAGGTGACGATCAGGTCCCCTCGAGCGGGCTCTTCCCCGTCGGGCACCCGTGCGATCCCGTCTTCTCGTGCCACTGCTGGTGGTACTCCTCGGCGAGCGTGAAGGTGCCGAGCGGCGAGATCTTGGTGACGATCTTCTCCGAGATCTTCGGCTGCGCATTGGCGATCGCCGCCCGCGCCGCGGCATCTTGCGCCGCGTCGAGCGTGAAGACGGCGCTCCGATACTGATCGCCGACGTCGGGCCCTTGTTGATCGATCGTCGTCGGATCGTGACTCTTGAGAAAGACGTCGAGGAGCTTCGCATACGAGACCTTCGCCGGATCGAACTCGACGAGCACCGCTTCTGCGTGGCCGGTGGTGTGCTTGCAGACCTCCTCGTACGTCGGATTCTTCGTGTGGCCGCCGGTGTAGCCGACGGCAGTGGCGACGACGCCAGGAACCGCGCGAAACGTCGATTCGACGCCCCAGAAGCAGCCCGCGGCGAAGACCGCGAGCTGATCGGTGCCGGTCGGCGTGAGCGCACCGCCTGCGCGGATGTGGCCAGGATCGATGCCGACGGCGGTGGTGGCGCCTTCGGTGGTCGCACCCATCGAGGTGCCTTCCGCTTTTTTCGGGCCGTTGGCGCTGGGGGTTGGATCGGTGCCGGCGGAGGTGGGGACCGACCGACAGGCGGAGAGGGAGAGCGCGATGCCGAGGGCGAGGCCGAGGCTGAGCGACTTCATGGGGATGGGTACGTCAGGGGAGATGGGTTGGTTTCGGTGGGCGCGGGCGCGGGCGCAGCCGCACGCACGCTCCGACTCCTCAGCGCGCTCGGCGCGACTCGAACGCGCGACCATCGGCTTAGAAGGCCGACGCTCTATCCAACTGAGCTACGAGCGCAAGCGGGTTGGATTTACCACAGTCGGCAGCCAGCTAGCAGCGCAGCATGACTGCGCCCTCGCGCATCGTCGCGCGAATGGGCAGTTTTCCGGGCGTTTCACCGTCGACGTCGAGGAGGACCGAGGCCCAGGGGTGGAGGGGCTCGGCCTCGACGACTTTGCCGGCGCCGACGGTGACGCCGTGCTCGCCGAGGTGGGCGCCGTCGTAAATTTTGCTGCTGAGCGCGAAGATCTCGAGCTTGCCGAGATCGCCGAGGGCGATGACCTCGAAGCGACCGTCGGAGATGTCGGCTTGGGGAGCGATCTTCATTCCGCCCCCGAAATAACGGCCATTGGCGATGGCGACGTTGAAGATGGGGCCTTCGTAGAAGTCGGCGCCGTCGACGCGGATGCGCACGCCGGCGTTCTTGTAGGCGAGCGTGCCTCGGAGGCTGCCGAGGAAGAAGGCTGCCTTGCCGCCGAACCACTTGGGCGATTCGTTGACGATGCGATCGACGAGGCCACCGACGCCGAAGGAGGCGATGTTGATGAAGCAGCGTCGACCCGGCTTGCCGTCGTTGTCTTGCAGCTCGAGGACGCCGAGATCGCAGGGTTTGCGCTGGCCGTAACGGATGCGGGAGACGGCCTCGTCGATGGAGCCGGAGAGGCCGATCGTCTTGCGGAAGTCGCCGCCGGATCCGCAGGGAATCACGGCCAAATCGGGGCCGGCGAGGGCGCTGCCGTCGGCGGCGACGTAGGCCTGCGCGACCTCGTTGAGGGTGCCGTCGCCACCGACCACCGCGATGACGTCGCACTCCCTTTCGCGCGCGCCGTGGGCGAGCTCGATGGCGTGGCCCTGACGATCGGTCGGCGCCAAGGTGTACGGCAACCCGTAGCGACGAAGCGCGCGCTCGATCTCGGGGAGCTTGCGCGCCGTCGCGCCGCCCTGCGAGCTCGGATTGACGATGACGAGGACCTTCGGCAGCGCTTCGGGCATTTTTCGCACGATACCTCAGCCGGGGCGCTGGACGTACGCGAGGAGCTCGCCGGTGAGGATTTCGAGCTCGCGGTGGAGGGTCGAGAGTGCACCCATCTCGCCTTCGATCGCGCCGGTGGTGCGGTGCGCTTCGGCTTCGTGGCCGTTGTTGCGACGAAAGAGCTCGTCCTGCAGCGCGGCGATTTGGTAGCCGAGATCGGCGGTCAGGTGCGTCGACTTGCGGAGGTCGTCGTCGACGGCGGCCTCTTCCCAGAGGAGGACGTCGGCGAGCGCCGGATTGGGCTCGTTGCGGCGGCGGAGGTGCAAATCGACGCGTTTGGTCTTCAGCTCTTGCTTGAGGGAGTGCGCGCGAGAGAGGTCGTGCGCGAGCGTGTCGATGGCGCGACCGAGCGTGGCGCGGAAGTCGCGGCCGCGCGTCGCCAGCACGTCGAGCTCTTCTTGGCGGGCGACGATGCGCGCGGTGACGGTGTCGATGGCGGCGAGGAGCGAGCTTCGTCGCGCGAGGCCTTCGCGAACGTCACGCGGCGGATCGTCGGCGCGACCAGCCTCGCGACGATCGAGCGCCGAGTGGTAGAGACGCCAGTGCGCGCCGAGCTTGCTCGGAGGGACGTCGCCGAGCTTGGGCGGCAAAACGCCGTCGATCGCGCGCGAGAGCGTGTGCGGCTCGTTCGATTCGGCGGGCGGACGGGAGTCGACCACCGAGCTCCCCGAGTGACGCGAAGGACCGCTGCTGAACGCGCCATCGAGCGCGAGGTTGCGCGTCCAGGGTGCCGCAGCGCGCAGCTCGTCGATGAGGGCGAAGGCGTCGCGCGGCCGCTCGTCGGGTCGACGCCGGAGACAGCGCATCACCACCGTCGCGAGCTCGGGGAGCACCATCGGCGCGCGCGTGAGGAGCGGCACCGGATCTTCGGTGAGCGGCATGGTCAGCAAATCGGCCGGACCGGCGGCATCGAAAGGAAGCGCGCCGGAGAGCGCTTCGTACATGACGACGCCGAGCGAGTAGAGATCGGCGCGACCGTCGATCTCGGTTTCGCCGACGAGGTATTCGGGCGCGACGAAGCCAGGCGTGCCGACCACCTGATCGCTGACGCCGCTCGCCGGCATGCTCGTGCGCGCGACGTGGTTGATCTTGGCGACGCCGAAATCGGTGAGCTTCACCAAGTCGACCCAATCGCGCCGGGAGACGAGCAGCACGTTCTCGGGCTTGACGTCGCGATGGATGACGCCGGTCTGATGGGCACGCGCGAGCGCGCTCGCCACCTGCAACGCGATCGGCACGAGCCGCGTCTCGGGCAACGGACCTTTGAGGAGCAGACGCGCGAGCGTCTCGCCCGGCACGTACTCCATCACCAGATAGACGAGATCTCGGCGCGCCTTCTCGGGGCCGAAGGTCATCTGCGCTTCGCCGTAGTCGCTGATCTCGACGATGTTCGGGTGGTTGATGCGATTGACCGCGCGCGCCTCGCGGAGGAAGCGCTCGCGATGCTCGGGGTGGACCGCGAGCTCCTGCTTCAGCACCTTGATGGCGCTGAGCCGATCGATCAGCGCGTGTCGCGAGAGATAGACGGCCGACATGCCTCCGGTGCCGAGGCAGGAGATGAGTCGGTAACGTCCCGCGAGGGTGCGCCCGATGAGCGGGTCGACATCGACCATACGACGCTCATGATACCTCGAACCTCGACTCCAATCGGCTCTAATTGCCCGGGATCGTCTTGGTCTCGAAGTGCTGGTCTTTCTTCTCCGGCACCACGACCACGACGTTGACCTCGTTGAGGAGGCCGATGTCACCCGAGGCCCGCTCTTCGTTGGCGAGCATCCACGGGCCCGAGCCCTCGCTCTTCCACGTCTGGCGGACGATGGTGTTGCGCAGGCGCCCTTCGCTCGGACGGAACCAGCTGAAGCCGACGAGGACGATGGCTTCCTTCTCGCCCATCTTCTCGAGACCGCCGAGCTCCATGTCGACGATCTGCACGTTGGTGCCCCACGACTTGTGGGCCTTGATGAACTGCGTGCGCGCGTCGGCGAAGACGCGCTCCATCGCCAAATCGTTGCGCCCGAAGCGCAGCGCCATGTTCGTCTCTTGCACCGTCTCGTTGAGCTTTGCCGCCGGCGTCATCGGCGACATGCACGCGACCAACGTCGCGCCGAGCGCGATCGCCGGACCGAAGCCCGGCATGCGCGGACGGAGCGGCGCGAGGGCGAGGAGGAGACGCGCGAGCAGCCTGTGGAATCGACGGGGCCGGAGCATGCCTCTTCGGTAAGCCACTCGCGCCGAACGGGACAACTAACGCGGGCGAGCGCGGATGCGTGCGGATGATTGATCCACCTTCAGCCGCGCACTCTTGCCACGTGGCGATCAGGTCGGGCGAGGCACCCAGGATGAGGACGGGAGTTCGCTATTTCGCGACGTCCATCGAAGAAGCGCTGCAAAAACACAGGGTGTACGTCTGAGGATGACGTGGTGCGCCGTTTGCTTTTGCGAGGGTCATGTCCCCCGCGATCCAAGATCCGATGCCGCTCGTCCGCCGTGCTCAGAAGCACGATGGTTGGTACGACGAGCAGCCGCCCTCACGCCCCTCGCACGACTACCGCGATTCGATCGACTCGCTCGACCTGGTCTCCGAGGACGAGAACGGATGGCTGCCCGGACTCCTCGCCGGCCTCGGCGCCACCGTCTTGGGGCTCGGTGCAGCGGCGCTCGTCGCCAACGCCAGCGGCGCACGTGCACGCATCGAAGAAGTGATCGGCGGCGCGCTCACCCGTCACGCGTTCGACGGACCGACGACGACCGCGATCGGGATCGGCGTCATGCTCCTCGCCGGCGCGATCCTCGGCGCGGCCGTCTCGCACCTCACGCGTCACGTGGTCCGGACGATGCCGATGGTCATCTTCGGGCTCCTCTTCGCGCCTGCGCTCTGGTTCGCCGTCGACGTGCTCGTGCTTCGTCGCTTCGCCCCGCACGCTGCGCAGCTCGCTCCTCTCGGCGCGACGTTGCTCGGCGCGGGCGTCTTCGGCGCCGCCCTCGCGTTCGCCGTTCCGCTACGGCGCATCGCGCGCGCGAAACGTCGACGCCCCGCCGAGAACAGCGCCAAGAACGACGTCTAGCCCGGCGAAGAGGGTCGCCATCGAAGCGAGAAACGGCGCGAAAAATAGATACGGCGAAGGGATCGGGCAACCGAGTGGCCAGCCGTAGGCCGCGAGGTGCGCGAGCTCGAAGGTGACCAGCGCGATCGCCGAGAACGTCGCGAGGTCGAGCTGCGCGATCGGCGAACGATCTCGCGCGAGCCGTCTCTCGACGAAGCCGACCAACCGGCCGAGGACGACGCCGAGGCCCCCGGCGATGGACGCGTTGCGGATGAAGAAGGCGCGCTTGTTGATGCTGTTGCTGTCGAGGCCACCGGCGAGAAGCGCGTAGGCGACGAGGATCACCGTGGTGACGATGACGACGTGCACGATCACCGACCGGGCGCGCACCCCCGAGCGACGCACCCAGAGCACGAGCGCGAGGAGACCGACCGCCGAGACGGCGAGCGCGCGCAAGAGCTGCCGAACTCGAAGCATCGTCATCAGCTCACCCCACGAACGTGTGCTTCCGCCGGAGAATCGTTCGACCGCGATCGCATTCTCCTCACGAAAATGAGCAATCGCGGCGAGCCGATCGTCGACGAAGGGACGGCCGAGCCGCGCTGGATCGACGAGGCGGCCGAGGGCGTCGAGGTCGTCTTCACCCGCGCGCATGTGCTTGGGAAAGGCGACGCCGAGCAGCATCGAGAGGGCTGGCGCGAAGGTGCGCGCATCGAGTCGCCCCGTCTCGCGTTGGCGAAGGACGCCGCTGCCGGCGAAGCACGTGAGCACCTCGCGAATCTCCGCGCCGTCGCCGCCGTGACCTCCGCGCGCGCGATGACCGTGATCGGCCGTGAGGACCACCAGATCGCGAGAGAGGTCGAGGGCCCGAAGGAGTCGCGCGATCTCCTCGTCGGCGCGCGTGACGGCCGCGGTGTACTCGGGCGACGCGGCGCCGAAGTCGTGACCGTTCTCGTCGACGTAGACGGGATGGATGAGCGTGACGTCGCGCGCGAGCGGCTCTTGGAAACCATCGTCGGCGCGCGCGAGCCGCACGTCGCGCTCGAAGGCGCTGGGAAAGAGCTGCGTCCACCAGCTCAGCTCACTGCGCACCTCGAGCGTGAGACCGCTTCGTCTCGCCACGTCCCAGATCGACTCGGCGGCGAGCGGCGAGGTCTCGTCGTTGTTTCGAGCGCCGGTGCGATCTTGCTCGAGGCCGGTCGAGAGCACCGCGTAGACGGGACGTGACACCGTCGGCAACCCGACGTCCATGCGCAGGCACTGACCCTCGGCGCGCAAGAGAGACGTCACCCGCATCTCCTCGGCACGATCGGCGCGGAGACCGTCGACGACGATGACCACCGTGCGCCTCGGCCGGGCTGCGATCTTCGCGCGAACGACGTCCTCGACCGCCACCAAGAGGTAGCCGCGGTGCTGCGAAAGGCGGGAAATATAGGTACTGGCGAGTAACGCCCCGAGGAGCGCGACGGCGGTGCCGAAGAGGAACGCCACGAGCCGCGTGAAGTGCGGCAATCGAACGTCGCGCGAGCTCGGCATCGGCGCAGTCTACGGGTTGACATACCCCCCTGGGGTATCTATCTCCTGCGGTGAGGTACCCGGTGTCCGACGTCGACTTGTCCCTCGAAGGCATGCACTGCGATGGCTGCGTGCGCCGCGTCAGCGCCTTGCTCCGGCGCGTGCCGGGCGTCCGCGGCGCCAAGGTCGAGGTCGGCCGTGTCCAGTGCATCGCCGACACCGAGGCCACCGTGGCTACGCTGATCACCGCGCTCGGCGACGCTGGTTTTCCAGCAAGGCCGCGATCTCCGTGAGCACCCACGTCACCCTCGGCGTCGGCGGAATGACCTGCGCCGCCTGCCAAGGGCACGTCGAGCGTGCGCTCGCGTCGACCAAGGGCGTGCAACACGCGACCGTCGACTTGATGACCCGCGCCGCGCGCGTCGAGTTCGATCCCGCGCTCGTCACCCCCGAGACGTTGGTCGCGACGATCCTCGACACCGGCTACGAGGCGTCCCTCCCCGACACGACCGCCGACGCGCTCGCCACGCAGATCGAAAACGACGAAGCCTCACTCGCCGAGTACGAAGCGTTGCGACGACGCGCCCTCCTGACCTCGGCGCTCGCCTTCCTCGCGATGTTCGTCTCCCTGCCGATGATGAGCGGGGGCCACGCCGCGCACCAGGCCGACCCGCTGATGCGCGCGATGACGAACGCCCTCGGTCCGACGATGGAGCGTGTCTTTCCCTTTCTCTACGCAGTGCCCCCGCGCGTACTGGAAGCGCTCCTCTTGGTGCTGACGTTGCTCGTGGTCGTCACCACCGGTCGTCCCTTCTACGTGAAGGCCTTGGCGGCGCTTCGTCACCGGCACGCCGACATGAACGTGCTCGTCGCCGTCGGCACCGGCTCGGCGTTGGTCTACTCGATGGTGGTCACCCTCGCGCCGCACGTCTTCTCCGCGCGTGGGCTCGCCGCCGACAGTTACTACGAAGCGGTCGTCTTCATCCTCGCGCTCGTCCTCGTCGGCAACACGCTCGAAGCGCGCGCCAAAGGTCAATCGGCGATCGCCGTGCGCAAGTTGGTGGCGCTGCGACCCGATCGCGCGCGCATCGAGCGTGAGCGAGTCGGCGAGGTCGGAGAGGTCGGCGAGGTCGAGCTCGTCGAAGTGCCTCTCGCCGACGTCCGTCGCGGCGACGTCGTCCACCTGCTCCCTGGCGCGCGCGTGCCTTGCGACGCCGAGGTCGTCTCCGGCGAGAGCGCGGTCGACGAGTCGATGCTCACCGGAGAACCGCTGCCGGTCTCGAAAAAACCGGGCGATCGTCTGGTGGGCGGGACCTTGAACGGTACCGGCCTCCTGCGCGTACGAGCGACCGATCTGGGCGACGGCAGCGTGCTCGCGAGCATCGTCCGGGCGATGCGCGAGGCGCAGGGCTCACGCGCCAAGGTCGCTCGCCTCGCCGATCGCGTGAGCGCCGTCTTCGTCCCCGCCGTGATCGCAATCGCGGTCGTCACGTTCGTCGTCTGGCGCATCGTCGATGGCGAGACCGTACGCGCGCTCGCCGCCGCCATCGCCGTCCTCGTCATCGCCTGCCCCTGCGCGATGGGCCTCGCGGTCCCGACGGCGATCATGGTCGCCACCGGGCGAGCGGCCGAGCTCGGCGTGCTCGTGAAGGGCGGCGACGCACTCGAACGAGCGGCGCGCGTCGACACCGTCGTCTTCGACAAGACCGGCACCCTCACCGAAGGAAGACCGGTCGTCGTCGAGGTGCGGCTCGCCGAAGGTCACGACGCCCGCGAGGTTCTCTCTCTCGCCGAGGCCGTCGAACGTGGATCCGAACATCCCCTCGCGAGCGCGATCGCGAAGGCGGCACGCACGCACGATGCCTCTACAAAACAAGCCAATTCCATCACCGCGCTGCCTGGGCGCGGGGCACGCGGCCTCGTCGAAGGACGCGTGGTCGCGGTCGGCAACACGCGCATGGTCGAAGAGCTGGGAGCCGCGCAAGGTTCGCTCGGCATCGTCGCCGACAGCTTCGCCAAAGACGCCAAGACGGTCTGCTGGATCGTCGTCGACGGCGCCGCGGTCGCGGTCCTCGCGATCGCCGATCCCCTGCGCGGGACCTCGCGCGCCGCCGTGCTGAGACTCCGCGCGATGGGCATCGAGGTGCGGCTCCTCACCGGCGATGGCGAGGCCACCGCGCGCAGCATCGCCGCGCAGGTCGGCATCGAGCACGTCGTCGCTGGCGTGCTTCCCTCGGGAAAAGTGGCCGAAATCGAACGCCTCGAGCGCCTCGGAAAGATCGTCGCGATGGTCGGCGACGGGCTCAACGATGCCCCTGCGCTCGCCCGGGCCGAGGTCGGTATCGCCCTCGGCACCGGCGCCGACGTCGCCATCGCCGCCAGCGACATCACCTTGATGCGCCCCGATCCTCGCGTCGTCGCCGCCGCCCTCGCCCTCTCCCGCGCCGCCATGCGCACCATGCGACAGAACCTCTTCTGGGCCTTCGCCTACAACGTCGTCGGCATCCCCGTCGCCGCTGGCGTGCTCCATCCGAGCTTCGGCATTCTTCTCAGCCCGGTGCTCGCGAGCGCGGCGATGGCGATGAGCTCCGTCAGCGTGGTCGGCAACAGCCTGCGCCTCCGCCGATTCGAGGATTCATGAAAACGAGCGGTCGAAAAGCCACGAAGACAGCGGTCGCCGTCGATCCCGACGCGAAGTCGAAGAACCTCCTGCGCCTTGCGCGGATCGAGGGGCAGGTGCGCGGCCTCGCCAAGATGGTCGAGGAAGATCGCTACTGCGCCGACGTCATGACGCAGATCAGCTCGGTGCAACAAGCGTTGCGTGCGGTGTCCAAGGAGCTGATGCGCAATCACCTCCGTCACTGCGCCCATCACGCGATGCAGGGCGGCGCTGCCGAGCGCGAGGCCATGGTCGAGGAGCTGCTCGAGCTCACGTACCGCAACACGAAGTGAACCTCAGGAGCCCGAGGTGCCGCAGCCGGCCTCGGGGTGCTTCTCGACGTATTTCTGCAATCCGCGAAAGAGCGCGTAGACGATGCGATCGCCCATGTACGAGGCGCCCTTCTCGTTGAGATGGATGAGATCGCCCCACGCCATCTTGTGACGCATGAAGCGGACGATGGCGAGGTCGCCGCCCATCGCGCCGCGGAAGTCCCAAGAGGCGGCGCCGTTGTCGAGGGCGATCTGCTTCTTCATGTCGGCGACCATCACGATGCGCGCGTCGGAGTGCGGCGAGCTGGTTTTTTCCGCGTGATCGGGCGGCGTCAGCATCAGCCACGAGAGGTCGGGGATGGCCTTCTTGTGGGTGTCGATGATCGTCTTCCAGTGCGAGGGGAGCTTGATCTTGTCCCACATGTTGGTGCCGACCATGTCGAGGATGAGATCGTAGTGACGATGCGCGAGCGTCTGCTCGTTGATCGTCTGATCTTCTTTTTCCGCCATTTGCTGCGCCGAGAGCGCGCCGACGCCGAGCGAGTCGACGACGAAGCCCGGCTTCTCGCGCTCGCGCTCCATCGAGACGCCGAAGAGGCGCACCGGCTTCGGCGAGGTGGTGATGAACGCCACCTTGTGCGGACCATCGGGGAGCTCGAAGTGGATGAACGCCGCCTGCGAGCTCTCGGCCGCGGCGTCGACCTCTTGGAGCTTGGTCCCGTCGACGATGATCTTGAACGTGCCCGCGCCCTTGCGCTGCAAATAGTAGAGATCGAAGCGCCCCGCCGCGGTGCCGACGGGCGAGCCTGCGGGCGCCGTCTCGACCCACGTGGTCGCTCCCTCGTGCAGGCTCTGCGCCGCGATCCCCGCGAAGCCGATGAGACGATCGTTGGCCGGTGCGGTCGAGACCGCGAACTTGATCCACGCGTTCAGCCACAGGTCGTGCTTCACGTCCATGTGGTGGTACCAAGGCCACGGCTTGGCGAGCGCGACGAAGCCGTGCCCGCCGTCGCCGTACTTTCCCTGAAGGACGCGACGCATCCGTCCGGTGATCCAGTCGTTGGTCATGTTCGAGTCGCCGTACATGCCGCTCTCGCCCGAGCTGCCGGCGCTGCAGCACGAAGACTTCGACGTCGATGTGCCGGAGATCGTCGACGCCGAGGACGCGGCGATGGCCCCCTTCTA
>JANYDK010000148.1 GCA_025363655.1 Deltaproteobacteria bacterium | reverse complement strand
GGCGGCGGCGGTGGCGCGGCGACGACGTTCGGCTCCAAGTACAGCGGCGGCGGCGGCGGCGGCGGCGGCGGCGGTGGCGGCGGGAGCAAGGGCGGCACTGCGGGTCAGGCCGGCGGGGCGAGCATCGCGCTGGTGTCGGTGCGCTCGTCGATCGACCTCGTCGCCTCCGCGCTCAGCGCCGGCGTCGGCGGCAACGGCGGCAACGGCGGCAACGGCGGCTTGGGCGGTCTCGGCGGCAAGGCCGGGCTCGGCGGCACTCCGCTCGCGGGCGACGGCGCTGGCTGTGGCGGCGGCATCGGCGGTAAGGGCGGCAGCGGTGGCAGCGCCGGCGGTGGGGGCGGCGGCCCTTCGTACGCGCTCGCCTCGTCCGGCACCGCGCCGACGATCGACACCGCGACCACGCTGGCCTCGGCCGACGGCGGTCTCGGCGGCAGCCGCGACAAAGCCGCGCGCGCCGGACAGAAGGGCGAGACCATGACGAAGAAGACCTTCACCCCCTGATCGCGCCGGTCCATCGTCTCCAGCGATGGGCGGTCCTTCATGAGCGTGAGCGCCAAGGTCCTCGATCCCGACGGCGTCTTGCGCGTGCTCGCCGAGCTCTGCGCGGTGCTCCGGAGGCGAGGTCTCCCGCTCGCACCTCCCGAGGCGATCGACGCGGCGCGCGCGCTCGCCATCGTCGGCGTCGACGATCGCGAGACGGTGCGCGAGGCCCTCGCCGCCGCGCTCGTGAAGCGGAAGGCGCAGCGAGTGATCTTCGACGAGGTCTTCGAGGGCTTCTTCCGGCCGGGCGCGAAGACGGCGCTCGATCTCTTCGATCGCTTGCGCGAAGAGGGCTTCAGCGACGCCGAGCTCGAAGCGCTCCGTGAAGCGCTCGCCGCGCAGGCCGGTGGCGCACCCCTCAGCAATCTCGGCGGGCTCCTCGGCGCCGGTGGCGGTGGCGAGCTCGCGCGGCTGATGCGAAGGCCAGACGTCTTGCGGGCGATGGAAGGTCTCGGCAGTCCCTTGCAGCTCGGCTTCTTCACGCAGCGGGTCTTCGAGCGGGTCGGGCTCGGTCGGGCCCAAGGGGAGCTGGCGCTGCTCCGCGCGGCGCTGCGGGGAGCACTCGGGGAGCGAGGCGACGCGCTCGCCGATGCCCTCGAAGCACAACTCGCACGCACGCGCGAAGAGGTGCGCGGCGACGTCCGACGCGAGCTCGATCGTCGCACCCTCGGGCGCACCGCCGAGAGTCGCACGCGACGCCTCACCGAGACCGCCTTCACCTCGCTCTCCGACGCCGAGGTCGAGGAGGTTCGCGGCGCCGTCCGTCGGCTCGCAGAGAAGCTGCGCGGCAAGGCGCGCGTGCGACGTCGTCGGCAGCGTCGCGGGATCATCGACGTGCGCCGGACGTTGCGCGCGTCGTGGAAGAACGCCGGCGTCCCGATCGCCCCCGTGCGCCGTCGTCGTCGTCGCGATCGACCGAAGCTGGTGCTCCTCTGCGACGTCTCCGATTCGGTGCGCCTCGCCGCGCGCTTCATGCTCGAGCTCGTCTACGCGCTGCAGGAGCTCTTCTCGGGCACGCGCTCCTTCGTCTTCGTCAGCGAGCTCGGCGAGGTCACCAAGCTGATGCAGCGTGAGCAGGTGAGCGCCGCGCTCTCCCGCATCTTCGCCGGCGAAGCCACCTCGCTCGCCAGCAACTCCAACTACGGCGCCGTCTTCGCGCGCTTCCATCGCGATCACCTCGGCGCGATCGATCGGAAGACGACGGTGGTGATCATCGGCGACGGTCGCAACAACTACCAACCCGACGAAGCCTGGGTGCTGGCCGATCTCCGCCGTCGTGCGCGGGCGCTCCTCTGGATCAACCCCGAACGTCGCGGCGCCTGGTCGATCGGCGACAGCGCGATGCACAAGTACGCCCCCTCCTGCACCCGCGTCCTCGAGGTCGCCTGCGCCGCCGAGCTGGAAGAAGCGGCGCGCCTGCTCGTCGCGATGTAATCGCGCTGTAGTCGCGATGTGACTCCCGCCATTGCCACCCCGCAGGTGGGCGGCTAGCGAGGGCGCTTCATGAGCGACATGCAAGAGACCCAAGAGGCCGAGGCGACGAAGGCCAGGGAACGTTGGTACTACGCGGTGGTGATCGCCGTCGCCGTCTTGGCGCTCGCCTTCCTCGTGCGTCGTCAGCTGCATCACAAGCACGCGGGTCACGGCGGTCATGCCGGTCACGCCGGTCAGACGAAGACCGGGCAGCTGATCATCCCCAAGACGTCGGACGTTCCGGTGGTACCGGCGCCGGTGCCGCAGGGGCTCGCGCTCGAGATTTGGGTGAAGAACCCGGAGCTGGTCGCCAGTCACATCTTGCCGCGCCTCGCGCCGCCCGGTGCGGTGGTCACGTTCGCGACGGTCCTCAAGAACGGCATGCCGCCGGAGTCGCAGAAGGACGTCGACGAGCTCGATTTCGAGAAGCCGCTCGGCTACGCGATCCTCGCCGACGATCCGCAGGTGCCGCCTCCGCCCGATGGCGGCTCACGCTTCGTCCTCGCGGCGACGGTGAAGAACGCGGCCAGCGCCGCCAAGGTGATGATCGCCTACGCCGAGCGCGAGAAGGCGACGAAAGAACACAGCGACGTGCTCGGGGTCGACGCCTACAAGGGCGCGAAGACCGGCCGCTACCTCGCGCTCTACGGCAATCAAGTCCTCCTCGGGAGCGATCGTCGCGCGCTCGAGCAAGGCGCGCCGCGATTTGCCGCCGGCCTCCCGCTGGCGATGGAGCAGAAGCACGACATCGTCGCCCGCGCGCCGCAGTCGTGGATCTCGGGCCCCTTCGCCAAGCTGATCGAAAACTGGTGGGTGCAGTGGAGCGCCCCCCAGCTCGGCGGGGCCACCACCGGGCCGGCCAAGCAGCTCTTCGACGAGGTCGCCGGCGCCGCCAGCAAGACGTGGCCGGGCGCGCAGGACCTCGAGCTGATCCTCGACATCGGCGAGAAGACCGCGAACGTCAACGCCACGTTGCGCGTGTCCCCGTCGACGCCGCTCTCGCGCTTCCTCTCCGAGTACCCCTCGCAGGAGTCGAGCATGCTCGCTTCGGGCGCGCCGAAGGATGCGCTCGGCGCCCTCGCCCTTCAGTTCCCGACCGCGTGGCTGGAGATCCTCCGCAAGTTCCTCGTCACGCCGCCCCCCGGTGAGGAAGACAAGATCCCCGCCGAGCTGCGCGTGAAGACCGAAAAGGTGTTCGCCGAGGTCATCGCCGCCATCGAGGGCGAGGTCGTCGTCGCCTCGGTCGCCGATCCGCCGCCCTACGGTGGCCCTGGCGCGAGCCTGATGCGCTTCAAGATCAAAGACGCCGAGAAGGCGAAGCTCGCTGCGCACGACTTCAGCGAGATGTTCGTCGCCGGCATCCCCGCGAAGGCGCTCAGCACCGAAGGCGGCGGCGTGGGTGAGTCGATGGAGGTCGTCCCTCCCGTCGAGCCCGGCCAGCCCCCGATGCCTCCCATCGGCTTCGCCTGGATCGTCCGCGACGGCTACGTCTACATCGCGCGTGGTGCGAGCCCGAGGCAGCGCGTCGAGCAGCTCGCCTCCGCCAAGTCCGACGAGCACCTCGGCGCCTCGACGCCGATGAAGGCCCACCTCGCCAAGCTCCCCGCCCGCGGCGCCGCCTTCGCTCTCATCGCGCCGCTGCGCAGCGACACGCCGCTCGCCAAGGGCATGGGCATCGAGCCCCTCGACTCGGCGATCGCGCTCTCGCTCGTGACGTCCCCGAACGGCGTCAGCCTGCTGGGCGACTTCGACCTCGACCTGACGATGCAGGTGCTGGCCCCGATGATCATGCGCGGTCCGCCGCAGGGTCCTGGCGGTCCGGGTGGCCCTGGGGGTCCTGGAGGTCCTGGAGGTCCTGGTGGCCCAGGCGGTATGATGCCCGGCGGCCCTGGTGGTCCTGGCGGGATGATGCCGGGTGGTCCGCCGCCGGGCCCTGGTCCAGGTGGCGAGCCCAAGGGACCGAAGGGTCCGAAGGGTCCGGGGCCTGGTGGGCCTCCGCCGCAGCCGACGGTCATCGTGCCCCCCGCGCCGACTGGGTACGTGCTGCCGATTCCGAAGCCTGGCAGCGGTTCGAAGTACTGAAGTGCGCGAGATCGTTCTCTTTTAGGATCTTTCGCGCGGGTACCGTCCTTATGCCCAGACCAGCTGTCCCCACGCCCGGACCAGCTTCCCCTACGCCCGGACCAACTTACAGAGCCCCGGGACCAGCTTACAGAGCTCCGGGACCAGCTTACAGAGCCCCGGGACCCGCTTACGGCGTGCACACCAGCTGAGCCTGCGTCCCCCCGCCCGGTCGCGTGAACGACACGGTCGTGCACTTGCCGAGGCCGCTGCCGCAGTCGGCGATGCTGGTGCAGAACGCGGTGCACTTGTGCGTCGTCACGCTGCCGCTGGTGTACGTGAGGCAGACGCCCGTGTCGCAGTCGGCCTTCGTCGGATCGCAGTCGGCGCCCAAGGTCTTGGAGCCGGCGTCGGGCGGGCCGCAGACGAGGTCGACGCGGTTGGCGCCGGAGTTGGACGAGCCTTGGCAGATGTCGCCGGTCTTGCAGTCGGCGTTGTGGGCGCAGCCGCGCGCGCACCAGCCGAGGGGGCCGCTGGCGGTGCCGACGGTGAGCGTCTCTTCGGTGCAGACGAAGCCGGCGCCGAGGTAGTCGGTGCAGTCCTTGTCGCGCGTGGCGTCGGAGTTGGAGCAGGGCGCGCTGCAGTGGCTGCGGAGCTCGTCGCAGAGGTTGCTGGCGCAGGTGCTGGAGTCGGCGCACTTCGCGTCGCTGACGCCCGTCGCAGTGCTCGGCGGCGTGTAGCAGACATAACAGACGCTGCCGGTGCAGACCGACGGGCCGCCGCACTTGCCGGTGCCGCCGCCGCTCGTGCAATCGGTCTCGCGTGAGCACGACGTCGGCGCGCGACAGGTGCCCGTCAGGCAGACGTTGAAGCCGCTGCATCCGCCGCTGGCGCAGCACGGTTGTCCGACGCCGCCGCAGGTGCTGCAGGTGCCGCCGGTGCAGAGCGCGCTGCCGCTGCAGGTGCTCCCCGCGCAGCATGGCTCGCCGGGGCCGCCGCACTCGCAGAGGAGCGTCGTCCCGTTGCAGACGCCGCCGCTCGTACACTTCGCGCCCGCGCAACACGGCTCGCCGATGCCGCCGCAGCGCGCGCAGGTGCCGAGCGCGCCGCAGACGAAGCCAGTGCTGCACGAAGGGCCGTCGCAACACGCTTGCCCGAGACCACCGCAGACGACGCACGCGCCGGCGCTGCAGACGCTTCCGGTCCCGCACGCGGTCGGTCCGCTGCAGCAGATGAGCCCCGGTCCACCGCAGGTGCCGCAGACGCCTCCGACGCAGAGCGCGCCGCCCTTGCACGTGCCGCCCGCGCAGCAGAGATCGCCAGGAGCGCCGCATGCGGTGTCGCCGCCGGTGTCGACGAGCGTGTCGGTCTTCGCGTCACTCGCGCCGTCACTCGCGCCGTCACCGCCGGAGCCATCCGTGCTGCTGCCATCGCCGCCGTCACTCGCGCCGTCACCCGCGCCGTCACTCGCGCCGTCACCGCCGGAGCCATCCGCGCTGCTGCCATCGCTGCTGCCATCGCTGGCGCCGTCACCCGCGCCGTCACCGCCGGAGCCATCCGTGCTGCTGCCATCGCCGCCACTCGTGTCAGAGGCGCTGGTGTCGCGGCCGCCCTCAGGGGCCGTGTCGCCGCTGCCGTCGTTGCTACTGCCGTCGCCGCCGTCGCCCTCGCTCGTGTCCTGGGGGAAGTCGAACGTCTGCCCGGTCGCGCCACTGCAGGCGAGCGGAGAAGCGAGCAGAGAAGCGAGTGCGACGAGCGAAACGAGGCGAAGACTGCGCATGGGGTGCGGAGGTGTAGCCTAAAGTTGCCCGAGAGCAACGACGTGCCGGGGCGGAAGCGGAAGATGCCAGCGAGATCGTCGGCGCCAGAACCGGCAAATGCTGGCGGTCGGAGGGCCGTTCCGCCAGACTAGGGCCCGCCCACGTGCCAGCTAGCTGAGCGCGGTCACGGCCACGCGCTTGCTTATGACCATGCCCCCTCCGCCCGCCGATCGCCCCCGCCGCCGTTGGCTGATGGCCCTCTTGGCCGGCGCTGGCGCTGCGACCCTGGTGATTCTCGGCGGCTCGGGCGGCTGCTCGTACGCGGCGAGCGACGCCGGCGTCGACCCCTTCCACGACACTTCGATCCCGGACGGGGGCGACGCGCAGATCATCGAGATCGGTGACGACGTCTCGACGACCCGCGACAAGCTCTGCGGGGAGAGGCTCTCCACCTCGTGCGATCCCGACCGCGCCGAGAAGTGCACGCGCCTCGACTCGGGGACGGACGCCAGCGACGAGACCAAGGACTCGCTCGCGGACGTCGACGCCGATGGCTCGGGCGACGCAGGTGACGCGGTAGATGCGGCAGACGCGGTAGATGCGGCAGATGCGGCAGACGCGGCAGACGCGGCAGACGCGGCGGACTCGAGCGGAGGTGGCGACACCGGACCTGCCGACACGGCGACGTTCGACGCCGTGGTCCCCGACGTCGCCTACGACACGACCGGCTCGGGCACCGTGCACGCGTGTCGCGTGCTGCGAGAGAGCAATCAAATCGTCACCAGCTGCGCGCTCGCCGGCACCGGCGCACGCGAGTCGTTCTGCCTCCAGGACGCCGACTGCGCGCCCGGTCTCGCCTGCGCGGGCACCCCGGGGACCATCGCGCGGTGCCTCCCGTACTGCTGCGGCGCGACGCCCGACGCCGATTTCTGCCACGCGATGGGCGCCTACTGCACGCCGGTCCCGCTCGCGGAGACGGGCGACAAAGTCCCCGTCTGCGTCACGCCGGACAACTGCCATCTCCTCGCCTCGCCCGACACCATCTGCAGCGACAGCTCGACGTGCACCGTGGTCACGAAGTTCGGCGAGACCTCCTGCGTGCCCGTCGGTCACGGGCGTGATCTCGACTGCTGTAGCTCGAGCCTGCCGTGCGATCGCGGCTACGCCTGCCTCGGTCCGACCGGCGATCGTCGCTGCCGCAAGCTCTGCCACGAGGGGCACGACGAGGAGTGCACGGCCGGTACGTGCGACAAGTCTCCGACCATCCCGACGGGGTTCGGTCTCTGCGTGGTCACCGACGCGGGCGTCACCGACGGCGCGACGTGCGGCTCGGGCCCCTGAGCGAACCGATCACGTGAGCGTCCATCGCGCCGGACGCTTCTCGCGCAAAGCGGCCAGTGCTTCGCGGTGATCGTCGTGCGCCCAGGAGGCGACGAAGCGATCGAGCTCGCGCGTCTCGCGTGTCTCGCGTTCCTCGGGCGTGCCCTCGCGTGCCTCGAGCAGCCCGCGTTTGAGCTCGGCGATGGCGTGCGGGGCACCTTGGGCGCTGACGCGGACGAGCTCGAGCGCGCGCGCCTTGGCGGTGCCGACCGGAACCACCTCGTCGACGAGCCCGAGCCGCAGCGCTTCTTCGGCCTTGCACGGCGCGCCCGTGAGGAGCAGTCGTTTCGCCGCCCCGAACGAGACGAGCCGCGCGAGCCGCGTCGTGCCGCCCCAGCCTGTCGTGAGACCCATGCGGGTCTGACGAAACGAAAGTTCGATCCCCGCCTCGGCGATCCTCGAGTCACAGGCGATCACCACCTCGCAGCCGCCGCCGAAGACGTCGCCATCGATGGCCGCGACGACGAGACACCCCAGCCGTTCGAGCCGCGCGAGGGTGCTCGAGACCCGCACCGCGAAGGCCCGCGCCCGCTCGGCATCACCCGTCACGGCAAGCGCGGCCACCTCCTTGAGGTCTGCCCCGGAGAGGAACACCGGCCGACCGCTCTCTCGCGGCGCCGCCAGGAGAATGACGCCGCGGAGCAGCTCCCGTCGCGCGAGCCGCGCCTCGGCCTCGGTGACCGCTTCCTCCAGCATCCCTAGCGTCGTCGTGTCCAGGGCGTTGGCCTGGCGGGGGCGGTCGACGGTCCAAAGCTCGATGCGCCCAGCGTCTTCGGTCGTTCGTCGCAACATGTCGGGTTCCTCTGGGGTACGCCTCGTGACGCCGCTCTGCGATCGACCTGGGACGGCAGTATCGTGACTTTCCCGACGATCACCGTACCTTCAAGGGATGCGGCTTGCTTTGGGACGTTGCGCACGTGTCCTCGGTGTCGGTTCCGTTACTTTCGTGCTCGGAGCCCTCGGGTGTGGCGGTGTCGACGCCGCCGGCCTCGCGGACGATCCCGACACGCTGAGCGGTGACGACACCGCCCTCGACGACACGGGCGGCTTCGACACCATGCCCGCCGACAGCGGCTCCGACACCAAGACGCCGACCGATACGACCACGCCGACCGATACGACCGCGCCGACCGATACGACTCCGCCCACAGACACCAAACCGCCGACGGATACGACTCCGCCCACAGACACGATCACGCCGATCGACACGGCGCCCGACTCGCTCACGGACTCGCTCACCGACTCGCTCACCGACTCGCTTGCCGATGGCGCCGATGCCAGCTGCGGCGGCAAGACCTGCCTCGCCGGCGCCACCTGCTGCTCGGGCACCTGCGTCGATCTCACCAGCGACCCGCTCAACTGCGGCGCGTGCGGAAAATCGGTCTGTCACGGCGAGATCTGCAACGGCTCCAAGGCCGCCTGCGCGCCCGGCTTCGATCGCTGCGGCACCGCTGCGGGATGCCTCGGCTGCACGCACATCGACGTCGACCCGAACAACTGCGGTGGCTGCGGCGTGAAGTGCACGGGCACCGATCTCTGCTTCAAGACCGAGTGCCGTACCGTCATCGCCTGCCCGCTCGGCACCACGATGTGCGGCGCGGCCGGCGCCGGCTCCTGCGTCAACGCCGAGTCCGACCCGTGGAACTGTGGCGGCTGCGGCAGCGTCTGCGCGCCGAGCGAGCTCTGCGCCTTCGGCAAGTGCAAGAAGTACGCGGCCGTCGGTTGCACGACCTGTCCCTGCGACGCGTGCCCCACGAGCGCCGCGAAGTGCTGCCGCTATCCCGGCACCGGCGACGTCATCTGCGAGGACAGCAGCATCTGCGCACCGGCGATTCCCTGACGCTGCTCATTACTCCAGCCACTCGCGGTCGCGAAGCTTCTTCGGGATGTACTCCTCGGTGACGAAGGAGATTCCCTTGTTGGAGAGGGCTTCGATTTCCATCTTGAAGCCCGCTTCCACCATCGCGTTGATCTCGCGCTGCCAGTGCTTCGCCTGGAACCACGGGTAGGCGAGCATCTGTTTGGCGCGCGAGATGTCGTCCTTCTCGAGCTGGATCTTCACCGAGTCGTCGAACTTGTACTTGGCGAAGTCGAAGGTGCTCATCCCGATGAAGCGGGCGCGCGGGAGGGCGAGGCGCATCGACTCGTAGGCGAGGCTGATCGAGCCCTGCTTGAGCACCGAGTAGATGTAGAGACCCCACGGATCGTTGTCGACGAGGCAGTAGACCGGCAGCTTCAGCTCGGTGGCGAAGCGCTGGAGCATGCGACGTGCGCCGCGCGCCCCCTGCCCTCCGGTCGACATCAGGATGCACTTGGCGCTGCGCCAGTACTTGTCCTCGTTGAGGCGCGCCCAGACGGCGTCCTTCTCGACCACGAGCACGAACTCGGCGCTGCTGCGGATGAACTTGATGATCGGATCTTCGACGATCGACGGGATGGCGTACCCGCCGCTGCCCATGCGCGAGAGATCGATCTCGTCGCCGCTGTCGTTGAGGACGACCGGCCCGACGAGCTTGCCCTTGGGGTTGGCGAAGAGGTGCAGCTCTTCGCGGAGCGCGTCGATCGAGACTTCCAGGTCCTCGATGACCGGATCGCTCTCGCTCTGCTCGTCGAAGGTGTTCTCACGCGATCCTTTGATCGTGTGCTTCGTCATGTAGAACAAATCACGGATGCTGGTGGTCTTGCCGACGTCCAGCAGCTCCTTGACCGCGCCGGCGACCAAGAAGGTCTGCATGAACTTCTTCGCCATCGACTTGTTGAAGAACTCACGCGACTGCGCGCGATCGCCGAGCTCGATCAGCTTCTTCTTCTCGTTGAACGACACGTTCGAGAGCGCGCGCACCGGGATGCTCAGCGACGGGTTCTCGCCTGCCTTCACCTCGGCCACGGCGCGCGTCGCCATCTTCTGCAGCTTGGCGAGCGTCTTCTTCGCCCGCTCGTGCTTCTCGGCCTGCACGCGCTTCTCGGCCGCGGTCAAGACGACCCTGTCGGGGTTCAGCGGCTCGGCCTTGGCTGCCGGCTTCTCCGCGGTCTTCTTCGTCCCAGTCTTCTTCTTGGTCGCCATCGGTCAGGTCTTCTCTAGCGCTTCATCGGGTGGATCATGGGACCGCCGTCGAGGAGCTTCAGCTGCTCTGCCTTCTTCGGCTTGTCGCCTTTTTTCGGCAGCGGCTTGCTCTCCGGCTTCTTCTCTTTCGACTGCCCTTTCGACTCCGCAGGTGGCGGGGCGGCAGCCTTGGCCTTCGGACCGCGCGGCTTGCTCGGCGGATCGCCCTCGTCGTCGGCAGGAGGCGGCATCGAGGGCGCATTGCCCCCGCTCGTCTCGCCCTCGGGCGTCTCTCCCTCTTCGCCCTCGCCGCTGCCAGGCGCGTTCATCCGCACGAAGTTGGGCAGCGCGTCCTGGAACGCTTGCGCGATCTTCGTCGGATCGTCGTGGAGGATCTTGGCGATGGCCCCGGCGACCTCCGGGATGTAGCGCTCGAAGAGCGAGCGCCGCTGCGCATCGGCTTGCGCCTTTTGCCGCTGACGAAGATGAATGCCGAGCCGACGCCCGACGTCGCGGAGGCCGAGCTTGATCTCGCCGATGACCTCCGGATAGTGCGCGACCGCTTCCTTCGCCTCGCTGGTGAAAGGCACCCACACCGACGCGAGGTGGACGAAGATGGCGATCGGACCGACCGGGAGCGAGCCCTTCGGCTGCTGCAGCTCGTAGTTCTTCCAGTTGGTGTCGTAGACGCCCTCGGTGACGGCGCAGGCGCGCGGCTGGTACTGGAGCGGCACGCGGTTGGCGAAGCGCAGCACCTCGGCCGGCTCGTCGAGCGGAAGATCGCCGCCGTACGCGAGCCCGACCTCGACCACGAACGGATTGCCGCGATAGACCGCCGGCGGCCTCGTCGCCGAGGTGTAGTACTCGGCGCGGAAACGGCGCTTCAGGCCCTCGATGATGAGCGGCTCGCCGATGGGCACCACGCACGAGGCGCTCGGCGGAGGAATCTTCACCTCCGAGAGCGCAGCATGGAGCCGCTCGATGTCCTCACCCGTCAGCGCCGGCGCCTTGGTGCGCGGGTTCACCTTCGCCGCCTTGCAAATCTCTTCCGCCACCGACGAGGAGACCTTGGAGAAGTCTTCCTGCAGCGCCTTGGAGACGGTCATCCCCTCCGCGTCCTGCATCATCTTCAGCAGCATCCCGAGCTCGACGCCGTGCGGGTGCGGCTTGATTTCCTGGGCTTCGCGCGGGAGATCGTTGCTGACGCGGGGGAAGCTCTGCGGCTCGCCCTTGGGCGGCTGGTAGTAGAGCTCGAGGTGCGGGTTGGCGACGACGCTCTGCTCGAGATACGCGTCGACGCCGGTGCGCCCCGCGCGGTACGTGCCGGTCATCTCGATCTCGACGCGCGTGCCGTGATCGATCGACGCCCAATAAATCTCGTCGGCGCTCGTCCCGTGGATGGGGAGCTCTTCTTCCTTGAGCACCTCGGGCGCGTTGTTGCGCGTGTCGATGCGGAGCGAGATGCGGACGGCCGGCTTCTTCTTCCCCGTCTTCGAGGTGATGAGAATCGGCTTGCCGGTGGTGAGCTGCCCGTAGAGCCCCGCCGCGCTGATGCCGATGCCCTGCTGCCCGCGCGATTGCTTGAGGCGATGGAACTTCGAGCCGTAGAGGAGCTTGGCGAAGATCTTGGGGATCTGCGCTTTGACGATGCCCGGACCGTTGTCCTCGACCGCCACGCGATAGCGCGACGACTTCTGCTCTTGGCCCTCTTTGGCCGGGCCGCCCGCCTGGAGCTCGACGATTTCGACGCGGATGCTCGGGAGGATGCCGGCCTCTTCGCAGGCATCGAGCGCGTTGTCGACCGCCTCTTTGACCGTCGTCAGGAGCGCCTTGGCGGGGTTGTCGAAGCCGAGGAGGTGGCGATTCTTCGTGAAGAACTCGCTGACCGAGATCTCGCGCTGCCGCGAGGCCATCGTTTCGGCGGTGGCTCGACGCTCGGGCTTGGCTTTGGACGCCTGGGGGCTCTGCGCGGGGCTGACTGCGGCCATGTCGCCGTCCGTTACCCTACCCCCTGAACACCCGTCAACCCCGCTGGGCCCAGGCGTCGAGCTGGATGCGAAGTGCGTGCGGGTCGAGAGGCTTTCCCACGAGGGCCCCGACCCCCACCAAATCGTGGCGAAAACGGCCTTCCCGGCCTTCGCGACCTTCGCGATCGGAAAAGGTGCTGCTGGCGAGGATGACGTGGAGACCGAGGCCGATGGGGAGGCCGCGGAGCCGGGCGATGGCGTCGATACTGCGTGAACGACCGCGGGCCTTCAGCAGATCGTCGTCGACGATCACCAGGCGAGGCGAGCTCCACTGGGCCAAGGTGACGGCCTCTTCGTCGCTGTGGGCGGGAGTGATGTCGAGCGGGCGACCCTCGAACGCTTGTTGGAGGGCGCGCGCGGCGACGCGGACGAAATGATCGTCGTCGCTCACCACCATCGCCGAAATCGTCCCCCGGCGTGCCTCCTGCGGATGAGTACGGAGCGAGCCAGCGGGCGGGAGATCGGCGTCGTCGGCGCACGCCTCGAGCTCCTCGAAGAAGGCCGCGGCGCTGGGAAAACGGTCGTCGGGCCGTTTCCGAAGCGCGCGGGCAATTGGCTCGTCGAAGCGGGCGAGGTCGGTTCGTATCGACGACAGCCGCGGCGGCACCTGCGTCAGGTGCGCGTCCATCAGCTCGTCGGCGTCGAACGACTCGAACGGAGGACGCGCGGCGAAGATTTCGAAGGCCGTGCACCCGAGCGCGTAGACGTCGGTGCGGGGCGTGACGGCGCTCTCGTCGTCGTCGAGCTGCTCGGGCGCCATGTAGCAAGGCGTCCCCGCGCCGGCCGTGCCGCCCGCCTCCGGATGGCGTCCCCACGGCGTGTTGGTGGAGATCGGGCCGCGCGAGCGGGGCCCGGCGTTGCCGACGTTGAACGAGCGCGCCACGCCGAAGTCGACGAGCACCGGCCGCCCAGTGCCCTCCTCGATGATCACGTTCGCCGGCTTGATGTCGCGATGGATGATGCCCGCCGCGTGCACCGACTCGATGCCGAGGATGACCTGACGAAGGATGGTGAGGGCACGCGTCACCGGCACCCACGCGCGATGGGTCGCCCAGTCCTCGACGAGCGCGCCGACGTCGCGACCGTGCACGTACTCCATGACGAAATAGGGCACGTCGCCGTGCTGCCCATAGGTGTGCACGCGGACGACGTGCGGGCTGCGAATGGCCGAGAGGGTCGCGGCTTCTCTCGCGAACCTGCGCGTCGCCTCCGGCTCTTCGCGGACGATCTCGGGGGCGATCATCTTGATGGCGACGAGGTGCCCGAGCCGCAGATCGCGCGCGAGGTGGACCACGCCCATCGAACCGACGCCGAGCGTTCGTTCGAGCTCGTAGCGTTCGTCGAGCACCAGCGGCGCCGAGAGCCGTCCGAGGATCGCGCCGCAACGCGGGCAGATCTCGTCCCCGACGAAGCGCGCGCCACAGCGATCGCAGCTGCGGTCGGCGGCGCGATCGCCGGCGTGATGATGGGGGACGCCGATGGTCACGAGAGGTCGAGTATACGAGCGGAGCGCGCGTTGTCGGTGTGACACCAGTCCGTCACGAAAAGCGGACGCGGTCGCGGCCCGCTCATGAACCCCGCGGGGTACGTCACGATCGTGCCAGCATCGGCGCCGCTCGACCGCCCATGCGCGTGATTTCACGCGAGAGATACATTCATAAGTATTGAATATGGCTCTGACTTTCTGTCCTCTTGCGTTTCGGCGGCATGCACTGAACTCTAGTTCAGGTGTACGTCGAGCTGCATACGCATAGCGCCTTTACCTTTCTCGAGGGGGCCTCGTTGCCGGAGCACTTGGCGCTGACGGCGGCCGAGCTCGGGCACGCGTCGTTGGCGCTCACCGATCGCGACGACTTGGGCGGGCAGGTGCGGTTCCTCGAAGCGGCGCGGAAGGTCGGCATCGCGCCCATCGTCGGGGCCGAGCTGACGGTGAGGGCGACGCCGCTGTTCGATGGGGCTCGTGGCGCGATGGGCGCGATCGGCCGGGACGAGCATGACACCTTCGGGCTCGTGCTCCTCGCGCGCGATGCGGCCGGGTACGCCAACCTCTCGTCGCTGGTCTCGCTCGGGCGCTTCGAGCGTCCGCGCGGGCGGCCGTACGTCACGCTCGACGAAGTGGCGGCGCGCTCGCGTGGGCTGGTCGCGCTCTCGGCCTTCCTCGATGGGCCGCTCGCGCCAGCTCTTCGCCGTGGCGACGTCGACGACGGCCTGCGACTCGCCGCGCCTTGGCTCGACGTCTTCGGCGACGACTTCCACCTCGAGGTGCAAGATCACACGCTGCCCGAAGAGCGGGCCGCCATCAGCGCCACGCTTCGCTTGGCCGCGCGCCTCGGTCGAGCGGAAGCCGGCGCCGGAGGAAGGCGTCATCGCGGCGTCGTCGCCACCAACCACGTCCATCACGCCACCACCGCGGGCAAGCGCGTCGAGGACGTCCTCCGCTGCATCCAGAACCAGCGCACCATCGACGACGCCGGCGATCGCCTCTTCCCCAACGACGAGCGCGCGCTCCGTTCGGGCAAGGCGATGCACCGTCGCTTCCGCAACCACCCCGAGCTGCTCCGGGCCTCGGTCGACATCGCCGAGCAGTGCACCTTCCGGCTCTCCGACCTGCAGGCGCCGCTCCCTTGTTTTCCCTCGATCGGCTCGCTCCGCCAGCGCATGAGCGCGGTCCTCAGCGACCAGCTCGCGGAAGATGCGGACGGAGACGCGATGCTCGCCTTCCTCGCCTGGGAGGGTGCGCGCGTGCGCTATCCGTTCCTCGACGACGCCTCCGACCCGCGCGCCGAGAAGCACCGCGCGCACCTCCGTCACGAGCTCGAAATCATTCGTAGCCTGCAATTTTGCGGCTATTTCTTGATCCTCTGGGACGTGATTCGCGCAGCCAAAGAGTTGAACATCCTCGTCCAAGGGCGGGGCAGCGCGGCCAACAGCGCGGTCTGTTACTGCCTCGGCATCACCGCGGTCGATCCGATCGGGCGCGATCTCCTCTTCGAACGATTCCTCTCGGCGGGGCGCACCGAGCCTCCCGACATCGACATCGACATCGAGCACGACCAGCGCGAGCGCCTGCTCCAATACGTATACAATCGTTATGGACGCGATCACGCGGCGATGGTGGCGGCGGTGCACACCTTCCAGCCGAAGGCGGCGGCGCGCGACGTGGCGCGGGTGCTCGGCTTCTCGGTGGCGCAAGGCGCGGCGCTCGCGGGGCTCTGCGATCGGTTCATTCCTTCGCAAGGCCTGGGAAATGAGCACCGCCTGACGCAGACGAAGGACGACCCGGCGCGCTCGCCGGGAGTCGATTCGCCGAAGATGGCTTCGCCACTTCGGCCGCCCGATCGATCTCACTTCGTTCGGTCGCCGGGCGATCCGCACCACGATCGCATCCCCTCGTCGGCCGATCGCCTGCGCGATCCGGGGGCGCTGGCGAGCATCGGGCTCGATCCGAACGACGCGCGAGTGGCGATGGTCCCTTGGCTGGTCGAGCGGATGGTCGGGCTGCCCCGCCATCGCGCCATTCACACCGGAGGGTTCGTGCTCTCGGCGCGCCCGATCTCCGAGGTCTGTCCCGTCGAGTGGGCCTCGATGCCGAACCGCTCGATCCTCCAATGGGAGAAGGACGACATCCACACGCTCGGCATCGTCAAATTCGATTTGCTCGGGCTCGGCATGCTCGCGGTGCTCCATCGGCACCTCGATTTGATCGAGAAACACCGTGGTCAGAAGCTCGATTTGTGGGAGCTGCCGCACGACGATCCCGACGTCTTCGACGACATCTGCGCGGCCGACACGGTCGGCGTCTTCCAGATCGAGTCGCGCGCGCAGATGAACACCCTCCCGCGCCTGCGTCCGCGGCAGTTCTACGACTTGGTGGTCGAGGTGGCGCTGATTCGCCCCGGCCCCATCCAAGGCGAAATGGTGCATCCGTATCTGCGGCGTCGCAGCGGGCAAGAGCCAATCACCTATCTCCATCCTTCGCTCGAGCCGCACCTCGCGCGCACGCTCGGCGTGCCTCTTTTTCAAGAGCAAGGGATGAAGGTGGCGATCGCGGTGGCCGGTTTTTCCCCGGCCGAGGCCGACGAGCTGCGCCGCGCGATGAGCCACAAGCGCTCACGAGAGGCGATGATGCAAATCGGTGAGCGGCTGGCGAGCCGGATGATCGAGCGTGGCATCGAGGCGACCATCGCCGGGCGCATCGTCAAGCAGCTCACTGCCTTCGCAGACTATGGATTTCCCGAGAGCCACGCGGCGTCGTTCGCGCTCCTCGTCTACGCCTCGGCCTATCTGCGGCACCATTTCATGCCTGAGTTCTACGCGGCCATTCTCAACGCGCAGCCGATGGGCTTCTACTCGCCGGCGTCGCTGGTCGAGGACGCGAAGAGGCACGAGGTGCAAATTCTTCCGCCCGACGTGAGCGCGTCGGGTTGGGATTGCACGATCGAATCGACGACCCTCGGGCGACATCCTGGAGCGCTCCGCATCGGCATGCGCTTCGTTCGTGGCCTCGGCGAAGGGGTCCGCGCCGACGTCGAACGCGCCCTTTTTCCACGGCCCGCGAGCCTCGTCGAGTTCGTCACCCGCTCCGGTCTCCCCGAGCACCTGCTCCTCGGCATCGCGGCCGCCGGCGCGTTCGATTCGCTCGAGCCCGAACGAAGGCGCGCGATCTGGGACATCCTCCGGCTCGGCAAAGGGCAGAGCGGGCCGCTCGATTTGCCCGGTCTCGAGCGCGACGCGCCACGCTTGCCATCGCAGTCGGGCCCCGAGCTGGTCGCCGCCGATCACGCGCGCATCGGCCTCTCGGCGCGCGAGCATCCGATGCATTTTCTCCGCGCCGAGCTCGATGCCCGCGGCGTCATCACCGCCCGCGCCCTCGCCGATACACGACGAAAACAGGTGAAAATCGCCGGTCTCGTCATCTGTCGCCAGCGCCCCGGCACCGCCAAGGGGTTCGTGTTCCTCACGCTCGAAGACGAAGGAGGGATGGTCAACGTCGTCGTCGATCCGACGCTCTTCGACACCCAACGCCTCACCATCGTCGGCCACCCTGCCCTCGAAATCGACGGCGTCCTCGAACGTCAGGACGGCGCGATCAACGTCAAGGCGAAGACCATCAAGCCTTTGCGTCTCTCAGGCGCCGAACACATCCGCTCGCACGACTTTCACTAGACAAACCAAGCATCTTCCCGCGTCTCGTCGTGCTCACCCGCAGGGAGTTGGCGCGGGGCGCGGAGGCTGGTCACCACCGCGAGCGTCGCGCCGGCCATCGCGTAGGTGCCGATGACGCCGCCGAAGCCGAGCGCCTGTTCGATGGGCGACCAACCCTCGGGCATGATCGCGCGATCGAAGGCGAGGACGAGCGCCGTCGCCGCGCCGGCTGCGAGGAGCGGCGAGCGTGGGCGGATGACGAGGAAGACGCTCTCGTAGAGCATGCCGGCGGTCATCATCGCGCCGGCGTTGAGCGCGAGCCCGAGCGACGACTCCCGCGGAGAGAACCCGCCAGGGATGCGCGCGAGCGACGGATCGACGAGGCGCGCGAGGCCGTTGAGGGCCGCCCAAGGCGTGCCGCGCTCACGGCGCCCGAACAACATCAGCGCAGCCGTCGTCGTCGCCGCGAGGGCGATGCCCGTCTTCAACCCATCGAGGAGGAGTCGTCGAAACATGTTGCTCGTTTTCGCCAAAGATTGCGTCGCAACTTTGGCCGCTTCGGTCAATCTCGCTTCGCTCGGTTGCCGAGCCTTCCCAACTGTACGCAATCGGCGACAAAAAGACGACGGGCAGAGACGCCGAAGCGCTCTGCCCATCGCAAGCCATTGCGGTCGAGCCGCAGGCTCGCCGCTAGAGCGACATTCCCGTTCGCCAAAGATTGTTTCGCAACTTTGGCCGCTCGGTCAATCTCGCTTCGCTCGGTTGCCGAGCTATTACGGGTTGTCGTCGCCGCCCTCGGCGTCGTCCCAGCAGACGCCGTCGTCGGTACAGCAATAGTTGCCGGTGGCGCTGCAGCAGACGACGCTGTTGTCGTCCATCTTGATGCAGCCGAGGCAGTCGATGTCCTTCTCGGTCTCGAAGCAGGCGCCGCCCAGATCGAAGCCGGCGGCCTTCGCCTCGGCATCGCAGTCGACGTGGTAGAGGGTCTTCTCCGAGCAGAAGAAGACGTCGTTGCCGCCACACTCCGCCGCGCCATCGGGCACGTCGTCGCAGATGCCGGCCGCCGCGTCGTCGACCTTCTTCTTGTCCTTGGCGGACGTCTCGTCGGTCTTCTTCGCGTCCTTCGCGGGCGCCTTGTCCTTGCTGCCGTCGCCGCCCTTCTTCGCCGTCTTCTTGGCGTCGGCCGGCTTGGCCTTCGGCTGCTTCTTCTTGCCCTTGGCAGCCGCCTTCTTGTCGTCGCCCTTGCCGGACGTAGAGCCGTCGCCGCTCTTCTTGTCACACCCCGGGGCGGTCAAGAGCAGGCCGAGACCGAACACCATCGCGAGAGCCGTGAGACGTCGCAGCACCATATTGGAATCCTCCTGTTAGTCGCTCGCTCGTCATTGGAAAGACGAAGGCCCCAAGGGCGGGGTCGCCTGCACAGCAGACGCGATGCTTGGGAGGCGCATGCTCCAGGAATCGGTTGACCCGTGTCAAGCGCACAGCGATCACACCCTTACTCTCGGCCGCAGGGAGTCGCTTCCGCCCTTCTCCCGAGACAGGCAAAGAAGCGCTTGATTTTAGTGCCAAAACCCGATTGACAGGCCGTAGTTCTGCCAGCGCGGCGCGACGTCCACTGCGGTCGAGAGACGCCAGCGAGTCCCCGCGTCGACGACGCCGAAGGCGCCCCAGCGAAAGAGGTAGAGGTCGAACCCGCCCGTCACGTGCTGCCGAAACGCGCGCACGTCGGACTCGGAGCCGAAGCGCGTCGGCTCGATGTACGTCCCGACGCGCAGCCGCAGAATCGCCGGGACGAGCTCGGTCTCCATCCCCGCGCGCGGCGAGAACGTGGCGACGCGCCCGGCGCGAGCGACCTGCTGCGAGAAGAACGACTCGAGGCTGATGCCGTTGTTGGTCGGTCCGGTGACGAGGAGCCCGGCGGAGAGGAGCAGGTACTCCTGCGGCAGGCCGTCCCAGCGCGCCTTGCGGGTGGTCGCGAAATCGCGCGTGAAGGCGTCGAGGTCGTCGTCCTCCTCCTTGCGAGCCCTCGCCTCGGCTTCGTCGAGCGCCCTTGCTTTTTCGGCTCTTTCGGCGGCGGGCGTGGCTTGGAGGATGCGAGACCGCTCTTGTTCACGGCGCGCACGCGCGGTGAGGATCTCGGCGCGGACCTCAGCCTCTTCATCGTGCGGGTTGATCCAGGCGTCGGTGATCGCGCGCGGTCCCGCCTGCACCGCGATGCCGGTGTCGATCTCCCAGGGGAGATTCGCGCGCGTCGGAATGACCATCCCGTTGACCTCGGTCGCCGCGCCAGGGGCCGGATCGTCGCTGCGCACCGGAGAGCGTAAGGTGAGCCCGGCACGAAACGGCAGCGCGGCCGGACGATAGAGCGCGCCGATCTCGAGGCCAGCCCCGGCGAGCGAGACGACGTTGGCCGCGCTCTGCCCAGGCTCGGTGCGCGAGATCTGGAAGCCGACGAGTCGGAGCCCGGTACCGAGCACGAGCTCGCCGCCGAAGAGCTGACGCGCCACGAGCACGTGCGTCTTGCTGACGAGCGCGCTGAACTTGGCGTCGGTGGCCGCCGCGCCCGGCGTCAAATTGTAGTTTTGCAGATCGGCGACGAAGCCGAAGCCCCAGGCGCCGAGCTGCACGTTGGCGCCGAGCGTGAGGAAGAAGAAATCGTTGTACGTGAAGTTGCTGACGTGCCCGCGGTTCTCGTAGTCGACGTTGCGGAAGGCCGAAGGAAACGAGATCGACGCGTCGAGATCGTAGTCGAACCAGCTGTGCGACCAGGGATCGCGGACGGCGGGTGCGGCGGCGTTCTGCGTATATCCGTCGAGGCCGTTGGCGATGCCTTCGTACGCGCCGCCCATGCCGATGACCCGGCTCGAGGCGAGCACCGGACCGGAGACGAGGTCGAGCTCGCAGTCGTGGGTGACCGCCGCGCCGGACGCGCACTCGGCCTCTGCGCTCCGCGTCGTCGTCAGCACGAGTGCTGCGAAGAGCATCGCGAGCGCGCCCGTCGAGAACGACGTGCGTCCACGTTTTTTCGGCGCGTCAGCCGTTCGTTGCGTCACGGGCGCCGCCGAGGAGGAAGCGGGCGAGCGGCTCGGCATCGAGCTTCGCGGTCGAGAGCAGCGCGTCGAGCAAGGTCCAGCCGAGGCGCGCGAGGTCGAGGAGCGCGCGCACGCGGCGGAGTTGGAAATCGGCCCGCGATCTCGCTTCGGCCGCCCCACCGCTCTTGCGTGCCTCGAGCACCTTGACCGCGCGCTCGAAGGTCTCGACCGCGACGGTGATCTCGGTGCGCTCTCGTTCCCCGAGCACGCGCGAGATCATGCGCCAGAGGCCGACCTCGGCGGCGTAGTGATCGCGCCGCTCGCCTTGGACCCAGACCTTCTTCACCACGCCCCAACGAGTGAGCTCGGCGAGAGTCATGCTCACTGCCCCGGAGGAGATTTGCAGCAGATCTTGCAGGTGCTGCGCGCTCAGCGGACCCGGCGAGAGATAGAGGACTGCCCAGATGCGCCCCATGTTGCGCTTGAAGCCCCAGAACTCGATGAGACGACCGACGGCGTCACCGACCATGATTTCGGGGTCGGTGAGCGCTCGGTCGGGCTCTTCGGTCTTGGGCTTGCGAGCAGCGCCGATCACGCGACGGCCGGCCGGAGCTCGCTTGGTGGCGCTCATCCGGTGACTATAGCTTGTCAGTCCGGCGACCGAGCGGAGCGAGATCGACCGGACGGCCAAAGTTGCGAAGCAATCATTGGCGAAACAAGACGATCACCCAGCTCGAGCCGCGAGGTCTTCGGCCACCTTCGCCAGGGCCGAGCGTGCCGGGCCCTCGGGGACCCCTTCGAGCGCGAGGAGCGCCCGCTGTGACTCGGTGACCGCGCGCGCGCGCACTTCGTCGCAGGCCCCCGAGGCGACGATGCCCTCGGCGACGGCGGCGGCGAGCCCACCGGGATCTCCTTCGTCGCGAAGACGTCGCACCTGATCGAGAATGGTGCTCGATTTTCCGATCGCACGGAGGAGCGGCAAGGTCGGCTTGCCCTCGCGGAGATCGGCGAGCAGCGCCTTGCCGGTGACTGCCGGATCGCCGACCAAGTCGATGAGGTCGTCGACGAGCTGGAAGGCGACGCCGACGTGGGCTCCATAGGCGCCGAGCGAGGCCGCCACGCGTTCATCGCCGCGGGCCGCGCGAGCACCACCCCGACAAGCCCACGAAAAGAGCGCCGCCGTCTTCCCTTGGACGATGCGCTCGTAGGTGAGCTCGGAGAGATCGAGCGTGGTTCGACCGCGGAGCTGAACGACCTCGGCGTCGACCATCTTGCGCAAGGTCGCGAGCAAATCACCGAGAATTCGGCCGTCTGCGCCGTCGAGCGGGTGCACCACCTCGAGGGCATGGGTGAGCAGCAAGTCGCCCGCCAAGACCGAGACGGCGTTGCCGTAGACGATGCGTGAGGTCGGCCGACCGCGCCTTTCGGGGCTGTCGTCGATGACGTCGTCATGGAGGAGCGTCGCCGAGTGGATGAGCTCGGCCGAGAGGGCGACGGCACGCGCGCGCGGGGCGCGATCACCCCCGAGTCCATTGGCCGCGGCGGCCGAGAGCAACGTCGCGAGGGGGCGGACGCGCTTTCCACCCGCGGCGACGAGGTGGGCGGCGGCCTCTCGCGCCGGGCTCACGCCGCGTTCGCAGGCTTCGGCGAGCATGGAGCCGAGGGCGGCGAGATCAGCCCCGAGCGCGGTGGTGATTTCGTCGAGGCGCTGCTGCGATCGCCCATCGACGCGGGCACTCTGGGCTACGTCTCCGAGCATGCGGAGCGAAGGATCGATGGGCAAGCGCGTGGTGGAGACGTGCTGGGCGGCCGACGACGACATGCTCGTACCCCTCATTCTATTCGGAGGCTTCAAATTATTTTGAAGCCTTGAAGACTGTAGGGGACGCGGCCCGGTCGTCAACTCCCCCCTTTACCTTCCGTGAGCGCGTCTGTACGAAGCCCGCTCCATGGCTCAAGGCGACGGCGCGCTCATCGTCACGCCCACGTACAACGAACGCGAGAACCTCGAGCCCTTCCTCGAGGGGCTCTTTCGCTACGCCCCGAAGGCCGACGTCCTCGTCGTCGACGACGCCAGCCCCGACGGCACCGGCGTGCTCGCCGATCAGATCGCCGCCCGCGATCCGCGCGTCACCGTGCTCCATCGCGCGGGAAAGCTCGGCCTCGGCAGCGCCTATCGCGAGGCCTTCGCGCTCGGCCTCGCCAACCCGAAGTACGGCGTCTTCTACGAGATGGACACCGACCTCTCGCACGACCCGCGCTACCTCCCCGACTTCGAAGGGGCGCTCGATGGCGGCGCCGACATCGTCATCGGCTCGCGCAACATCCCCGGCGGCGGCGTCGAGGGCTGGGGGCTCGGGCGGCACGTGATGTCGAAGGGCGGCTCGCTCTACTCGCGCTCCATCCTCGGCCTCGGCGTGCGCGATTTGACGAGCGGCTTCAAGGCGTTCACACGCCGGGCGCTCTCGTCGATCGACCTCGGCGCCGTCCGCAGCGAGGGCTACTCGTTCCAAATCGAGATGACCTACCGCGCGCTCCGGAGCGGGATGCGCGTCGCCGAAGTGCCGATCGTGTTCGTCGATCGTCGCCAAGGCGCCTCGAAAATGAGCCGAAAAATCTTCGTCGAGGCAATCGGCGTGGTGTGGAAGCTCCGCATCGACGCCCTGCGCGGAAAGCTCTGAAATAGAAGCGTCGGGGCGGTGACGGGCGCGCCTGGTCGGACGTGCTACACTCACTACCCCTCCTTGTCCTCGCGAAGCTCCAACGCCGCCTACTCCATCCCGCCGGCCGCGATCGAGAGTTATCTCGATCGGTACACGAACGATCCGGAGAGCCTCGAGGCCGCCGAGCTGCTGATCCTCGCCCGCGCCTTCGAGCGAATGGGCTGCGATCCGCAAGCGCTCGATTGCGCCGATCGGGCCGCGCGCCTCGATCCTGAGTCGAAGCCCGACGCCGTCGCCGTCGCCAAGAAGTGCGTCGGTCGCAACTCGCGCCCGATGTAGCCGGCGCGAAGTCGCCGGCGAACGAGACGATCTCGTTTCGCCAAAAATTGCTACGCAATTTTGGCCGTCCGGTCGATCTCGCTTCGCTCGGTCGCCGGACTCTTGTCAACGTTGCTTCGCCGCGGCATTCGCGGTGTAGGTCGACGCGATGTCGTCGCTGTCCGCGGAGCGCTTCGAGCAGGGATTGAACGAGGCGCAGAAGGCTGCCGTCATCCATGGCGAGGGCCCTCTCCTCGTCCTCGCCGGCGCCGGCTCGGGCAAGACGCGCGTGATCACGAATCGCATCGCCCGCCTCCTCGCGCTCGGCGTGCCGGCGACGGCGATGATGGCGGTGACGTTCACCAACAAGGCCGCGGCCGAGATGCACGAACGCGTCGTCTCCCTCGTCGGCACGCGGCCGGCGCAGGGCCTTTCGATCAGCACCTTCCACTCCTTCGGGCTCGGCTTTCTCCAGCGCGAGGCGCGCTATCTCGGCTTCGGCGGCGGCTTCTCCATCTTCGACGCCAGCGACTCGGTCGGTACGCTCCGCGAGCTCATGCGCGGCCTCAACGTCGACGGCGGCAAGCGCTTCGACATCAGCTCGGTGCTGACGCGCATCTCGCTGGCGAAGAACGCCTTCCTCACGCCCGAGACGATGCCCGACGGCGGCGATCTCGACGGCGAGGCCGCGCTCTACCAGCAGGTCGCGAAGATTCTCTACGGCAAGTACCTCTCGGCGCTCCGCGGCTTTCACGCGCTCGATTTCGACGATCTCATCTGCGAGCCGGTTCGCATGATGCAGAAATTTCCCGAGCTGCGTGAGCGCTGGCAACGTCGCTTCCGTTATCTCCTCGTCGACGAGTACCAAGACACGAACCGTGCGCAGCTCGAGCTCTTGCGACTCGTGGCGGCCGGCGATCGTCCGAACATCACCGTCGTCGGTGACGACGATCAGTCGATCTACGCCTGGCGCGGCGCCGACGTGACCAACATCCTCGCCTTCGAAGAGCACTTCGTCGGCGCCAAGGTGGTGAAGCTCGAGCAGAACTATCGCTCGGTGAAGCCGATCCTCGACGCCGCCAACGCGGTCATCTCGGGGATGCCGGGGAAGAAGTACAAGAAGAATCTCTTCACCGACAAGGTCGATGGCGATCCGATTCAGCTGGTGAATTGCGCCCTCCCGGAGGTCGAGGCGTCGTTCGTCGCCTCCGAGACCGAGCGCCTCATCCGCGCCGGCCGAAGCCCCTCCGAGATCGCGGTCATGTACCGCTCGAACAAGCAGGCAGAGGCGATCGAGGCCGCGTTGCGCGAGCGATCGATCGCCTACAACCTCATCGGCGGGCAATCGTTCTTCGAGCGGAAAGAGGTGAAAGATCTCCTCTGCTACATCCGTCTGTCGATCAACCCGCTCGACGAGATGAGCCTCCGTCGCGTCATCAACTATCCCAATCGCGGCATCGGCGAGGCGGCGCTCCTCCGGCTCGAGGGGTGGGCGGCGAGCCACGATGTGCCGCTTTTTCGTGCGTTGCAGCGCGCCGACGAGATCCCCGAGCTCTCCGGACCAGCGCGCAAGGGGGCGGCCGAGCTGACGGAGATCCTCGTCGAGGCGAAGGCGTCGATCATCTCCGGCAAACCGCCCTCGCGGGTGGCGCGCGATCTGGCGGAGGCGATCGCGTTGCGTGCCGACGTCAACGCGGCCTCACCGACGGGCAACGCCGCGGAGAAGCGTTGGGCCAACGTCGAGCATCTCTTCGGCTCGATCGAGCGCTGGGAGAAGCGCGCCGAGGACAACGCGTGGGAGCTCGACGCGCCGCGCACGCCGTCGATCAGCGAGCTGCTCCACCGCCTGATGCTCCGCTTCGGCGAGCAGGAAGAGGCAAAGGAGGTGGTGACGCTGACGACGTTGCACGGCTCGAAAGGGCTGGAATACGAGGTCGTTTTTCTCATCGGCCTCGAAGAGGGGATCATCCCCCACAAGCGCACGACCGATCCGAAGGCCAACGACGTCGTCGAGTTCAAGACCGACGAGTCGGGAGAGCCGGTGCTGCAGGAGAGCGGCATCGACGAAGAGCGACGTCTCTTCTACGTCGGCGTCACGCGCGCCCGGCAACGGCTCTATCTCTGTCGCGCGCGTTCCCGGCAGAGTCGCGGCTCGACCAGCCCACGCACGCCGAGCCGCTTCCTCCTCGACGTTCCGCCGGAGCTTTGCGAGACGCGCGAGGTGAGCGAGCTGACCAAGCTCGACACCACGCAGCTCCTCGATCGCACTTCGAAGGCGCTCTCGGCGTTCGCCACGCGGCCGAAATTCTAGGCCATTTGTCGGAGATTACCCGACGGCGGCGAGCGCCTGCTGCAGCTCCGAGAGCGCGTGGCCGTCGCCCTTCGCCTTCGCGCGCGTGATGCCTTCTTCGAACCAACCGCGGGCGATGTCGATCTTGCCGAGGCTCTGCGCCACCCCGCCGGCCATCAAGTATTGCGCGACGTAGGCCGCGTCGTGCGTCTTCAGGACGTCGAAGGCGACCAGCGACTCGTCGAGGCGCCCGAGCGTCTTCAGCTCCATCGCGAAGGCGTACCGCGCGAAGGACATGTCCGGCGCCTTGCCCGAGTCGATCATCTTCTGCAGGGCTTCGAGGCGCTTGGACATGTGCCCGTCGTAGTCACGGCAGAGGCGCGAGACAACCGCTCAGAACTCGTCTTTGCCTTTGCAGATGCCGGCGCCGGGCGCGAGGGTCACCGGGAGCTGGACGATCTTCACCAGCTCGGGCGTCATCGCCGACTTCGGGCCGACGAACAAATCGACGTGATTTTCCCCGATGCCGTTGCCGGTATCGTCTGCGCGCACGCAGCCGTCGTGTTTCTTTCCTTCGTCGGGGAAGGGCAACGTCACGCCGTCGAGCTCGCGCACGTAGTACCAATGGCCGTAGGGCAAGTCTTTCGGATCGACGCCGATCGAGCGAAAGGGCGTCGCCGGATGACCCGAGGCGGTGAGGCCCCAGGGGTACTTCGGATCGACGACGACGAAGCAGAGCGGGTTCACCTTCTGCACGCCGATGAGACGTCCGTCGCAGAGCTTGCCGGTGCCCTGCATGGTGACGCTCTTGCGAAAGGCGTGGGACACGCTCGCGAGCACGCCGCCACCGCAGCGGGGGATCGTCGCCTGGGGCGGGTCGGGGCAAGGCTCGGTGGCCACGTGGTACATGGTCATCTTGATGGGACGCCCGGCGACGTTGGGCTTCACCGTCGGCGTGGTCGTCACGAGGTCCACGACAGCCCCGGCGGGCGTGCCGTTCGGGCTCGGAGTCGCGTCGGTTCCAGATTCGCCCGTCGTCGCGCCGTGTTGGGGGGCCTTCACCCGAGTTCGGGCTGCGCATCCCCCCCAGGTGGCGACCAGGGAAATCGCCACGACGACGACCACACCTGCCGGCCCGAGCGCGACCGGACGTCGCCTCGTCGTCGACGCTGGGAGCGACGTCGGGGCTGGCTCGCTCCCCCGCAAGAAGAGCAGCCCGAGCGCGGCACGCCGTGACAACCCAAGCGCGGCATCACGCCGCGACACAGGCCTTCCGGGGCGCTCTTCGGCCATCTTGGGAGAGTACCGCACATTTCGAGCGGCATCTCTCCGCGGGCTCGTCGCGTGACTTTGCCGAAGATCGAGCGTTTACGATGTTGACACGACGCTGCTCTCACCCGCACGATCGCGGGGCGTTGCTCCAAGCTCTCCACGTCGATCTCGGGTGCACGCCGTTTGCAGTGCGTGAGCGTAACGAGTCGATGCGTGTCGTCGACGAAGCCGTAGGCAGTCTTTCCCCGCCCCTTGGCGGGATCGATCCGCGAGGTTCTCTGTGACCGAGTCACTCCGCATCGAAGTCGTCGGTGAAACCAACGTCGGCATGAAGCGGAATCACAACGAGGACAACTTCGCCATTCTCGACGAAGAGGGTCTCTACATCGTCGCCGACGGCATGGGCGGTCACGCCTCGGGCGAGGTCGCTTCGGCGCTCGCCGTGGGGACGATTCGCGACTTCTTCAAGGCGACGAGCCAAGACCCCGACAAAACGTGGCCCTACAAGATGGACCGCGGCAAGGGCTACGAAGAGAACCGCCTCATCACGTCGATCAAGCTCGCCAACCTCAAGATTTACGAAGAGGCGCAGGGCAACATCGGCAAGCGCGGCATGGGCACCACGGTGGTGGCGGCCTTCGCGGTCGAGGGCGGCGTCTATCTCTCGCACGTCGGCGATTCGCGCATCTATCGCATCCGCGACGGCAAGATCGAGCAGCTCACCGAGGACCACTCGCTCCTCAACGACTACATCAAGATGAAGCGCCTCACGGCCGAGGAAATCGCGAATTTCCCGCACAAAAACGTGATCGTGCGCGCGCTCGGCATGAAGGAGAACGTCAAGGTCGACACGCGCTACGAGGCGCCCCGCGCCGGTGACGTGCTCCTCCTCTGCAGCGACGGTCTCTCCGGTCCGGTGGAGGACGCCGACATGCTGGCGATCGTCCGTTCGAGCACCGACCTCAAGGGCGCCGTGCGACGTTTGATCGCGCGCGCCAACGAGAACGGCGGGCCCGACAACATCACCGTCGTGCTCCTCAAGTGGGTCGCGTGACGAGCTGTTGACGACGCGCACTCCGAACGCGTCCAAGATCGCGTCCGAACCGCAAAATTAGGCTCGCGACGGGGCTCGCGTCGCGCAGGCAAAGTGGCGAGGTTCGCCGCACCAGCAGTGCTAGCCTCGCCGAGTGAACCGCCTCCACGCCCTCGTGCCGGTCGCCCTTCGCTGTGCGTCCGCCTTCGCCGTACTCGCGACGGGTCTAGCGTCAGGTCTCGCCGTCACGCTCGTCGTCGACGTCGCCGAAGCCAAGCCGAAAGATCGGCCGGTCGCGATCTACGTCGAAGGACCGGACGCCGAGGCCATCGGTGGAGACGTCGTCGACGCGCTCCCGAGCGGCCTGACGATGAAAGATCCGGCCGAATACAAGGCCGAGCTGGGCAAGGCAGGCCAGAAGGGCGCGCTCGGCAAGGGGCTCGACTCCGACAAGCAGAAGACGAAGCTCTACGAGAAGCTGCGCAAGGCAGCGACGGCAGCGGGCGTCGACGCGGTCATCGTCGTGCGCACCACGGCGGCGAAGGGCCAGACCAAGGTCAAGCTCGTGGTCCTCGAGACCGAGAGCGATCTGGTCGCGCTCGAGACCGAAATCACGCTCCCGGCGAAGGGGAAGAAGAAGAAAGAGGAGTGGGAGAAAGAGCGCGCGGCGGCCGTTGCCGAGGTGGTCGAGCCGGCGCTGAAGAAGCTCGCTCCGGCGCCCGAGCCCGAGCCCGAGCCCAAGGCCGTCGTCGACGAGACCCCGAAAGACACGAAAGACGCGAAAGACGAAGAGCCCGAGGAGCCCGGCGGTCCGCGGGAGAAGCACGTGGTGTCGCACTCGCTCTTCGACGTCGGGGTCGGCGTCGACATCGGTTTTCGTAGCCTCTCGTTCACCGACAAGAAGACCAACAACGTCCGCGGCTACTCGGTGAACGGGACGCCTGGCATTTACCTCGCCGCCGAGGTCTATCCGCTCGCCGGTGGGAAGGGCTTCCTCAAGGACCTCGGGCTCCAGCTCGAATACGCGCAGGCGATCGCGCTCAAGTCGTCGGTGTCGGCCGACGCGAGCGGGACGAACTTGGCGACCACCTGGCGCCGCTGGATGCTCGGCCTCCACTATCGCATTCGCACCGGCGAGAAGGCTCCCGTGATCGGCCTCGGCGTCGGCTATGGCGCCGAGACGTTCAGCATCGACGCCACCGGCGTGCTCGCCGATCAGACGCCGTCGGTCGACTACAAGATCATCCGCCTTGGCGCCGACATTCGCCAGTCGTTCGGCGGCTTCTCGCTCCTCGCCAACTTCGCCTACCTCGTCGTCCCTTCGGGCGGTCCCATCGCCGACCGCTTCACCGAGAGCAAGATGAGCGGCGCCGAATTCGGGCTCGGCGCGGCGTACATGGTGACGAGTGGCCTCGAAGTGCGCGTGCTCGGTCGCTATCGGCACGTCGGCTACACGTTCTCGCCGAAAACTGGCGATCTCTACGTCGCCAGCGGCGCCTCCGACAACCTCGAGTCGCTGACGATCGGCGCTGCTTACGTCTTCTGATCGGCAGGCGCAGCTTCGCTCTTCGGACGCGTCTTGGTGCCGTCGATCGCGATCAGCACCGCTGGGAGCACGAGCAGCGCGGCGCTGAGGCAGGTGACTTCGCCGATCACAGCCACGAGTCCGAAGCTGCGCACCGCGCCGTTGATCGACGTCAGGAGCGCGAGGTAGCCGAGGGTCGTGGTCAGGCTGCAGAGGACGACCGCGCCGCCGGTCTCGCGGACGACCTCGATGACGCTTCCCCTGCCCTCGATGCGCCAACGATGGACCACGTTGATCGCGTAGTCGACGCCGATGCCGAAGGTGATGGGCACGGCGATGAAATTGAGGAAGTTGATCTTGAGCTTGTCGTGGGCGATGACGGCGCCCATGTAGCAGATGCCGGCGACGAGCGCGCCGAGGACGAGGACCACCGATCGCACGCCTTTTCCGCCGCGGAAGAAGGCGATGGCGACGACCAGCGCGGTCATGAAGAACGAGAGCACGATGGCGCGCGGTGACTCTTCGATGACCGCCTTCAGCATGTCGGCGAAGATGACCGCGCGGCCCGAGCCGAGGACGATTTCACCGCTCGGCAGCTTGGTCTCGCGGAACGAGTCGGCCCACTGCAAGAGATAGTGGACGTCGCGCACGCTGCGCCCGTCGGTGGGCACGATGTAGATGATGAGGCCGCGCCGCTTGTCCTTCTCGGTGAACGGACGCGCCACGCGCTCGGGAAGACCGGCGACGTCGAACGACGCGATGTCGATCGGCGGCAGGTTGGGCTCCATGTCGGCCCAGTCGGCGTCGGGGATCTTGTGCAGCTCGTGGACGCGATCGATCTTCTTCCGCATGTCGCGGAGGAGCTCGATCTTCTCCGCCTGCTGATCGGGGACCAGGCTGAAGATGCTGACCACCTTCTGAAAGGGCTTGTTTCCCTCGGCGGCGGCGTCCCAGCGCTTCTGCAGCTCGGCGGTGTAAGGCTTCACCTGGTCGAGGCGATCGACCATCACCGCCATGCCGTCCTGGCCGCTGCGACCGACGAGTTGATCGACCTGCTCGGAGAGGAGCGCGGCCGGCGTGTTGCCACCGACGCCTTCGTCGTTGCCGAGCTTGCTCGTGTCATATTCGAGCGGATCGGACTTCACGTATTTGTAGCTGACGTAGCCGCCGAAGAGCGCGAGGGCGAGGCCGAGCGCGGCGAAGATGCGCGCGGGCGAAACGCGGGCGAAGAGCGCGAAGGGAGCGCCGAAGGGGACGCCGCGGTCGATGAAGTGCTGCACCTTGCCGAGGAAGCCTGCGCGCTTGACGTCGAACGTCGGCAAGAGACGTTCGAAGACGACGAGGAACGGCGGGAGGAACGCGTAGTTGGCGATCCAGCAGAGAATCATGCCGTAGCCGCCAATCATCCCGAAGTCGCGGAAACCACGGAAATTCGTGCTCGCGAGCGAGACGTAGCCGGCGCCCGCCGCGGCCGCGACGGTGAGCGTCGGCTTCCATGTCTGCTGGTGCGCGACCTTGATCGCGTCGCCGAGCGACATCCCCGCGCGGTGCGCCTCGTTGAAGCGCGCGCGATAGAGGACGCCGTAGTTGATGCCGTTGCCGAAGACGATCGAGACGAGGAAGCCGCTGGCGGTGTTGAGGTGGCCGATCGTCAGCTTGGTGATGGCGAAGGTCCAGAGCACGCCCATGCCGATGGCGAGGGCCATCGAGAGCACCGCGCGGATGCGGAGGAAGAAGAGGAAATCGACGAGGAGAATGAGCCCGATGCCGGTGGCGCCGACCGACGCGAGATCGTTCTTCACCGCGCCGTACTGCTCGGCCGAGGTGACGACGTCGCCGGTGTAGCTGACCTTGATCGTCGGATCGTAGGACGCGGCGTTGGTCTCGGCGATGACCGCTTCGACCTTGCTGCGGAGCTCGTGGATTCTGTCGAGCTCCCCGGTCGAGACGGGCGTGCGCACGAGGACGACCAGGCGTTTGCCGGCCTTGTCCATGTAGTAGCCGTCGGTGTACGGCGGGCCTTCTTCGGTCGCCTTGCCGTCCTTGTCCTTCTTGACGCCGAGCTCCTTCTCGAGGCTGTCGCGCGTGATCGGCTCGGGGACTTCGTCGGAGAAGAGGTTGCCGTTGACCTCGTATTCGTAGCGGTCTTCGATCTTGTCGTGGAGCTCCTTCACCTTTTCGAGCGAGAGAAAGAGCGCTTGGCGACGACGGAGGAATTCTTTCTCGGCCTGCACGCCGTCTTCGGCGGTGCCGACCCACTCTTCGCCGAGCGCGCGGAGCTTGGGGAGGAGCGCGTCGCCGAACGCTTGGATCTGCTTCTTGTCGCTGCCGTCGATGACGATGCTGAGCGTGGCGACGCCGGCGGTGCGCTTACCGACACGCTCGAGCTCTTGCACGCTCGGCTTGTTCTCCGGGAGGAGCGATTCGAAGCCGGTTCGCAGCTCGAGTCGCTTCGCGAGGAAGAAGGCCGGGACCGTGAGCAGGAGCCCGAAGAGGAGGACGTAGAACGGACGCTCGACCTGCAGCCGCACGAGGCGCGCGAAGAGGCCGAGGGTCGTCCCCGACGTCGGGGGTTTCGACGAACGCTCGGACATGGCGGGCGAGTATCACACCATTTCGCGGGCGGATCGCTGCCAATGCGTCGAAGTGCCCGCTCGCTTCAGGTGACCACGCGGGACGACTGCGACAAGGTGCCCGAACGATCGCCGCGCAGTGTCGAGGGATCGAGCGCGAAGCCGATGCCGGCGGCGATGAGGCTCCAGACGAACTGGGTCGAGTAGAGGAGGAAGACGTAGGCCCCGCCCGCACCGATCACGCGATCGGGCGTGAAATACATCGCCAACGCGCCGTAGGTTGCTGCTTGGAAGGCACCGAAGAGCCCAGGGCCGGCCGGTACGAGAATGCCGACGGCGAGCACGCCCATCACCGCACAGGCGATGCCGAAGCTCATCGGCAATCCGCAGGCGATGCCGAGGACCCACATCATCGTCGCGTTGAGACCCCAATACGCGAGCGTCTCGCCCATGAAGGGGATGGCGTGGCGCGGGCCTGCGAGGAAGTGGAGACCGCTGGCGATGCCCTCGATGATGCGCGTCAGCCGATCGCTGAAAGGCTTGTGGATACGGCCAATCGTCGCGCCGACGAGGCGACGGGCGAAGTCGCGGGCGAAGTAGAAGACCGCCATCGCGATGAACGCGCCGATGAAGACGAAGAGCGCGATGTACCCAGCGGCAGGAATGGCGGCGACGGGGATCTTGAGATCGCCGACCGACTGCGGAAGCGGGTCGAGACGCGGCACCGCGCCAAGCGCGAAGGCGAGCACCAACGTCACCACCAGCCCGTCGATCACACGCTCGGCGCCCATGGTTCCGAGGGCTGCGCTGAGCGTGACCTTCTTGCCGTCACGGATGAGATACGGACGGACGATCTCACCAGCGCGGAGCGGCAAGAGCAGGATGGCGGTGAAGTTGACCCACGACGCGGTGAGGACCTTGCGGTTGGAGATGTCGGGCGCGATGGGGTGAAGGAGGTGACGCCAGCGCATCGAGCGAACGAGGTGCACGAACACCAAGAGCAGCACGTGCAGCCAGTACCAGCCCCAGTGCACTTGCGCGAAGGCCTCGGCTTTGGGAAGGAGCGGCAACCCGCCACGCTTGAGCACGACGAAGAAGGCGACGGCGATGACGATCGAGATGAGCGTCTTCAGCCCGTGTCGACGGAGAAATGACGGCTTCGCTCCGGCCAGCTCGACCTCTTGCGACGCGCTCGGCGCGCTCGATGCGCTCGACGTCGCGATGGACGCTTGACCGTCGGCAGGCGGTGGCTCGGACGAGGTCGACACTGGAGAGAGCGCCGTGGCGGAGAGGAGTTGGGAAGGCAAGCGCCGGGTGTATAGCAAGAATCGTCCCGTCGCGTCAGGGCCGGGACCCGCAACGCCGCTGGCCCCTGGCACACCTCGGCGACTCGGGCTTGCTAGAGGCGCACCACCAGCCCGGTTGCGGTCACTCCCGCCTTTTTCAGGGCGTTGCGAGTGTCGATGATCAGCTTCGACTCCTTCGCGAGGCGGGCGTAATCGGTGCGGGCGTGGTCGGTGACGATGACCACCGCGTCATAGCCGTCGTACGCGACGGGAGCGGTGACGGCCTTCATCCCGATCAAGCTCGGGTGTGTGTCGGCGCCGTGCTCGTCGAGCACCGGAATGAACGGGTCGTCGAACGAGACGTCGGCACCTCGTCGGCGTAAATGCTCGATGAGCTCGAGCGCCGGCGACTCGCGCAAGTCGGAGATGTCGCGCTTGTAGGCGACGCCGGAAATGAGGATTCGGCTTCCCTTCACGGCCTTGCCCTGCTCGTTGAGGGCGTCGGCGACGAGCACCGCCACGTGGTCGGGCATCCCGCTGTTGATCGAGTCGGCGAGATCGATGAAGCGTGCTTGGTACTTGAGCGTGCGCAGCTTCCACGAGAGGTAGAGCGGGTCGATGGGGATGCAGTGGCCGCCGAGGCCCGGGCCGGGGAAGAAGGGCATGAAACCGAAGGGCTTGGTCGCAGCCGCTTCGATCACCTCCCAGGTGTCGATGCCGAGGCGCTTGCACATCATCGCCACCTCGTTGACCAGGCCGATGTTGACGGCGCGAAAGGTGTTCTCGAGTAGCTTCACCATCTCGGCGGCGTCGGTGCTGGAGACGGGGACGACGCGGTCGATCGCCTGCTCGTAGAGCGTTTTGGCGACCTCGAGACAGGCCTCGGTGATACCCCCGAGCACCTTCGGCGTGTTGCGCGTCTTCCACTTCTCGTTGCCCGGATCGACGCGCTCGGGAGAGAACGCGACGAAGACGTCCTCGCCGAGCTTGGCGCCTGCGGCTTGCAGCCGGGGTGCGACGACCTCGCGCGTGGTTCCCGGGTACGACGTCGATTCGAGGACGACGCAGAGCCCCGGGTGAAGATGCTGGGCGATTTCTTGCGTCGCCGACGCGATGAAGCGCATGTCGGGATCTTTGGTCTTGTTCAGCGGCGTCGGCACGCAGACGATCACGGCATCGGCCGTTCCGAGGACCGTCGGATCGGTCGTCGCGAACAGGCGGCCTTCCTTCAGCGGCCCCTGCAGGTCGCTCGACGGCACGTCGGCGATGTAGGAACGGCCGGCGGCGAGCTCGGTGACCTTGCTCGGATCTTTGTCGTAGCCCGTGACGCGGAAGCCGGCGCGCGCGAACTCGACGACGAGCGGCAAGCCGACGTACCCGATTCCGACGACGACGACGTGCGCGTCCTTGCGCTTGAACTTCTCGATGATGGAGCGTTGCATCGTGGCTCGGCCTTTCGCAGTGATCTCTACTCGAAGCGGTCGTCGAAGATCCGACCTTGGAGAATCTCTTTGGGGCGGTCGCGCAGAAGGACCTCGCCAGCCTCGCGACCGACGAGCGCGTGCAGACGGTCGATGGCGCGGCCGGTGATCTCGGCGTCCTCGATGCGGTGAGCGTCGCTGCAGGCAGCGTAGTAGCCGTCGTTCTCGACCAGCTGCTCGGCCGCGCGCAGCGCACGTTCGCCGTATTTTCCGACCAGCGCGCAGACGTCGAGGAGGAGCACTGCGCCCGCTTTTCGCAGTGCATCGGCTTGTTTCGTCGGGTCGCGATGGAACACCGTGTAGCGCTCGGGGTGGGCGATCACCGGACGGAGACGTTTCATGCGCAGGTCGAAGAGCCGCGCCGGAAGCGCGACCGGCATCTGCTCGGTGGCGAGCTCGATGAGCACGGAGCGCCCCGCCGTGTACGGCAGCCCCTGACCGCGGAGGAGTCGCTCGAAGACGACGTCGTCGAAGAAGTGCTCGGCGGCCAGGCTCGTCTCGGGGAGGTCAGCCTCGCGATCGAGGCGAAGGCGGAGCTGGGCATAGGCCTCGCGCAACGGCGCAGCGTGGTTGTCGAACATCGCCGGTCGCATGTGCGGCGTCGCCACGACGTGGTCGAAACCGACCGCATGGAGCGCGCGGAGGAGGGCCACACCGTCGTCTTCCGAACGCACGCCGTCGTCGACGCCGGCGATGTAGTGGCAGTGGAGGTCGGTGTAACCGCGCATGAATTTGCCGCCAGACGTCGTCCGAAAGGCCTCGAGGGGGGTGAGGTGTACCACAGAGCCGAAAGATTCACTCGCCCGCTCCCGGCGCTTGCGGGGACACTGCGCCGCGAATCCGCTACCCTCGGTGGGCGTGACGTTCGAGCTCGGCCGACGCCTCGTGCTCTCGAGCGCCATCCAAGCTGGCGAGCTTCGTCACGCAGTCTGCGAGACGATGCGTCGGCGCAAGCCGTTTCTTCGCGCTCTCGCCGACGCCTCCGCCACCGCCAGGCAGCTCCTCAACATCGGCGTCGTGCCGCTCGTTCCGCACGCCGACATCGCCGCTCGCTTGCCTCCCGGTCTCCTGCTCTGGCTTTCGGCGGTGCCCACCGGCGAAGACCCCCGCACCGGCGTGGTCGATCTCGCGGTCGTCGACGAACAAGACGCTTTTCCCGCGCAAGAAGTGTCTCATCATCTGCGCGCGCCGGTGCGGCTCGTGCGGGCTTCGCTCGACGCCATCGAGAAGGCGCTCGATGCGCTTGGTGCCGCGAGCCAGCCGCTCACCGATCGCACGTTTCGTCTCGCGAGCTCTCGGCCGGGACCCGCTGCGAGTCTGCCTCCACGAACGGTTCCCAACGAGTCTCACCCGCCGCCGTCGAACCCCTTGAACCCCTTGAACCCTTTGGAAGAGAGCGCGATGCCGCTCGTGCGGCGTGCCCGGGCTTCGCTGGCACCTTTCTCCGCGGAGCCGACCCTCCTGCTGCGTCCAACCCCGCCCGACACTCCCGAGCTCACGCAGCCACCGGAGACGCCGCGGGTGGTGCGGCCGACGGCGATCGCGATGGTGCTCGATTTCGGGCCCTCGTTGCGAGACGAGCGCCGCGAGGGCTCGGCCATCCCTGCGCGGCCGCCGTCCACGTTGCCAGGCGCTCCGGCACCGAGGGCGCCCCCCTACCCGCCGCTCGCGCCGCACCTCACGGCGATCGAACGCGTCATGCAGCGATCACCGCTCGTCGACGCGCTCGCGCAAGGCCTGGCTACGGCGGCGAACGTCGTCGTCGTGCTCGGTGTGCGGCGGGGCGAGATGCTCGCCGTCGGTGCGGCGGGGCAGCTCTCTCCAAGCCGCGTGGATGGGCGAAAGCTTCCGCTGATCGGCGCCCTCGCCGCGTGCATCGAGCAGGAATCCGGGCGGCGCGTCGGTCTCCTCGACTTCGCGCTCGACGCCGAGCTGATCGACATCCTCGAGCTGCGCGGCGCGCCCAACGCCGCGGTGCTCTTGCAGACGGTGCTCGTGGCGGGAAAGCCCGCGATGGTGCTCGCCGCTTCCGGCTCGGCAGATCTCGAAGAATGCGGACGACGCGCCTTTGCGCTCGCCGAAGCGGGCAGCCGCGCGCTCGTCCGACTTCTCCGAAGAACCTGAAGCCGCTGAAGCCGCTGAAAAGGAAGCTCTAGAGGCCCTTCTTCGCCTTCGTCAGATCGACCTGCTCGAGCGCGAAGCGGATGAGCGCGCTGCGGTTCGCCTTGGTGAAGCCGCGCTCCTTCAACTCGTCGACCATGCGATCGAGCTGCTGCAGGTCCTCGTTGTAGAGCGAAATGCAGATTACCTTGTAGTGGGCAGGCTTCTCCGGGGCCTTCGCGCCCGAAGGGAGCGCGTGCAGCTGCGGGCGGGCACCAGACTTTCCGCGCGCGTAGAAGGTCCCCGAGAGGACCTCGGCCACTTCGTCGCCGTCCAAGAGGTCTCTCGTCGCGCCGCTCATCGTCGTCCCCTTTCGCGCCGTGGCGCCATCGTCGTCGCGGCTCACGCGACTGCCTCTTCGATCTTTCCGATTCCCTCGAACGAGGCGCCTTCGCTCTCGCTCTTCTTCTTCTGGCTCCGCTCGCTCGAGACGCCGTTCCAGATGACGTCGACCACGTCGTCGTAGTCGCGCGCGGCGTTGGAGCCCTCGGCCCACTCGAAAATCGTCTTCTGGTGCGCAGGAGCTTCCTTCAGCTTCGCCGTCGCACGAATCGGCGGCAGGCAACGCTCGCCGAAGTGCTCCTTGAGCGTGGCGAGGGCGTCCTGACAAATCTTCGCGCGCGCGTCGTACATCGTCGGGATGACGCCGCCGATGCGCACGGGATGATGGAGCAGCTGGTTGACGTTCTTCACCGTCTTCAGCACCTGCCGCACGCCGACCAGCGAGAGGTAGTCGCAGGCCACCGGCACGAAGATCGCGTCGGCGAACACCAGCGCGTTCTGGTTCATCAGCGAGAGCGACGGGCTGCAGTCGAGGATGACTACGTCGTAGAGCTGACTCGTCGACGAGAGGCGATCGCGAAGGACGCGATCACGTTCGCGACGTCCGGCGAGGTAGAGCTCGGCGGCCGCGAGGGTCTCGTTGGAGCCGAGGACGTCGAGGTTGGTCCGAACCGGCGTCGCCGCTTCGGCCGGCGAGAGGCCCATCACCACCACGTGATAGAGCGACTTGTCGGTGCGGACGCCCAGCGACGCGGCGACGTTGCCTTGCGCATCGGTGTCGACGAGGAGCACGCGCTTGCCACGCGCCGCCAAGGCCGCTGCGACGCTGACCGCGGTCGTCGTCTTCCCGGTGCCGCCCTTGTGGTTGAAGATCGCGATCCGGCGAGGGACGTGATCGGTGCTGGCGCGCGGAGGAGCCTCGGCCACCTTCGACGACGGCGTAGGCGCAGGAGAGACCCGCGTGCCGCCCCGCACGACGGCGGTCTGACCTTCGAGGTCTCCGAGCCGGAGCCCGTCTGCCTCGCGGACCAGCTGCTCGCGGCAGGAGAGCCCGCAGGCGTAGCGACGCTCGGCCTTTCCGGCGACCTTCAGCGCGACCACCTGGGAGACCAGCTCCACGGTAAAGCGCTTGCCGCACGCATCGCAGTTGTTCGATCCCTCTCCGACCGCGCTCGTTTCGTAGCAGCCGCGGGAGCAGAAGAACGAGAAGCCGCCCTCGCGCTCCTCCATCTGCCAGCGCAACTGCACCTCGAACGACTTCGCGCAGACGCTGCAGCTCTCGCAAATCGCGCGTCCATCAGCCATGGCCTTGCTCCTCGTTCGTGCGTGACGACTTCGAACTACGAGTGGACGACCAGCAGCACCTCGCCGCGGGTCCGACGCCTCGGCGCTTCGTGAAGCGCTTCGGTACGTGCCGACCCCGTACCGACACGCCTGGACACGGGCCAAGAAAAGGGCGGACGACCACCTCGACCCTCAGGCAAGCGGGCCGAGAGCACGGAATCTCTCGCGGTCGGCCGGAGCCGGGAATGTCCTGGCTGGGCCGCGGGTTGCGGCCCTCGTCCAGGCTGCGGGCTGCGGCAAAACGCGCCTCGTCGCTTCGGCGTGGCCTGGCTCCCGTGCGCGAAATCACGCCCAATCCGGGTCATCCACAGCGCGAAACCGGTTGACTACTGTACCGACGTGCATAGGATGCGCGGCGCTCGCCGGGCGGGCCCCCCTCCCTCCCGAGGGGCGTCGTGGCCGTGATTGGGTCACGCGCCGGCGACGAACCGAAGTACGAGAACCGGGCGGACGAGCCCAGTCGAATCGACGACCCGAGAGGATTTCCATGGCGACCGACGTGATGATTCAGACGAAGAATCTGACCAAACGCTACGACGCCTTCGTCGCTGTCGACCGGATCAGCTTCGAGGTCCATCGCGGTGAGGTCGTCGGCTTCCTCGGCCCCAACGGCGCCGGCAAGTCGACGACGATGCGCATCCTCACCTGCTTCATCTCGGCCACCGACGGCGAGGCCAAGGTCCATGGCTTCGACTGCTTCGAGGAGCCCCTCCAGGTCCGCGAGCGCATCGGCTACCTCCCGCAGCGTGCGCCGCTCTACCAAGAGATGACGGTCCACGAGTACCTCGACTTCTGCGCCGACATGCGCAACCTGCCCGTCGGCGAGAGCCGCAAGAAAGCCGTCCGTCGCGTCGTCGAGGTCTGCGGCATCCGCAACTTCTACAGCAAGGAGATCCGCGCACTCTCTCACGGTCAGCGCCAGCGCGTCGGCCTCGGCCAAGCGCTCATCCACGACCCTCCGCTGCTCATCCTCGACGAGCCGACCGCCGACCTCGATCCCAACGAGAAGCGCGAGTTCCTCACCTCCGTGCG
>JANYDK010000070.1 GCA_025363655.1 Deltaproteobacteria bacterium | reverse complement strand
CATCAGGCGCTCGTCCATGACCGGCCCGAGGGCGAGAAACTTCCGACGAATCGAGTCCACGTTCTCCATCGAAGCGTGGAACGAGGCGGGCCATCCGAAAATTCATTCTTCCGGGCGATTATTTCCGCGCGGCGCCTTAGCGCAATTCACCGCGGGCGGGACGGCGCCACCGTGAGGGGTGGCACGCGGTACTAGAGGCAGATGGTGTCGGTGCAGCCGCCGGGGCAGCCGGCGCACTCGGCGCAGTCGTCGTAGTTCACCGACTTCACCGACAAGTCGATGCAGATGCAGCAGCGACATCGGCTCCCCGACTTCACGTCTTTGGCAGGACACGCGCCCGCACAGTCGGATTTCGGAGGCGTCGCGCACTTGAGGACGGGGCAGGGTTTTCCGGCCTCTTTCGGATCGGGCGCGGCGTTGCAACGCGCGCTGCAGTCGATGACTCCCTTGCTGCACCCGAGCGGCGAAGCACACGGAACGTCGACCGTCGGCGGATCGACCGCCGAGCAGCTGCCGTCACACTTCACGGTGCCGGTGGTGCAGTGCTTCGGAGAGTCGCAGGTGGCCCCGTAGTCTTTCGGGTCGGGCGCGGCGGTGCAGGTGCCGTCGCAGTTGACGACGCCGCTGTGGCACTTGCCCGTCGAGGTGCAGCCGACGTCGGTGGCGACGCAACCGTCGACGCCGGGGACGCGCGTGTCGGTCGCGGGCACGTCGTCGACGGGAAAAATGGCGTCCGCCGCGACGCCGTCGATGCTCGAGGTATCGCTGCCAGAGGTCGTGTCGTCGCTCGGCCCTCCATCGATGGGACCGACGGGACCGTCGGGACCGATGCCCGCGCCCGAGGCGTCGAACCCGCACCCCGAGAGGAGCGCGAGCGCGACGACGATCGACGCCACCAGGATCTTCACCCGACCAGCCTAGCCCAGGGGTCCGCGCACGTGCATGCAGGCCCCCATCTCTCGTCAAAACGCTGCACAATGGGGCGATGTCGCGGCTCGTCCGGTTTTGCTTCGTCGTCGCCCTCGGCGGCTCCGCGCTGCTGCCGGCGTCGGCGTGCGGCGGGTCCAGCGGCGGCTCGGGCGTGTTTCTCTACCAATACTGCGGCGCGCTCCAGCACTGCTGCGACGTCGTCGGCCTCCCCGACGACCGCACGCAATGTGCACGGCGACTCGGCGCCGAGCACGCCACGCACATCTTCGATCAAGGCAAGGCCGACGCGTGTCTCTATGAGCTCGAAGAGCAGAGGCTGCAGGTCGGATACTGCCAGAGCCCGCTCACCTTCGCGCCGTCGTGCACCGCTGTTTTTCGTGCGCAAACCAATCGCGGCACCTTCACGCTCGGCGAAGCTTGCGACCTCGACGCCGACTGCGCGTCGTCCTCGCTCGGCCCCGTGAGCTGCGGAGAGGTCGATGGCGCAAGGCTCTGTCGACTCGAGCTCGTCGGCGTCGCCGGCTCGGCCCCCTGCGCCGCTTCGTTCGTCAGCGGCGCGCGTCAGCCTCGCGGTCACACGCACGCATCCACCGTCTACACCTGCGCCGATCGCGACGGTCTCTTCTGCGATGCAGGAGCGAACGACGGACCGGCCTGCGCCCCGCGCGCCGCCTCGGGCTCGACCTGCGCGCAGTCCGACGGATGCGACGAGGGTCTCGCGTGCGATCTGGTGAACGACGTCTGCGTCACGGTCGCCCAGCTCGGCGAGCCCTGCGCTGCGCACCCCTGCGTCGCCGGCGCCTTCTGCGATGGAGGCGTCTGTCGCGTCACCCTCGAACCCGGCGCTGCGTGCACACAGAACGTCATGTGTGCGTCGTACCGATGCCATCAGCTCACCTGCGTCGAGCCGGAAATCCTGGTCTTCTGCGGCGGCGAGTGACCGCGGTCCACGAAATGAGACTGTCGTCGATCGCCCACATCAACGCGCCGTCACGGACGCGGTCACGTCGCGTCGATTGTGGGAGTATTCTCGTCTGGCACGTCGGTCGCTTTCGTGGAGGAACCATGCGCACTTTGCTTGATCGCTCCCGCTCTCTCGCGTCCCTCACCCTCTTCGGCTTCACCGTCGTCGGCGCACCGCTGCTCGCAGGGGTCAGCGGTTGCAGCAGCGGCAGCGGCTCGGGCAGCTCCGATTTCGCGGCGCAGTTCTGCGACATCTACATGACGTGCTGCGCGAAGGCCGGCCTCCCGACCTCGGGCGTGCAGTGTCGCGCGATCTATGGCGCCCTCGCCAGCGGGCCCATCGATTCGGCGAAGGCCAATCAGTGTTTGAACGAGCTCCGGGCCATCCAGAACAAGCCTGATTTCTGCCCCAATGGCGGCACCCCCGCCGAGACGCCCTCGTGCCAAGGCCTCAACAGCGGCGGCAACACCGGCACCGCCAAGCCCGGCGATCCGTGTACGAAAGACAGCGAGTGCGCCGCGAGCAGCGCGGGCAAGGTGCACTGCCAGACCATGTTCACGAGCGGGAGCACGACCAAGTACTGTCAGGTGCAGGTCGTCGGCAAAGAAGGCGATGGTTGCGGCGCCACCATCGACGGCAACTCCACGAGCTACATGTCGTCCGACAAGCCGGTGCCGACGCTGACGACGTGCGACACCAAGGACAGCCTCTACTGCGCGCAGTCCTTCACCTCGGGCGCCCCGCCGCCGAAGTGCACGAAAATCGCCGACATCGGCGGCGCCTGCGATGGCTCCGGCGGCAGCTACGCGTGCAAGAAGGGCTCGCAGTGCGACTTCACCAGCAAGACCTGCAAGGCGCTCCCCGCGATCGGTGAGGCCTGCACGGGCTCTTGTGCGGCCGGCGCCTACTGCGACACCTCCAGCGGCAGCTCCGGCGCGACGTGCAAGGCGACGGTGCCCGAAGGCTCCGCCTGCACCACCTTCACGATGTGCTCGACCGGCAACTGCACCAACAACAAATGCGCGAAGAACGCCGATCTCACGAGCCTCCTCTTCTGTGGTTCATCGTAGGCCTTCCGGTGTGAACGGGGCTTGAATTCCTGCGATCTCGGCCCCAGTGAGAGTTCCGAGGGAGGTGTCTCGATGTCGGTTTCCCCTTCGTGCTCGCTCGGGTGCACCTGTCGCAACCACCCCGTTCATCCGTCGATGCGCGTGCGTGAGGCGCTCGAGGCCTACTTGGCCGAGAACGGCTTCACCGTCGCCGCCTATCGCGATGCGTGGACGCGCGCTTCGTTCTTCGGACTCCCCTTCTGGGTGCCGAACACCGCGCGTCACCGCTGGGCGATCATGCTCCACGACCTCCACCACGTCGCCACCGGCTTCGGCACCGATCTCCCCGGAGAAGGCGAAATCTCCGCGTGGGAAGCGCGCCGGGCCGGCATGCGCGCGCTCGGGCTCTACGTCGGGGGCATCGTTCTCGGCGGAGCGATCTTCGGCATGGTCATCTCGCCACGTCGGACGCTCGCCGCTTACCGCGCTGCACCCTCACCGATGAGCTCGCTCTTCGGCGCCGAGGCGAGCTACGAGTCGCTTCTCGACCTCACCGTTGGCGAGCTTCGCGCGCGCCTCGATCTTCCCGCCCATGGCCTCGCCGAGGGGACGCGACGACTCCATCCGGACGCGCCCAAGGCGCCAGCACGCGTCGTCGCTGCGGCTTGACGATAGTTGTCTGTTGCGTTAACCATTGCTCCTTCAGGCAAACAAGTGCGGGCGCTCGTCCCGCGCGCATACCGAGGAGCCCGCTGCATGTCCAAGCCCCTTCCCGAAGGTTGGCCCCGTCTCTCGTCGTCGCTCTTCTACGACGACGCCGCCGCCGCCATCGACTTCCTCTGTCGCGCCTTCGGTTTCGAAATTCGCCTTAAAATCGAGGGCGATGATGGAAAAATCGTCCACTCCGAGCTCGTCTTCCGCGACGCCTTGGTGATGATCAGCAGCACCGGACGTCGTCCGTTCTACAAGAGCCCGCGCAGCGCCGGCGGCTGCACCCAGGCGCTCCTCGTCTTCGTCGACGACGTCGACGCGCACTGCGCGAAGGCCAAGTCGGCGGGCGCCGAGATCTTCGAGCCGCCGGCCGATCACGACTACGGCCCCGAGTATTGGACCGACCGTCTCTACGGCGCGATCGATCTCGAGGGACACCACTGGTGGTTCACCCAGCGGATGCGCGATCCCAAGTGAGCGCCCCCCGATGAACGCGATCGACCGTACGTTCGCCGCGCTCGCCGACCCGACGAGGCGTGGCGTCATCGACCTCTTGCGCGAAGGGCCGCGTCGCGCCGGCGAGCTGGCAGGCGAGCTCGGGATGAGCCCGCCGGCGATGAGCCGACATCTCCGCGTTCTTCGCACGTCGGGCCTCGTCGATGAGGACGGCGTCGACGAAGACGCGCGAGTGAAGCTCTATCGCCTTCGCAAACAGCCATTTTCGCAGATGCGCGGCTGGCTCGACGAGGTCGAGTCGTATTGGGAAGGTCAGCTCGCGTCGTTCAAGGAGCACGCCGAAAAGACGCGCAAGAAGCGCCCATGAACGCCCCCGATCGCGCCCGCGTCACCACCTTCGTCGCCGTCTCGCCCACCGACGCGTTCGAAGTCTTCACCACCGAGACCGACCTCTGGTGGAAGCGCGGTCCACGGTATCGATTCGGTGGGAAACGGCGAGGCATTCTCAGCTTCGAGCCCGGCACCGGTGGCAGACTTTTCGAGGCATACGATGACTCTCATCGTGTCTTCGAAGTCGGGAAAATTCTCGTCTGGGAGCCCGGTGCCCGGCTCGTCTTCGAGTGGCGCCTTCCCAATTTCGCCGCCGGCGAGCGCAACGAAATCGACGTCCGCTTCGAGCCGATGAACGACGGCACCAACGTCACCGTCGAGCACCGTGGCCTCTCGACGATTCGCGACGATCATCCCGCACGTCACGGCCTCCTCGGCCATGCGTACACCGACACGATCGGTCGCTGGTGGGGAGAGCTCGCGACGTCCCTCAGGCAGCATGTGCACGCAAGGCTCGAGCGCGATTAGGCTCATTTTCGCGGCTTCCACTGAAACTTCGCGAGATCGATCTCACCCTCGTCGTCGAAGGTCACTCCTTCCGATTCCAACATCGCGCGCTGGAGGCCGGGATTCTGGTCATCCGTCGACACCCGCCCCTGCGCGTTGACGACGCGGTGCCAAGGGATCGCGTCCTCCGGCGCAGCGCGAAGTGCCCAACCGATGCCGACGGGAGTGAGTCGACGGGCGATGAGTCGGGAGAGCTGGCCGTAGGTCGCGACGCGTCCGCGTGGGATGCGGTTCACCAGGGCATGCACGCGCTCGAAGGGGGTCAGGCGACGAGGCATTTCGGGGAGGATACCGCGCCTGCGCCCGATGGCTGCGCCGCCGCCCGCGCTAGCGAATGATCGGATCGCAGTTGGTGAACACGATCGACGTATCGATCCGAAAGTGCGACGCCGTCGTGTGCCTCTCCGCCTGGAAAATAGCCATCGGATAGTTCTTTCCCTTCTCCAATCCGATCTTCGTCGCCACCGAATCGAGGTCGATGCTCGCGGTCTGCGCGGAGTGGACGCCGCCGAGGTCGATGACGAGGTGGCCGTTGACGAAGGCCCAGAGGTCGTCGTCGCCGGTGAAGGTGAAGACCTCGCCGCCGCGATAGGCGAACTCCGTGTGGAGCTCGAAGGTGAAGGCGAAGTTGTGGAGCTTGCCGTCGTCGGTGCGACCTTCGTCACCGAGGCCGAGGCCGTCGGCGGGGAAGAACTCGGGGCGATCGTAGGTGAGAATGGTGCCCGCGCCCTTCACCAGATCGAGCTTCACGGGGATGTTGAGGTTGGTCCCCGAGACGTCGCGGTACCACTGATCGAAATTCGATTTGTTGGTGTAGAACGCGTGCGAGATCGCGTCGTTCCATACCGGCTTCTCGTCTTTGCCGAGGAGCTCGAGGACGACGCCCTTCTCGCCGTCGCCCTCGAAGTGCTCGAAGTCGGGGTGCGTGAAGCGGAAGTCGCGCACCGTGCCAGTGAGGTTGGCCTCGCACTTCCCGGTGCTGTCCGGCGTCGGCGGCGCGGTGCCATCGACTTGAAACGCCGTGCTTCCGTCACCCTCGCTCGGCGAGCCCTTGCCGGTGTCGATCGTGAACGAGCCCGACCCAGCGTCGAGGTCGGCGCCACCACCGCCACCTTCACTGCTGCAACCGAGCGAGAGCACCAACGTGAGAACCGAAGCTGCCGAGATCAGCGCGCGAGGAGTGTGCATGCACCGTTCGATTGCAGCGGGTGCGCCATGCCCGAAGGCGTCCGTCATACGCGTATGTCAGAGCAGGAAAACGTGGGTGGAAGTGGCGCGTTGGTGGTGAGGACGGTGGGCAGCAGGGAGGGGGCGGGGGTGTGGAGGCCCCTGGGTGGGTGGTGGCTACGCCGCGCGAGAAGGGTGCGGGCGCGGGCGCAGGCGCGGGGCGCGGGCGCGGACCCTTCGACTTGCGTGCAAGGCACTCTTCCCGTCATGTTGATCGGACTTGCCGCGCTTTCTCGAATCGATGGTTTGGCTGGCGATGCTGGGAGCGTCGGGGGCTTTGGGCTGCGCGTTTCCCGACTACGACTTTCCTGGAGGCGCGGTCGACACAGGTGGTGATCGCGACACGTCGATTGCGGACATTGGCGGCGCAGATGCTTCCGCGGACGCCTCGACCGAGGTTTCGACCGATGTCTTCGACAGCGCTGGTGACGTGACCGACTCGTCGGTCGATGCGTTCGACTCCGCGATCGATGTCATCGATGCTCCTTCGGACGTCGATGCGGGGCCGGTGGCTCCCTCCTGTTCCTCGGGAAAAACAGGGCAAAACCTCTGCGTGACGGTACCTCCACATCCCGGGGGAGCGATGGTGATCGACGGGGCGGGGGACGAGCTCTGCTCGGTGTCGGCGTTGCGGTTCGATTCGGCCGCGAGCGAGTGGCTGGAGCCGGATCCGCTGCCGGGGTGGGCGAGTGCGTCGCGGGCGGACATTCGCTTGGCGTGGTTCGTCGGGGCGACGGCGGCGACGTCGGGGCTTCATCTGCACGCGTTCATCGCCGATCCGATTCATCACGTGGTGCCGACGGGCAAGGCACACGAGGGAGCTGGGCTCACCGCCTATCTCGCCGGTTTCGACACCTTGACCGGCGCCTACGACGGAGTCTCGGCGGACCTCGGGGCCAGCGCGTACGTGATGCCGGCGCCTGGATATTCGAGCCCCGATCGCGTCTTCGTCGACTACGACGGCAAGCAGAAGGGGCCGGCGTCGGCAGGGGTGGTCTACGCCACTCGACTGGTCGCCTCTGGGTACGAGGTGGAGGCGAAAATTCCCTGGGACGAGCTCGCTCCGGGCAAACCGCTGCCGGCCTCGGGGACCAAAATCGGGCTCGATTTCACGCTCCGCGTGCGCGATGCGGGGACCGCCGTGGTCGCGCTGCTCTATCGCGTTCCGACGACGCTCACCGGATCTCCCTGCACTTCGGACATCCTTCCGCACTGCGACGACCGTACTTGGTGCAAGTCGAAGCTCGGACCTTGAGCCTCGAAAAAGGCTAGCGTGAGCGTCATGCGCAAGTGGATGCTCGTCGCGCTCGTCGTCTCTGGTCTCGGCTGCGCCACTGCGATCGAAGACACGTTTTCGTCGGGGCACGACGGCTCGGTCGTCGACGGCGCGCACGACACGATCGCCGAAGCGAGCCTCGACGGTGGCGGCACCGACGAAGGCGTCGTCGACACCTCGGTCAGCGACGCGCACGACGGCGCAACGACCGACAGCGGCCTCGACGACGTGCACGTCGATGCCGACGACGCGTTGGTCACCGATACGCACGACGGCGGGACCGACACCGGCACCGATACGGGCACTGACACTGGCACCGACACCGGCAAGCCCGACAGCGGGAGCGACGTCGGCGTCGATGCTTCTCCGACGGGGTTCGTCTTTCCGTCGACCGTTTCAGCGACGCACGGAACCTACGCTGGCGATGGTCCGCTCGGCACCGGCGGGAGCAGCAAATTCTTCTACGTCAGCGGCGACTACGTCGAAGAGGCATTCACCTACGGCACCTCGATCACCGGCCTCGACATCGACTTCAAGATGTACGACGGCACCTCTGGTTGCGCCGCTGGCAAGGCGCTGACGTGGGCGGTCAAGGTCAACGGCACCAGCGTCGGCACGTTCACTTGGAATGGCGGTGGTGGAGACAAGCCGGTCGTGAAGTCGTTCGCGTTCGCATCGATCGCGCCCTCGGCGGGGAAGCTGACCCTTCGCTACGAAGCGACGGCGACGGTGTGCAGCGGCGGTCTGACCTGGGGTTGGTACCCGGGCGGCAGCGCCAAAGTGCATTGATGATCCGACCCCGTCAACCGCCCGCTTTGCCGCTGACGGAGGCGCTGGCTTCGACGCTGACGTGGATGGACGCCTGGGCGTGGACGGTCGCTTGCGCGGCGGCCGACACGCAGGCGGCGGCGTGGAGGCCGGCCTTGGCCATCGCCGAGGGGAGCTTTTCGGCGACGTGCACGAGCACCGCGATGTCGCCGGCGAGCCGCTTTCCATAGGCGATTTCTGCCTTGATGAGGACCGGCAGGTGCGCCTCGAAGGTGGCGACGAGCTTCGCCAGCTCACCGGCGCTCGACGACACGTGCACCTTCACGCTCGCGTCGGTGCACTGCGCCGTCATCTCCGCGTGGGCCTTGCAGCTGGCCTGACAGTCGGCGCTGGCGCTCGGCGGCTTGACCTCGACGGCGCACTTCGGGGCCTTCCATTCGCCCTTGCAGCTCGCGTGGCAGGTGGCGTCGCAGTGGCCGCGGCAGGTGCCTTCACAGGTTCCGGCGCACTCGCCCTTGGCGTTCGTCGCCGAGCACTTTCCCTCGCAAGTGCCGTTGCACGTGCCTTCGCACTTGCCCTCGCACGAGCCTTCGCAGGTGCCCGAGAGCTTTCCTGGCTCGCAGTGGGCGATGAGATAGCCGTCGTCGACCGTGACCTCGCAACGGCCCTTGCACTCGGCGCCGGCGCTCGCGCTCACCGTGCACTGCGGCGGGGTGATCGTCGCTTGCAAGCGCGCCACACCAGCGGCCTTGAGGATGGCGTCGATCTTCGCGTGCACCGGCGTGCAGGCGCCGCTGACCTTTCCGCCGGCGCCGTCCTTCGGCTTCATCTCCGCGTCGGGGACGCCGAGGTCGTGGCCCATGCCGAGACAGGCGCTGCTCACCTCGGCCTCGACCTTGTCCGCGAGCGCCGCGAGATCGCCAGACGCTTCGATGAAGGCGCGGAGCGTGACGTTGGCCTCGGCCTCGTCCGTGAAGTGCGCTGAGGCCGCGCCGCCTCCCTTGAGCTCTGGGCAGAGACCACCGGCGCCGCAGTGGAGGCTGGCGATCGCGACGACGGCGAGGGCGAAGGGAGAGAGGTGACGACGAGAGAGGTGAGGACGCATGGTGACGAGAGTACGCTCGCCCGCGTCTGCCGTCGGAATCGATGATTTTGCGCATGTTTCGGGCGATTTCGTCTGGACCGCGGCGCTTTTCTGCCGTTCTCGGTTGCGGCGTGACGCGAGCACGATGACCCTCGTGTCGGTCCATGTCCGCACGCGCAATCTCCACCGCAATCTCCACTTCCGGGCTCTTCGCCGTCGCGCTCACGATGGGTTGCGGCAGCAAGCCGCCTCCTCCCGCGCCGCCTCCGGTCGCCACCGTCAGTCCGAAGCCGAAGCCGGCGCCGATCGACCTGCCGCCTCCGCCTCCTCCGCCTCCGCCGAAGTGTGAGGCGCTCGCCGAGGCCTGCGTCGCCGACAAGAGCACCACCGCGCGCATCGCGCACGGGGCCGGGCTCGTGTTCACGCCGCCTTCGACTTGGCACTACGCGCAGGAAGAAGCGGCCACCGTCGCGCAGCTCACCGACGAGGGTCCGGCGCTCGCCGTCGCCTTCAGCACCGCCGCCTCGAAAGACGTGGCGAAGAACCACGCCGCGTGCGACGCCGCCCTGGTGACGCTCTCCGGGCGCCTCGCGCTCAAGCTGCCGAAACAGAAAATCGCCTGGAAAAAAGCCGACAAAGTGATCAAGGTCGGCGGCCACGAGGTCGACCTCTATCAAGTCGAAGGTGCGCAGCGCGGCGCCAAGAAAGGGCCGCTCCTCGCCTTCGTCGATCACCTCACCGACGTCGACATGATCATCGGGGTCGGCTTCGTCGACGACGACGACAAGACCGACGCCGACGGCGCCATCCTCGCCGCCATCCAGTCGATCGCGCCGGCCCCGGCCGAGAAGCCTGCCGAGAAAAAAGAAGAGAAGAAGCCTTGAAAGCGCCGCGCCTCGCCGCTTCCGACATGGTCGCCGGCAAGTACCAGATTCGGACTTTGCTCCACGACGATGGCGCGATTTCCAGCTATTTTGCCGCTGATTCCACCGGTCGCGAGGTGGCCCTGAAGCTCTATGCGCCCGAGGTCGGGCAGCGTCCCGACGTCACCGCGGCGCTGCAGAAGGTGCACGCGCAGCTGGCGACGTTACCCCCCGAGCAGGTGATCCACGTCATCGACGCCGGCGTCGACACCGCGCGTGGCAATGCGCTCTTCACCGCCACCGATCGCGTCGGCTACTTCGCGGTGCCGCGGCTCAACCCGACTTCGGCATGTAGCACGCTCAAGATCCTCGCACGCTCGATCGACGCCGCGCACGCGGTCGGTCTCTTCCATCACGCGCTCAAGCCGACCAACGTCCTCGTCGACGGGGAGAGCCCGCGCGTCGTCCGCCTCATGGATTTCGGGATGAACCTCGCGCGCGCGGCCGCGCCGACCGACGAAGCGTTCGCGCACGCGGCTCCTTGGATGGCGCCGGAGCAGGTCGATGGCGCGCCGGTCGGGTCCACCGCCGACGTCTTCGGCGCCGCGCTCGTCGCCTTCTACATGCTCACCGGCGCCTCGTTCTGGCGCTCGCTGACCCCGCAAGGGCTCGACGCCGCGCGATTTCAACAAGAGCTGAAGACGCAGCGGGGCTCGACGTTGCAACGAGCGTCCGAGCTCGGCGTCACGCTCCCTGGTGGGCTCGAAGAGGTCTTCGCGCGCGCGCTCGCCGTCTCGCCGCAGCTCCGCTTCACGACGGTCAGCGCCTTCGCCGAGGCCTTCGAGCGCGCCATCGCCACGCCCAGTCAGCCGCCCGGTCCGATGAAGCTCGCGGCGCCGGCGGCCGGGGGAAATCGCTTCAAATCGACGCAATATGCGGCCGATCCGGAGCCGGTGAAGCCGGCGGCGAACAAATTCAAGTCGACCCAATATGCGCCCGATCCGCAAGCCGAGATGAAGAAGGCGGCGCCCTTCGTGGGCGAGGCGACGTTGCCGGCGGCAGACGACGGTCGCATGCCGCCGGTGCCGGGCGTGCCTGCGCACCTCGCGGGCCCCGCCATTCCCGGCCCCATCATCCCCTCGTCGCAGAACTGGCCACCGCCCGCGGCGCCGCCGTCGATGAGGCCCGGTCCGCCCGGTCCGCCGATGGGCGCCGTCTCGGTGCCTCCGCCTCCGCCGAAGTCCTCGAAGGCGCCGCTGATCATCGTGCTCCTCCTCATCGTCCTCGGTGGCGGCGGCGCGGCTGCATATTTCCTCTTCCTCCGCGGCGAGCCGAAGGACGAGAGCACGACCGCGAGCAACGACAAGAACGACAAGAGCGACAAGAGCGACAAGAGCGACAAGAAAGACGACGACAAGGACGAGTCGTCGAAGAAGACGAAAGACGACGACAAGGCCGAGTCGTCGAAGAAGACGAAAGACGACGACAAGAAGCCGGGCAAGGACGACGACGCGAAGCCGGCCAAAGACGACGACAAGAAGCCGGGCAAGGACGACGACGCCCCGGCGACGAGCGCTTCTGCCGCCATCGTCGATCCTCCGCCGAAGGACGGCGTCGAAATCACAGTGCAGTGCAACCCGGTGTGCGACGCGGTGACGGTCGACGGCAAGTCGCTCGCCGATCCGACCAAGGCCGCGATGCTCTCACCCGGTTCGCACACCGTGGTCGCCTCCAAGGTCGGATACAAGCCGTCGACCGACACCTTCACCGTCAAGGCGAAGACGCCGATGACGCGCGTCTACACGTTGGTCGCCGCACCCGTCGTCGCTCCCAAGCCGTCGGCCAGCGTGAAGCCGCCGTGCGGGAAATTCCTGAAGAAATGTGACTAGCGAGACCGAGCTATGCTCGAGCTCGCGCATGGCTCGTCTTCATCTGCTCGTCGGACTGGTAGCGCTCGCGCCGCTGATCGTGCCGGCGTGCAAACGCAAAGAGGGCGCGCCGGTCTCCGCCGATCCGGCAACGTCGGCGACGAAGGAGAGCCGTCCGGCGACGGCCGTCCTCGCGTGGCTCGACGCCGCGCAGGTCGACGATCAGCACTTCGCGAAGTCGACGCTCTACACGTGGACGACGGTCGATCAAATCGACGAGCTTCGAGCAGCGGTTCCGACCAAGCAGCTCCTCTCGCGCGCGATGTCGCAGATGGGCACCACCGAGTACGAGCTCGACGCCCGGGCCAACCCCGAGCCGTTCGCGCGCCTGCTCGTCGGCGACGACTACCAACGCGTTCGCTTCGCCTGGACGGCCGGCTGGCCGACGGTGCTCGGGCTCGGCGACGTCCGCTACGGCGCGCACCTGATCGAGGTGAAATTCAAGCCTGAAGCCGTGTTCGCGCGCGTCACCTCGTCGGGGCCGATTCGCTTCCTCGATCGTTCGCAACACGCGGTGCTCGAGGCCGACGTGCGCGCCCATCCCGAGCGCCTCGCGGCGGTGTTGCACGTGCGCTTGGGAAAGCCCGACGATCCGCGACGCTATCGTGAGTACGTGATCGTCAACGAGACGATGATCGAGGAGTGGTCGTACGGGACCATGGAGCTCACGAACTTGGTAGCGACCGATCGACGCAACGTCGGCTCGCTCCAGCTGCTCCTCGAAGGCGACACCAAGAAGTACGATTTGGAGACGATTTGGTCGAGCGGTGCCAAGCAGAACGTCTACGGCGAGCGGTACCTCGGTGCGACCTCCTTCGAGAACCCGTATTACGCGCCCGACCAAGGTGGAATCGCTTGGAAGGACTTGAGCGCCGCGCTCGTCCCGCCGCCCGATGCGCGCCCGGCGATGCGCGAGAAGCCGACGGCGACCTGGCCTCCGCCGCCGGTGCCGAAGCCGCCGAAGGCGGGGCCGCTCATGCCGGGGAAGGTGGTGTGGTGAGCTCGGCACGCACACCGAGGCGTGCCTGCTCTTGCCGCTGAGAAATTCGCGTCGCGAACTGCGCGCGCACGGCGGCGACGATGCGAGGATCGGCGACGCGCGGGTGCCCACAGTCGAAGGGCGGATGCGGATCGTATTCGAGCCCCAATTGCACGCCCTTCGCGAGATCTTCGCCGCCGAGCTCGGCGAGCACGCGGAGTCCGAAGTCGATGCCCGCCGTCACGCCGCCGGCGGTGATGCGGTTGCGATCGACGACCACGCGCTGATCGACCGGGCGCGCCCCGAAGGCGGGCAGGAGCTCCATGTACATCCAGTGCGTGGCCGCGTCGTAGCCTTCGAGGAGACCGGCGGCGCCGAGCAAGAGCGCGCCGGTGCACACCGACGTCACCCAGCGAGCACGGGCGCCTTGCGTGCGAAGAAACTCGAGGACGATCGCGTCGTTCATCAGCGCCATCTGGCCGAAGCCTCCGGGGACGAAGACGAGGTCGAGCGGCGGACACGTCTCGAAGCTCGTCGTGGCGACGATGCCGAGCCCGGAGTCGGCTTCGACGACGCCCGTCTTCTTCCACACGAGGTGCACGCGCGCGCCTGGAACGCGGCTCAGCACCTCGTAGGGACCGGTGAGATCGAGCTGCGTCAGGCCTGGATAGAGGAGCATTCCGAGGTTCATGCTCCCGAAGCTAGCGCTGCGCCGCGTGGCAGGTTTGTCAACGAAGAGCTATTATCTGCCAATGCGTCGCGTCCTCGTGATCGCCTTTCCCGGAGCCCAGACCCTCGACGTGACGGGCCCCGCAGAGGTCTTCGCCGCCGTGGGTCGAGTCGCCGAGGAGACCACCCGCGCGCATGGCGCTGGCTACGAGGTCACCCTCGCCAGCACCGAGGGCGGGCTCATCACCACCAGCAGCGGCCTGCGGCTCGACACCGTACGCCTCGCGCGCATTCCGCCGGCGCGCATCGACACCGTCTTGGTGAGTGGCGGCGACGAACGCGCCATCCGCGGGGCCATCGCCGACGTTCGTCTCGGCCGCTGGATCTTGCGCGCGCACGGCGTCACCCGTCGGCTCGGCTCGGTGTGCTCGGGCTCGTTCGTGCTCGCCGCCCTCGGGCTCCTCGACGGTCGACGCGCCGCCACGCATTGGTCTGCTTGCGAGCGTTTGCAGCACTTTCGGCCGGCGATCGCGGTCGATCGCAACGCCATTTTCGTGCGCGACGGCTCGCTCTGGACGTCGGCGGGCGTCACCACGGGCATCGACATGGCGCTGGCGATGGTCGAAGACGATCGCGACGCCGCCCTCGCCGATCGCATCGCCGCGCAGCTCGTCCTCTACGCAAGGCGTCCGGGCTTCCAATCGCAGTGGAGCGACGTGCTGGTAGCGCAGAGCAACACGTCCGATCCCCTCGGCACCACCATCGCTGCGGCTCGGAAGCGGCTCCGTCAGCTCGACGTGCCGAAGCTCGCCAAGCTCGCTGCCCTCTCGCAACGCACGCTGCATCGTCGTTGCCTCGAGCAACTGCAATTGACGCCGGCCAAGCTCATCGAACGTCTACGTGTCGAGGAGGCCCGCGCGCTCCTCGCGACGACGAACCGCGCGGTCAAGAGCATCGCCGCAGACTGCGGATTTCACGGGCCCGAACGCATGCGACGGGCCTTCGAGCGGGAGCTCGGCCTCGGCCCACGAGACGTCCGTCTGCTGCACGCTCGCGCCCACTGAGCCTTCACGGCAAGGAAATTCCCAGCACGAAGAAGACGAAGCCGCCGACGACCGCGTGCGACACCCAGACGCCGACGAGGTTGCGCTTGCGCGAGAAGAGCCAGCCCCAGAAGAGGCCAGGCACGAAGGCGAGCATGGCGAAGAGAAACGACAGGTGCAGGTGGTTGACGCTGAACATCAGCGCCGACACCAAGATCGCCTTGCCGATGCGCCGCCGCCCGACGAGATACGACTCGAGGCTCGCCTGCAACGCGCTGCGCACGATCAGCTCCTGGACGAACGCCGACACCGCGTAGACGATGAAGAGTTCGAGCACCTTCTGCGACGCGAGCTGCGCGCGGAGATCGGGGAACTGGATCACCGGCAGCGCTCGCCACTCGGGACGCAGCTGCATCACCGCCCATTTGAGCCCCACCAGCGCCGCCATGAACGGCGGAGTCAGCACGATCGCTTCGATCACCGACCCGAAGAAGTGACGACGGCCGAGCCCGAAGTCGGCGAGCGGAAACCCGCTGCGACGGATGAACTGCCAGCTCCCGAGCCCGAAGAGCGCGATCACCGGCAAGCTGATGTACGAGGAGCTGCCGGGGAGCCGCGCTTGCAACCAAGGCAGTCCGGCGACGAGGAGCGCGTATCCGCAGAGGAGGACGATGACCTTGACGATGAGGTCGCCCATCGCCGCACGCTGCTGCGCCGTCGCCCGCATCTCGTCGCCGTGATCACGCACCCGCGTCGCCAGCGCGCGCGCGACGTTGACCACGAGCCGCGGCTGGGCCGACAGGTGCGGCAGCGCGAGGACGAACGCCGTGCACTTTTCGATCGCCACCACCGTCGCCGATCGCGGCTTGCCATCGAAGAGCGCCACTTCGCCGATCACTTCGCCCGCTTCGATTTGCCCGATCACGTGCTCGATTTCCGGCCGATTTTCCTCCCGCTTCCTCACCTCGGCCTTGCCCGAAAGAAGGATCAGCAGCTCGGTCGCCGTCTCGCCTTCGCGCACGAGCGGCGTATCGACCTTGAACACGCGCTCTTCGCCGAGCTTGTGAAGCCGATCGAGCTCCTCGGCGGTGAGACCGGTGAAGAGGGGGATCGTACGAAGGGAGACCATGGGAGGCGGCATGATGGCATGCGGGCGCTGTGAGAGGTGCCACGTGCATCACCCCTGCAACTCGGTCGGTGTCGCAGGCGCTTCCGAAGTAGGCGCATCGCCGCGCAGCGAAATAGGCACAAAATTGGTCACCACGGGACTCACGGCAATCAATCGGCACCCGTCGAGAGCGGGCATCCCGATTGCTATGGCCAGTCCCCATGGGATATCTCTCGCTCCTCGGAGCACTGCCGGCGCTGCTCGCGATGTTGTACTTCGACAAGCTCGACGCCAAGCGTCCCGAGCCGAGACGGACGCTGCGAAAGGTCGCGATCGCCGGCGGCGTCTCGTTCATCCCCTGCGTGGTGATCGAGATCGTGCTCATGCACTACGGTCCGCAAGGTGGCTACGGAGGCGGGCTCTTCCAAGGATTCGTCGTCGCCGCGATGGTGGAAGAGCTGGCGAAGCTCCTCTGCGTCTACGCCTTCGTGTGGAGTCGCCCCGAGTTCGACGAGCGGATGGACGGCATCACCTACGGCGTTCGCGCCGGCCTCGGCTTCGCGCTGGTGGAGAACGTCGGCTACCTCCTCGGGCAGAAGTCCTTCGGCGCCTTCCTCGTCATCTTCGTCCTGCGCGCGCTCTTGGCCGTCCCCGGACACGCGATCTACGGCGGAATCATGGGCTATTTCGCCGCCAAACGTCGCTTCGATCGCACCGGCCCGGGGCTCGTCGGCGGCTACCTCATCGCCGTCTTCCTCCACGGCGCCTATGACAGCGCGATCTTTTGCTCGATGAACGCACACAAGATGAAGGACGACCTTCTCGGTTTGGCCTTGCTGACGGTGCCGATCCTCATCGTCATCGGCGGCGCGGTCGCGCTCAAGAGGCTGGTGAAACGCGCCATCACCGCCGACGACGCGTCAGAGGTGGTGATGCAAGTCGGCCACGCGTGACTACCGAGCGAGCCGCTCGACGTAGCGCGCGTCCGCCCGGATGAGTCGGTCGATGTCCTCCGCGCCGAGCGGCCCCTCGACGTTGAAGTAGGCGCGGTAGTCGTAGTCGTCGACGAGCGAATGGCAGCGGTCGACGATTTCCTCGAGCGTCTCCGGCTCGCGAATCGTCGACGAGTAGTAGATGCGCCCGCACGTCATCGGAATCGCGCGATCGCGCGTGTAGTGGAGGAGCAGCTTCAGGTTCGGTCGCTCTTCGATCAGCTCGATTCGTAGATTCTGGCGCGTGTAGTCGGTTCGATCGTCCTCGTCGAAAGGCAACTTGCCTTCGATCTTGGTGAACAAGACGAACAGCAAGGCGTCGTCGTAGATGAGGTCGTGCGTGCCTTGCAGCAGCAACTTCCGACCTTTGATCATCCGGACGCGAAAGCCGTCCCACGCCGTGGGACTGAGGAATTGGACGCGGGTGATGATTTCAGCCGGAGTCATGTCGGTAGGAGGCTTTCCGCACGAACCGTGAAAGGAGAGGATTCCCACCATGTCTACCGTGGCTCGCTTCGGGACTTGGGAATCGTCGTTGCAGGCGGACGTGATCGCGCAGAAGAGTCTGCGTTTGGGGGCGCCGACGTATGCGGGGGGCCTCCTCCATTTCATCGAGGCGAGGCCGAGCGAAGGCGGGCGCCAAGTGCTCGTGCGGCGCGAGGCGAACGGCGAGCTGGTGGATGTGGTGCCGGCTCCGTTCAACGTCCGGACGCGGGTGCACGAGTATGGCGGGCGTGCGTACGTCGTCGATGGGGACGACGTCTGGTTCGTGCACGATGACGATCAGGCGCTTCATCACGTCGCGCGCGGGACGACGCCGAAGCGGCTGACGGCTGCAGGCTCGGGCTGGCGCTTCGCCGAGCCGCTCGTCGATCGACGGCGCGAGCGTGTCGTCGCAGTGGCCGAGCATCACGACGGCAAAGAACGGTTTCCGCGCAACGCCTTGGTGTCGGTGTCGGGGACGGGCGAGATCACGGAGATCGTCTCGGGAGCTGATTTTTACGCGGCCCCAGCGCTGTCGCCGGACGGACGTTGTCTGGCGTATCTGTCGTGGAATCATCCGCGGATGCCGTGGGATGCGGCGACGGTGTGGTGCGCGCGACTCGACGATCGCGGCAACGTCGTCGACGCGGCGCCCATCGCGGGTGGAGAAGGCGGCGCAGCTTTTCAGCCGACGTGGTCTGCCGAGGGCGTCCTCTACTTCAGCCTCGAGGTCGACGACGCGTGGGCGCTTCATCGTTGGAAGGGCACCGGGACGACCATCGAACGGGTCGGCCAACTGCCAGGCGAGCTCGGTACTCCCCTTTGGCAGCTCGGGACGCGGCTCTTCGGTTTCATCTCTGCGCACGAGCTCGCCTGTGCGCCGTTGGTTCGTGGACAATCGCAGTTGCACCGGCTCGACGTGGCGAGCGGCGACGGCAAGCTCGTCCGTGACGACTTCGTCTTCATCGGCGACGTCGCCTGCACCGAGGGAAAGGTCGCGGTGCTGCTCGGTTGGTCGGGCAGCGGCAGCGAGCTCCGCGAGCTCGACACCAAGAGCGGCGAATGGCAGGTCGTTCGCGACGTCTTCGCCGGACTTCTCCCCGCTGCCGACGTCTCCACGCACGAAGCCATCGAGTTCCCGACCGCCGGCGGAGAGCGCGCGCATGGCTATTTTTACGCACCGAAGAACGCTGCCTTCGTCGCGCCGGAGGGGACCAAGCCGCCCCTGGTCGTCATCGTTCATGGAGGACCGACCGGTGGAACCGCGGCGACGTTCAATCCGCGCGTCCAGTTCTGGACCCATCGCGGCTTCGCGGTGCTCGACGTCAACTACCGTGGCTCGACGGGCTACGGCCGCGCCTATCGCGAACGATTGCGGCGCGAGTGGGGCGTCATCGACGTCGAGGACTGCGTCGCCGGCGCCTCGTTCCTCGCCGAGCAAGGTCGCGTCGACGGAAAGCGGATGATCATTCGCGGCGGCAGCGCAGGCGGTTACACCGTGCTCCAGGCGCTGGCGCATCACGACGTCTTTCGCGCGGGTGGATGCCACTACGGCGTCAGCGATCTCGAGGCGCTCATCCGCGACACCCACAAATTCGAATCGCGGTACGACGAGTTCCTCATCGGCTCCTTCACCGACGAACGACCGCGGTTCGTCGAGCGCTCGCCGCTCCACCACGTCGATCGCATCGTCGCGCCGATCGCCTTCTTCCAAGGGCTCGAGGACAAGGCGGTGCCCCCGAACCAGACCGAGGCGATGGCCGACGCGCTCAAGGCTCGCGGCATCGACGCCGAGTACCACCCCTATCCAGGTGAGCAGCATGGGTTCCGAAAGGCGGAAAACATCCGTCATTCGCACGACGCCGAGCTTGCATTTTATCGAAGAGTTTTGGCACTTTAGGCCGCACGGGCGCCCAATCTCTTGTCTCATCACACCTACATGTCGCTTTTTGCCAAGATCCAACTGAAGTCTCGGTCGTAACTAACGTCCAATGGGCGTCCGTCAGAATCGGGTCTTCGGGCTCGTCGCGACAGGGTCGATCGTGAGGCGATCGTGAAGCGATCGTGGGAGGAGCGAGCATGAGCGAGTTGGTGATGGAAGGGCGCATCCTGGCCGACCGTTACGAGGTCACGCGTCTGCTCGGCAAGGGCGGGATGGGTGCCGTCTACGAGGCACGCAACCACCTCGGCAAGCGCTACGCGGTCAAACTCCTCCTCGGCGTGGTCAACGACGAGCAGCTCATCCAGCGCTTCTTCCGCGAAGCGAAGGCGAGCGCGGCGATCGAGAGCGAGCACATCGTCGAGGTCTACGACACCGGCGTCGATCCGCAGACCGGTCTCCCCTTCATCATCATGGAGATGCTCCGCGGTGAAGACCTCGAGCACACCATCACCCGCGTCGGCGCGCTCAATCCGCTCGCTTCCGCCCGCGTGATGAGCCAAGCGGCCGAAGGTCTCGCCGCCGCCCACGCCGCCGGCATCGTCCACCGTGACATCAAGCCCGCCAACATCTTCATGGCGATGCGCGGCCCGGGCGACCTGGTCGTGAAGATCCTCGACTTCGGCATCGCCAAGCAGTCGATGGATCAGCTCGGAGCGAGCTCGGGTGGGCTCACGCGCACCGGTTCGATGCTCGGCACGCCGCTCTACATGTCGCCCGAGCAGGCGCGCGGTCTCCGCACCGTCGACCTCCGCAGCGACGTCTGGTCGCTCGGCATGTGCTTCTACGAGGCGCTCTCCGGGCAGACGCCGTGGAAGTCGATCGAATCTCTCGGCGAGCTCATCCTCGCCATCTGCACGCGCGAAATCACGCCGCTGCGCGACATCGCTCCGTGGGTGTCGCCCGAGCTCTCGGGCATCGTCCATCGCATGCTCCAGCGTGACCCGCAGTTCCGCACCGCGAACTGCCGCGCGCTCATCGACGAGCTCACGCCCTTCCTCGGTGGCTCGGTGCTGCTCACGCCCGAGATTCTCACCGGTGCGGCCGACGCCAATGGCACCGCGGTCGTTCCGCCGACGCTCGAGGCTGGTGGCTCGTCGTTGCAAACGGTCACCGGCGTGCTTCGGCAAACGCCGCAACAGCTCTATTCGACGGGCGGCGCGACTCACACCGCGCTCGAGCGACGTTCGTCGGGTTGGATGTACGCCGGCATCGGACTCGCGGCGGTCGTGGTCCTCGGCGCCGCTGGCTTCGCAGTGCTCGGCGCCTCGAGCAAGAAGCCCTTCGACGAACCGCATCCCGCGAACACCGTCGACAACGATCCCACGCCGCCGCCGGATCCGAAGCCCGTCGTGAAGCACGAGCCCGCGACGCCGACGCCCGATCCCGATCCGCCGCTGCCGGCTGCGTCGAGCGAGGTCACCCCGCCGCCGCCCACGCCGTCGACGAAGCCCCCGAAGACGCCGTGGAAGCCGCCCGGCAAGGTCGTCGTCGGTCCTGGACCGAGCGTCGTCGTGCCGCCACCGCCGCCTCCTGCTTCGAAGAAGAAGGACAACGGCGACTCGTGCAACGTGGGCAGCGAGTGCGCGTCGAACAACTGCCAGTCGGGGACGTGCCGGCGGAAGATTACCGAGCAGCTGCCGCTGTGAGCTGACGGGCGCGGGCGGCGGCACCGGCACTGGCGTCGATGGTCGCGTTCGAGTCTCCGATTTGGAACACCGCCACCTCGCCGCAGTTTCCCACCATCACTCCGTGCCACTTCTTCGCGTACCCCTCGAGGTATGCCGTCTCACCGTCTTTCGCCAAGGCGAATTGCATGGCGGCGCCGCCGTACCAAGCGCGATTGGTGATCCACTCATAGGGCAGTAGCTCGTCGTCGACGGCGAGTACCGTCAGACCTCGGTGCGAGAGGAGGCTCGACCGTTTGGCGAGCCAGTAGCTCGAATAGCCGCGTGTCCACCCATGCTTCGTCGCCAGTGCGTCGACGCAGGCGACGTCGTCCGGGTAGGGCGTGCCGAGGTTGGCGTCGCTCCGTCGCGAGAGCATCGCGCAGGCGACGATCGCGACGACGCAAGCGCCGCGGAGCACGTTTTTGGGCCAGCTCGCGCGCAATGCCAAGAGCGACGCGGGTGGGAGCGCGAGCACCGGCAAGAGGTAACGATTGGCGATGGGGGCGTCGTAGAGGCCGGCGAAGGTCACGATCAGCGGACCGACGATCGCCGAGGCGATGAGGAATTCGGCCAATGCCGTCGCCGCGCCGTGACCGTCTTCTCTCGCGCGCCTGACGACGAATCCAGCATAGGCGACGCCGGAGAGCGCGAGCACGAAGGCGAAGGGCTGTTCGGTGACCAAGTGCAGGAACGCGTCGGCGGCATCAGTCCAATAGCGCGAAGAGGTGACGTGCCGCAGCGCCGTCGGCAGCGATATCCCCGGAGGGATGTGCCAGTGCCACAGCGCTCGGACCATCACTCGCACGAAGAGGCTGCCCACGATCGGCGTCATCACGATCTCGGTCGCGAGCCGCCGCCGCCGATGCGCCAACGCGACCACGGCGGCGGGCAAGATGAACTGTGGAACGACGAACAAATCGGACGCTGCGATCAGCGTCGTCAATCCCACGAGGAGGCGCCGACGGCGCGCCCTTGGCTCACGGAGCTCGGCCAAGAAGACCGCCAGCACCGTCGGGAGCATCGCCAGCAGGCCGCCGTGAAACGTGGGAACGACCCAGAACCTCGCCACCGATCCGTCGGACGCCGCGACCGCCGCGAAGACGGCGCTGCCGACGAGAACGCCGTGCCAGCTCGGCGCCGAGAGCGTGCGCGCGAGGAGCCCGAACCCGAAGAGGAAGAGCAGGGTCATCAACGCTGCGTAGACCGCGAAGACTCTTCCCAGATCGTCGCCGAATCCCCCGGAGAGGGCATAGGCAATCCAATCGGGAAAAAAGTAGGGCGCCGGCGTCAAATGCCATTCGAGCGGAGTGCCATTGCGCATATCGCGAAAGAGCGCCGTCAGATAGAGCTCGTCGCTGTTCACCGAAGCGACGTGCCGCAGCGCGATCTTCGCCGCGATCACCGCCGTCAGCCCTGCTGGGACGAGCGCGAGCAACGTCTCGCGCACACGGGTGCCAAGGCGCCCGAGCGGTGGCCCGCTCGACGCGTCGTACGGAATCGACATGACGATCCTTGCGAACCGATGACCGCGCGATGCACGCGCGCGCAGGCGCGGCACGATCGAGCGGTGGCAACGCTCTCGGGAGAGCGGGGTTCAGGTCGCCATGTCGGGTGGGCGGCAGAGTGATCGAGGAAAGTTCGCCGGGACTGCGCCCGCGCATGGGCCAGCGCTCAGAGGCCGCGAACGATCTCTCTCACCACCGCTGCCCCTCTCCTCAACTCCTCATCCCCCAAATACGCCGCCGGCCCGAGCCGCAAGATCTCCCCCCGCGCATCCGCCATCACGCCTCTCTCCCTCAATCGCTTCACCGACCCCGCCGCATCCTTCACCCGTAGTGCGACGAACCCCCCACGCGCCTTCGCATCCCGCGGGGTGACGAGCTCCATTCCCTTCACGCCCTCGAGCTCGTCGATGAGCAACTGCGTTTGCGCGAGCGAGCATGCGCGCAGCGCCTCGACGGTGAGGCCTTGTTCCGCGAAGAATCGATTCACCGCGCACGCCCGATAGTGACTCGTCGGATCGTACGTGCTCCCCGCGAACCGATCGGCGGGGCGAGGGCCGTACGCGATGGGTCCGCCTTCGCGCATCGCGCCGAGGCCCGCGAAATCGCTGTACCAACCGGTGTAGACGGGGCGAAGTGTGCTGCTTCGGGGAACACGAAGGAAGCAATTGCCTTCACCCCATTGGGCGTATTTGTAACCGCCGGCGACGAGGTAAACGTCGGAGTGATTGCCCTCGATCTCCTGCATCGTGAAGGGAAGCGCGGTGAACGCGTGATACGCGTCGACGAGCACGGCGACGCCGAGGGCGCGGGCGCGATCGACCAATTCGCTCAAATGAGGGAGGACGCTCGAGGTCTCGAAGAGGACGCTCGAAACCATGACCGCGCTGGTGCGTTCGTCGAGCGCGTCGGCGAGGCGGGAGGCGAGGGTGTCGACGCGCTTGGCGACGTCGATCCAGCGTACTTCGACGTTCTCTTCGGAGAGCCGCGCGAGCTGTCGATGGAGCGAGTGGAACTCTCCGGCCGTGGTGACGATGCGCGGGCGATGGCGGAGGTCGAGCGCGGAGAGGAAGCGAGCCGTCAGCTCGTGGGTCGATCCCGCGAGGGCGATTTCGTCAGCGTGCGCTCCGATGCGGCCTGCGATCGTGGTGCGGAGCTCGTCGGCGATGGCGAAGGCGCGGCCCCACTTGTCGTCGACCTCGCGGGCGGCGTCGTCGAAGGCGGCCAGTTGTCCTTCGCGCGCGACATCGGGCCAGGCCTGGTGCGAGTGGCCCGTGAGGAGGATGCGGGCGTCCTCGTGCGGCTCACGCGGCTCTCCGAGAAATGCGCGGTAGTGTCGGCGGAGGGCGGCCGGGTCGATCGAGCTCATCGCTTGGTTCTACGTCGCACTCGTCGTCGCCGAAAAGGCCGAATTTTTCGGGTGGCTCGTCATCGGCGCTTTCTCTGTCGCCCAAAGTCGTCCGACGGGTAGCATGCGCCCCATGCTCGCGCGACCGGCCCCTCGCTCCGCACTCCGTTCGTTCCTTCGCTACGGCACGCCGCTCACGATCGGCGTCCTCCTCGTCGACGTCTTCGCCTGCGGTGGCCCGCCGCCGCGCCCGACGTACGCGATCGCCGATCGTGGTGCCGACAAGGACGTCGATGGCATCGCCGACGTCGATGATGCGTGCCCCGACGACGCCGAAGATGGCCTCCCGCCGAAGGCGAACGACGGCTGCCCGGCCGAAGATCCGGACATGGACGGCATCGGCCGGCTGCAGGACAAGTGCCCCGACGCGAAGGAAGATGGTCAGCCGCCCGATCCGAGCGACGGCTGTCCCTCCAACTCCGACGACGACGATCACGACGGCGTCGCCAACGCGCAGGACAAGTGCCCCGGGCTCATCGAGGACAACCAGGCGCCCAATCCCAACGACGGTTGCCCCGGAACGGACGTCGACAAGGATGGCGTCGCCGACGCCATCGACCAGTGCCCGCAGCAGCAAGAGACCTACAACGGTTATCGCGACGACGACGGTTGTCCCGACAGCGTGCCGGGCACGGTGGTCGAATACGACGCGCAATCGAGCATGATTTTCGTGCCCGAATCGATGCGCATCGAGTTCGAGATCGACTCTGCCAAGCTCGCCGGCAATGCGCAGGGCACGCTCGGACAGGTGGCCGAGGTGTTGAAGGCGCACCCCGAGATCAACCGCCTCGAGATCGAAGGGCACGCTTCGCAGAAGGGCGACGCGCAGCACAACCTCGATCTCACCGACAAGCGCGCGCACGCCGTCGCCCAGACGCTGCAAGGCTTCGGCATCGACGGCGGACGGCTCGTCGCGATTGGATACGGAAAATACTGCCCTGCCGTCAACGTCGGCGACGGCGTCGACGATCCGCGCAACCGCCGCGTGCTCTTCAAGGCCGTCGTGGTCAATGGCGTTTGGCAGAAAGTGCAACGAGGGTGCTGGGCTGCGCAGGTGGCGTCGGTCAACCCGGTGAAGAAGAAGCCCGTCTCCATCGAGACGAAGGGAGGAGGCGTCTGATGCGCGAGCGAGAGTCATTCTTGGCAGTCTCTGCAATCTCGGTGATGGTCGGCGTGGCGGCATTCGCCGTCGGTTGCGGGCCGAAGAAGCTCGAGATCGATCCGCGCAACGTCGTCAACGTCGCGGTGCACCCGGCTTCGGGTCAGCCGCTCTTCTGCCCCGGCGACGCCTTCCAAGTCGAGGTGGTGGCGCGCCTCGCCGACGGCACCTCTTGCAGCAACACCAACCCGAACAGCGGTTGTCAGGGCAAGAGCGACTCGGTCATCGATCCGCAGCTCATTCGCATCCAAGCCGATCACGCGGCGCAGCAGGGCGAAGCGAAGGAATTCGTCTTCATGCCGTCGGCCGATCCGCGAGAGACGGCGGCGTCGGGCCTGACGCTGCATGGTTGGCTCGAGAGCAGCGTCGGCAAGTCGAGCGTCGGCGATTCGACGCTGAAGCCGGTCTACACCTGCATGCTGACGACGTCGTTCGGCGGCGACGCGGCGGCGGCACCCGGACAGAGCGGCGGGCCGGGGCCGGTGGTGAACGTGTCGATCACCACGCTCTCGACTCCCTACTACGCCGACGCTGCCCTCATTCGCGTCGACGTGCCCAACCTGGGGGTGACGCGATATCTCATCAGCCCCAACGCCGACAGCCCGATTACCATTTATGCTAGAGGCCAATCGGGTGCGCCGGGCCTTCCGGGAGTGCCTGGAAAAGACGGCCTTGCGGGGGAAGCGGGCTCCGGTGATTGCCAATCAGGCAAAGACGGTACTCCCGGCACCGCGGGTTTGCCGGGTGCTCCTGGCGGCAACGGCGGTCCGGGCGGCACCATCAACGTGCTCGTCGACAACGCCGCGCGCGACAAGCTCACGGCGCGTCTTCGTCTCGCCAGCCCTGGTGGCGGCGCGGGCGCGGGCGGACCAGGTGGACCCGGAGGCAAGGGCGGCGCGGGCGGCGCACCTGGCAGCTCGACGACGGCCGGCGGGCAAGGACAGGTCCCCTGTTCGCAGCTTCCCTCTTCGGGCAAACCGGGAACGCCCGGCGCACCGGGGGCGAATGGCGCTTCCGGCGTGGCGGGTCCCGATGGCGCGGCCCCGGTGATGAACGCGGCGCCGCGCGAGAAGGCGTTTGCGGCTGAATTGGCCTGGATTCAGCAGGTCGAGGCGACGAAGGCGAAGAAGTAATCGGGAGTCCTTCAGCCCGCGAGCTTCGCGGACGATTGCCTCCAGGTCTGCATCTGCATCGCCTGCTGCTCGAGCTGCTGGTGCTTCTCCCAGAAGAGGCGCTGAAACTCCTGATCTTCTTGCGGGCTCGTGCGCCGACGTTGGTCCCAAAACTCCGCGACGATCGTGCGGAGTTGGGGATCGGGCAGGCCGTAGAAGGCGAACACATCTTCGCTGCGATGCGGCGTCAGGCGGAGCTCGGCGCAGATGGCTGCGTAGGTGACGAGCGGCAGCGGCGGGGTGACGGGCTGGGGCGTCTGCTCGGAGATGGGCGGCAGCGTCGCGGAGGGGTTCGCCAACTGCCCGTCGAACCGCTGCCAATGCATGCGCATCCGTTCGCGCATCGCAGGTAGTGCGCGTCGTTCCTTCGGCGACTTCGAGAGGTAGTCGTTCCAATACGTGTGCTCCTCCGCGCGCTGGTCGGGGGAGGTGAGGCTGAAGCAGGCATAGACGTCGTCCGTGCGATGCGGGAGGAGCTCGAGACCCATGGTCAGCGACGCGAACTCGTAGAGGGTGAGGGACGATTCGTAGGGACCCGCCGGCGATGCCGACGACGCGGACGCTGAAGACGACATGGGAATCGGCGGCGCGACGGAGACCGGTGCGGTGGGGTACTGCGAATGGGTTGCCGCGAGAGAAAGCGGCGCGATCATGGGCGGAGTCGAGAGCATCGAAGGAGTGGGCGGCAGCGATCGGCTCGCCTGCGGCGGCGTCTTCTCGAAGTCGTGGATGGCCACCAGCCAATCGAAGCGCGACCAACTCTCGGAGCCCCGCGGAGGGTTTCTCAGCACCGCTGCAATCGTTTCCTCTCGAGCGCCGTCCTTGCGCGCCAGCTCGATGGCGTCGGCGCGCTTCGGCAATGGATCTGCGGACGCGACGACGGCTGCTGCGTCGAGCGGCGGCAGAACCTGCTCACCGAACGTGACCTTCGCGAGCTCGGCGACGCCCTGGGCGATCTCGGGGGTGATCTCCTGACGATCGCGGCTGAGCGAGATCAAGTCGACGGGGCGCAGGCCGAGCGCCGTCGCCGTCGGGGAAATGCCCAACTTCGGGATGAGGTCTTTGAGAGTTTGCCGTGCTCGGTCGGACTGCTGGGGCGTGAGAGGGGCGGCCATGGAAACGTCCTCGAACGACGACGCCCGCAGCTTGGCGGCGAGGAGCGGGAGGTTCGCAGGAAGCGACCTACCGCCCGTCACCCGTTGCGTTGGGTCGCGGCGCTACCCCTGTTCGGCAGGAGGGGGAGGGCAGTTGCGGATTTTTTTTCCGCGCACTTCGGGGCCGACGCGATCGGGCTGGGAGATCCAGCGAACTCGCGCTACGAAAAGGCGTGCTTCGCAGGATCTTGGAACTCATGCTCTGCGCCAGCGCATCGCTTACGGTCGCCGCCTGCCGCGCCCCGACGCAAATCACCCTCGAGCTGAGCACCGATCTCCCATGCGTGGGGAGTGGCAACTTGAGCGGCACGGCGATTCGCATCGCAACGCTGGGCCCGAACCTCGACGACGTCGCGCCAGTGACCACAACCCTCGCCTGCGACGCACACACCGGGCGCATCGGCTCCCTCGTGGTGATTCCCAGCGGCTCGCGCAACGACGAAATTGCCATCGAGATCTTGGCATCGGTCGGAGGTCATTCACTCGCCGATTGCTTGGTCAAGCCGAAGGGCGGCTGCATCGTCGCCCGGCGCGCGCTCAGCTTCGTCGAGCATCAGAGCTTGCGGCTACCGATCGCGATGCGCGCCGTGTGCATCGACGTACTGTGCGAGCCAACGGATACGTGCGTCGGCGGGGCGTGCGTCTCGGCGAAGATCCCCGACCTCGGCGCGTGCTTCGGTGACGGTTGCGACGAGCACGTCCTTTTGCCCTCGGGCGGGAGCGACGCCGGCGTCGACGTTCGGGACGCGTTCGACTCGGGAGATGCCACGCTCGGGGACACCGAAGTGCGTGACGCTTCGGGCGATGCCGACGTCCTCGAGGTCGACGTCACCCCCACCGATACCGCGCTCGGCGGTGCAGGCACGTGGGTCGCGATGGCTCCGTCCGCGAGCATCGGCGTGACCGCGCGAGCGTTCTTCAGCGCCGTCTGGACGGGCACGGAGCTGCTCGCGTGGGGCGGCCAGAGCCCCATCGGAGATCGCGGTGACGGCGCCAGCTACGATCCGAAGAGCGACGCGTGGAGCGCGCTGCCGGCGGCTGGCCTCGGCGTCCGGCAAGCGCACGGCGCCGTCTGGACCGGGACGAAGATGATCGTCTGGGGTGGTGCCACCGGCGGCGGCGCCACGAGCTACACCGACGGCGCGATCTTCGATGCGACCTTGCGCACGTGGAAGAAAATCGGCGCCGCGCCTCCCATCGGCGGCCGCACGACCTTCGGCGCGGTCTGGTCGACCACCACCGGTGAGATGCTCGTGTGGGGCGGGTCCAATTCCACGGGCATTCAGCAAGTGGACGGCGCCGCCTACGATCCGGTCGCCGACAAATGGCGATTGCTGGCGGCCTCACCGCTCGAAGCACGAAGCGAGGTCGCCGCGGTGTGGACCGGCAAAGAGATGGTCATCTACGGCGGCGGAGGTTGCGCCGCGGCGGTCTGCGCCGATGCAGCAGCGTACAACCCGAAGTCCGACACCTGGCGCATGCTTCCCGGTTTGCCAATCACGACGGGGCGCATGTACTCGACCGCCAATGCCGTGAGCGACGGCTCGAGCGCTGCCTTCTTCGGCGGTGGCTACGAGGCTGGCGGTTTGGCCTACGGCGATGGCGTGCTCTTCGACGGGGCGAGCACCTGGACCGACATCCCGACCCCCGGGGCGTCGATCCTCGCGACCCCCGCGCGCACCGAGATGCTCGGATGGTGGGCGGCTGGACGCCTCTACGTCTTCGGCGGGAGGACGACCACCGGCGCACTGCCGGCCTCGGGTGCCGGCTACGATCCGGTGACGCGCAGTTGGATCGCGATGACGAGCCCGCCCGGCACGTTCGCTGGACGACTCGGTGCGCGGGTGGTCTGGACTGGTACGGAGGCGCTGATTTACGGCGGACTCGACGACGCGATTCGCTTTCGTCCTTGAGCGACGACGGCCAGTTCATCGTCCGAGCCGGATCGACCGCCCGCGTGAAGGAAGTGGACTCGCTCAGCGACGGTTCCCGCGCGCTACGCCGGACGCTCCGCGAAACGGGCGTCCTCGTCCGCCGCGAGGGATCGTCGACGCTGTTGCAATTCGCGCAGGACTACGCCTTCGACTCGCCGTCGGCTTCGGCGGCAGTCGTGGCAGGCACCGGGTTGAACGGCCGCTCCGCGTGGAAACTTGCAGGCCGAGCCGTGTCGTACAAGGACTGGCAGGAGGCCCAGGTGAACGCCGCCGAAGGGGCAGGCCAACAGGCGTAGCGCGGTCCGAGGTCGAGCGTCATGAAACTTGATGCCCAACCCGACGCACACGTTCGGGATCTTGATCTTCCTCGCCGACGTGGACGGGATCTCGTGCGTGACGACGACGTGTTGGCGCGCGAGCGCATATCCGATGAGGTAGTAGTCGGCGACCTGAAAAAACGTGCCGACGGCTGCGGCCTCGTATCGTTGACCGGTCGTCACCCAGGTGCCCACTGCTCCGAGCGCGGCGATGTCCGTGTTGGTGGGTCGGAGAAAGAAGCCATCTCCTCGTGCGCCCGCCCATGTCGCCAGCTCGTCAGACCCAGCCTCGAGCTCGTCTCCGACCTTCTCGATGCTGAACACGCGACCGCTCGCGTTCTCTGCGACCAACCAATCCCAGAACGCCGGACAGTAGTCGAGCCCGTAGTAGAGGTTCTTCGCCTGAATGAAGACGTTCGAGTCGAGTAGGTAGGCCATCAGCCGACCTCGAGGCTGCGCGCAAACTCCTCGAATGTCGCGTGCTTCGAGATTCCCAATAGCCTGAACGCGTCGCGATGCAGCGTCTGCCCTTCGAGCGTGCTCACGAGCAATGCCCGCGCGAAACGCTTGCTCGTTCGCGTCGCCAGGGTGAGATGAAAATTTCCCCCGGAGCCTTTCGGAAGCGCTTGGAGCCGCGCGACCTCGCGCACGTACTCCGCGCGGAACCGCTCGGAATCGAGCCCTCCGGCATCATGCATGCGCCGCAGGATGACCAGCGTGCTCACCTTGAATCGGCGCGCCAGGCGGTCGACCTCGTCCTGAAGCTTGGCGCGCGGGGCGTACTCTTCCTTCATCAATGCAAGAGGGACGAGCAACTCGGCGGCAACGCGATTGCACCAGCGCTCCATTGCTTCGGTCGGAATGTGCTTGGCGTCGGCATCCGACAAAGCCGACTGTCCGAGCCAGACGTGCGCCAGCTCAGGTGTCCTTCCTCGTTCGCCAATCGCCCCGGAAACGTGAACAGTCCGCAGTGCGCCGCGATCAGCGGCACGTCGATGTCTTCGGGCGCCTCGATCGCCAGCTCCTCGAGCAGCTGACTCGCTGCCTCGACCACCACCGCCGCCGACTTCCGGACGACGCTCACGAGGTCCTCGCGGTCGGCGCGCGGTCGCTCATCCCTCGTCGCCGCCTCGACCCTTCGTGCCGTCACCTTCGGCCGACACGATCGCATCGAGCACGGCGATCTCGTCGAGCAACGCACGCAGGTCGTCGTCACTACTGGTCGCCACCCAATCTGTGCGCCGCGGCAAGCTCACGCATGATTCCGATGCCTCGTTTGGGACGCCGGCGGGCTCGACGTGACTCCTGATCACACCCCTCGCCTCGCCGCCCTTCGAGGCGACGAAGGCACCTGGAGCCCTCATGCCCCATCCACAGATCCGCACGTTGCTCGGCCAGCTCGCCTTTGCGCGCGCCGGTCGACCACTCGAGGGCACGACGATCGCCCCTGCGGAGGCCGAATTCGCCCTCGCGACGATCGACGGCGGGCAGACTCGGTACCTCGCCTGGTTGGTCCAGACGCTTCAGCTCGCGTGCACGGGCACGGTCGACGGGCAGCGCAAGGCGCTCATCCACGCGGTCCGCGAAGGCACGGTCATCGCTACGACGATCGAGCGCGAGGCCGTCTCCGTCGAGGCGCCGACGCAGAGGCCGCCCGCGCTCGGCCCCGACGAAGATCTCGTGGTCGAGGACGCGTACCTCGCGATCGCGCTCTTCGACTCGGCCGCGCGTCCGATGGGGGGCGTCGATGTCGAGATCGACGTGCCGGGGGAGGGGAAGCCGCGCAAGGGAAAGCTGACGCCGGATGGGACCCTCTCGCTCCGCGCGCTGCGCCACGGGACGTGCAGAGTTCGCTTTCCCAACCTCGCGACGCGCGCCGCTGCGCCGCTCGACGACGAGGCAGCCTCTCCGATCGACGTGCCGGGAGCGACCGCCCTCGTGCGCCCGAACGGGCCTCGCTCGCATGGCTGCCCCACGACCTCGACCGCGAGCGCGGCGACGTCCTTCCAACTGCGGCGCGCTGTCGCCGAGGTGTTGGAGCTCGAGCATTTCAATCCGCAGAGCGCGGTCTTCATGCCGGGCGCGCCGCCGTTCGAAGAGAGCGAGTCGGTGCTCGGCGTCGACGCCTTGCGCTCGTGCATCGAGCACCTGCGCGACACGCCGCTCGACCGCGCGCGCATCGTCGGTCACGCCGCTGGGAACGACGACCCCGCGCTGTCGAAGAAGCGGGCGGCGTGCATCGGGGCGCTCCTCACCGGCGATCGCGACGGGTTCGCGTCGATCGCGAACGCGACGCACGGCCTGCGCGACGTCGAGGACTTCTTGAGCTGGGTCGCCGCGACCTACGCGTGGCCGTGCGCCCCGAGCTCGTCGCGCGCCGCCTCGGTGCAGCGCTTTCAAAGGAAATTCAAGGCTCAAACGTGGGGCCACGAGATCCGCGACGACGGCGTGGTCGACGAGTCGACGTGGGGCGCCTTCGTCGTCTGCATGATGCGCGTGGTGCAGCGCGAGCCGATGGATGCGCAGGAGACGACCGGCGGGGCCACGGCCGAAGGTCGACCGATCGGCCCGGCGTACATCAAGGTGCAGTCGACCGATTCGTTCGCGCCGATCACGCTGGCGAAAGAAGCCAAGGGGAGCGAGAACTTCTACCCCGAGCTCAACCCGCAGAACCCGCACCTCTGCCCCGACGGCACGCACTGGAACAACTTCGGCACGAACGCGGAGGTGAACCTTCCCAAGGACTGGGTCGGGCCGCTGAAGGCCCTTCACAAGTACATGATCATCGACGGCGAGGAGCCGCCGACGCCGGGGCCGCGCGTCGAGGTGTTGAAGGCGGCGCCGAAGCTCGCGGCCTGCGGAGCGCATCACGTGCAGCATCCGTCGGCGAAGGCACGCCATCGTCGCGCGTTCCATCGCCGCGTCGAAGTGATCGTCTTCGGCAACGGCGAGAGCACCGAGGCGATCTGCACGCACGACGGAGCGTGCGATCAGTCGACGTGCAGCCTGTACGATCCGACCGAGTACACTCTGGTCTATCGCCCGTTGGCGTCGAACGCGCCCACGCCGTCGGTGCTTCCGTGGAGCGCGCAGTGGGAGAAGCCGACCACCTCACGCGGAAAGACGATCGCGATGCAGCTGCTCGCGCCGGATCTCTCGGACGGGGAAGAGGTGGAGTTCGAGGTGTTCCAGGACGGAGTGGGGTCGATCGGGAAGGAGATGGCGGTCGCGAGGGGAGGGAAGGCGAGCGCGCCGTGGAGCGATTGGTTCCATCCGTCGCGGGTGGGGGCGCAGGTGGTGTTGAAGGAGGGGGAGGAGTTCGCGGCGTGCAACTTCCACTTCGTGGCGAAGGCGATGGGGAGGGAGGAGAAGACGAAGGTGCCGTCCGTGTACGGGGATCGGATCGAGGGGCGCGTGCGCTATCAAGTCGAAGGCTTCGACGCGTACGCCGCCGCCAAGCGCCACTACGTCTTGCTCTCGCCGTGGGGCTCACGACGGGGTGGAACGCGAACCGTCGAGGGTGAGGATGGGCGCATCGTCGAACCGGCGCTCCCTCCGGGCGGAGCATCGATCGTCATCGGCAAGCGTTCGCTCCTCGCGCAAAGCGGGGATGTCACGTCCTCGGTGCGCGACCGTCGCGGAGAGGTCGATGGTGCCGCGTTCGATCGGTTCTGCGATTTCTATCCGACGCCGCCGCGCATGACGATGAACTACCGCATCCTCACGCCCTACCGCCTCTTGCGCGGCACCAGCCACGTCCCCGCGGACGCTCCGCCGGTCAGCTTTCGCGTCCGTCGCTTGCTCGCCGCCGATGCGCCCACCGCGAAGGACGTGGTCGTGACCCTCGAGGGCAACGGCTACGTCGTCGTCGACGATCGCGAGATCCCCGCGGAAGTCATGTACGAGAATCCCTGGGCGTGGTCGTGCACTTGCGAGGTCATCGGTGGCGACGGGATCCTCGAAGTCACCACGCTCCTCGGCGGTGTTGCGAAGCTCGTGGAGCGGCTCCACGTCTTTTTTCCAGTGAACGACGAAGGATTCTGAGGTTCACATCATGAGCGTTCCCGACATCGATCTGGTGAGAAAGGTCCCGCGGCTCGTCGTCGCCATCAACGAGGCGCTCGTCGCGGCCGACAACGCCGATGAGAACGGTGTGGCGTACGACGACAAGACCGCGATCCTGAAAATCCTCAACCACGTCGCGAGTCGATTGTCGGCCGCGAGCTTGAACGTGGCGTGGATGACCACCGATGGCCTCCGCACTCGCGATGGCAACGGCGTGGTGCCGAACGATTCGGAAGAGCTCTGGGCACGAACGGTCACCGAGCTGCTTCTCTGTCTGCCGTACGTGCTGCCGAGCACCGCCTACTCTTCCGGCACGAATTTCTCGGACGGCACGTTCTACGCGAAGATGTATGACGATGGCGGTAGCTATCCGATCGTCGTCGAGTGCCAACACAGCTGCACGTTCGCGTTGATCACGCGCGGGTGCGATCTCGAAGACTTTCGCACGAAGGTCCAAGGCGGGTTCATGCCCGACGGCGCGAGCGCCGGCGAGAGCAGGGGTCTGCCGGTCTTCAAGGGGCGCAGCGGTCCGAATCCCAAGCCGAGCGGCTCGTGGGTGAATCGCTCGTCGGACCTCGATGCCACCAACTCGCTCGACGCAAGTCCGGCCATGTCGCCCGGAACGCTCGTCGAGTTCAACACGCCGCCGGCGAACTCGACTGGATCCCACATCGCGTTCGTGCTTCGCACGCACAAGAATCCGCACCTCGTGCAGTTCTACGACACCGGCGGCGTCTGGATCGACGGCGACGTCATGGGCGAGACCAGACGCATGGTCGACGTCACCGCGGTGGACGGCGGCACGTTCGACAACCCGTACTGCCAAAAGTACACGGGCGCCGCCGCGTATTCGGGGATGGGCGTCCTTCCCTCACGCGACTTGGGAACGGGAATCGATCGCGCGCAGCGCCTCTTTCCACTGGGGATCGCGCGTCTGATCCTCACTCGCCGCGCAGACGGCAAGGTGCTCTACGCGACGCCGCTCCTGCGAATGCATTGGAAAGGGTTGTGCGATAATTTCGCGATCGCCCGATACATGTGGTCACTGCGAAGCACCCCATGCTTCGCGCGAATCGAGGCGCGTTGGGAGATCTCCGTCCCCAGGGGGAGCCAGGTGAGCGCCTTGTTTGCGCGTGCGCCCGAAGAGCTCGCGTCGTTCGCCGGCCGCACTGGATTTCCCACGTTGCTCGCGAGGCCGATCACTGATCTCCAAATGTTGGAGCACTCCAACATCACGGTCGACGCCAACAACGGCAAGGTGTTCATCCAGAAACGAATGAAGGCGCTGCCTTCGCCCGGTGAGTTCCACACTCGAACGTCGAACGATCCCTGGGGGCTTCGTGTCTACGAGTCGGATCAAACCGTCCCCGCGCTCGGCGACGTGCCGGACTATCTACGCGGGGGGCAGCGGAGACCCCCCGGTTTGGTGGACACTCCGTGAGGCGTGATACGCCAGAGGAAGTGATCCATGACCAAACGTAAGCGACGGAAGTTCACGGCGCAGTTAAAAGCCGATGCGGTGCGCCTCTGCGGGCCCGGCGGCAAGACGATCGCCGAGGTGACGAAGCAGTTCGACCTGACGGAGACCGCGCTGCGGGAGTGGGTGAAGCGTGCGGAAGCAGACGCTGCGACGGAGCCGACGGACACGTTGACGACGGCAGAGCGCACG
>JANYDK010000138.1 GCA_025363655.1 Deltaproteobacteria bacterium | reverse complement strand
GCGAAGCATCGGCCTGGAGGCGACGGGGTGCCTCTACGACGTCATCGCGAAGGTCACGCTCCGGCCGTTCAAGGAGACGCCCGACGCGCAGAAGAAATACGTCACCGACAAGGTCACCAAGCTCTCGCGGCTCGATGCGCGCCAGCACGACCACGACGAGACTCCCGAAGAATTCCGTCTCCGCGTGCGTGAGGACATCGCGGAAAATCCCGACAGCTACTACTCGCGCGGCGAGGTCGTGCGCTCCGAGGACGACGAGCAAGACGCCGCTTTCGACGTCTGGAACGTCGCACGCGAAGTCCGCGACGCCGAACGTGCGCAGCGTTTTCCGCGCAATCCATCCGCGTGCTCGAGCTTCGGCAGCACGTGCGAGTTTTTCGACGTCTGTTCACGCACCGCCTCTCTCGATGACCCGACGCGCTTCCGCGTCGCGGCGAACGCGCACGAAGAGCTGAACGCGCCCGCCGCCGACTGATCCCCCAACCGCAAGGAGTCTCACATGCAGAGCAATGGAGTGGCCACCGGCGTGGCCACGCAGACGCAGTCCGCCCGCCGAACGGCACCGCAGCGCCCCGCGCCGCCGCCTCCGCGTATGACCCTCGCCTCGGTCCGCACCGAGGCGGTCTCCCAGCCCAAGCGCTTCCTCGTCTACGGCGTCGAAGGCGTCGGAAAGACCTCGTTCGCGGCCCTCGCACCGAAGCCGGTGTTCCTTTGCGCAGAGGAGGGCGCCGAGGAGCTTGGCGTCCCGCGCTTTCCCGAGCCGAATTCCTGGCAAGACGTCCTCGACGTGCTCCACGTGCTGCTCACCGGTGAGCACGATTTTCAGACGTTCGTCGTCGACACGGCCGACTGGCTCGAGCAGCTCATCTTCACCGCGGTCTGCAAGGGCGGCGGAAAGAAGTCGATCACCGACTTCGGCTACGGCGACGGATACAAGGCGTCCGTCGACTACTGGCGCCTCTTCACGTCGCGCTGCGACGAGCTCCGCCGTCGTCGCGGGATGCAGATCGTCATCCTCGGCCATTCGATGGTGAAGGAATTCAAAGACCCCGAGAACGACGCCTACGAGCGCTACCAGCTGAAGATCTACAAGGACTCGGCCGGCTGGCTCCGCGAATGGGCCGACGCGGTGCTCTTCGCGAACTACGACGTCTCGACGAAGGAGAACAAGCGCGGACGCGTGCGCGCCTTCGATGGGGGCGCCCGCTACCTCCACACGCAGCGCACCGCCGCCTACGACGCGAAGAACCGCGCGAACCTTCCCGTGCGCGTGCCCCTCTCGTGGGCCGACCTCAGCGAGGCGATCGAGGCCGGCGCGCCCGCGAGTCCCGCGACGCTCCGTCGCCGCATCGCCGACCTCGTCGGCCGCCTCGATACGGCCGGGCAAGAACGGATCACCGCCTCGCTCGAACGCGTCGGCGACGACGCCGTGAAGCTCGCCCATCTCCTCGACTGGATCTCCGCGCGCGTCGCAATCGACGCCGCGGAAAACGACACGAACGACGCCAACCCCAACCCCTCGGAGCACTGATCCATGACTCTCTCTCCCGGATACTTCAAGGCGCGCGCAGTCGACGGCGACTTCGGCCACGCGGGCACCGGCACGCGTCAGGTCGCCGTCTCGTTTGAGGTCACAGACGGCGAAGCGAAGGGCGCACACATCACCTGGTACGGCTTCTTCACGCAGAGCACCGGCGAGCGCACCCTCGAGTCGCTTCGCCACTGCGGTTGCACGTTCCCCGGCGACGTCCTCACCGATCTCACCGGCCTCGGCTCGACGGAGGTCGAGCTCGTCATCGAGGAGGAAGAAGGCGAGAACGGCGCCGTCCGGCCCCGCGTCCGGTGGGTCAACCGCATCGGTGGCGGCGTCGCGCTCGGAAGCCGCATGACCGAGGCGGAAAAACGTCAATTCTCCGCCGAGATGCGCGGCTTCGTCGTCTCCTCGCGCCAGGTGCAACCCGGCGGCCAGGCGCCGGCTCAGTCCGCGGCAGCGGCGTCCAACGCGCGCCCGGCCACGACGCCGACGTCGGCGCCGCAGCGCGTGCCCCAACGCGCTCCTGCCGGCAACGGCGGCGCACGTCGTTCGATGAATCCGTCGGACGAAAATCCGCCGTACTGAGCTTTCCCTCCGCGTGGCGCGGCCGGTTGGGGTTCCAGCCGGCCACGCCCCGCACTTTCCCGAGGTGCCCGATGTCCTTCCGTGTCTACGTTGCCGCCCCACTCGCCGACGCGCTCTACGTGCGCAAGATCCACGGCCTCTTGCGTGACCTTCGCATGGAGCCGACCTCGTCCTGGGCCGAGACCTCCGAGGGCGTGGAATCGCTCGACGCCATGCCGCTCGAGGACGTGCGCGAGATCGCACGTCAGAACGACGAAGACTTGCTCGAGGCAGAGACCGTGCTCGTCCTTCCGCGCGCCGACGCCGGTCGCGAGATGTACGCCGAAGCGCGCCTCGCCACAGTGCACCTTATTCCGGTCGTCTGGTGCGGTACGCCTCGTCCGCTCACCGCGTACCGCGACGGCGTGCACCGGGTCGACGACCTCATCGGCGCGCTCGACGTGCTCGCCCGACTCGCGCGCATCCCCGCGGGACCGCACCCGATCGCCGACGTACTCGCACTCGCACGGCCCGGGCATCGCGCGGTGGCGCTGTGAGCGAGAAGACCATTCGCGCGCTCTCCGTGCGGCAGCCCTGGGCCTCCATGATTGCCGAGGGGCGTAAGACCATCGAGGTGCGCACGTGGCTCACGCACTACCGCGGCCCGCTCGCCATCGTGGCCGGGCTCGCGCGCGACCGCGATGGCATCGCACTCCACGGATTCGCCGACGCGCCGCGCGGCGTCCTCATCGCCGTCGCCGAGCTCGTCGACGTCCGGCCGATGACCGAGGACGACGAGGAAGCCGCGTGCGTCGCCTGCTCCGACGACGCGTACGCATGGGTCCTCCGAAACGTTTCTGCCCTCGTCCCTCCTCCGCCATGTCGCGGAGCGCAGGGTCTCTTTCACGTGGAGACGCGCATGCTGCGTGCCTACCAAATCGATCCACTACCGGCTGGACCGGTCCCAACCTCGGAGAAAACCCGATGTCAGGATCGTTCCAAGGTCAAGACGCGCGGCTGATTCTCGACGCGCTCCTCGACGCCATCGCTGATCGCGTTGTCGAACGCATGGGCGAGCGCAGCGCCAGGGATATTGAATTCGTCGACCAAACGACCGCGCCGATCGCGCGCGCCTCGTACTTGAAGGCGGCAGCGAAGGGCTCGTTTGCCTCGTCGAAGATTGGACGGCGCGTCGTCGCCAAGCGCGCCGACGTACTCGCATGGATCGAATCGCGGCGGCGCGCCACGCGTGCCGCGCCAACCGACGACGAAGCTGACCTTCGTCGTGCCTACGGGCTCGCGCCGACCCTTCGGTGAGAGCCGGAGAAACGTCATGCCTCGCAAGTCCACGGGCACCCTCTACGAAAAGGGGGGCGTCTGGTACGTCTGCGTCACCGTCAACAAGTCCGGCAAGCGCAAAACTACGGCGCTGCCGGCGGGCACGACGACTGATCAGGCCTCGGCGCGGCGTGACTACATGGCCGAGTTTGTCGGCAAGCTACGCAAGGCGCACCAGCCCGACCAGCACATCGAGACCGCGATCAAGCAAGCCGCCGAGCTCCCCGTCGATCGGCTCCCGGGCGTGCGCAAGGTTCTCGACGCCCTCTGCGCCGGCGCCGAGCAGAACAGTGCCACTCAGCGCGCGCTGCGCGGCGCGATGACCTTCAAGGACTTCGCGGAAGAGTGGCTGCGCGGCGACTTGCACCGACGCTTCCCCGACCACGTGCGGCTCAAGAAGACGAGCGACGACGATCGCTTTCGCCTCAAGACCCACATCTATGGTCGGACCCTCGCTGAGATTCCGATCGCGAGCATCACGATCGAGCATGCCGAGGACGTCATGCGGCAGATCCCTCCGGCGCGCTCGGCCGCGACGCGACGTCACGTCGCACAGCTCCTTCATCGCGTCCTCAATCTCGCGGTCTACCCCGCAAAGCTCATCACCCACAACCCGCTCCCGCGTGGCTTCCTGCCGCGCGTCGGCGACAACAAGGCGAAGCTCCACCTTTACCCCGAGGAGGACGCGAAGCTGCTTGGCTGCAAGAGCGTGCCGATCGTCCACCGGCTCCTTTACGGCGTCCTCGCGCGCGAGGGCATGCGGAGCAGCGAGGCCACCACGCTCGAGTGGACTGACCTCGACCTCAAGCGCGGCGCCGTCGCGCTCGACCGGAACAAGACCGACGACCCGCGCGCATGGGCGCTCCGCCCCGACGTCGCGGAAGCGCTGCGACGCTGGAAGAAGATCGCTCCTGACCACGCCCGCATCTTCGTCGGCGTTGACGGGCCGCTACAGGGGGACATGCTTGCCGAGACGTTCCGCGATCACCTCGGCGATGCGAAGGTGACGCGCAAGGAACTCTTCCAGCGGACCGAAAACCGCCGCCCGATTCGCATCCATGACCTGCGCGCGACGTTCGTCACGCTCAGCCTCGCCCAGGGGAAGTCCGAGACCTGGGTCGCCGACCGGACCGGCCACCGCTCCTCCCAGATGATCAATCGATACCGGCGTGCTGCTCGCACGGCCGCCGAGCTTGGCGTGAAGGCCCTCCGGCCCCTAGACTCGGCGATCCCTGAGCTTCGAGCTCCCCGGCGGAAGTGACCCCGTCCCCAATTGCAGATGAATTGCAGACGACCGCCGCGAGGGGAGGCGAGCGAGGGTCGACGGGAGCGAAAAGCTCGGGAAATGGGGCACCTCGCGTTTTCTCGCGGCCTCGCTTGCGCACTCTTAATCCGTTGGCTGACGGTTCAAGTCCGTCTTGGCCCACCACGTAATCGCTGAGGATTTCGTCCCCGGAGCATCCGGCGGGATTTTCCTCCTGACAATGCCCCTGACAGATGGCCTCGGCGTCTGACGGCGGGGCGTTCAATAGCGCCAGCTCGTCGATCGCGTGATCGCGTGAGCGCCTGGTGAAGCGCTCCGGTGGTCGATGACGCGCGAGGTGCGTCGGTCGGGCTTCCCCGCGCATCCGAGGTCTCATGACCACGTCTCGCGAGGAAGAAGTGCGCCTCTTGTTCACCGAAGCCCGGACCCACAACGGGTGGCTCGCCGAGCCCGTCGACGACGCGATCCTCCGGCGCATCTACGAGCTCGCCCGCTGGGGCCCGACATCCGCCAACACCCAGCCGTTGCGCGTGCTCTTCGTCCGCAGCGCCGAGGCGAAGGAGAAGCTCCGCCCGGCGCTGAGCCCCGGCAACGTCGACAAGACGATGGCCGCGCCGGCCACCGCCGTGCTCGCATACGACGCCGCCTTCTACGAAAAAATGCCGAAGCTGTTTCCCGCTCGCCCGCAGATGGCGGTGAGCTTCGGCGGAATGCCGGTCGAGAAGCGCGATCGTCTGGCCTTTCAGAGCGCGACGCTACAGGCGGGATACTTCATCCTCGCCGCGCGCGCCCTCGGCCTCGACTGCGGTCCGATGGGCGGCTTCGACACTGACAAGGTCGACGCCGCCTTCTTCGCCGGAAGCACGTGGCGCTCGACCTTGCTCGTCAATCTCGGTCACGGCGACGGCGCCAAGGTCCATCCGCGCAACCCGCGCCTCGAGTTCGACGAGGCTTGTCGCATCGAATAGACGGCTCACTCGTGGTCCGCGTCGGGCCCTTCTCAGCTTCGAAACGCGTCGGAGTCGATCTTGAGGCGGCGTAGCCAGCGGTGAATCTGCTGTCGCGCTTTGCCCATCGCGCGGGCCACCTCGGTGACGTTGCCTTTGCTGCGCGTGAGGTGCTCGGTGAGCGTGGCGCGGAGCTCCGCGTCGGCGGGGCGATCGTCGACGGCGTTCGAGTCGACGCCTTCGTTTCGGTCGTCTTTCGGTGCGCGCACCGCCTCGAAGCTGGCTGCGACCGGCGGAGGTAGATGCGCGAGGGCGAGCGTGCCGCCGTCGGCGAGGACGGTGGCGAGGCCGAGGACCTTCTCGAGCTCGCGCGTGTTGAAGGGCCAATCGTGCGCGAGGAGCGCGAGCGCGGCGGCCGGCTCGATCGTCGTGATGGGTGGGCAGCGGGTGAGGAGCTCGGCGACGAGCGACCCGATGTCTTCGCGACGTTGGCGGAGCGCGGGGATGTGGAACGTCAGGCCGCTCATGCGCGCGAGGAGATCGGCGCGGAATTCTCCGCGCGTGACGAGCTCGTCGAGGCGCCGATGGGTGGCGGCGACGAGGCGGAAATCGACGGCGATCGGCCGCGTTCCGCCGACGGGCACGACCTCGCCCTCTTGGAGGACACGAAGCAAGGCGGCCTGCGCCGAGCGCCCGAGCTCGCCCACTTCGTCGAGGAAGAGCGTGCCGTGATCGGCGCTGCGCACGAGGCCGAGCTCGTCGCGCACGGCGCCGGAGAACGCACCCTTCACGTGTCCGAAGAGCTGGCTCTCGACCAGTGCTTCGGGGAGCGCGCCGCAGTTGACGGCGACGAGGGGGCGACTGCCTCGCGTCGAGATGGCATGGACGCCGCGCGCGAGGACTTCTTTTCCCGTGCCCGTCTCGGCTTCGAGGAGGACGGAGACCGTCGAGCGCGCGACCTTGGCGAGCGCGCGGAGCTCCTGCGCGAAGGCGGGGAGGAGCGTGCGCATGCCTTCGGGTTCGGTGCGCAGCGCGTCCCAATCGACGTCGTCGGGCGTGCCGTGCGGCGTCGGCATCGCCTCGCGGAGGAAGAAGAACGTGTGGCCCAGCTGCAGGTGGTGCCCGTCGTCGATGCGACCGCGGGTGAAGGCGACGCCGTCGACCCTCGAGCCGTTGGTGGAGCGGAGATCTTCGTACAGGTAGCCGTCGCGTTCGCGCGTGAGGCGACCATGCTTGGTCGACATGCGTCGATCGGGGACGGTGACCACGAGCCGCTTGACGCCGCGTTCGACGGTGCGCGTGGCGCTACGTTTGCTTCCGCGTCCGAAGAGCACCTCGTCGGTGTCACCGAGCGAGAAGCGTGCGCCGTAGGCGAGCGGCCTCTCGCACTCGAGGGCGAGGACGAGCTGCGGCTCGACGCGAGGCTCGCTCGGGCGCGGACGGCCAGCCGCGGCGACCGCATCGTCGTAGGTGAGGTCGGAGGACGTCCCCATCTCTCCGCACGAATAGCACGGCGACGGTGCTGGAAGCGCGGCGAGCTCACGGGGCGCGCAGCGACACGGCGGCACCCGGCCCGTCGAGGGCCCGGAGAAAAGCGAGCAAATCGCGCTGCTCGTCGGCACCGAGCGCGAGCGCGTGCAGTTCGTTCTTGCCGAGAAATCCTGCCGGATCGCCGCCGCGTGCGAAGAACGAGACGACGTCCTCGAGGGCGTCGATCTGTCCGGTGTGCATGAAGGTCGGGCGTCGCGACACGCATCGCAACGTCGGGGTGCGGAAGGCGCCGCGAAGAGAACCCGCAGACGACGACGCGACGCTCAGCCGGCCGTCGTCGCCGTCGCTGAATTTTCCCTTGGTCGAGAGCGGGTCGGCGAGCGCAGCGACGAGGCCGGCGGAGGCTCCTTCGTCGTCGGCATCGAGAAAGGTGACGGCGACCAACTTGGGCGCGAGGCCGACGTCGTGAAATCGCTGATCGGAGAAGAAGGCGCCGCTGTGACACGTCGCGCATCCGTTGCGAAGGAAGAGCGCGGCGCCCCGTTGCTCGCTCGCGGAGAGCGCGTCGGGCTTGCCGTGGACGAACGCGTCGAAGCGCCCCGCTCCGCACGTCAGCTTGCGCTCGTAGGCGGCGATCGATTTTCCGAAGTCGACGACGACGCGAGTGACGGCGTCTTGGTCGGCAGGGCTCAGCGCATCGAACTCGGCGTGGTCCAAAGGCATGCCATGAAGCGCCCCGTCGCACGCCACCTTGGTGTCGACTCCCGCCGGAGAGCAGCCCGTCACGTCAGCGGAAACCACTGGAAAACGAGCGTGATCGTCCATCGGCGGCATCGCGCCGAAGATCGCCTCGAGCTCGTCGCGATAGCGCGCGTGGAGCTGCTCGGCGACGAAGAGACGCGAGCTGTTCATCTCGACCGGCGACTCGAGCGGACCGAACGGTTGGTTGTAGAGCGCGTCGTGGCGCCCGTCCCACATCAAGAGCTTCGCTTGTCCGACGTCGAGGAGCGACGGCGCGCGTCGTCGTCCCCATCCGGAGCCGAGCGAGATCGATTGCCCGAGCGTGCGCGCATCGAGGAAGTCGTGCTCGGGGAGATGACATCCCGCGCATGCGACCTTGCCGGTCTCGCCGCGGCGCCCGAGCGCGTGCGTGCTGCCATCGTTGTCGCCGTCCAGTAGCCGCCCGGAGAAGCCAGGATCGAAGAACAGCTTCTGGCCGAGCGCCGCCGCGCGCGGATCGTCGGCGTGCGCGTTGCTGACGTCGGGCGGCGGCGGGGGGAGCTCGGTGGCGGAGACGGGCGAGAGCGTGGCGAGGAGCGCGCGCTCTTCGTCGGTGAAGATGGGCAATGCCTGAGTTCCAGCGTCGCCCGTTTCGATGGGACCTGGAGCAGACGTGCCCGAGCTCCCGCACGCAGCGCAAGCCGCATGGAGAAGGCCCGCGACGATGGTCGCGATGCGTCTCGGGGACGTCATGAAGGTCACGATCGCTTCACTTCCCGTAGGTCGCGTTCATCGCCACTGACCACATGCGACGCAGCTCGCCCATGCCCACCGAGTTCGGATGGACGTCGCCGGTGGGGATCCACTCGGTGTGCCCTTCGAACCCCTTCCAGAGATCCGGACCATGGACGATTTGCGGATATTTCACGTACAGCGCGTCGATCTGGGCGTTGATCGCGGTGCCCTCGGTGGAGCCCGACGACCATGGCATGTGCGGCACCACCGGCGTCTTGCCGGCGGCGATCACGTGCTTCACCAGCGACTCCATCTTGTAGTCGCTGGAGTGATCGTTGGTGCCGTAGGCGAGCACCACGAAGCGACCGGGGAAGTCGCGCATCGTGTCGTCGATGATCAGCTCGGCGGTGCCGGTGTTGGTGCCACCGATCGCGGCGTCGATGACCGCCGGCGTGTGCGTGCCGCCACTGAGCGTGTGCACGCGCGCGGGGAGATCGCTGAACGCGTACGGGACGGACATCGCGGTGATCGAGTCGCCCATGAAGAGCCACGCGTCGGCCGCTCCGGCGGGCGCGCTGTGGACGTCGAAATCGAAGCTGAGCCCGTCGCTCGTGCTCTTGGTCACCGAGAAGCGCACCCAATTGGCGCCGGCCAGCTCGACGACGTGCTCGCGACCGCAGTAGCGATTGTCCGTCACCGTCACCAGCGTGGTCCAGCCTCCGGTGGGAGGGGCGCTCGTTCCGCCGGCGGCGGTGTTCGCTTCGATGACGTAATCGAGCGGCCTCTGGCCCGACGAGCTGGTGTCGATGTAACCGCCGGCGTGGATCGAGTCCCACGCGAGGAGCGCCGTTTGACGCTGGGCGACGGGCACCTTGGAGAGATCGTAGGCGATCCATGCCGGCGGCATGCCCTTCGCGGCCCAGGCGACCGCCGGGTTGTCGTCGTTGGCGTCGTTCGCGTTACCGCTCGAGGCGAACGCCGGTTGTCCGCGGCTGATGATCGGTGACGCGGGAACGTCTTTGCCGCCATCGAAGGTCGGGCCGGTGTCCTTGGGCGTGGTGCCGGTGTCGCTGCCCGCATCGGTGCCGCTCGAGTCGCTGCCGGGCACGGCGGTGTCCTCGCCGGGTGCGCGCGTGTCGATCTCGCCGCCGCCGCCGGTGTCGGCCGTGCCGGCATCCGAAGAGGAGCCGCAGCCCGCGAGGTTCGTGAGGCACACGAGACTCACGAGACCGAACGTCGAAGCGACCACGGTGATGTTCTTCACGCTCATCCGCCCTTGCCCATCTGTGCTGCTTTCGCGCACGGAAACAGTGTTTCGTTCCACGGCGGGGGTGCTGCGCCGTTCTTCCATCCGAGGTTGTCGAAGTGCCGATGACTCTCGAGCTGCCCGTGCTTGCCGACGAAGGTCGAGAGGTTGTCCATGCTGTCGACGCCCGAGTGGTAGAGGACGTCGCCGAAGGTCACCGAGACCGAGCCGGTCGGTATGCCCGTGGTCGGGAGATCGGCGCAGCCGTGCGGTTTGCCGTCGAGATAGAGATAGACGCGGTGGCTCGAGGCCCAGACCTCCCACGTCGTCGAGCGATCGAGCCCGGCGTGCTCGCCGACTTCATCGGTAGGCGCGAGCGCCGCGACCGTGTCCTTGCTCGCCGGGTCGAGGTTTTCGTGGAGATCGTGGAACGCGGGGCACTGTTGGTTCACGTCCCACTTGCGCGCGTCGCAGACCTCGACCGCCAGTTGGTTGGGCCAGCTCGAGGTGTTGACGTTGAAGGTCTGGACGACGAGCGAGTGTCCCTTCTCGAACGCCCAATCGATCGGCGGCGCCTGATCCGAGATGATGATCTGCGGATATCTCCGGCCCGTCGTGAAGGTGCTGGTCTCCATCGTGACGTAGAGGAAGGAGTCGCCCGCCATCTTCGCGCGCGCCTTCGGCGTGAAGCGGAACTTGCCACCGACGTCCGCGCCGACGTCGCCGTAGCCGGTCCACAGCTCGCCGAGCACCGCAGCGAAGCCGTTGCGCTCGGTCTCGGTGAACATGAAGTCGGTGTCGTAGTCCTTGGAAACACGGCGAAACTGTTGCCAACAGGTGCTCCCTGCCGCCGCTGCGCCGCAGTCGGGCTCGTCGGCGAAGGGAGCGAGCGGCGCCGAGAAGCCTTCGAAGAAGTCGAGCCCAGTCGGCACCGTCGGCTCCACCTTGACGAACGTGCGGGCGATCGGCTTCGGCTTCGTCGCCTCGCCTTGGCCGTTGATGAAGAGCTCGCCGAGCGGCGACGCGGCCTTCGCCTGATCGAGCGTCAGCCAGGTCGGGTAGTCGAGCTTGGTGGTGCCGAACATCGTGAACATCGCCGGTTTGGCCGTCGGCGCGAGCGTGCCCGCGTAGGGACAAAGATCGTCGAGCGCTTCGATGACCAACGTCGTCGGCGCGGTGAGGCCCGACCAGTGCAGGTCCGTGAGAGGCTGATTTCCCTGGTGATACGCGCGTTGGAACCGCGCATCGCCGGCGACCAGCTCGTCGTGGGAGTCGCCGCAGCCATTGGCGTAGTGCACGCGCATGAGCGGCACGGCATCGCCCGTCTTCGCCGCCAGCACCTTGAACGTCGGGGTCGCGCCCTTACGAACCTTCGCCTCGGGACCGTCGACGAAGTAGAGGCGCGCGCCTCCATCGCTGCTCGGTGCGGTCTGCACCGAGACCGCACCGCCGCCGTCGACGTAGAAGGCGATGCCGTCGTCGCGCCAACGCTTGCCGATGAGGCTCGCGCGCTCGTCGGCCGAGGTGGTGTACGTCTTCAGACGCGATTCGGTCCAGCGGCCGTAGTAGCACTCGTTGTCGGCCTTCGGCCTCGGATCGCCGAGCGCGTAGACGGGAATGCGTCCCGGTCCTTCCGTCGCGTACACGTAGCCGAGCGTGGCTTCCGCTTTCGAGCGCGTGTAGCCGTCGATCTTCGCGCCGTCGACGAGCGTGCGGACCCACGCGCTGGCGCCGCTGACCGCGTCGGCCGAGGCGGCGGGTGCCATGCGCGCGCCGGCGCATCGGTAGATCGCGCTCTTCGCCGACACGTGCCCATCGCTCTCGACGGTGATGTCGCCGTCGGCGGGGAGCACGTAGACGCGATAGTCTTTGGCGCCGTCGACGGGATCGAACTGCAGCTTCACCGCGTCGCCGAGAACGCTGCCAGTGACGTGGCCGAGCGCGGGCAGCGCGGGCAACTTGGTCGTCGGCGTCACCGGCGTTGTGCCACCGGTCTCGCCTCCGGCCGGCTGCGCGTCGGGGTCGACGCGGGTGTCGACGGGGCCCGTGCCCTCGTCGCCAGGGGTGGCGTCCCCTCCTGGAACGTCGCCGTCGAGGCCATCGCCCGACGACGGACCGGACGATGGACAGCCGACGAGCAAGCACGCCCAAGGCACCAGAAACCATGCGTGTTCATAGCGGCGCGATGTCATTGAGCGGTTCTCCGTCCCCCCGTGTCGCAAGGACGATGCCGCGCTCCGTTGCGGTAGTTCACGCTTGTTTTTCAGGTGTTTCGAGGTGCGCTCGCGCATGCTTCGAGGGTTTCACTGAAACGCCCGCGGCGGTGTCACCCGAGGACCGCGGCATCCCGCGTGCTAGTGTCGATAGGCGACTTGATGGGTACGACCGAGGACCTCGAGCTTCCGACGGACGAGCGATTCCCTCGGGAGGGGGAGATCGTCGACGGCAAGTACCGCGTCGGCACCCTCCTCGGACGGGGCGGCATGGGCATCGTGCTCCGGGCGACGCACGTCGAGCTCGGCACTCGGGTCGCGCTCAAGTTGGTCGGCGGCTCGGTCGACGAGGTGGCGCGCGCTCGTTTCGCCCGCGAGGCTCGCGCCGCTGCCCAAGTCGAGAGCGATCACGTCGCGCGCGTGCTCGACACCGGCACCTTCCGCGATCTGCCGTACATGATCCTCGAGCTCCTCGACGGTCGCGATCTCAAGCGCGAGCTCGAGGTGCGGGGCACGTTGCCGCTCGTCGAGGCCGCCGACTTGGCGATCGAGGCCTGTCATGGCCTCGCGGCGGCGCACGCGCGCGGCATCGTCCATCGCGACGTCAAGACGTCGAACCTCTTCCTCGCGCGACGTCCCGCGAG
>JANYDK010000015.1 GCA_025363655.1 Deltaproteobacteria bacterium | reverse complement strand
TGGAGCGAGAGCCGCTGTTCGCCACGATTCGCGGACTGCTCGCGGAGTCTCTCCCCGAGATGCGTTGAGTTATTTGGTTGGCGCAGGTGCGGGTGCAGGTGCAGGTGCGGGTGCAGGTGCGGGTGCGGGCGCAGGCGTCGGCTCCGCTCCGCCCATCGGCTTGTCCGTCGCCAAATCGACTTCGTTCTTCAGGTATCGCGCGCGCATCGCGTAGACCTTGTCGCCGAAGAGGAAGTCCCCGATGCAGATGTTCGGCGGGAGCTCGATGCTCCCGACCGGCGCGTCGATCGACACGTCGTCGGCAGGGCGCACGCGGCGAATGGGGCCGGCGTCCCACCAGCGGACGTGGATCGTCACCTTTCCGTCGGTGCCTTCCACGGAGTTGACGAACTTCGGTTCGACGCCGCTGTACTCGTCGCGGAGTAGGCGACCGAAGCGTCGACGCGCGAGGGGGTCGCGCAGCTCGTAGGTGCCTTCACCGACGGCCTGACCCTTCTCGTTCGTCGCCTGCGTCTCGTCGAGCGCCTTCAGGGCCGCGAGGCCGGCGTTGGAGCGCTGATCGAAGTACGACTGGAGGTTGCACGCGTCGGCGTACGTCACCTCTTTGGGAGGCATGCTCATGTCGCGTTTGCTCGACGCGCCGCAGCCGCCGAGGGCGACGGGAGTCACGAGAGTGACGAGAGTGAGCATTCCTCCGAGCACGCATGTTCGTGAGAAGGCCATTTTGGCGAGGATACGCACTCTCCGTGCCGTCGGTCGACCCTCGAGTCCCTCGCGGGACGGGCTCGGCTCAGTTCTCGAGGAAGACATGCGTCACCAGACCTTGCGGTGAGGCCTCGAGGCGGGCCGTCAGATACTGGAAAGCAGCGCCATTGCGCTCTCGGGCGCGGGCGAAGACGGCCGCCAACGACTCGTGCAAGGCAGTGCTCGCGGTCAGCGGCACTTCCGGCCCGTGGGTCGGCCGCAACACCAGCTTGATCTCGAAAGAGACGGAACCGACCGGACCGACGGGCGGAACGGCGCGCGCGAGGAGGTGAGCCGCTCCGAGCTGACCCTGCTGCGAGGTCGTCATCATCTCGAAGATGCGGGTGCCCAGCTCTGCTTTCGTCACGTCGGTCGGCTCGGGACCGACGGACGACGTCGAGGTCATCGACGGGGCGAGCTTCGGTGCGATCGCCGGGCGCACGATCTGACCACTCGGCGTCCGACCGAGCGCAGGGTTCACGGCAGGGAAACGACTGCTACTGGTGGTGCGTCGCGATTCGATTCCGGCGTTGGGCGTGTTCGACGCGCTCGCGGGGCCTGACGTGATCGGGATGTTGCTCGAGGAAGTGCGACCGGGCGTCGGCGTTCCCGGATACGGCGTCGAGCGAATCGACGGAGGCGACGCCACCATGCCGGCGACGGCGATCCCCGCCGAGCTCTGCGATGCACGAAGTCCCGGCTGACTGTCGGGGCGAGTGGCGCGCAGCATCTGCGATCGACTTGGCGGCGGACCGTCGAAGAGCGCGAGAAAACGGCTGCTTTTCCCCTCGCGAAGTCGATACATCGCGTCGGCGTTGGCGACCGCGGTGGCGACGATCGAGAGCTCCCACGCCTCCTGTTCGGAGTTCAGCGTCAGGACCGGCGTCGTCAATTGCTCGATGCCCCAGGAGAGCCCTTGGCGACGCACCGAATCGATGCGTCCGGTGTTGCGCGTGTCGCGCTCGTCGGCCCAGCTCCACGTCCACATCAACGTGGCGTCGTCGAACGAACCGATGACGTCGAACGACGGCGACCAGATCACTTGCTGGCCCGCGCGAAGGAAGGTGCAGTAGCCCGAGTTGGGGTTGAGCGAAGCCTCGTCGGTCGGCTCGACGCGCTTGCCCATCTTGTGCTGCTTGCGCTGGACCTCGTCCTCGTAGGCGGCGAGCAGCTTTCGGAATTTCTCCGTACCAGTGGTCATGCGAGGTGCCCCTACAAAAACGTCGCACGAGTGGGGGTAGACGGGCCAACCTTCACGTTTCGCCAAAGACGGCTTCGCGACCTTGGCCGCTTCCTTTCCCCGGTCGGCCGGGTCATACCGAAGGAGCAGTTCCCGTGATGGGTTCGGAGGACGTGATGGCCGAGCGGCTGGCTGAGAAAGCTGAGAAATCGGCGATTTGGGTCGCAGGATTCGAGGAGGAAGCGCAGCGCGAGGCGGGCGTCGCCTCCGTCGTCACCGACCTCGGCGCTCCGGTCCGCGTCGTCGATCTCTGGGGCCAACCGCTCGATGGCGTCCCGCACGGCGAGAAGGCGGCGCGACTCTTGGTGGTCGAAGTCCTCGATCGCCCCGACCTCCTTCCGCGTGCGCTCAAGGCCCTGCGCGCCATCGACACGCTCGCCGATGCGCCGGTGCTCGCCGTCGTCGGTCCTCGTTCGATCACCCAGCTCGATCCTTCGAGCGGTCACGATGACTTCATCGCCTGGCCCGTACCCTCCGCCGAGCTCTATGCGCGCATCCGTCAGCTCGAATGGCGTTCGAGCGCGTACGCCGACGACGAGCGCGTGAAGCTCGGTCCGCTGGTGATCGACATGCAGACGCGCGAGGTCGCCATCGCCGGCGCCGAGGGCGGTCGCTCGATCGGCCTGACGGCGCGCGAGTTCGCCTTGCTCGTCGCGCTCGCCACGCGACGTGGTCGGGTGCTCACGCGTGAGACGCTGCTCGACGTGGTGTGGGGTGCCGACTACGACGGCGGCGCCAAGACGGTCGACGTCCACGTGCGGCGCCTCCGCGCGAAGCTCGGCGAGGCGCTGCCGCTGCAAACGATCCGCGGCGCCGGGTACGTGCTTCGCTAGCTCGTGCCCGAGTGAGCTCGCACCTGCCATAGATGCGGCCCGGTCCGAAGTCGCGTGCTAGCGTTCCAACGATGCGCTGCTGGCGTCGCTTGCCCGACGTGTCGCTCGGGTTCGTGCTGGTCGCGTCGCTGACGTCGTTGACGTCGTTGACGATTGGCGGTTGCCGCAACGACACGCACGATCAGGCAGCGCCCTCGGCCTCGGCGTCGGCCTCCGAAGACCCTTCGTTCGGAGGTCGAAATTGGCCTAAAAACGAGGCTGACGACGAAGAAGATGGTGAGCCGGCCCCGCGACGAAAGCCGCGCCCGCCGCCGACGGGAGCACCGCCCCGCCTCTCGTGCGCCGATGCACGCACGCTCGTCGACGACGTGCTTGCACGACTCGCGGCAGCCCCGACGCCCCTGGCGACGAAAGACGACGCCAAGCTGACGGTCAACCTTGCCGACGCGACGCTCGACTGGGCCGATCCTCACGGGCTCTGGACGGCATCGCCCGACTCTCCCGTCGCGATCGTCGTGCGTGCGCGTGCCGCCAAGTTGCGCGCAGTCGTCGAGGGCAAGGCCGACTGCGCCGCCGAGCTGGCACCGATGGGTGCGTCGATGAAGGCCTGGATCACCGAGCTCCGTAGCGTCTACGACGCGAGCCTGACGGCGAGCGCGAAAGGCGCGCAAAAGAAGGCCCTTGGCGAGGCGACCGGAGAAGCCGCCTTCGAAGATGGACCCGTGACGCAGCCTGCGCGAAAGCTCGCCGCCGAGCTCGGTCGTCGTCTCGGCATCGCCGGCGCGCTCGTGCCCGAGGTCGCCACCGACGTCGCGCTCGCACGCGATCGATGGCTCCCGAACCTCGACGAGGCTGCGTGGGGTGAAGTGCTGCTCGCCGCCGCCGTGCGTGCGTACGTGCCGATGATCGATCCGCACGGAGCGTGGGCACCGGCAGAAGAAGCGTCGATTCTCTTCGATCGCGATCTCGAGCTCTCGCCGCCGGCACGTCTTTGGGGCTCGGCGCCGCGCACCGTGCTCGGCGTGCGCATCGACGAATCCCCGGCAGCGCCGCTGCATGAGCGCGACGTCGTGCTCGCGGTCGATGGGGTCGCCCTCGCCGGTCTCTCCGCCGAGGCCATCGATCAGCTCGCCGAGACGCCCGAAGGCGCAGAGGTCGTGCCGCGCAAGGTCACCGTGCTGCGCAAGCAGAAGGTCGTCGACCTCGAGGTGGCGAGCTCCGTCTCCGACGAGGGCGCGAGCATCGTCGAGAGCTCACTCCCGGTCGACGAGATCCCCTTCGGCGACGAGCGCGTGCTCGTGCTCCACATCGCCGACATCCCCGACGCGCTCGGTGACGACGTCGCGCGCGTGCTCTCTCGCGCCAAGCTCGAGGGCAACGTCGCCGGCGTCGTCCTCGACTTGCGCGGCAACGGCGGCGGCTCCATCGAAGGCGCGACCTCGACGCTCGGCGTCTTCCTCGCGGGAGCGCCTCTTTTTCCGCTCAAACATCGCGACGGCGCGATCGAGATCGAGCGCGCGGGAGAGCCGCCAATCGAAGATCGCTTCACCGGTCCCGTGGCGACGCTCGTCGATGCGGGCACCGCCAGCGCCGCCGAGATGATCGCCGGCGCCCTTCACGCCTATCGACGCGGCGCCATCGTCGGCACCAAGACGTACGGAAAAGGCTGCGCGCAAGAGTACGTCGACGACGTCACCGGGCTCGGCGTCTTGCGCATCACGACCTTGCTCTTCGCGCTCCCCGACGGCACCGCGATCCAACGCATTGGCCTCGTCCCCGACGTCCCGATGCCTTTCCCGGCGCCGCAGGGCCTCAAAGAACACGAGGTCGATTTGCTCAACGCACCGCCGAGCTGGACGGGTCCCGACGAACGCGATCCCAAGCGCATCGTCGAGGTGCCGTGGCCGGTCGTCACCCACGTCGGTCCTTGCAAGGACGAGTCGGTCTGCCAGGCGCTACGTCGCCTCGCGGTGCGGCCGAAGGTCGCGAAAAAGTAAGCTTCTCGTTTCGCCAAAGATTGCTTCGCAACTTTGGCCGCTTCGGTCAATCTCGCTCCGCTCGGTTGCCGAAGCTTCTCGTTTCGCCAAAGATTGCTTCGCAACTTTGGCCGCTTCGGTCAATCTCGCTCCGCTCGGTTGCCGAAGCTTCAGGGCGGGCTGGGCACGCCGACGATGCGCACGATGTCGTCGCCGTTCGGATCTGCTTCGATCGTCGTCTGCAAACGCCCGCAGACGATGGTGCGCGCGGCTGCGTCCTCGTGGGTCTCGCAGGTGCTGCCGTTCGCGGCTGCGCGGGCGATTCCTTCGACGCGGTTCTTCGCGCGCATCAGCGCCTCGTTGCGTTGCGCGACGTCGAACGGATCGACGCCTCGTGCCTCCGAGCCCTCGAGCCACCAGGAGAAGCCGCCCTTCGGCGCGGTGATGGTCATCGCCACGACGACGCCTTCCGTGAGCTCGAGCCTGACGACGAGCGGCACGACTCGGTCTTGCGGCGGCGAGGCGTCGGGGACGGCATAGGTAAAATATAGAATCTTGGTGCACGCCTCGCTCGTGCACTTCGCCTTCGGAGATTCGGTGAGCGCATCGGAGACCGCGCGGTCGACTTGGTCGAGCTTCGCGAGTGGCGCGCCCCAGGTGGTGATGGTGAGGGCGCGACGGGTCCACACTTCGATCGCGTCGCCGAGTGCCTTGCGCGCGACGTCGGCCTTCTTGCGCGCTTCGTCCAGCGCCCGCTTCTCGCGGAGCGGCGCCTCGATTTTCTCGAGCTCGAAAGCGCGAAGGAAGGTGGCCTCTTCGGTGGCGTGCGGCCCATCGGGCATCAGCTTGAGGTACGCGAGCGCGCCTCCCGGCGTGCGACCGGCCTCGGCGAAAAATTGGGCTTCTGCCGGCGAAAACCACCGTTCGACCTCGTCGTGAAACTCGCCGTCGGGTTGGTCGCGCAGATAGGACCAACCGGCGCCGAGGCGCTCGCCATACGACGGCGCGAGTCGATAACGTCGGTATGCAGCGTAGTCGCCAGACGCCGCGAACATCGGCTTCACGGTGGCGCACGCGGTCGAAAGCGAGGCCACGACTGCGAGCACGAGCGCGAGGACAGGTCGACCGAAGTTGGCGACGCCACGCCTCACGGCGAACCGCCCTTCGTCGCCGACGCCGGGCAGAAGTCGCACTCGGTGGGGACGATCGGTGCGTCGCTCACCAGGTCACCGAAGGCGCCGCACGAGAGCGCCTCGATGGCGTGGAGGCAGACCTCGCCGTCGTGGATCACGGGATTGCATCCGGCAGGAAAACTCTGCGGATAGCTGCCGCGCTTGACGTCGTCGCAGGCGAGGCGACAGGCGCGGCTGTCGTAGCCGCAGGCGTTGCACCTGTCGCACTCCATCGAGAGGCGCGCCGAGAAGAACGCCGGAGCACCCAGTGGATCGGCCTTGCCGTTGCACGAGCCGATGTCGCCGGCGGTCGGCGCTGCGGCGAAGCACGCGAGGACGATGACGAAGCCGATGCTGCGACGCTGCGGAGGCTTGCTCACGGCAACTTCTCCCACTCGACGATGAGCGACACTTGTCCCGAGAGCATCGGATACACCGGGTGCTTGTTCTCCGGCGTGGCGGCGCCGAAGAAGAGGTTGCCGATGGTCTCGAGCCCGATGCCGAGCCCGGCACGAGGAAAATAGGCCGCACCGAGCGCGACCTCGGTCCCGAGGTTGGGATCGGGATCGAGGATGAGGGGCAAGCCGATGCGCCCGTGGAGCTCGAAGTGCACGAAGCGTCGGAGCGCGATGTACGAAGGCGTGATCACGTTCTGCCGGACGCCCGAGAGCGTGCGATCCCAACGCAGGACCGCGCCGTGTTGCAGGCCGAAGGGATCGCCGAAGGTGGCGCCGAGGCCGAGCGAGAGCCACGGCGAGGTGGTCGACGGACCTTCGGCGCTGTCACCGATCGGGCGCGAGAGTCGATAGGGATTGTTGAAACGAATGCCGATGCCGGAGCCGAGGGTGGCGAAGGCCCGCATGTAGAAGGGTGCGTCGCTCGCCGGCGTCTTCTTCGCGAGGGTGCTCGGCGCGTCGTCGGCACGCGCCGTCGCTTCCAAGCACGTGAGCGACGCGAGAGACGCGAGAGACGCCACACACGCGAAGGCGGCTCCGAGAAAAACGGCGAAAATGCGCTCAGCGGGACGCGGCATCGGCGAGGCGTCGAGGATACGCCAGCGCGGCCTTTTGGATGCGACCTTCGAAGAGCGCGCGGAGGACGCCCGGGCCGAGGTCGAAGAGCACCCCCCACGTCACCAACGTGTGCGCGCCGTCGTCGATCGGCGTCAGGCGCACGAAGCCCCAACCGTCGTCGAGCGCGCCTCCCGGATCGTGCTCGAGCCAGAACCGTCCGAGCATTCCGCCTTCGGTGAAGGCGATTTTCATGGTGTAGCCGCCGCTGATGGGGCCGAGCTGGTGCACGAGATGGACGCGTGCGACGCCGCCCGGTGAGACCGAGACGAGCTTCGCCTCGATGCAGGCCGGGAGCAGCTCGCGGAAGCGATCGACGTCGCGAACGATGTTCGAGAGCTGCTCGGGCGTGCGATCGATCACGAGATAGGCGAGCCCGCCGACGAAGTGTTGCGCGCCGAGCTTCTTCTCGGTCGTCTCGATGACCACTTGGTGCGCCGCGAGCGCCGCCTTCTGCGCCGGTTCGAGCTCGGCACGCGCGATCCCCGTCGCGATGAGGCTGCTCGCCGCGACGCTGGCCGCGAGCAGCATTCGCCAACGACGGCTCGGTCCCCAGAGCATGCGCGCCTACCCTAGCAGGCCCAACGGAGGTAAGGCGCGGACATGCTGAGCCTTCGCCGCGCCGAGCCGAGCGACGTCCCGACCCTCCTCGAGCTCGTGCGCGAGCTGGCGATCTACGAGCGCGAGCCCGACGCCGTCGTCGCCACCGAGGATGATTTCCGACGCGACGGCTTCACCCCCGGCGAGCGCCCGCTCTTCGAAGCCCAGATCGCCGAGTGGGAGGGGAAATCGGCCGGATTTGCCCTCTATTTCTTCCAATGGTCGACCTGGCGCGGTCGGCCCACGCTCTACCTCGAAGATCTCTTCGTGCGCGAGTCGATGCGCGGGCGTGGCATCGGCAAGGCGCTGATGGTGCGGCTCGCCGCGGAGGCCGTGAAGCGTCGATGCGAGCGCTTCCAGTGGGCAGTGCTCGATTGGAACGCGCCGTCGATCGCCTTCTACGAGTCGCTCGGCGCGGTGATCCAACGCGAGTGGCTGACGGTGCGGCTCGACGGCAAGGCGCTCGAGACGCTGGCGAAGTCTGGTTAGCTCTTGTTCGACGCGCCGCCGGCGATCATCGCGCCGAGGATGCCGACGCCGATCTCACCGAGCGCCAGTGCGCCATCGCGCAGCACGCCGCCGACGGTCGGCCGGCCGAACGTCATGTCGATGGGCTCTTCTTCGACGGTCCAGCCCGAAGGGAGTGGGTTGGGATCGATCACCTTCCCCTTGGCGTCGATGGCCGCGAAGGGATCGTCGTCGCGCCCCGTGTAGGCATTCATCACGCGGCGGAGCTCACCGGCGTCGAACCAGGTGCCATGCTCGGCGCAGACGTCGAGCTCGGCGAGCTTCGAGGGGTTCACCTTGCGCATGTGCGCGTGGCAGATGGGGCAAGCGAGCTCTTCGCGGATCATCGAGGCGCGCACCGTGGCGCTCGCTTCGGCGCGCGCAGCGAGCACTCCCACGCGTGGATCGGCGTGCCGCGTGATGGCCACCGAGCCCTCGTTGTCGAGCCAAATGCCGCCGCAGACGCCGCAACCCTGGAGCGTGACGTCGCGTGCCTGGGCCGTGAAGAGCGCGACCTTGCAACGCGGGCACGAGATGCTGGTGTCGACGATTCGATCGCCTTCTTTCACCACCACGCGCTCGACGACGATCGTCTGCACGATTCTCTCGGGCCCCTTCGGTGCCGGCTTGCTCGTCGCCCCACACTGCGCGCAGGTCACGGCGGCGGTGGCGGCGGTGGGCGGAAGGGGCGCACCGCAGTCGGGACAGCGGAGGGTGACGCGTGCGTCTTCGGACATGGTTCGATGGAAGCGCGGCGGTGTCGCCTTCGTCAACCGTGCTGTCAGCCGTGCTGACCGCGACGAGCACTTCGGCGCGTGGCGCGGACGAGGGGAGCGGCAGCGCGACGTCGTGCGGAAGGAGTCTTCGTTGGGGCACTCGCCTCGTTTTCGATTGGTTTTTCCGCAGGACGAAGCTCGTCGAGGCAATCGCGCAAGGCGCGCGCGAGGTGCTGCACGTGCGGCTGGGTGAGCATCCCGAGGTGCGTGCCGCTGACGCGAAACACGTCGATGCCCCCGCTCGCCTGAGCACCCCAGGCGAGCCGCGTGTCGAGCTCCGGATCGACGGAAGACTGAGAGCCTTCGAGCGCGAGGAAGGCAGTGACGCGCCCGTCGTAGGGGCGAAGCGGCTCGGCGGCGTACGCATGCACGGCGGCCTTGTTGCGATCGTTCACCTGATCGAAGAGCGCCTGCGCCGGATCGATGGGCGCCTTCGGAGCCTCGCTCATCGCCTTCGCCGGTCGCAGTCGTCGCACGCCGTCGCGCAATTTCTGAACGACCAGCGAGAGCCCTTCCACGGGATCGTCGCGCAGCTTGCGGAGCTGGAAGCCGACCCGCTGGGCGAGCACGCGGAGCTTCTGCGTGCGTGAGAGTCGCGTCGGCGCCGGCGTGTCGAAGACGGCGAGCAGCGCCACCTCTTCGCCCGCGTCGCGCAGCTGACATCCGACCTCGTAGGCCATGAAGCTGCCGAAGGAGAAGCCGAGCAGCGAGTAGGGGCCCTTGCGGAAGGCGCGCAGCTGCCGCACGTATTCGGCGGCGGTGTCGCGGAGATCGCGCGGACGATCGTCGAAGCTCATCGGCGCTTCGAAGCCGTACACGGGCTGATCGGCGCCGAGGAGCAGCGACACCTCGCGAAAGGCCATCGTGCTGACGCCACCGCCGCCGGGCAGCCAATAGACGGGCAAGCGAGCGCCGCCCCGTTGCAGCTCGACGATCGAAGGCGTCGCGTTCTCCCGCTCGGGCGTGAGCAGCTCGTCGACCATGCCGCGCACCGTGGCGCCGCGGCCGAGGAAGGTGCCCATCGGCAGCCGGCGACCGAACGCGTTCTCGACGCGCACGAGGATGGTGATGCCGACCAGCGAGTGCCCGCCGAGGTCGTGGAAGTTGTCGTCGAGCGCGACCGGAAGGCTCAAAAGCTGGCGCCAAATCGTCTGCACGTGGGCTTCGAGCTCGGCGCGGGAAGCCGTGGCGAGCGTGAGGCCCGAGGGCTGCGTCTCTGTGTCTCCCGCAGTGTTCTCGTCGCGCACGCGCAGCGCGGGATGGTTGCGAATCGCCTCGAGACAGGCGGGATTGCGCAGCGCTTCGAGGTTCGAGACGAGGTCACCGTTGACGGTGTCGCGTGCGCTCTTCTCTGCGCGCTTGCCGTTGTGCGTCTGCGGCAGCTCGTCGACCGCGGCGATGACCGACGGCACGTGGCTTTGCGAGCATCGCTCGAGGAGCGTGCGTCGAATCTCCATCTGCAGCTCTTTGTCGAGCGCGCGGCCGGGCTGGAGGACGACGAGGAGCACCAAGCGGCTACCTCCTGCTTCCCGCGGCGCGCGCTGCTCGATGGCCATCGTTTCGGCGAGGGCGTCGATGGCGTCGAGCGCCTGATAAATCTCCGCCGGCCCGATGCGGATGCCGCGGACGTTGAGGATTCCGTCGGAGCGTCCGTGGATGCGTGCCGAGCCGCGCTCGGTCCACTCGAGCACGTCGCCGTGCGTCCAATAGCCAGGATTTGCCGCGAAATACGTCTGATGAAAGCGTTCGCCGTCGACGTCGCCGTGGATGCCGATGGGGCGCGAAGGAAACGGTCGCGCGCACACCAGCTCTCCGCTGCGCGCAGGCTTGCCGTCGACACCGAGCGCCTGCAAGTCGAGCCCGAGGCTGGCGGCTTGGAGATCGCCCGCGAAGACCGGCAGGAGCGGATGCCCGAGGAGGAAGCACCCGAGGATGTCGGTCCCTCCGGAGATCGACTGCACCGGCACCTGCTTGACCGAGCCGACGACCCACTCGAAGAGCGCCTCGCGCAGCACCGCGCCCGTCGAGAGCACCGCACGCAACGCCGACAGATCGGAGGTCTTGGCCGGCTGCAGCCCCGCGTCGCGGCAATGTTGCAGATACGCCGGGCTGGTGCCGAAGACCGTCACGCGTTCGCGTGCAACGAGCTCGAAGAGCGCACCGGCATTCGGATGGGTGACCAGCCCTTCGTAGACGACGATCTCGCTCTTCGCCGCGAGCGCTGAGAGCAGCCAATTCCACATCATCCAGCTGGTGGTGGTGTGAAAGTAGAGCTTGTCGCGCGTGCCGAGATCGCCATGGAGGCGATGCTCTTTGTGGTGCTCGACGAGCGTACCGCCGGCGCCATGGACGAGACACTTCGGCTTCCCGGTGGTGCCCGACGAGAAGAGGACGAAGAGCGGATGATCGAAGGGAAAGCGCTCGAGCCGATCGAGCGAGCCCGCGTGAGGCGCTCCATCGACCTGAAGCTGCGCGAGCGTCGTATGCGTCGGGTGCGTCGTCTGCGATTTCGAGGTCGCGCGAGCGAGCGCAGCGCCGCGGAGCGAAACCAAAAGCCGCAACGAGGGGAGCGACGTGGCCACGGTCTGAAGTTTCGCGGCGACGTCGATCTCTCGCCCACCCTCGAAATAGGACGCGTGGTGAAAGAGCACAGTCGGCGCGAGCGATTCGAATCGCGCGACGATCGCCGGTGCTGCGAGATCGGGCGACACCGACGACCACACCGCGCCGAGCGCCGCCGCGCCGAGACAGGCGATGATCGTCGTCTCGGTGCTCGCCGCGATGGCGACGACATGATCGCCTGCACGCACGCCGAGCTCGCGGAGCGACGCAGCGACCGCGAGCACCCGCGAAGTCAGCTCGCCACGCGTCAGGCGAACGGTCTCTCCACGCTCGTTGCAGGCCGAAATGGCCGGGCGCGCATCGTCTTCGGGCCCATCCGAGCGGAGAAGATTTTCGACGTAGCCGAGTCGCAGCTCGGGAAAGAACTTCGCCGTCTCGACCTCGTCCCCGACGCAGACCGGCGTCCGCGAGCCTTCGGTGAGGAGGCCCGACCAATCGACGAAGTGCGCCCAGAAGCGTCGCAGCTCACGCACCGAGTAGGCATGAAACGCGCTTGGATTCTCGAACGAAGTCTGCTCGGCAGCGGCGCAGTGGTCGATGAACGACGTCAGCTGCGCGGAGGCTCGTGACTCGGGAGAGGGAACGAAGAGCGGCTTCATCGCGGATCCCTGGGGGCGAACGTGACCACCGGGCGAAGTGGGTGTGACGGGAGAGTTCGGGAAACATAGCGCTATCGTGCCCCTGCGTCTCGACGCCTCGGCGTGCGACTATGGATCGCACTTGCAGATCGATCTGCATCATGTTCGCGGAATGACGCGTCCTCCGTCGCATACCGACCGCCCACCCTCGTGGAGGACGCGCCAACCGTCGCGTGGCAACCCTCGTCATCTTGAGCTGCCCGGCCGGGTTCGCGTTACGTGCCGGCCGGCGAGATGAACGGCAGCGAATCGCCTGTCTTTTCAGCCTTTGGTGCGAAGGACGGGAGTTGAACACGGATGGCGACGTCGCCGAACGAGAAAACAAGGGGTCTTCGCGTTCGGAGGATGCACCGAAAGTCACCCGCGGCGACGTTCTGCCACGCGTTTCGCCTCGCCCGAGCGAGCCTGAACCAACGCCGCCGAGTTCGCTCCTCGCTGACCTCGCGGCTCTTGTAGCACGTGCGATTTCCGCTGGTGACCTAGACCTTGCCGAGGGACTCATCGCCGCCCAGCGTGCGAGCTCACCGCCGGCGCCGGCGGAC
>JANYDK010000140.1 GCA_025363655.1 Deltaproteobacteria bacterium | reverse complement strand
CGCGATCGCCAAATCGACGGGCAAGGCAGGTAGGCGCAGACCAATCCTTCTCGGAGAAGCTTGGCCGCGTCGCCCGTCCGCCAACACGCTCTCGAGCTTCGCTTCGAGCGGCTCGCCGCGGTCATACCCGCATCCACGAATCTGTCCGAGCAGCGCTCGCACACGTGCCCAATCGAGTTGTGGCGTCGCCGACGATGAGGCTAGCTGGCTAGCGCCGACCAACCAAATTCGCGTACAGGTTCCAAAGTCACAAGAAGCGTCCACTCGGCGAAGACGATGAGGACCGCCATCGCGAAGGCAATCAACGCCGTGGTGAGCTCGCTCGCTATTGCGGTATTCGCGCCGTGGTGAGCCCGGGTCTTCTATTCCAGCGCAAGCCCCGTGACTTGCGCGATCTCGGCTGCCATTTTCTTCAGGTGGCCTTGCCCGTCGACGTCTTGATCATGCGCTGCATGCAGGTCCCAGACGTCGCCGGTGCGAAGGATGAGCTGAAGCTTGGTGGCCGCGTGCGCGCGTCCGAGCCGTACCGCGGAGATGGCCCGGAACATCACGCGCCGGTTGCCTGCGGCGCGCGTCACCACGCCGACCTTGGTGTCGAAGACCACGCCACGCCGTCGCGCGAGGATTCTCCCGAAGAGCAGGTAGATCACGCCGATCACCACGGCGATCGGGCTCACCGCCGCGAAAACGAGGATGATCACCTTGATGCGAACGCGCCCGTCGGACGAGACCGGCACGTTGAGGAAGTAGAACGCGGCGATCGCCCCGAGCGCGAGGCCCAAGAGGAGCGAGGCGAGCCCCCCCATCAAGTAGAACTTCGGCGAGCCGACGAGCTCGAGACCCGACTTCGTACGTACGAGCTCGACCGCTCGGTTGGCCACGTCACATCTTCATGCGACCGCGTACTCGACGCAAGCTCGAGAATATTGGATGCGCGCTTCATCACGGTCTTCTGGCCGGTCGGTGAGGTCACGCCGAGAGGCTAGGACATCCAAGCCGTCCAGCCCGAATTCTACGGCCGAAGTTGACGTAACACTCCACACCCGCCGTTCAATCAAGTGGCAGAATCGCGCTCTCTGCGCGCAACGAGATCATCCTTGACCGTCAAGCCTCCGCCTCCCGACCTCACCGAAATCAGCGCTCGCACGCTCGGTCACTACGATCGCAACGCGGTCGCTTTTCGCGAAGGCACGTGGGATCACGACGTGCAGCAGAACCACGACGCGTTGCTCGCTGCGATCGAAGTGGCGGCGCCGCTTTCGCTGCTCGATTTCGGCTGCGGGCCGGGGCGCGACCTCGAGTACTTTCGGTCGCTCGGTCACGGCGTGGTCGGGCTCGAAGGGAGCGCCCGCTTCGTCGAGATGGCTCGCGCCGCGGGGCACGAAGTGTTGCATCAAGACTTCTTGCGGCTCGAGCTGCCGGCCGCGCGCTTCGACGGCATCTTCGCCAATGCGTCGCTCTTCCACGTACCGCGCGCAGAGATGCCACGCGTGCTCGGCGAGCTGGCGCGGGCGCTACGTCCTCGGGGCGTGCTGTTCACGTCCAACCCGCGAGGTGAAGACTCCGAAGGTTGGAATGGCGAACGGTACGGCACGTATCTGCGCTGGGAGACGTGGCGCGAGTTGGTCGTCGCCGCTGGGTTCGACGAGGTCGGGCACTACTACCGGCCAGAAGGGATGCCGCGGGCGCAGCAACCGTGGGTCGCGAGCGTGTGGCGGCGAAAGGACGCGGCAGCGACCTCCGATGGACGTGGGTGAGGGGCGTCCTCTGCCCCGAGCCATCGGGGTTGGTTCACTCCTTCTCACAGCTCACCGCCGCGCGCTGCGTGCACAAGCAGCGCCACGCGCGTCTCCCCGCTCGCCTTGGTGCTCGCACTGCCGTAGGCAGTGGCATCGAGGAAATAGCCGTGATGACTTCGAAGCGGGGAGTTGTCATGAGGCGCTCGCCCCGCGCCCTAAATCCCCGTCACCACACAATGCCCCGTGGTCGCATCACAAACCGCTTTCGCCGCCGCCGGATAGCTCGTCGCACACTTCGGGCACGCCGCGTCGGCTTTGCAAATCGCCGCCCGATAGTCGCCGACGGCCTCCTTCCGCAACGCGATCAACCCATTCGTCGGCGCGCCGCAGGGTTCGCAGCAATCGGCATAGCGAAGCTGGCAATCGGTGTCGGCTGCGCACTTGCTGCGATCATCGACGTGGAGATTGACAGCCTCGCAGTGCCCGCTGGTGCAGAACGCTTGCAGCCACGGATTGGGAAAGCCCGCGCAGTCGGGACAGCCGGTGCCGGGGCCGCACACCATCGTGCGGTACGAGCTCTCGTGCGAAGCCTCGAGCCCGATCATGTCGGTCGGCGAAGCGACGCCGCACGAACCGCAGCAGCTCTTGGGGCCAATCACGCACGTTCCCGGACCGCTGCACTTGGTGGGATCGTCGCCAACGTCGAAGACCGGCGAAGTGTCGGTGCCGGGAGAGGTGTCGATGCGGGGCGAGGAGTCGAGGCCTGGGGAGGAGTCGGTGCTGGGAGAGGAGTCGGTGCTGGCGTCGGTGGTGCCGGATTCGGTTTTGGCACCGCAGGCGGTGAGGAGGAGGGAGAGGGAGAGGAAGGTAAGGCGCATGGAACAATGATAGCGCCGAGCGCAGGCGCGGGCGCGGGCGCGTCAAAACCGAATGACGTTCACCTCTCCGCCTTCCGCAATCCCTTCACTCTCCTTCTCCACAATCGCCAGCCCATCTGCCCACGCGATGCTCGGCACCGATCCGGAGCTCTGCGACGCAATCGGCGTGGCCACGAGCCCGGCGTCGTCGTGAAGGCGCACGCGGACGAGCTCGAGGCGGCCAGGTGCGTGACGCAATGCACGCGCAAGGCGGGCGCGGGTGAGGGGAGGGAGTGGGTTGGGATCGGCGCTGAGGGCGCGAATCAGCGGGGCGGCGAAGAGGACGAAGGTGACGAGGGCGGAGACTGGATTTCCGGGCAATCCGAGGACGGTGGTGGTGCCGCGGCGGCCGACGGCGAGGGGTTTGCCGGGTTTGATGGCGACCTTCCAGAAGTCGAGCACGACGCCGGCGTCGGCGAGGACGGGCTTCACGAGATCGTGATCGCCGACCGAGACGCCGCCGATGGTGAGGACCATGTCTGCGCCCGCGAGCGCGTCGTCGATGGCGGCGCGCAAGGCCGAGAGCTCGTCGCGCACGATCGGCAAGAGACGTGGATCGCCGCCTGCTGCGCGCACCATCGCGGCGATCGCCGGACCGTTGGTCTCGAGGATCGAACCTGGGCGCGGCGCTTCCCCCGGCTCGCGCAGCTCGTCGCCGGTGGCGAGGATGGCGACGACGGGCCGACGCACCACCGCGACGCGCGTCTTCTCGAGCGCAAGAAGCAGCGGGACATGCGTCGGACGGAGCCGCACTCCGCGGGTCAGCGCGACGGTGCCGACCGCGAGATCTTCGCCGCGTCGTCGTACGTGATCGCCGAGCTTGGGCGCGCCGGTGAGTCGCACGAGACCGGTCTCGAGCCCCTCGCGAGAGGTCTCCTCCTGCATGACGATCGTGTCGGCGCCCTCGGGCATCGGCGCGCCGGTGAAGATGCGCATCGCCGTTCCAGCCTCGAGCGGCGGCGGCGTCGGCCCCCCCGCGCGACTCTCGTGAAGCAGGCGACGCGGAGTCGCGCTGCCCGAAGCATGATCGATCGCGTAGCCGTCCATCGCCGAGTAATCGAAGGCTGGCAGCGCGACGGAAGAGATCACCTCTTCGGCGAGCACACGGCCGACCACGTCGTCGAGAAGCACACGCTCGGCGCCGAGCGGCTGGACGCCTTCGAGCACGCGCGCTTGGGCTTCGTGAAGGTCGAGCATGACGCCGGGCGTAGCACGTCGTCGGATCGTCAGGGCGAATCAGGGAGGAGGACCGCCGTCACGCGCGCCGACGATCTCGTCGATGATCGCGTCGAACGTCGCGTAGAAGACGGCGCGATCTTCATGGAGAATCGGGCTCGTCGACCCGTCGAGCACCGTGCAGCTCCCCGAAGAGAAGCGCGCGGTGAGGGTGCGAGACCCGTAGTGCGGCGAGGTCGGGTCGGTCGTGTGTCGTGCGTGCTGCGCCGCGCGAAAGAGCTCGAGAATGTGGGCGAGGGAGGCCTCGGCGATCTTCACGCACTCGACGGCAGGCGTGCACGTACCGTGCGCCGTCACCTCACCGCGCTCTTCGCGACTGGCCGTGCCGATCGGTTGGATGAAGCGATCGATGGAGAAGACGAGATCGACCGGCTTCTCCGGGATTGCGCAAGGAAGCGGCTCGAGCACACTGGCGTCGGCGACGACCGGCTGCGGAGGTGGCGCGATCGTGGCGTCTTTCACGTTCGGCACTGGATCGGCGACGATCGCCGTCGGGCGCGAGCACGAAACGACCAGGCTGACCCCGAGCATCACCGAAGGGCCGCGCATCGACCGAGGATGACACGTCGTCGGCTCGCCGACCCGTGAACGACTATCGAATCGACGCCTGCGCCCGCGGTTGGGTCTGTTCGTCCTCGCGGAAGCGATCGACCACCGCGAACTCTTCGTCCCCATCGTCGTCGTCGGACCAAGGCGAGGCCGCATGGGCCGGCTCCGGCTTGGCCATCGCGATGTAGCCGCTCGAGACGTGCGTGCGCTGCTTGTGCGCCGGCGGCGGCGTCGAGGTCGTCTTCGCGCGCGTCGGCGAAGCGGTGGTGTTGATCGCGCGTCGCGAGATCGACGCCAAGAGATCTTCCGGATCGCGCAGCATCGGATCGACCACCACCGGCGCCGCGGGAACCACCTGCGGCATCCCACCGTCGCAACCCATCGCCGCCTGCGCGAGATCGAGGAGACAGGTGAGCTCACGGAGCGGCACGCTCGCCGCGATCACCTCCGGCGTGGCGATCGCCAGCTCGTGCGCGGTGGTGAACGGTTCACCCGATTTTTCTCGCTGCAAACGCGCTTCGTCGACCGCGATGCGAATGTCGAGCGGGATGCGCGCGTGCCACGCCGCCGACGGGATCGCGGTGCGCACCTCCCACGGCGTCAAGACCGGCCTGCGAGCGACGTTGCGATGCGTGCTCTTGTCGGCGAGGAGCGCGCGCAGAAGGAAGGCGACAATCTCCTGGTTCTGCGCGCTGTCCTGATCCCAGGGAAAGCGCTCGCGGAACTTGCGCCAGATGGCCGTGGCCGGCCCGTAGACGACGAGGTCGATCGGATCGTACGCGTCCTCGAACTGTCGCAGCGTGACGTCGCCATCCTCGAGGAACGAATCGAGCAGCCCCCCTTGGAACTCGGGCGTCTTCTTTCGCGCAGCCGCCGGCGGCAGTCCGGTGAGCGAGGAGGTGATTTGCTCACGCAGATCGGCGCGCTCACGGAGCCATCGCATGCGCTCGGTGGCGTTCCAGAAGACGCGCAGCTCTTCCGGGCTCCACCACGGCAGCGCGCGCGAGCGCAGCTTGCACAAGAGCTCCCCGACGATTTGCACGCCCGGCGATTTGGCGAAGTGCGCCTCCGCCTCGCGGCGCAACGTCGCGTCGTCTTTCTTGTCGGCATCTTGATGAACGAGCGGCTTCAGATCGGCCATGACCCGCTGCTTTGCACGCGATGGGCCAGCCGCTTTCGAGCATCCTTGTGCAACCCGCTGCGCGAACGGCCCTCGCTTCGCGCATCCGCGGAACCAAGTTGCGCAAAGGGGCCCGGCGAGGGGCCGGCTACCGCTTGTGACGACGATTGTGCGCGTCGACGAGGGCGATCCAATCGGGCGTCGTCTCTGGCGCGGGCTTCTGCGAGGCCACCGCTGCGCGCAGGTCAACTTGGCGGCGGGAGAAGATTTGCACCTCGTCGAGCCCGAACGCTCCGCGCGGCGTCCCTTCGCGTGGCCACTTGTCGAGGGCGGCGAAGATCTCGTCGAGGCCGATGCCACGGAGATGCCCGCGGCGGGCCAGCTCGAGATAGCTGCGAACGAGCGCGTCGCCGTCGAAGCGATGTTGCAGCACCAAATCGGTGCCGACACGGAGCACGGCGTCGGCGGAGATGCGCGCGTCCTCGTGCAGCACCAGCGCGGCTTGGAAGTAGTTGTAGAAGGGGACGAGGCGGGGACCGTAGACGTCGAAGTCTCCGGGCGGCGTCTGCTTGTCGAGGTGGATGAGGATGCGGTCGACGACCTTCCCCTGCTCGATGTCCTGCGCGGCGTGCAACGCGAGCTCGATTTCCTCGGGATGACAGCGATCGCGCTGCATCACCCGCTCGACGAGCGAGGCATCTACGTGCCCCGTGCAGAAGGCCGCATAGAGCGCGTAGATGAAGGCGTCGGCCTCGGCGTCGTCGCCGACCAGGGTCTCGTGGACGTCGGCCTCGATGCCGACGCGCATACGAAGGAGCGCTGGCAACTTGTAGCCGAGCTGCCCACGGATGCTGCGAAATCGAAGCTTGAGGAGGTTCTCGAGGTTCGGCTTGAGGGTCAGCGACGCGAAGCGAATACCGTCGAGCTGCAGCTTGGCGGTGAGCCTTCGTCGCATCTGCTCGGGCGAGCCGCTGAGAATGTGCACCTCGGCGCGCGCCGATTGCAGCTCGCGGAGGAGCGCGGCGGCCCCGGGATGGGAGCGCTTCTCGTCCGCGCGCTCGAGCGCCGTCTTGACCAGGTCACGGACGGTGTCGAACTCCGTGCGCAGATAGGTCTTGTCGAGGTCCCACCGCGCGATGTGCGTGGTTTCCGGCGTCATCGCGGGATTCGATGGTTACGGCCCGGCGGGGCGGAGGGCAATGCCGAACGAAGGAACGCCCGTGACGACCTGGCGAAGATGAGAAACCTTGCTCGCGGCACGTGATCCCCGAGGGGTTTCGTTCTAAAGCGCAGCTCACGTCGCAAGACCACGCGCGCTGCGCGGTCACGACGACCTCGGAGGCGACATGAGCGAACAGCTCTCGCACGGAAAGCAGATGGCGTCCCTCATCGGGCCCGACCTGCGTCGCCTCCTCACCGAGGTGCAGAACCCGGAGGACGCGCGCGAGCTCCTCGAAGATCTGCACCCGGAAGATCTCGCCGACGTCCTCTCCGAGCTCGAGCCGGAAGACGTCGCGGAAATTCTCCGCCTCCTCCCCGACGACCTCGCCGCGCTCATCTTCGAGCGTCTCCCCGAGCATCTGCAGGGCGAGCAGGTCGAGATCCTCGGCGTCGAGGAGACCGCCGACATCGCCGCCGAGATGAGCGCGGACGATCGCGCCGACCTCATCGAGTACCTCCCGACCGAGGTCGGCGAGCAGATCCTCGACACCCTCTCGCGCATCGATCCCGAGGCCGCCACCGAGACGCGCACCCTCGTCCGCTACGAGTCGGGCATCGCCGGCGCGTTGATGACGACGGACTACCTCACCGTCGCGCCGCACGTCACCGTCGCCGAGACCATCGGCATCCTCCGCCAGCGCGGCGAACAGCTCGAAACGGCGTACTACGTCTTCGTCGTCGGCGACTCCGATCGATTGCAGGGTATCGCCTCGCTCCGTCAGCTGCTCCTCGCCGAAGGCAAAGATGAGCTCAAAGACGTGATGACCGAGCGCCTCGTGACGGTGCTCCCGGACACCGACCAGGAAGAGGTCGCGCGCCAGATGTCGAAGTACGACCTCTTGGCGATCCCCGTCGTCGATCAGCGCGGCACCATCCTCGGCGTCATCACCGCCGACGACATCATGGACGTCCTCACCCAAGAAGGCACCGAGGACGCCCAGAAGCTCGGCGGCATGGAGGCCATCGAGCATCCTTACTTCGCCACCTCGTTCCTCACCTTCATCCGCAAGCGCGGCACCTGGCTGGTCGTCCTCTTCATCGAAGAGTTCTTCACCAACACCGCCCTTCGTCACTACGACAAGGTGCTGGGCGCGGTGCAGACGCTCGCCTACTACGTGCCGCTCCTCATTTCGACGGGCGGAAATAGCGGCTCGCAGAGCTCGACGCTGGTCATCCGGGGGATGGCCGTCGGTGAGATCAAGATGAAGGACTGGTACCGCATCGCCTGGCGCGAGCTCGGCATGGGCATCGTCCTCGGGCTCGGGCTCGCCTCCATAGGCATCGTCCGCGTGCTCTGGCTCGGTGACGGAAAGGGCATGGCGGCGGTCATCGCCGTCACCTTGGTCGGCATCGTCACGATGGGCTGCGTCGTCGGCTCGATGTTGCCGCTCTTGCTCAAGCGACTCGGCGCCGATCCGGCGACCTCGTCGACGCCGTTCATCGCCAGCCTCGTCGACGTGCTCGGCATCATCATCTACTTCAACGTCGCCCAGTGGGTCCTCGCCGAGGTCATCGCCAAAGCACTGGCGGCCAAGGCGGGATGTCCTTGAGGGGACCCTTGAACGGACGCGTGCGCATTCGCACGAACCGGAGGTATCCTGCCCGATGCGGGAATCTCCTAGGATTCATGCTGGTTGCGTGACTTCGCCCGCCTCTCTGCGGCACGAATCGTCCGTCCAATGTGTGCGTCACCGACAAGACTGAGCTACAGTCCGGCCGCCGTGACGCATTTTGTCGCAGGCTCCCCGGCGTGCGACTAGGACGTCAACCTCACCCAGCCAACGAGCCACTGAAGATGTCCTTCCGTCGTGTCCCCCTCTTCGCGCTCTTCGCGATTGCCACCTCGGCGCTCGCGCTGACGAACGCGCCCGTGGCCCATGCGCAGGAGGAAAAGGCGCCGCCCGCCCCTCCGCCGGCCGTCGTCATGCCGATGCAGCTCTCGCTCGACGAGGCGCTGAGCATCTTCAAACAGCGCGGCCTCGATCTTTTGATCGCCGAAGCCAACGTCTCGAGCGCGCAAGCCGACGTGCAAATGGCGGGATACGCGCCCAACCCGTCGGTCAACGGCGGCGCCGGCAAGACGTTCACGTGGGACAAGGACTGCAAAGGCTGCTCGACCATCCCTTGGACCATCGGCATCGCCGATGGCGGCGCGCTCTTCGACGGGCTCTCGGGCAAGCGCGGCCTCCGCCTCGGCGTCGCGAAGAAGGCCCTCGAAATCGCCAAGCTGGCGAAGGTCGACGCCGCCAGGCAGCTCGAATTCCAGGTGAAGACGGCCTACCTGCAGGTCGCCTTCGCGCGCGCCGCGGTCGACTTCTCTCGTGAGATCCAGAAGTCGACGACCGAGACGTACACCGTCGGCACGGCGAAGAAGGACAAGACGATCCACGACGGCGAGTTCGCCCGCATCGAGACCGCCAAGCTCGAGGCCGATCAACAGGTCGACGTCGCGCTCTCCAACCTCCGCCTCGCGCAGCTCGGGCTCGCGTATCTCCTCGGCGTCCGCTCGACGGTGCCTGATTTTCAGGTCGATACGTCGCTCATGAAGGGCTCGTCGGTGCCGAAGGCCCTCGCCCTCACCGACGAAGAGTCGATGCTCAAGTTGGCGATGGAGCACCGCCCCGACTACCTCCAGTCGAACGTGCTGAAGGAGCACGCGCAGGCCGAAATCGATCTCGCCAAGCGCCTCACCTTCCCCGATCTCATCCTCTCGTTGCAGTACAGCCAGACCGGCTACGGCAACGACTCGATCTCCCCGCCGACGTTGATGTTCGGTGTCACCATCACGCTCCCGGTCTTCTATTCGTACGGCGGCGAGCTGAAGAAAGGCGAAGCCGATCTCGCCATCCAATCGCTGCAGCAGACGAAGATCCAGGCGATCATCGTCGCCGACGTCGGCAACGCGTTCGCCTCGTGGAGCACCGCGCGCAAGCTCGTCGAGCGCATGGAGACGAAGCTCCTCGCCAGCGCCAAGACCGCGCGCGACATCACGAAATACCGCTACGAACAGGGCCAGGACGAGCTGACCGACTTCCTCGACGCACAGCGCGTCTACATCGCCGTCAACGTCGAGTACCTGCAAGATCTGACGAGCTTCTGGACTGCGATCTACCAACTGGAGCAGGCTGTCGGAATGGAGCTACGCAAATGAGGCGTCTCGCCCTGATGGCCGCGCTGGGGAGCATCCTCGGCGTCGGTCTCGTCCTCGGTGGCCCTTTGGCTTGCCACAAGACCGAGGCTGCTCCGAAGCAAGAAGGCAACAAGGTGCCGGCCGGCGAAGTGTGGCTGACGGCGCAGCAAATCACCGAAGCGAAAATCGCCGTCGCGCCGCTCGAAGAGCACGACGTCGACGACACGGTGCTCGCTGCCGGTCGCGTCACCTTCGACGATCTCAAGGTCGCGCACATCTACTCCCCGGTCACCGGCAAGGTGACGAAGATCGACGCGCAGCTCGGCCAGAAGGTGAAGAAGGGCGACCCCCTCGCGACCATCGACTCGCCCGACATCGGCGACGTCTCCTCGACGCTCGGCAAAGCACAAGCCGAGATGATCGCCGCCGAGCACGACTACAACCGACAAAAAGAGCTATTTGCGCAGCACGCGACCTCGCAGAAAGATCTCGAAGCGAGCGAGGACAACTGGCGCAAGGCGAAGGCCGAGCTCGATCGCGCGAAGGCCAAGGCCTACCTGCTGCAGGCCGGCGGCGGAAACTACGGCGTCAGCCAGGGCTACACCTTGCGCGCGCCGCTCGAGGGCGAGGTCATCGCTCGCGAGATCAGCCCCGGCATCGAGGTGCAGGGACAATACGGCGGCGGCACCGCGAAAGAGCTCTTCACCATCGGTGAGCTCGATCGCGTGTGGATCCTCGCCGACATCTTCGAGATGGACCTCGCGCGCGTGAAGGTCGGCTCCAAGGTCTCGGTCAAGGTCGTCACCTATCCGAACGAGCCGCCGTTCATGGGCACCGTGAACTACGTCGCCAACATCCTCGACAAAGAGACGCGAACCGCTCGCGTCCGCTGCATCTTCGACAACCAAAAAGGGCTGCTCAAGCCGGAGATGTACGCCACCGTCGCGATCTCGGTCGACGAGCGGAAGGCGCTGGCCATCCCGCGCACTGCCCTGCTTCGGCTGGGCGACAGCACCGTCGTCTTCGTCGAGATCGGCGAGACCGCCGACAAGAAAGTTCGCTACGAGCGGCGCCCAGTGACCGTCGACGAGACGGAAGGCGCAGCGTGGCTCCCCGTTCAGCACGGGCTCGAGAAGGGAGAGAAGGTCGTCGTCGGCGGCGCCGTCCTCCTCTCGGGAATGTTGTGAGTCGTCACCTGTTCTGAATGGTTCTGAAGTGTTCTGAAGTGTTCACGGAGCATTCGACATGATCCAGCGTCTGGTGGCGTTCGCCTTGCGAATGCCCTTCGTCGTCCTCGCCACCGTCGTCGCGCTCATCGTGGGCGGCGCGGTCGCCTACAAGCAGCTGGACATCGAGGCCTATCCGAACCCGGTGCCTCCGCTCGTCGAGATCATCACCCAGCCCGACGGCTCGAGCGGTGAAGAGGTCGAGCGGTACGTGACGGTTCCGCTCGAAGTCGGGCTCGCCGGCATGCCTGGGCTCGACCACATCCGCTCGCAGTCGCTCTTCGGACTGTCGGACGTGAAGTGCTACTTCAAGTGGGGCGTCGAATACAAAGACGCGCGCCAAGAGGTCATCAACCGCCTCCAGTTCATCACCCTCCCGGCCGGCGCCGACCCGACGCTCTCTCCCTGGAACGCCATCGGCGAGGTCTTCCGCTACACCTTGCGCGGCAAGGGCTACACCACGCGTGAGCTGAAAACTGCCGAGGATTGGATCCTCGAGCGCCAGTTCAAGCAGGTCGACGGCGTCATCGACATCGTCAGCTTCGGCGGCGAAACCAAGGAATATCACGTCCAAATCGACCCCTACCGCCTCAAGGGTCAGGGCGTGTCGCTGGGGAACGTCCTCGACGCGATCGGCAAAGCCAACCAGAACGTCGGTGGTCAGCGCCTCTCGATCGGCGAGCAGAGCTACGACGTCCGCGGCATCGGGCTCCTCCGCAACGTGCACGACATCGAGAACATCGTCGTCGCCGAAGAGGGTGGCATCCCCATCCGCCTGCGCGACGTCGCGCAGATCGACATCGGCGCGCGTCCGCGGCTCGGCGTCGTCGGTCGCGACAACGACACCGACGTCGTCCAGGGCACCGTGCTCATGCGCTACGGCGGTGAGACGCCGAAGACGCTCGAGGGCATCTACAAGCGCGTCGAGTACATCCGCGACAACCACATCCTGCCGCCGGGCATGGACATCGAGCCGTACTACGACCGCGGCAAGCTCGTCGAAATCACCACCCACACCGTGCTCGAGAACGTGCTCGTGGGCATGCTCCTCGTCTCGGTGGTGCTTTGGCTCTTCCTCGGCCACACGCGCGCGGCGCTGATCACCGCGGCCAACATTCCGATCGCGCTGCTGATCGCCTTCTCCGGCATGGTTGTCACCAAGACGCCGGCGAACCTCATCTCCATCGGCGCCGTCGACTTCGGCATCGTCGTCGACTCCACCGTCATCATGATGGAGAACATCTTCCGACACCTCGGAAGCCATGGAAAAGGCACGATGCGCGAGCGCGTGCTCTCGGCGGCACGTGAAGTCGCCGGGCCGATGACGTTCAGCACGCTGATCATCGGCGTCGCGTTCCTCCCGCTCTTCACGATGACGGGCGTCGCCGGCGTCATCTTCTCGCCGATGGCCTACACGTACGCCTTCGCCATCGGCGGCGCGATCATCCTCGCGCTGACGCTGACGCCGGTGCTCGCCGAGAAGTTCGTGCCGGTCGACACGGAGGAGAAAGAGAACTTCATCCTCCGCACGCTCCACCGCGCCTACGAGCCGTTCTTCAACTTCGGCGTCCGGCGCCCGCTCCCGGCGGCGATGTTCGGGCTCGTGCCGATCGTCCTCTGCATCGTCCTCTTCCCGCTGCTCGGGCGCGAGTTCATGCCCAAGCTCGAGGAAGGCAACTTCTGGATTCGAGCCAGCTTCCCCACCTCGATCTCGCTCGAGCAGTCCGAGAAGTACGTCGGGCGCATGCGCTCCATCCTCCGCGGTTGCCCGGACGATCCGAAGACCGAGTGCACCGATCAGAACCGGAAAAACCCCGAGATCGTCACCGTCGTCTCGCAGCACGGCCGCCCCGACGACGGCACCGACCCGTCCGGCTTCTACAACGTCGAGCTCTTCGCGCCGCTCAAGCCGTTCGACGAGTGGCGCAAGGGCATGACGAAAGAGAAGCTCACCGACGAGCTCTCGAAAGAGATGTCCGACGCCTTCCCCGGCGTCGTCTTCAACTTCTCGCAGATGATCAGCGACAACGTCGAAGAGGCGGTGTCGGGCGTGAAGGGTGAGAACTCGATCAAGGTGATCGGGCCCGATCTCAAAGAGAACGAGAAGAACGCCGAAGCGATCGTCGACGTCATGCAGACGATCCCGGGCATCAAAGACCTCGGCATGTTCCACTCGCTGGGACAGCCGAACGTCAAGATCGTCCCCGATCGCGCGGCCTGCGCGCGCTACGGCCTCAACACCGGCGACGTCGAGGCGGTCATCCAGGCGGCCATCGGCGGTCAGGCCGTCACCCAAGTCTACGAGCGCGAGAAGTACTTCGACCTCACCGTGCGCTGGCTCGAGCCCTATCGCATGTCGATCGAGGCCATCCGCGAGATCAGCATCTCGACGCCCGACAACAAGGTCATCCCCCTCGGGCAAATCGCCAAGGTCACGCTCGAAGACGGGCCGGCGGTCATCTATCGCGAGGACGGGCGCCGCTACGCGCCGATCAAGTTCTCGGTCCGCGGACGCGATCTCGCCGGCGCCATCGCCGACGCGCAGAAGAAAATCACCGACACCGTCAAGCTCCCCTACGACACGCACCTCGAGTGGGACGGCGAGATCAACCAGCTGAAAGAGGCAGAAGAGCGCCTCCGTCTGATCATCCCGATCACGCTGATGCTCATCGCCTTCCTCACCTACAGCGCGGTCAAGACGTGGGTGGACACGATGATCGTGCTCATCAACATCCCCATCGCCTGCACCGGCGGCGTGCTCGCGCTCTTGCTGACACGCATGCACTTCTCGGTGTCGGCGGCGATGGGCTTCATCTCCATCTTCGGCATCGCCATCCAGGACGCGATCCTCGTCGTCACCTATTTCCAGCGACTACGAGAGATAGAGGGCCTGCCGCTCGAACAGGCGGCGAAAGAGGCGGCGGTGAAGCGCTTCCGCGCCGGTCTCATGACCACGCTCGTCGCCACGCTCGGGCTCCTCCCGGCGGCGATCAGCAACGGCATCGGCTCCGAGACGCAGAAGCCGCTCGCGATCGTCGTCATCGGCGGCTCGCTCATCCTCGCGATCCTCACGCGCGTGCTGCAGCCGCCGATGTTGGTGCTCGCCCACCGCCTCTTCGATCGCCGCCCGCGCCCCCCGGCGAAGGACACCGGCTCCATCCCGCCGCCGAGCTCGGCGATGGCGCAAGAAAACTAGGCCTTCGGCTTGAGAATCTTCGCGCCGGGGATCTTGTCGACCGGGAGCTGGGCCGCGTCTTTGGTGTAGAGCTCGGTGAAGCCGCAGCCGCGGCAGATGTACGCCTGGAGGCTGCCCATCTCGAGGTCCTTGTAGTCGAGGTGCACGACGTGGACGACGAGCGGCCGGACCGTGTCGTCGTCGTCACGGTCGGCGATTTGAGGAACGAAGAGAATTTCCCCGTGATTGCACTTCGGGCAGGTGTGGGTGCGACGCATCGCCCCACGCTAGGTCTTTCCCTTCAGCCCGTCATGTCACTGACGTGACGGATGGAAAGGAGGAGCGTACGCTTCCGAAGGGGAATGAAGCTCGAGCACGAAAAAACGGTGAGCGCTGGTGGAGCGGACGCTCCGGCGTCGAGCGGCGAAGAGGACGAGAACATCCCCGCCGGCACGACGGTCGGTGAGTACGTCATCGACAAGAAGCTCGGCGAAGGTGGCTTCGGCGCCGTCTATCGCGCGACGCATCCGCTCATCGGCAAGACGGCCGCGGTCAAGGTGCTGAACCGGGCGTTCTCCGCCAACGCGCAAATCGTCGCGCGGTTCGTCTCCGAGGCGCGCGCGGTGAACCAGATTCGCCACCGCAACATCGTCGACATCTTCGCCTTCGGCGCGCTCCCCGACGGGCGGCAGTACTACGTCATGGAGCTGCTCGAGGGCGAGACCTTCGACGGCCACATCGAGCGGGTCGGCCGAATGACGATCGCGAGCGCGATGCCCGTCTTCCGTGCGGTCGGTCGTGCGCTCGACGCCGCCCACGCGCAGGGCATCGTCCACCGCGATCTCAAGCCCGAAAACGTCTTCCTCGTCCACATGGACGACGGCACCGTCTTCCCCAAGCTGCTCGACTTCGGCATCGCCAAGCTGATGAAGGACGAGGGCGGCCCGCAGCAGAAGACGCGCACCGGCATGCAGATCGGCACGCCGTATTACATGTCGCCCGAGCAGTGTCGCGGCGTCGGCGTCGATCATCGCAGCGACATCTACGCCTTCGGCGTCATGATCCACCGCGTCCTCAGCGGCCATTTGCTCTTCGACGGCGAGAGCATGATGGACATCATGATGAAGCACGTGGCCACGCCGCCGCCCGTGCTCTCGTCGGTCGCGCCCGATCTGCCGCAGGCGCTCGACGCGCCGATCTCTCGGATGCTCTCGAAGAATCCCGCCGAGCGTCCGAGCACCATCGGCGAAGCGCTCGATGCGATCGAAGCGGCGGCTCGAGGTGCCGGCGTCGATCTCGCCAAGAGCGGCATGAGCATGGCGCAGACGCCGGCGCCGGGGATGCCGCAGACGCCGCTCCCGTCGACGATGGTGCGCACCGACCTCTCGATGGGCTCGGTCGAACCGCGGCCAAAATCACGCGGCGCGCTCTTCGCGGGCCTCGGCGTGGTCGCGCTTCTCGCGATCGGCGGAGGCGTCTTCCTCCTTCGCGGCACCGAAAAAACAAGCGCCAACAAGACCGACGAGAAGACCGAGAAGACCGAGACGACCGCGAGCAAGAAGGCAGAGACGACGACGGCGGCGAGCGTCACCACCCCGCCGCCGGCGAGCACCACGGCAGCACCGAGCGCTGCAGTCGAGAAGACGGTGTCGGTGACGTTCGAGGTGAAGCCCGTCGCTGCCGCGGCCGCTGCCGAAGTGTGGCTCGGCGAGACCAAGCTCGGCATGACGCCGGGGCCCCTCGCGGTTCCCTATTCGAAGTTGCCGCTGTCGCTCAAGGTCGTCGCGCCTGGGTATGCACCGAAAATGGTGGAGGTGACGCCGAGCGCCGACGAGACCATCAAGGTCGCGCTCGTCCCCGGCCAGGCGCCGCCGCCGACGACGTCCATCAAGAAACCGATCTCGAAGGATCTGGAGAGCCCCTTCTGATGCGCATTTTCCGCCTCATCGGGCCCGTGATGTTGGCGAGCATCGCCGCCGCGGCCCCGAGCTGCACGAGCTTGCCCCCGATCGACGCCGACACGTGTGGCAACGGCGTCGTCGACACCCAAAGAGAAGACTGCGATCACTTCGCGCCGCCGGGCTCTGGCTGTCGCGCGCCGGGACAACCCTTCGCGTGTCGCTTCGACTGCACGACCAACTCTTGCCCCGTCGGCTACACGTGCGGCGCCAACGACAAAGTCTGTCGACGCCCGGAAGGCTCGTTCGACGCCGAAGGGGTGACCTTCGACACGACGGCGTTTCGCGTCGCGGTCGGCGATTTCAACAGCGATCGCGTGCAGGACGTGCTGGCGACGAGCAAGCCCGACGAGGCCGCGCGCGTCTCGATGCGCGTCCTCTACCTCGACACCGGCTCGCATCTTCCGGTGAAGACCGAGGCCATCAAGGCGCTCGGCATCTCGCCGACCATCGTCGACGCCAACAGCGACAATTTCGCCGATCTCGCGTTCGCCAGCTTCGGCCAGGGCATCAACGTCTTCCTCGGTAGCGGCAACAACGAGCTCGTGCCGCAGAGCTTCGCGCGCTTTCCGCTGCCGCCGGGCGCGGTCGCGAGGCTCGGCATCCTCAACGGGGTCACCGGCGAGCCCTTCAAGAAATCGGCGCTCTTCTTCGCGCACATCGGCGACTCCAACATCGGCACCACCAGCAGCGCACGCGATCCGGTCGCCGCACGATTTCTCGACTTGCCCGACACGCCGGCGAAATTCACGACCGCGCCGCTGACCGCCAATATCGACGAGATCGACTCGCCTTGCGACGAGGTGCTCCTCAACTACCAGGGCTCGAACGACATCCTCGTCGCCTCGCCCTGCGGAGCCGACGGCAAGATCGTCGCGGTGCCGGCGAAGCCGCGGAAGCTCTTCTCGGTCGCGGGCGCCGGCGACGTCACCCAGATGTTGGCCACCGACATCGACGGAGACAAGCACGTCGATCTCGTGATCAACCTCCCGCTCCAATCGGTGGTCGCCTTCGGCAAGGGAGACGGCACGTTCGGCGGCGAACCTGGAGGCCTCGGCGCGGTCGCCACCTCGCGCTTCAGCTGCCTCGACACCACCACGCCGGGCGCCGTCGGCACCCCCTGTCAGCCGCTCGCGATCGAGGCCAATCCGCACCTCGGTGGCCTCGGGCGGCTCGTCGCCGGACACAAAGGAATCGCCGTCGTCACGAAGATCGACCACATCGGAGACGCGACCCAGATCTCGGTCGTCCCCCTCGTCAACAACCTCGGCAGCGGTTGGACCACCGTCGCCATCGCCGACTTCAACCGTGACGGCCTCTCCGACGTGCTCGCTGGCTCGAGCAACTCACTCGACCTCGATTTCTACGGGGGAACGCGCGACACCGTGCTCAACCCGGCGAAGATCGAGACCAGCGCTCCGGTCAGCCAAATCACCGTCGGCGACTACGACGGCGACTTGATCAACGACGCTGGCATCGTCCTCCTCGGCGGCGGCGGCGGTGACATCGACGTCTTCGCGGTCGTCTACGGCAACGCCGCGGGCCCGCCCGAACCTCCGTTCGAGCTCGGCACCTTCCAGAACATCGAGCAGCTGGTCGCCGATCGCTTCGAGGGCGGCGACACCATCGACGAGCTCGGCATCATCTATCACCGCGACGACGGCGATCAGGCGACCGTGCTCGTCGGCGGTGGCGATCGTCAGCTCCTCTCGCCCTTCGGGCTCAGCACGCTCGCCGGCACCGGCGTCATCACCGGCAGCCCGGTCGCCCTCGCCTACGGTCAGTTCGACAGCGAAAAATCGCACCCCGACCTCGCGGCCATCGCCTTCACCGAGAGCGAGGATCCCGCCAAATTTGCGGCTGATCCGCGCGTATGGTTCGCGCCCGTGCGCGGCGAGGCACGCATGAGCGCGGCCTCGACGACGCCAGTGCTCGACGGCATGCAGCTCTTCTCCGGCACCGAAGAGCTGCCGGGCGATCCGTTCACCTTCACCGCCATCGTCCGCGCCGGCGATCTCGACGACGACGGCTTCGACGAGGTCGTGACGTTGACGCCGGCGAAGGGGAAGGCCGCGTCGATCATCAGCCTCCTCAAGCCGCCGACGGGGAGCTCCGACTCCGGGCCTCCGGGCGCGTTCACCCTCGCTGCGACCCTCGAGCTCCCCGTGAAGTACGCGCCGCTCGACGCCTCCGACATGGCGATCGTCGACGTCGACGGCGACGGCAAGCGTGACGCCGTCGTCTGCATCGTCGGTCGTCGCGGGCGCACCACCTTCGGCGTGATGTGGAACGACGGAAAGGGCGGCCTCGAGTCGGGCACCGCCGCGCTCCTCGCGCCCGCCGGCGACAAGGAAATCATCCGCGGCTTCGCGATCGTCCCTGGCTTCTCGTCGACCAAGCTCGTGGCCATCAGCGACGACGCCGTCTACGAGGTCGTGAAGTCGGGCTCGCGCGTGCTCACGCTGAGGGCGATCCCCGGCATCAGCGGCGGGCTCGCGATCGCCTCGGGCGACGTCACCGGCGACGGCATCGCCGACCTGGTCATCGGCGAGGGCCCGCGCGCCCGCATCCACCCCGGGATTGCCACACTGCCATGAAAACGAAGTCCCACTCACGCTTCCAACAGGCAGTCGCGCTCGTCACCGCTTCGTCGATTCTCTTCGCGTCCAGTGCTGGCGCGCAGGCGACGAACGACCAAGCGAAGACGTACTTCAACGCCGGCGCACAGGCCTACACCATCGGTGAGTTCGCCGCGGCCATCCAAGCCTTCGACGCCGCCTACAAGATCGCGCCGAAGCCGGCGATTCTCTTCTCGCTCGCACAGGCCGAACGCCGTCAGTACTTCGTCGATCACAAAACCGATCACCTGCAGAAGGCGATCGACGGCTTCCACAAGTACCTCGACGAGGTGAAACAAGGCGGTCGCCGTGTCGACGCGACGCAGGCCCTCGAAGAGCTCGAGCCGATCTACGCCGAGATGAAGAAAGAAGGGAAGATGACCGCGCCGCCTCCTCCCGAGGCCGCCGCCAAGCTCCCTCCGCGCTTGATGGTGACGTCGCCGACGCCGGGTGCGCAGGTCTCGGTCGACGGCGGCAAGATGAGCGACGCGCCGTACGTCAGTGAGGTGAAGACGGGCAAGCACTCGGTGCGCGTCGAGGCGAAGGGCTTCGACCCGGAGTCGCGCGACATCCAAGCGCTCGACGGCGGCCTCGTCGCGCTCGATCTCGACCTCAAAGAACGGCCCGCGTATCTCAGCGTCGATGCGCCTTCGGGCTCGGAAATCCAGGTCGATGGTCGCCCCGCTGGCGTGACGCCGCTCACCCAACCGATCGCGCTGACGCACGGTCGTCACTTCGTCGCCGTCGTCAAGAACGGCTCGCTCGGCTACAGCACCGAGGTCAACCTGGTGCGCGGCGAGACGCAAAAAATAGGCGCCAAGCTCGTCTCGTCGGGTCAGCGCACCGCTTCGTACGTCGTCTTGGCGACGAGCCTCGGCGCGCTCGCGGCGGGCGGCGTCTTCCTCGGCATCTCGCTCTCCAAGCAGTCGAAGGCGAAGTCGATCCTCGACGCGCAGGGCTCCGGCAACATCAGCAACGCGCAGCTCGACGACTACGCCAACTTCCGCGATCAGCGCGATCGCTTCCGGACGATGAGCTACGTCTCGTTCGGCGCCTGCGCGGGCCTCGCGGTGACGGGGCTCTTCCTCTACGCCTTCGACCGTCCGAGCGTGACCGCGCCCTTGCCGTCGTCGCTCGAGCCCTCGGCGACGCCGAAGACTCCGCCGCCGCCGTCGATGGAGATGGGCGCGGTGCCGATCATCGGGCCGAGCGTCGTCGGTGCGGCCTTCGCGGTCGCGTTCTAACGCTCGTCAGGCTCGCTGGACGCGTCGACCGTCGCGGCTACGGTCGCCCTGCGCACGTGCCCATCGCGACCGACACGTTGCTTCTCGTCGAGCAGCGGCGGATCGACGACGATCACTTCCCCTCGGGAAATCACGGCCAATTCGTCGTTGGTCTTCGACGCCTCACGATCGAGGCGACCGAGTCGCGCGCCGTGCTCACCATGAGGATCGCCCTCGGGAATCGACGCACGAAGACGATCGCCGCAGACGAGGAGCTCGAGCTTGCCCTTGGTGATGATCGGCGCCGACACCGCGCGGACCACGCCCTTCGCCGGCTCGAGCGCCGCGCGCACGTCGCCTGCTTGGAGGCCGAGGCCGAGGAGAAGATGTGCGTACGTGAGACCTTCCCAGCGCAGCCCGGCGCGACGCGCGATGGGCACCAGCCACTCGGGGAGATCGACCGCGAGGTCCTCGTGACACCAGTCGCCCTCGCGACCGAGCATCGGACAGGCGCCGTGGTGAAGGCAAGGACCGATCACGCGCACACGCGCGTCGGCGAGGAGCGCGCCCCGCAGCGCCTGCAGATGACGGGCGCGAGGACGCAGCGCCGGCTCGACGATCACGAGCACACCCGAAGGCACGAGCGCGGCGAGGAGCGATTGCACGAGCGCCCTGTGTTTCTCGAGCCGTTCGGCAGGCGCGAGCGCGAGATCGAGCTCCGTCAGCACCTGCCCGAGGAGCACCACGTCGAAGCTCCCCGCCTCGGCGCGCGTCGGCAATTTGTCCGCGCGCGTCGATCGCAGACGAAGCTCGACGTTGCCTTCACGAGGCCGACGCGCGTGGATCGCTTCGCCGAGCGAGAGGGCGGCTGCATCGGCGTCGACCGCATCGATGTCGAGCGTGCCACGTTGACCTGCCGCCGCGAGCGCGCGCGCGAGACCCCGATGCGAAGCGCCGAGCCCTGCGCCGAGGTCGAGCACCCGCAGCGTGCGCTGACGACGAAGACCGATGCGGCCGATGGCCACCGCCTCGCGCACCGCCCCTTCGACCTTCGGCACGTCGCGCGGGAGCCAGAACGAGAGCCGCGCCGCGCGATGGTCGACGCCTGCGAGGCCGGAGAGCGTCGGGTGATTGTAGGCCTCGGCGAGCGCGGCGACGCGTGGCGCCAAACGGTCGGGCTCATCGAGGGTGGCGAGCCGCAGATCGCGCGCGACGGCGACGAGAACCTCGCGAAAGTCCTCACCAAGCGGCTTGGGTACGAGACCGATCACGAGTCCTCCGCGAGTCTGAACTGGTGCATGACGTAGTGCGTGACATGGTGCATGACGAGTGACGCGCGTCTTACGATTGGCGTGACGATCGCGCAACGCGTCGACGAGATGACGCGTCGCGCACTTTCCCGTTCCCGAAAACGAGTCCACCATTCAGGTGGACTCCATGTGCACGCTCTACACGCCCCGCCTCGAGCTGCGACCGATCTCGGTCGCGATGGTCGAGGCGATGATGGAAGGAAGGCGCGCCGACGCCGAGGCCGCCGCCGATGCGCGACTTCCCGACGCGTGGCCCGGAAGTGCGCTCGTCGAGCAAGCCTTCTCTGCATCACTCGAGCGCATCCGCGCCAATCCCAACGTGCGCCTCTGGGGAGATCGCGTGATGATCACCCGCGAAGGTCGACGCGTGGTCGGCAGCGTCGTCTTCCATGGCGCGCCCGATCAAGAGGGCATCATCGAGCTCGCCTACGGTGTCGAGTCGGGCTCGCAGCAACGCGGCTACGCCTCGGAAGGAACGCGCGCCTGCCTCGATTGGGCGCTCGTACAACCGGGCGTGCGCATCGTCCGCGCGACCACGCCTCCGTGGCACTCGGCGTCTCGTCGGGTCCTCGAGAAGCTCGAGATGAAAGTCTGCGGAAGCAGCGAGCACCCGCTCCTCGGAGAGCTCCTCGAGTACGAGCGGCGCGTCCCCGACGCTCTTCTGCACGCCGTCTGAAGTACGCGCGAGTTCTGCGCACCTGCTTCGCGGAATTTGCGCCGAGCGATGCCGACCACCTGAATTTCGCGTTGATCCACGCAAATCGACGCTGGCATGCGCGCTGCTCCCATGCGGCGCGTGACCCCATTCAACTCGAGCTTCGACGCCGCCCTCGTCCGTGACAGCTACAAGAAGGTCCTCGAGCGAGAGCACCATCTCGCGCGGCTCTTCTACGAGAAGCTCTTCGCCAAGCACCCCGAGCTCCAGTCGTTTTTCTCCGCGACGCCCGCGGTGCGCGCACATCAGGAGAAGATGTTCGCGATGATGCTGGTCGCGATCATGGATCGCATCGACGACTCGCCCTGGATCGATCAAGAGATGGCCCAGCTCGGAGCGAAGCACCGGCGCTTCCAGCTCACCGACGCCAACTATCACGACTTCGGCGTCGCCTTCCTCGAGACCATCGCCCACGTCGCCGGCGCCGACTTCACCCACGACGTCGAGCGCGCCTGGCGTGGCGCGTGGGACATGCTCACGGCCGCCATGAAAAAAGCGCACGGGTGACCGAGGTCTCCCCGTGCGCTCCATGTGCTCGTCGCCGTGACGACGAGCACCGTCACTCTCATTTCGACTACTGATCCCAGCCCATTCCGCCGCCGCCGACCGAGACCATTCGCGACGCCCAGTTGATGTTCACCTTGCCGATCACCGTGCGAGCGCCGGTGAGGGTGAAGGGGAAGGCGCGCGCCTGGCCCATGATGTGGACATTGACCGTGCCAGTGACCGGCGAAGCGTTGCCCTCGAGGCTCGGCCTGGTGATCTCCACGCTGTAGGTACCGCCCGAAGCCCAGGGGAGCGCGAGGGTCTCGTGCGTGGTGCTGGTGACGTCGGCAGCGCGAATGGCAGCGTTGGTCGACATCCAGGAGAGCCGCACGCCCTTCGGATCGATGATCGCGAGGTCGATGTCGATCGGCGAACCGCTGCTCCAGGTGGCATCGAGGGTCATGTCCCCCGCGGCCGGCGGCATCACCTCGGCAGCAACCGCGGGCAGCCGCGCTTCCACCGCAGTTTTCACCTTCGGATCGAGCGAGCCGAGCAGCGCGGTCGCCGTCGCCTCGTCGCTGCCGAGACGGAGGCAGGCCACGCGGCGCGCCACCGGATCGACGTCTCCCGGCCTGAGCTCGGCGTGCACCGCACGCAGCGAGCAGGCGAGCTTGGCGTCACCGGCACGCAGCGCCACGTTGGCGAGCGCGTCGGCGATGAAGACGTCGCCTTCACGGACGTCGATCGCGCCGGTTTCGATGCGGAGCGCCGCGAGCCGATCGCCCTTGCGCGCCGCAAGATCGCTGCGCAAGAGGAGCGCCTTCGAGTCGAGCGGATCGCGACCAATCCACTTGCCCATCACCTGATCGGCCTCGCTCAGGTCGTCACGACGCGAGAGGAGACCGAAGAGATCGGCGAGCTTGTCGCGCGAGTCAGGAGCGCCGACCACCGCCGCCTTCGCGGTCGTGATCTTCGTCTCCAGATCGATCGGCGGGATGCCGTCTCCCGCGAACGTGACGGTGCGATACCACTCACGACGCATCCAGGTGCCACCACCCCCACCAGGCATCGGCTTGGCGGCCGTCGTCGGAGCCTTCTTCGCCGCCTTGTCCTCGCCGACTGGCATCGCATCCATCTTCGGCGCTGCCACCGGCGGAGGCGCTGCTGCGGTCGTCGTGGCCGCCGGCTTCGGGCCCGCCGAGCCGCCGGCGCCCATCGGGGCGTCGTAGTAGCCGCCCGACTCCGTCGCGATGCCTTTGCCCTTCGTCCCGAGACCGCCGAGGCCGTCGCCGCCGCCCGATCCGAGCGTCGATTTCTCGAGGTGATCGAGCGAGGCCGTGTCGTCGAGGGCCGACGGATCGGCCGTGGTGGGAGCTCCCGTGCTCGTCCCGACGGCGGTTTTGTCGCCGGTCCAGAGCGCGACGTGCTGCTGCTGCTCGACACCGAAGGCCTTCGACATCGCCTCGCTCTCGAGCACGATGAGCGAGGTGAACCGGCTCGGCACCGCGAAGCCCTTGGAGAGGTCGATGATTTTCTGCTTCTCGGCGTCGCCGATCGGGCGCGACTCGAGGTCGTGCACCATCTTCGCTGCATAGAGCCGCGGCACGAAGGCGTTGCCGTCGTCGGTGCTGCTGCGCACCGAGATGGGAATCTTCGTCGACCACGGCTGACCCGCGACCGTGCCCTTGAGCGTCGCCTCGCCGGTCACTTCTTTGCCCGACATGCGCGCCACGACCAACGTCTCGTCACCCGCACGAAGAGCGCCGAGCCGCGCCGGGGCGATGTCTTCCAACCCCGGAGGAAGCTGGAGCTCGGCGTCGCGGAGCGAGACTCCGTAGGTGGCTTCGAGGACGTCGAGCGCCACCGAGCCGAGCTTCTCGCCGGAGACGTAGGGGACGACGACGCCACCACCGCCGCGGGCGATGGCCTCAAGCGAGCTCATGTCGACGTCGAGACCGACCGAGACCGCGGTGACCGACGACTCTGCCGGCAGTGCTGCCTTGATGCCAGCCTCCAACGTCGCCGGCGTGCGCGCGCCGATCGAGCCGGTGCCGTCGCCGACGTAGACGACGCGCAGCTTGCGCGCCAACTTGTCGCTCGGATCATTTTTGGCGAACCCGGCCGCCGTCTTCATCATCGAGACCAAGTCGGCAGCGCCGTCGGGGGTGATCTTTCCGAGGAACGTACGAACCTCGTCCGCAGCCTTTTTTCCAGGCGATTTCGTGGTGACCGCCAAGGGAACACAAGAGACGTCGCAGGCGAGGACGGTGAAACGATCGCGAGGATCCATCTCTTCGACGACGCGCGCGGCCACCGCGGTGGCGCGGGTGAAGCGCTCGCCGATCATCGAGCGGCTGGTGTCGACGACGATGACTTGCGTGCGTGCGCTGCCGTCGGGCATCCGCGGGAGCGCCGGATGGAGCGAAAGGGCGACGTACGAGGCTCCGCCGCTGGCGACTTGATACGCGTAGGTGGTCGCGGTCGCGCCCTCCCCCGCCTTGGCGTACTCGACGACGACGTCACCGGTGGGAACGAACGCCGTCTTGGCGAAGGTGCCCTTGACCGCGCCGCCTTCGGTCGCCTGGTTGATCTCGTAACCCTTCATCTTCACGCCGCGGGCGAGGTCTTGTCCCATCACCTGCACGTCGAGCGAGAAGTCGTCGACGGTGACGGGAGAAGCGCCCTGCGCGAATCGCGGGAGCGGATACACGTAACGACGCACGCCCGCCGAGGGCGCCACGTGCTGCGTGTAGGCGAGGATCACGCGACGCGAGCCCTTCGCCGGAATCGGATAGATCTTCAGCTCCATCCGTCCACCCGCGTTCCACTCGAGGAGCGCCGGATCCGACCAAGGGCCAGGCACCCAGATCCACTCTTCACGCGGCTGCGGTTTGATCGGGTTCGGCTGGGCGTTGTAGGTGACGCCCGTCCAGATTTTCTTACCCTTCTCCTTCTCGACGAAGGAGCCCTCCATCATCTTGCCGTCGACGTCGAGCGCCAGTCGCTCGATCTCTGCGTCGGGCGGGAGCGGGAAGCGGAAGATGCCTTCGAGCACCTTGGGGTCGTCGCTCGCGAAGGTCTCTTCGATTTCGGTGCGCGCGATCTCACCGGCGATGCGCACCTTGACCGATTGCTTCGCGAGCTTGAGCGGCTTGTCGCCGTCGTTCTTCGCGCCAGGCAGACGCGCGCGCAGCTCGCCGAGGCCCGGAACCTCTGCGTTTTCCCCGAGGTCGACCTCACCGAGCTCCGACCAGGCGAACGCCGCTCCGAGGCCCGAGGTCGTGCCGAGGGAGAGCGGTCCACCACCGATGGTGCCGCCTTCGCCCGATGCAGCCGCGCCGGTGTGACCGCCGTCGTCGGTGACCGACGCAACGCCCTTCGCCACCGCGAGCGAGGTCATCGGCTTGCCACTGCCGTCTTGCGACGAGAGGGCGATTTTCGCGCCCTCGGAGGAGACGCTACCGCCGGGGAACGCGACCTTGGCGCCGCCACCTTCCTTGGGGCTCACCTCGACGACGAGCGAACCCGAGGCGAGCTTGGCGGTGCGATTCTCGGTCTTGTCGAGCGCGAGGTCGGCGCCGCGATCGAGCACCAGCGCGCTGCCGTCGTCGAGCTCGATGCGCGCGCGCGTCCGCACGTCGGTGCGCACGTGGGCCCCTGCGACGACGGTGTCGCCCTTCTTCAGCGGCGTGACCTTGCCTTGATCGTCGACGATCGTGAGCCCGTTGCCGTTGCCCACCACCACCGCGACGGTGCCCTTCCACGGCGCTTGCGCCGGCGCCTTCGCTTGCGGCGCTGGGCCGTTCTTCGGACGGAGGGCGATGACCCCAATCGTCACCGCGGCCGCGAGCGCGAGCCCTGCGCCGACGCTGCGACGCGCGCGCCACATGCGCTGACCGACCGTCGCGATGCGCGGATCACGAGCCTGTGCAGCATCCTCTCGAACGCCGCCCGCGGCCTTGGTCCCGCCGATCGAAGGCATCTCTTCGGTCTTCGCGGCGACGTCGGACTTGGTCGCGGTCTTCTTCGCGTCGATCGCCCCGAGCACGCGCTCTTCCATGTCGATGGGAGCGACGTAGCCCTCGCCGGCGTCACGGATGCGCTCGGCGACCGCGGCAGCATCGTGCATCAAATCGCGGCAAGCATCGCACTCGGCGACGTGCGCGCGTAGGTCGGGCGGGACCTCTCCGTCGATCCCTTCGGCGAGGTGGTCGAGGAGATCCTCGCAGCTCTTCTTCTTCGAGTCCGTCATGTTCGTCTTCTTTCTCTTCTCTTCGAGGAAAATCTCGGGGCGGCGCCACAGGGGGCCGCTCGGTCACTCGGCGAGGCGCTCACGCAATTTCGCGAGCGCGCGGCTGACGCGTTTGCGCGCGGCCGCTTCGTCGATTCCACAGGCGTCGGCGACCTCTTTGAACGAGAGATCGGATTCGAAGCGAAGCAGCACCGCCTCGCGTTCGGTCGGTCGCAGCTCGGCGAGCGCCACACGAACCGCGGCACCTCGGCGAGCGGCGTCGACCATCGTGTCGGCGGCGGGCGCGTCTTGATCGTTCTCGGCGAGCAGCTTGCTGCGCCGATCTTGCCGCGTGCGCACCTCGAGCCGCCTTGCGCAGATGCGCCGCGCGATGCCGTAGAGCCAGGCACGCACCGCCCCTTCGCCACGAAACGAAGCCACGCCGTCGTAGGCCGCCAAGAGCGTCTCTTGCGTCGCCTCCTCGGCCTCCGACTGCACGCCCAACATCGCGTAACAGAGACGGCCGATCGAGACGCCGTACGCGCGCGCACAAGCGGCGATGGCCCCGCGTGCGTCACGCGCGTCGAGGCGCGCCTGGATCTCCTCTTCGTCCCCGCCCTTCACGATCAGCCTTCCGCCGGCAGCACCGGTACGAGAGAGACTGCGAGGTGCAGCGCCCTCCGGGCTCGTCGTGTCGTCATGCTCGTCATCGTCCACCGTCTGCTTGCGCGAGACGGCCAGCGTCAAAATCGTCATCTGTCCTCCACGTGCCGGTGAGACGCTCGGACGTGACCGGCGATCTGACGGCGAGGCAGGATTTCCGGACGAAATACGCGTAGATCGACGTTGTCTATGACGGGTGCCCAGGAGAGCATGTGACCGCGTCGGAAGAGAACGTGACCAACTATTTTTCGCGGCCCGCGACGGCCTCGGAAACAGCCTTTTCTCCGCGCGGACGCTTCTATGGAAAGACCAAGGCGTTCATCGAGCGCACGCTCTCCCACCTCTATGTCGGTGACTGGCCCGGTCGGCTCTGGGGACGCATTCCCGGCACCACCGAGGTACGCGTGATTCGTCACGAGCTGACGTTGCGCGCGCCGAGCGAAGTGCGGAGGCCACCGCTTCGACTCGCCTTCGCCTCCGATCTCCACCTCGGTCCGACGACGCCGAGACGTCTCCTCGATCGAGCATTCGCCGAGCTCGAAAAGCTCGCGCCGGACGTCATCGCGTTCGGAGGCGACTACGTCTTCCTCGCCGCCACCGACGCGCGCGCGAAGGAGCTCGAGGCCCGCGTTCGAGATGTCCCCGCGCGCTTCAAGGTCGCGGTGCTGGGCAATCACGATCTCTGGACCGATCATCGCCGCATCGAAGACGCGCTCACGCGTGCCGGCGCCACGGTGCTCGTCAACGACGCGATTCGTCTCCCCGCTCCCCACGACGACGTCGCCATCCTCGGCCTCGACGAGCCTTGGACCGGCGCACCCGATGGCCCTCGTGCGATCGCAGCCTGCGGTGACGCCACCACGCGCATCGCCATCGCACACGCGCCCGACGCATTGCCGCACCTCGAAGGAGACGTCGCGCTCCTCGTCTGCGGTCACACGCACGGCGGACAAGTGGCCCTGCCGAGGCGACCACTCTACGTGCATGGCCGCTACGGCAAGCGCTATCCCTTCGGCATGCACGCCATCGAAGGCGGACACCTCTTCGTCTCGCGCGGCCTCGGCGGGGTCGAAATTCCGGTGCGTCTCTTCGCCCCGCCCGACGTCGCGCTCTTCTCGATCTCTTGACGCGTCAGGTTGCGCTTCAGGTGACGCGACGGATGTCTTCCGTGTCTTGGCTGATGCCGAGCGAAGCACCGCACGTCCGGCAGCGATATTCGACGTGACGAGGAACCGGCGTCGCCCCCAGCATCAAGAGCGCCCACCCGAACGGACCGTACGAGGGGTTCGCCTCGGCCTTCGGGTGGAAGCGATCGTGACCGCAGGTGCAGGTCGGTTCGTCCACACTCTCGATGTAGGGCCGACGCTGGTCCCGCGCAAGGTCACGCAGCTTCGGCGCCACGCCGTTCCCCGAGCGCGTCGAGAAGGAATGCCATCGCCTCCGACCACAGCGCGCCACCGACGCGCTCGCGGAAGAAGCCAAAGTGTCCCACCTTCGGCACGGAGAGCGCGCGTGGCGGCAGATGAACGTGACGTCGGCTCGCAGCGCCCGTGTAGAGCTCGAGGAGCTGAGCCGAGGCCTCTCGCGGCGCGAAGATGTCGTCGGTGAATCCATAGAGGCAGACATGTCCATGGAAGCGCGCGAGCTCTTCTCGGCGCGCCTGACCTTCGACGCCGCCGACTGCGTGCCCACGCGTGCGCCCCCATTGCGCCCACTCGAGCGCGACCCCGCGTGGAAGATCTTCTCCGATGCCGGCGAGCTTCCCGGGCGCGTATCCGAAAGCATGGGTGAGGATCGGGAGCACCGCGAAGAAGTAGAAGGCGATGCCATAGCGACTCGGCGTCGGCCAATGACGAAACTCGCCGACCTGCGCACCGACGGCAAGGAGCCCGCGAACGCGCGCGTGTGCCCCCGAAAGGCCGAGGAGCAAGCCACCGATGCTGTGCCCGACGACGGCGACCGGAAGCGCGGAGTAGCTCTTCTCGACGAACTCGAGCACGCCGGCGAGATCGAGCGTGCCCCACTCGTGCATCGTCGCCTCGAACCCTTCGAGCGAGCGCGGCCGCGAGCCTCCGACGCCGCGATAGTCGAAGGTGACGACGACGATGCCGTGCTCGGCGAGACGCGCCGCGAACTTCGCGTAGTACGCGCGCGGCACCGCAGTCGCAGAAGCGACGACCACGACCCCGTGGGCGAGACGAGGTTCGACGACGGTCGCGGCGAGCGCGAAGCCATCGCGCGCAGGGATCACGCGCGAATAGGTGAGCGGAGTATCGAGCGTGGACGGCGTGGACGGCGTGGACGGCGTCATGTGCTCCTCCGTAGGTGCCAGCGCACCTTCATGGTGGCGACCTCGAGCCCGGTCTCGTCCGAGAGGCTCACCTCGACGTCGGTGTCGACCTTCGCCCCCGGAGTGAGACGCGCGAGGATCGCCTCCGCCGGCTCGACGAGGCGTGCCCGCGCTGAAATCGCTCCGCGCGCCGGCTTTCGATAGGCGATCTCGGCGCTCCGCGCGACCGGCGTGATCTGCGCGATGCGCTCGCCGAGGAGGCCGAAGACGACGCCACCGGAAGCCGCCTCGCCCACCGAAAAGAGGGCGCCGGCGTGCTGGGTGCCGACGTGATTGAGGAGGTATGGACGATCGGGCAGCCGCACCAAGCTTCCCTCGGCAGCGACCTCGACCACCTCGAGGGCGAGGTGTCGGTTGTAGGGAACTGCTTCGGACAAAACTGCCCTCAACGTGCCTTCGGACGCGCTCATGACGGATCACCTCCGGGCGCCGCCGAAGAACCGACGACGCAATGTCACCACTGGTGACATTGTTGTGGGTCGCGGCTCGAGTGCCGTCAAGGGGCACGTCGAGAACTCGTCTCAGCGCTGAAGACCGGCGAGCACCGGTGCGACCACGACCTCGAGATATGCCGCGGCCCGCACGGAGTCGCCGTGCTTGATGCGTCCGAGGAGGGCGAGCGAGGCGTAGCCGTGCGCCGCAGTCCATACCGTCATCGCCATGTCGCGCGTGCGTGCGTCGCGAAGGAGACCGAGCCGACGGCCACGTCGCACCTCGTCGAGGAGCAGGGTGACCGCGCCTTCGATCGCCGATTCGAGCGAAGGAAAGCGGCCATCCTCGTTGAGTCGGGGGCCGAGCATGACGCGGAAGTGCGCGGGGTTGTCGAGCGCGAACCCGACGTAGGCAGAGGCGAGCGCCTTCAATCGTTCGAGCACCGACGTCTCGGGGAGCCCCGCCATCTCGTCGCGAATGCGGCCGGCGATGGCGACGAAGCCTTCTTCGGCGACGACCGCGAGGAGCGCGCGCTTGTCCTCGAAATGACGATAGACGGCGGCGTGATCGACCCCCACGAGGCGCGCAGCTTCACGCAACGTGAAGGCCTCCGAGCCTCGCTCGCGAATGAGCGCGGTGGCGGCATCGAGGACGGCGCGGCGAAGGTCACCGTGGTGGTAGGTGCCACGCGGCTTGGCGCGACGAGCGGGCGTCTTTTCGGTCTTCTCGGTCACGACTCCGCCGAACGTAGCGCGCTCACGACCGACGCGTGCGTCGCGCGCGAAGTCGCGTCAAAAATCGTCGGCGAAATCGACGTACGGACGCGGATGCTTGATCGTCGGGGGAAAGAACCTGATCGGCGCCAACCACGAGTCCTTCCACGCGAGGTCGACCGAAGCGACGGTGGTCTTCGCACCCTCGAGCTTGAACGCGTAGCGCTGTTCGGGAAAGCCGGCGACGCGGACCACGAGCGTGCCACTCACTGGCGCGCTGTCGGCCTTGCTCGCGCGGGTCACTTCGATCGTATAGAGACCGGCCGGCGCGGCGACCAGCGCGAGCGCTTCGTGCGAGGTCGAGAGCGAATCGAGCGCGACGGTGCCGGACGGCGTGAGCCACGATCTACGCGCGCCGTTCGGATCGATGAGGGCGACGTCGAGGTCGGTGCCGCCCGTCCACGTCGCGTCGACGACGAGTTGCCCAGTCAGCGAGGTTGCAGCCTTCTTCGGCGGCTGCGCCACGATCGCCTCGATTTTAGGCGCAAATCCGGGAGGAAGCGCCCCGAGCAGTGCGCTCGCGGTGGCGCCATCTCCACGTGCACGCAGGCAACTGACCCGACGCGCGACGGCATCGACGTCGACCGGCAAGGCCATCGCGTGAAGGCTCCTCAGCTCGCACGCCGCACGTTCGTCGCCCGCGCGCTCGGCCACGCTCGCGAGGCCATCGGCGAGCGCGACGTCGTCGGGACGAGCGTCGATGGCGCCGTATCCGACCCGCAGCGCCTGCGCGCGCTCGCCTCTTCGCGCGAAAAAATCAGCCTCGTGGAAGATCACCGCCGCATCGAAGGCATCGCGAAGCGCGACCTTGCCGTTGAAGATTTCTGCGTCGGTCGTGTCCTCACGATGAGCGAGTAGTGCATAGAGCGCCGCCGATTTCGCGCGTTCGTCCGAGGCTCCTGCGGCCGCCGCGAGCGCGTTCTTGGCAGCGTCGATGGCCGGCTCGAACGACGTCATCGGACGCGCGTCGGTCGAGAACGTCGGCGTGCAGTACCAGTGGTGCACGACGCCACCCCAGCCGGCCTTGGCGATGATCTCGGGATCGTTGGCGGTGCGACGAGGCGCGCACGGCGAATCTTCCCGAGGTGCGTCGGCAATCACCTTCGGCGTCGCGCCCTCGAGCACGATCATCGAGACCGCAGGCGCCAGCTCCGGCGTCGGCTTCTCGGTTCCATCCGCCGTCGTGGTCGGTGCGGTGGTCGTCTTCGTCACCTCCGAATTCGCATCGGACCACGTCGCCACGCGCGCGCGCGGGGTCACGCCGAAGGCAGCGGCCATCGCCGGGCTCTCGGTCACCAGCAGCGAGGTGTAACGACTGGGAACGCCAAACACCTTGGAAAGCTCGACGATTTCGCGACGCGAGGCCGCCGTCAGGAGCGTGCGCTCGGCGTCGGCGATCGCCACTGCGGCGAACACGCGCGGCACCCACGAAGCCTCGGACGAGGGCGTGACGTCGATCGCCATCGTCGTCGACCATGGCTTGCCCGCGAGCGTCCCCGAGAGCGATGCGGCGCCGTGCACGGGACCTTGCGTGCGTGCCACGACGTGAAGAGTCTCCCCGATGCGCAACGGCCGGAGGCGCGCCGGAGCGACGGACATGAACCCGACCGGCAACGTGAGGACGGGATCGACGAGGACGCCGCCATAGGTCGCAGCGAGCGCATCGAGCGCGACCGCTCCGATTTTCTCACCGGCGACGTAGGGCAACACGGTCCCACCGCCGCCACGTGCGAGCGCGTCGAGGGAGGGGAGATCGGCGTCGACCCCGAGGGCGACGGCCGAAAGCGAGGCGCCTTCGCCTGCCGTCTTCATCACGTCGCGAACCGCCGCTTCGAGCGCGTAGGGCTCCATCGCGCCCACCGTCTCGTCGCCGTCGCCGAGGTAGAGGAGGCGAAGCGAGCGCGCTGCACCATCGGCGCGAGCGAGAGCGATCGCATCGGCGAGCGCGCGCGGGAGATCGGTGGCTCCCTCGGCGCGGCCATCACGAAGGAACTGCATCGCCTTCAGCGCCACCTCCTTCGAGGGCACGAGCGGCTGCGGCGCGAACGGAATACACGAGGAATCGCAGGCGAGAAGCACGAATCGATCGCGCGGATCGAGCTCTTCGACGATGCGTTCGGCGAGCGCGCTGGCACGAGCGAAGCGCTCTCCCCTCATCGAGCGGCTGGCATCGACGACGAGGACGGCAGTGCGCGCGCGATCGTCGGCGAGCGGAGGGAGCCCCGGTGAGAGATCGAGCGAAGCGAACGTCTCGCCATTGTCGGCATGAAACGCGTGCGCGGTCGCGGCGGAGGCGGGCAACGCATAGTCGACAAGGACGTCGCCGGTAGGAACGAAGGCCTTGCGAAGGATGCTCTTCTCGAGGCGCGCGCCCCCTTGCCCACCCGTCGTCGTCGCTTCGTAGCCCTTCACGCCGACGCCGAACGAAGGATCGAATCCGTCGACGTCGACCTTCAGCGAAAAGTCATCGATGGCGACGCGACCATCGGGTAGGTGCGGCAGCGGATAGACGTAGCGATGATGACCGGCGATTTTGCCTACTTTTTGTGTGTAAGCGAGGACGACGCGACGCGAGCTCTTCGGTGGAATGGGAAAGATGCGCAGCTCCATCCGTCCACCGGCGCGCCACTCGAGGAGCGCAGGATCGCTCCACGGACCTCGTTGGAAGACGGTGTCTTCGTGGAGTCGCTGCTTCGGCGCCGCGTTCCAGAGGATGCCCGCCCAGATCGCGGTGCCCTTCTCCTTCTCGACGAACGCCCCCTCCTGCAACTTGCCGTCGACCTCCAAGGCGAGACGATCGAGCTGCGCCTCCGCCGGCAACCCGAAGCGGAAGATGCCCTCCAGCTCCTTCGGGTCGTCGCTGCGGAATTCAGCGTCGATTTCCGTGCGCGCGATGTCTCCGACGACGTGGATCGAGACCTTCTCGGAGACGAGCGCGAGCGAGCGATCGCCCGCCGAGGCATCACCCGGCAAACGCGCGCGGAGCTCGGCGACCCCAGGAACGTTGGCGCTGTCCCCTTCGGGCGCGAGCTCGATCTCGTCGCGCTCGGCGAGGAGAAACGCGCCACCGAGGCCAGTTTCAGGCTGAATCGTGATCTCGTCGCCGACGATCATCGCCGATTGCCCAGCGACGAGCGTCGCTTCGTTGGCGCCCGCTTTGACTGTGGCGGTGCCATGCGCGACGGCGATCGCAGCACGCGTGAGATCGACCTGAATCGCCAGCTTGGCTCCATGCGTGGTGACGACGGCGTGCGGCAACTCCACGGTCGCTGCTTCTTTCTGAGGCGCGACGTCGAGCACCACCTCTCCGCTCTCGAGCTTCGCCGTGCGCGGACGCTTGGCATCGAGCGCCATCTCGCTGCCACGATCGCTGACCATCGTCGTTCCATCGTCGAAGCGGAGACGCGACCACGTGCGCAAGTCGTTGCGAAGGTGCGCGCCCGGCGGAACGGCCTCACCTGGGGCGAGGACATGCGACTCGCCACTTTGCGGATCGACGACGAGGACGCCACCCGAGCCGCCCGTAAGCGTCGTTGCGACTCGGCCGCGCCACGCGCTCGGCGAAGGCGCGTCGGTGTGCGGCTTCTTCCGCAAAACGACGACCGCGACGACGAGGATACCTAGCGTCGCCGCAGCGCCGATGGGCCGTTTGCGACGCCACGCCCGATCGAAGAGCGTCGGCCCCTTTGGCACCGCGTCACGAGCCGCTGCGATCGGCTCCTGCTCTTGGTCGGACTTCGAAGACACGTCGGCCTTGGGTGCGCGCGATTCCCCCATCCGCACTGAAACGTACGAGTCTCGAAAAAGTTGGAGGGGCCACGGATGATTTCGTGGAACAACTCCGTCGATGCCGACTACGCCCGAAATCGAGCACGTCTGCGCCCCTGCTCATGCGTTCCTCGGGCCCCCCGAGGTCCGAGACGAACCGGAAGGCGCGGCGGTGCCGGCTGGCCTCGAGGTCGTCGACGCCCACGTGCACCTCTTTCCCGATCGCGTCTTCGATGCGATGTGGCGATGGTTCGACCGGCACGCATGGAACGTGCGTTATCGGCTGCACACCGAGCAAGTCGTGGAATTTCTCGTGTCCCGAGGGGTGAAGCAGTTCGTCGCCCTGCACTACTCGCACAAGCCGGAGATGGCCCGTGAGCTCAACCGCTTCGTCGCCGAGGTCGCACGCGCGCACCCCGAGGTCATCCCACTCGCCACGGTGCTACCCGGCGAGCCGAACGCGCGCGAGATCTTGCGAGAAGCCTTCGGCAAGCTCGGCCTCCGCGGCGTGAAGCTGCACTGTCACGTGCAAGCCTTCGCACCCGACGATCCGCGCCTCGACGAGGTCTACGAGGAGTGCGCCGCCGCCGGAAGGCCGCTGGTCGTGCACTCCGGTCGTCAACCCGTGCTCGGTGGCTATCCCGTCGACCCGCGCGAGCTCTGCTCCGCCGATCGCATCGAGCGCGTCCTGCAGAAGCATCCGAAGCTCACGTTGATCGTGCCTCACCTCGGCATCGACGAGGTCCCAGCCTACGAACGGCTCCTCGATCGCCACGAGCACCTCTGGCTCGACACGACGATGGTGATCGCCGATTGGCTCGGTGGCGATGCCATTCCGACCTCGCTCTTCCCCGGCAAGGCCTCGCGCCTGCTCTATGGCACCGACTTCCCCAACATCCCCTATGCCTGGGATCGCGAGCTGAAAAAAGCGATCGCCGCCGAGATGGACGACGCCACGCAGCGCGCCTTCTTCGCGGGCAACGCGCGACGTCTCTTCCTGGCGTGAACGGAAACAGCCCGAAAATCAGGCTGCGCGCTTCGCCAAGAACTCGATGAGGTCGATCTTCGTGACCACGCCGACGAGCTCGCCCTTGTCGAGGACGAGCGCGAGCTTGGCGTCGTTGAGGACGCTCTGCAGCAGCTCGATCTTGGTGTCGGGCGACACGGTCGCGTAGTCGCCCTCGGCGAGCGGACCGACCGGCGAGTCGAGCGTTCCGTTGCCGCTGACGAGGTGACGGAGGAGATCGACCTCGGCGACCACGCCGACGAGCTTCGCGCCCTCGACGACCGGCACCTGACTGATGCCCATCGACTTGAGCATCTCGATGACCTCACGCACCTTCGCGTTCGGCGCTGCGGTCACCAGCTTCTGCGGCGTCTTGCCGAGGATGTCGCGGACGATGCCGAGGCCCTGCTCCTCCCCGAGGAACCCGTTCTCGCGCATCCAGTCGTCGTTGAAGATCTTCGACAGATACTTCTGCGCCGAGTCGCAGACAACGACGAGGATGCTCTCCTTCTTGCCGCTGTTCCTGGCGTATTTGATGGCGCCTGCCACCGCCGCACCCGACGAGCCGCCGACGTTGAGGCCTTCGAGGCGCACCAGATCGCGCGTCTTGAGGAAGCACTCCTTGTCGTCGACGCGAACGATCTCGTCGAGGAGCTTGAGGTTCATCGTCGAGGGGAAGAAGTCTTCGCCGATGCCTTCGACCTTGTAAGAGAAGGGCTTGGTGATGCGGCCCGACTTCACGAAATCGTAATAGAGCGAGCCGATCGGATCGACGCCGACGAGCTTGATCGCGGGGTTCACTTCCTTGAGGAACCCGCCCGCGCCGGTGATGGTGCCGCCGGTGCCCATGCCCGAGACGAGGACGTCGAGCTCGGTGCCGCACTGCTCCCAGATCTCGGGGCCGAGGCTCTTGTACTGGCCGGCCGGGTTCGCCATGTTGTGGTACTGGTTCGCGTAGAAGCAGTTCGGCGCGAGTTCGTTGGCGATGCGCTTGGCCGTTTGGTAGTAGCTGCGCGGATCGTCGGCCTCGACGGCGGTGGGGCAGACGACGACGCGGGCACCGAAGGCCCGGAGCGCGGCGATCTTCTCTTGCGACATCTTGTCGGGCATGACGAAGACGCACTTGTAGCCGCGCACCGCGCTGATCATCGCCAGCGAGGCGCCGGTGTTGCCGCTCGTCGCCTCGACGATGTAGCCGCCCGGCTTGAGCCCCGTTTTCTCCGCTTCGTCGATCATGTTCGACGCCATGCGGTCCTTGTGGCTTCCGCCCGGGTTCAGGTACTCGCACTTGACGTAGATGTCGGAGGCGACGCCCTCGGTGACTCGATCGCTGAGCTTGACGATCGGAGTGTGACCGACGGCCTTGGTGATGTCTGCGAGCGCGCCCTTCATCATGCGCGTCGCGTATCGTGGTGACGTTGCGCGGTCCAGCACCCACTTCGGCGCAGCGCGGCAATCCCGCGGAAAATGAGCCTGTTTCGCGCTCGCGCGGTGCCTTCGCGCGCACGTGAGCCGACGAAGTGCGACAGCGGCCCCGGGACGCGCCATGCGACCCCTTGCTAGCCTGACCTGTCGTGCCACACACGTCTTTCCAACCGGGTGACTTGATCGGCGGGCGCTATCGCCTACGCCGGCTCATCGGCTCGGGCGCGATGGGCGCGGTGTGGAGCGCGCGCAACGAGTCGACCGATCGCGATTTCGCGCTCAAATTGATGCTCCCGGACGCGGCGCAGAACCCCGTCGCACTGCAGCGCTTCTTCCAGGAAGCGAAGGCCTCGGGGAGGTTGCGTCATCGCTGCGTCGTCGAGGTTTACGATCTCGGTCGCGTCGAGTCGGTCTCCGGAAAGGCGAGCGATCCGCACGCCGGCACTCCGTACATCGTCATGGAGCTCCTCGAGGGCGAGCCGCTCGATTCGATCCTGAGGCGTCGCAAGGCGCTCCCGATCGGCACGACGATGCGCCTCGTCGGAGACCTCGCGCGAGGCCTCGACGTCGCCCACACGCAAGGCATCATCCACCGCGATTTGAAGCCTGGAAACATCTTCCTTCATCGAACGATCGAGGGGAACATCGTCCCCAAGATCCTCGACTTCGGCATCAGCAAATTGGTCGGACCGACGATCGATCCGATCGCCACCAGCGCCGGCACCGTGCTCGGTTCGCCCGCGTACATGAGCCCCGAGCAAGCCGGCGGCGAGGTCGACGTCGACGGCCGCTCGGACATCTGGTCGCTCGGCGTCATGCTCTACAAGTGCCTCTGTGGAAACGTTCCCTTCCAAGCGCCGAACTACAACGCGCTCATCATGGCGATCGCGCGCAACGTGCCGACGCCGATCGAAGAGCGCGTGCAAGGCCTCCCGCGCGAGGTCGCCGCCATCGTCGGCAAGTGTCTCTCGAAGACCCGCGACGGCCGCTACTCGACGGGCAAGACGCTCGCGGCGGCGATCGACGAAGCGCTCGCGGAAGGAAAAATTCCGGTCGAAGATCTACGTGACCTGGTCAGCGTCGGCGAAGCGCAACAGAGCCACGACTCGACGACGCTCCCGACCGAACGCTCGGCGGGGACCCTGGTCGCCACCGAGGTCGAGCGAGAGCCCGCACCTTCGCAACGTCCAGCTGCGAAGGTGATCGTCGCCGCGCCGCCGCCGAGCTCGGAAGCCGCGCTGCCCGATCTTTCGACCACCGTCCGCGCACGGCGCAACGTCATCGCTTCGTTCGCCGCCATCATCGCCCTCATCGCGCTCATCATCGTCGTCGCCAAACGCTCGAGCAGCACGAACGAGGCGGACGTCCGCGCCGACGGAAAGGGCCGGAAAGAAGCGCCCTTGGAGACGCCGACGAATGCGATCAAGTCGGGCTCGAAGAGTCCGACCGAGACCAGCTTCAACGCCGCTGCGACTGCGACCGCAACTGGCGCCGCGACGGGCACCTCCAGCGACAGCCCGACGGGCGCTGCGAGCGTCGACGAGAACTCGGCGCCGAAGACGAAGCCGACGAGCACTGGCGTCAAACCGAAGCCGACGGCGACGACTGGACCGGTCGTCGTCAAACCCAAGCCCTCTGCCTCGGCCAAGCCGGTGCACGAAGGCGTGACCAGCTCAGGACTCTGAGCGAGAACCGATGCGAACACGCGGCCTCCGCAGTGCTTTTTCGAATCCCATCCCTTGGCTCGTCGTGGCCTCGCTCGTCTTGGCACCCCTGCCGGCGCTCGCGCAACCGAGCGCAGCCGAGCTCGCCGCGGCGCGCGACCTCTTCGAGGATGGGCTGAAGCGCGAGGAAAAGGGCGATTTCGAAGGAGCGCTGGCGAACTTCCGCCGTGTCGCCGCGGTGAAGACGACCCCCGCCGTACGCTTTCACGTCGCGCTCTGCCTCGAGAAAACCGGTCACCTCGTGGACGCGCTCAACGAGTTCGAGCGCGCGCTCTCCGACGTCAACGGTGACACCTCGGCGCCGAGCGCGACGATCGCGAAGAACGCCGGCAATCACGTGACCGACCTCCGCGCGCGCATTCCGCGGCTCCTCGTGCGGATGCCCGACGGAGCGGAAGGCGCGGTCGTCGAGATCGACGGAACGACGATCGTCCCCAGCCTCCTCGGCATCGCGCTGCCTTACGATCCGGGCACGCATGTCGTCACCGCGCGCGCCGAGGGCAAGCATCCGTTCGAGCAAAAAGTGGAGCTCGTCGAGCGTGGTGAGCAGGTCGAGGTCGCGGTGACGCTGACCGCCGAGGAAACGAAGAGCGTCGAAAAGAAGACCGTTGCCGTCGAGACCCACGAATCGCCTTCGTGGCCTTGGCCGTTCATCGCCGCGGGCATCGGCGCCGGTGCGGCGATCGGCGCGGGCGTCATGTACTACCAACGCTCGTCGACGATCCGTCAGCTCGACGACACCTGCGGCCTCGATCGCACGCGCTGTCCCGAGTCGAAGAGCTACCTCGAAGATCGCGGAAAGACCTACACCAGCGCAGGAAACGTGCTCCTCGGCGTCTCGGCGGTGGCCTTCGGTGCGGCGGTCGTCCTCTTCGTCACCAAGCCCGGCGACGGTGAAACGACGGCGACGGCGACGACGATGGGCCTCGCCACCGACGGCTCGACGCTGCGTTGGTTCGGTCGGTTCTGATCACATCGCCATCACTTCTTCGGCCGCACGCACCGCCACCTCCATCTCGCGGACCAGCTCGTCGGCGACCGCGCGCTCTCTTCCTTCCCGTGTGCGCTGCGTGGCCTCGTCGAGCCGCCCTTCGATCCGCCCGAGCGTCGCGACGATGCGCGCGCCTTGCGGTGACGAAGCATCGATGCGTCGCGCGCTCACCGCTTCGTTGGCGGCGGCGAGCGTCGGGAGCAAGGTGACGACCAGCGCCGGTTCGGCCTTCGCGATCTTCTTCTCGAGACGTCGCAGGAGCGCGAGCAATCGACCCTGAGGTGACGCTGCGCGACGACGAACGAAGGTTCGCGTGGCGACGATCGCGAAGACGATCGCACCGAAGAACATGACGATCGCCGCGTAAGGCACCGCGCGCACGATCGGCGCGGGAGGAACGATCGGCAAAGGCACCGCCACCGTCAGCCCGCCACCGAGCGAGGCCTTCCAATCGGCCATCGTCAGGAGGCGACTCTGCGCTTGCGGCAAGAGACGCAAGGCGAGGCACGGCGGCACGACGCCAGCTTTGGCGCAGGCCGGCGCGATCTCTTGCACGACCACGCGCACCTCGTGCCTGCCGAGATCACGCGAGACCACGTGAAGCCCGCCTCCTTCGAGATCGAGAATGCCACCGGTGTCGGCGCCCGGTGGTCCATCGAGGGTGGCGCTGGCATCGACGATCGAGCCATCGAGCGTCGAACGGAACGCACCACGGATCACGAGCTCGTCACCGACCGCGACGTCGAGCGAGGTCGCGAGGCGATCGAGGGTCACCGGAACGAGGGTCGTCTGTTCGGTGCTCATGGGATTCAGCGCAGGCGCGCGTGACCGGCGGTCTCGAGGAGCATCGCCATCAGCATCGGTTCGGCGATCGTCCCGCCGCCGCCCGCTTGTTCTGCGAGGCGATGCAGCCGATCGGCTTCAGCCTTGAATTCAGGCTCCTTCAACATCTCTGCGGCTTTTCGCAGGAGGGCTTCGCGTTCGCCGAGGAGAGCGACGGCGCCAGCTTTGTCGCCCTTCGCGATCTTCATCGCTGCCTCGACGAGGGCGTCTCCAGCGCCGAAGCCTTGCACCGTCTTGGCGACCGACGCATCGAGGGTGGCCGCGCTCGCGGCATCGCTGTCGGCATAGAGCGCGCGCAGCGGAATCTCTTCGACGACGTTCTTGTGATGCACGACGTCCTTGTATTTGAGCTGGACGAGCGCGAGGTCTTTCTTGCCGACGCCGGGAGGCACGTTGAGCTTGAGGAGGATGGAGTGACCATCGGCCGACGCGAACGCGGGGATGAAGAAGCGCATCCCTCCCTCGGTGTCGGTGTCGCGATCTTTGTCGATCTTCAGCTTCGTCTTCGCCTGCGCGTCGGCGGCGACCTCTTGCTTGCGGATGATCGTCGCCTCGGCCTCGGTGAGCTTGCGCGAGCCGTAGACGCGGAGCACATCGACGCCTTTTTGTAGGCGAATTCGCACTTCGACGGCGGTGGCCGCGGGGTCGAGCCGCTGATCGATTTCGGTGGCGAGCGCGGGTGCGATCGCGCCTCCGTCCTTCAGATAGTAGTAACCACCGGCGCCTTCGTCGGCGATCGCGCTCATGAGCGCGCCGTCGTAGCTCTCACCGAGCCCGAAGCTGCTCGTCTGCACGCCGTGTTGGAAACCATCGAGCGCGATGTCGGCGAGCTGGTGCGGATCCTGGATGCCTGCGGTCGGCTGACCATCCGAGAGGAGCAGCACCACCTTCATCGCGTCCTCGGGGATCGACTTCGCCTGTGCTTGACCATACGCAGCCTGGAGCCCGGCGCCGATGTTGGTCCCGCCGAGCGTGTGCACCTCGGAGATGAGCGCCTTGATCTGCGCGCGACGAGGACCGACGAGACCATCGGCGACGGTGACCTCGGCGGCATCGGCGAAGGTGACGAGCGAGAAATCGTCGCCGGCATCGAGCTTGTCGACGAGCGCCTGTGCGGCAGCCTTGGCTGACTCCATCGGCGCGCCATTCATCGAACCGCTGACGTCGAGCACCAGATGCACCGAGAGGTGCGGGCGCCCTTTGCTCAGCTCGGGTGCGCTCTCGAGGGCGAGCCGAAAGTGAATCGGTCCGCCCGACGGCGGGAGCAGGCCGCGCTCGAGATCGCTCGCGAGCCCGAGCGTCTTGCCTTCGGCGAGCTTGAAATTAGGGGTGAAACGTCCGCCGACGTCGGAGATGATTTCTTTCTCGGCGACCGGCACGAGCCCCTTGGCCATCGCCGCCTCGAAGGCCGCCAGGTGACCGAGACCAGGCCGATAGGTCGTCGCGTAGCGTCCGTTGGGATCGAGGATCTGCTCCTTCGCGATCGGCGCGATCGGCGCACCGGCCCCGACTCCGTACGGATCACCGATCTGCGGCGAGGGCTTCGCGGTGATCTGGTTGGCGAGTCCCTGTCCTCCCGTCGGCATCGGCGTCGGCGGCGCAGCCGAATAGGCATTGGCAGGCACCTTGGCCACCACGGGCGAGTCCTTGTCCAGCTTGCCGAGCTCTTTGCCATCGTTGGCAGCGACCGGCTCCTTCTTCGAAGCGGGTTTCTCCTCGGCAGCGCTCCCATTCGTCGGGTCCTGCTTCGGGTTCGACTGCGACGTCGAGTCGGGCGACGGGCGCACCGAACAAGCACCGGCGAAGATGGTGCCGCCGCACAACGTGACGAGCACCAAAGAGAGCCGACGATTCGATCGCATGAGACGCTCCTCGACGCAGCCCGATTGAGGGCGCGCCCACACAAGAATTCCCCAGGGGCCGCCACACCTGGGCGACCTCGCAGCCATCTGACGTGTTCGCCGTCCGGAGCTTGGGACCCCAATCGACGCGCCGTGCACCTACCTACGCACCGCTGGCGCCGAAGATCTGACGCCGTTTTTACATCGAATGACTATGCATTTGATGCGACGGTTCATGCGTTTTTGGCGTTGGAACGACGATTGACCGACGCCAACCTGGAACAGATCCCCCCTCCGCCTCGTCCGTATCCAGGGTGCACGCTACGTTTCTCCAAGGCGGCGTGCACCACCGCGAGGACCCGATGGCCGACAAGAGCAGCGACAACGACGCGAACGAGACGAGTGAGACGGCGAGCGAACCCAAGACGAAGGGCGCCTCTGCGCTCGCCGGAGCTGGGGAGCGGCGCGAGCTCGAGGAGGCGTTCGCGCCTTGGCGTTCGTCGATCAACGGGCACATGGTGTTTCGCGCCGCGCTCGATGGCCTCACGGTCGGCGCCACCCTCGGCGTCGGGTTCGTCGTCGCTTCGTACTTCACGCACCATCACTCGTGGCGCATGGGCGGCGTGGCCATCGCCGGCGTCGGTGCGGTCGTCGGTGCCTACCGCGGCATGCGTCGCGCCTGGAGTGACGAACGCATCGCGCTCTACGTCGACGGCGTGCTCGGCACGCAGGAGTCGATCACCACCGCCATCACCTGCGGCCGCGACGCGCCCGGCGAAGTGTTGCACGACGCCATCACCGCGCTCCGGACACCACGTCGCGCGCCTGGCCGCATGCGTCGCACGCATGCCCTCGCCCTCGTCGGCACCGTCGCCTGCATCGCTGCGTTCGCGCTGCGCCCGCCGAAGAGCGCCAACGCCTCGCCGCCGACCGGCACCGACGTCGTCAAGCTCGACACCGTGCCTGGCCTCGACAAGATCGCGCAGGTCGAGAAGCTCCCCGCCAAAGATCAGGCGCAGAAAGATCGTCTCGCGAAGATCGCCGAGGACGCGCGCGAGCTGAAGAAGAAGCTGCAAGAGGGGATGCCGCGCCGTGAAGCGCTCGACAAGCTGAAGAGCCTGAAGCAGCGCCTCGAGGCCGAGAAGCAAGAGCTCGGTGGCGGCGAGAAGAAAGCGGGCCTCGACGCGGCCGCCGACGCGCTCAAAGAGAAGGGCTTCCCCGGCCTCGCCGACGCGCTGGAAGACCGCGATTTGCAGGCTTTCGACGAGATGATGGAGCGCATCGCCAACGCGCGCGAAGACGAAGATCGCCAGAAGGCGAAGGACGCGCTGGAGAAGGCGATCGAAGAAGCGAAGAAGAAGGGCGCCGACGACATCGCGAAGATTCTCCAGAAGGAGAAGGAGCGACTCGAGGCGCGCAAGGACAAGAGCGACGTCCTCAAGGAGCTCGCCGACGCGCTCAAGGGCACGCCAGGCGACCCGGGGACGCAGTCGAAGAACTTCGACTCGAAGGGCACCGACGGCGCCGCCAAAGAGCTCGCCGACGCGCTCCGCAAAGGTCTCGAGAAGCTGACGCCCGAGCAGCGGAAGAAGCTCGCCGAGAATTTGAAAGAGCAGGCGAGCAAGGGCGGCGCGACGGGAAAGATGTCGCCGCAGGCGAAGAAGAAGCTCGAAGACCTGGCGAAGAAGCTGGGCACGCCGGAAGGTCAGAAAGAGCTCGAAGACGAGCTGCGCGATCTCGCGAACGGCGACCCGTCGGGCGGGCAGTCCGACGAAGAGAAGCAGCAGGAAGGCCTCGACGACGGCGAAGACGGCGCCGACGACGCCGGCAAGGGTCTGAGCGATGGCAAAGACGGCAAAGACGGCGACGGCAAAGACGGGAAGGACGGCAAGGGCGGGAAAGACGGCAAAGGCAAAGACGGCAAGGGCAAAGACGGTAAGGGCGACGGCAAAGGCGACGGCGACGGCAAAGGTGATGGCAAGGGCGACGGCGACGGTGACGGAGATGGCGATGGAGACGGCGACGGGAATGGCAACGGAAACGGGAATGGGAATGGCAACGGGAACGGGAACGGCAATGGGAACGGCAACGGCAACGGCAGTGGAACGGGCGACGGCGACGGCATGGGCGGTCCCGGCCCCGGCGGCGGCAAAGGCGACCACAAAGGTCACTCGAAGAAGCTCGACGCGGCGACGTTGAAGGCCAAGGCCAAGGGCGTCGGCGGCACCGGCACTCCGAACCCCGGCGGCTCGATCGAAAAGTCGACCGGCACCGATGGCTCGAAGACCACCGTCAAAGGCTCGGGCGACGAAGGCACGCCGGCCGACGAGGTGAACGGCGTCGACAAGGCCGACATCCCCGAGGCGCTGCGTCGTCAGGTGAAGAGCTACTTCGAATAGGCGACACGAAAAAATCTCTCGAGTCGCCAAAACGAAAACGCGCACGAGGAATCACCCCGTGCGCGTTTTTCATTTCAGGCCTGAATTCAGGTGCTATTTGCAGGAGCCAGGATCGAGCGCCTTGCAGGTGCCGCTGACGCACGAGAGGCCTTCGTTGCACTTCGGTCCGACGGCCGCGTCGGTGCTGCAGGCCGTCCCCGCGCCGGCCGAAGCGACGCACTTGCCTTGCGCGTCTCCGGCCTTCGCGACCTTGCAGACGCCGTCCTTGGCGCAGAGGACGAAGTCGCTCGCGGTGGCGTCATAGCCGCAGGTTTCGCCGCCGCCTGCGAACTTGAAGGCCTTGCACTTCTTGCTCGTCGGTTCGCAGAAGAGACCGGCGAAGAGATCGCAGGGGGGCGCGCCTTTGCCGTCGGCGGCGCACGCTGCACCCGCAGTCGCCGCGAGCGCAGCGCACTTGCCGTCGGTGCAGCCGGTGCCGAACTCGCACGGAAGCGTGCCGTCACAGGCCGCGCCCGATTTGATCGGCGCCGCGCACTTGTTGCTCGTGCAGGTGAGACCAGGGCCGCACTTCTTGGTGTCGCACGCTTCGCCAGCGGCGGGAGCTTTGCCGCAGGTGCCGCAGATGGAGGTCGAGGTGGTGCTGCAGTAGTCGGTGACGCATTGAGCGTCGGCGCCGCACGCTGCGCCGTCGGCCAGCTTTCCCGGCACGCGACAGACGGCAGGCGTGTTGCCGGTGAAGAGATCGCCACACGTCATCGCCGTGATCGCCGGCACGCAGGTCGCCGCGATCGTCGGAGTGGTCGACGTGCTCGGCGCGCCGAGCGTCGCCAGGCAGTCGCTCTTCACCGAAGCGTTGCAAGCCGCCGCGTCACCAAAGGACGATTGGATGAGGGCCGCCGAGCATTTGGCGGCGCGATCGCAGACCGCCTTCGCGTAGTCGGTACACGCTTGATCCGCCGTCGGTCCGGAGCCGCCGCCGTCGGTGCCACCATCGGTCGCGCCACCGCTCGACGACGACGACGAGCAGCCGACCAAGACGGCGAGCGATGCCAAAGCCAAGATTGAAGTGATGCGCATGTTCGAGCCTCCCTCCCCGAGTGTACGAGGAAATGGCGGCGAAAGTCTCGTCAGCGCAAATCGACGAGGGCGCCGAACATGAGCGATGCACGGGAAATGACGACCGCGTCGCCACCGTCGACCGGCGAACCGAAGCGGTCCTCGCGCAACTCGAGCGCGACGAAGCCGTCCCAAGGTGCGTCGTGGTAGCGCACGCCGATGCCGGCGCCGAATCCGCCACCGTCGGCGTCGCCGCTCACCGCGCCGCGCACGCGAAGGAGACCGCCGACGAGCGTCGCCTGCACGAAGGGCGAGAGGGCAGCCGAGGGAAAGAGCGCGTAGCGGCCGGTGAGCCCGGCGTAGCCTTGCGTGAAGCTCGCGTGCCGATCGCCGATCGCGTCACCGAGAGTTCCGTTGCCCGACCAGCGCGCGTAGCCGAAGACGCCGAAGAGCGAGAAGCCTCCCTCCCAGGCGTAGCCCGCGAGGATCTCGCTGCCACCGCCGGCGACGAGTCCACCACCTTCTTCGCCCGTGCGCGCGATCGGCGTCGCCGCGAAGACGTCGAAGCCCATCTGGGTGTGACCGAACGCGGGCTCGTCGACGTAGGTGTCGGCGCGCGCGTGCTTGAGGTGAAAGAGAGAGACAGCGACGCCGAGCGCGACTGCCGGGAGCGTGAAGGAACGAACGTGCACGAGAGCCTCCGATGGAGGACCCTCGGCTTCACGCCCGCGGCGATTGCGTAATCAGCTTATGTGACGTGAACGACGCCTATTTTTCAGGCACTTCTTTGATCACGCCGGCGGTGTCGGGCGGCATCTCGCCCTCGGCGACGATGGCGAGACGGAGCTCGGCCGGCTGCCCCTCACGGAGGAGGGTGACGCGAATCTCGCTGGCGACGGCGAGCGACTTGAAGGCCTTGTCGGCCTCGTAGTCGCGCTCGACCTTGAACCCGTTGACGCGAACGACGACGTCACCGACGCGCAGATCGACGCCATCCCACGTGCCCTTGGGCCCGCGAAGCTCGATCACCTTCCAGCCGACGAACTTGCCGTTGTCGACCTGCGCCTCGACGTCGACGTACGCGAGGAAGTGACCGAGCCCCGCCTTGATCGCCTTGTCGACGACCGCGCGAGCGATGGCCTGCTTCGGCTGCGGCTCCGGCTCGGGCATCACCACGTCGGCCGAAAGCGGACGACGCGGCGGCGGAGCAGCCTCCGACGAGCAACCGAGCGCGACGACGACGAGCGGCGCGGCGACAAAAAGACGAAAGGCGCGCATTCCGTCGGTCTAGCGACGTGCGCGCCTTTCGGCAAATTACGTGCAAAAATGAGCGAAACGAGAAGCTCTGGTCGACTACTTCTTCCCGGCCGACTTCTTCGGGGCGGGCTTCTTCGCGGCAGCCTTGGGCGCCTCGGACTTCTTCGCGGCCGGCTTCTTCGCCGCGCCCTTGTCGGCCTTCGCTTCGGCAGCCTTGGCAGCCGGCTTCTCGGCCCTCTTCTCGGCCTTCTTTTCGGCCTTCGGCGCCGCGCGCTTGGCGGCAGCCTTGTACGAGTCGTAGAGGCGCGGGACGGGCCAGCCCTCGATGCGGGTGCGGAAGCCCGGGTCCTTCTGCTTACCCGAGGCTTCGACGACGGCGTCGATGAGCTTGGCGCGCGTGCCCCACTTCGACTTCACGGTGGTGAAGGTGTCGAAGAGGCGGACGAGCTTCGCGTTGGAGATGCGGGCGATCCCCTTGTCGTCGTTGGTGCGACCGACCCAGAGGTCTTCGCCGAGGAAGGGCTTGAGGGCGTCGAGGAGCTTCGACTTGTCACCGAAGCGGGTCTTCACGAGCTGAGCGGGGCTGGACATCCGGACCTCCAAGTTGCGCGAGTTCGGGTTTGCGTGGGTTCACCCACGCATTCGTGACAGCTGCGGCGGCGAAGCCCGTCCGCAGGGGGGGGCGGTGTCTACCACGCACCCGAATGAAGGCAAAGCCGCCCCGGAATGCGCCCGTATGGAGTTAGTCTGCCGCTTGGAGGATCGATGACGATGGGACGATCGGGCAGGAACAGGCGTTGGATGTGGCTCGTGCTGGGTTGCCTGGCGATGGTCTTGTCGTGGGCGATTCCGCGAAAGAGCGGCGCGCAGGTCGATCCAAATGGAAACGCGAGTGCGAACGCGGGCGCGAGTGCGAGTGCGAGTGCGAACGCGAACGCGAACGCGAACGCCGATCCCAACGCGACGAATCCTCCCGCCGAAAAAATCTGGAAAGGGCCTCCCGCTGAGGTCGCCGTCGGCATCTACATCAACCAAATCACCGCCTTCAGCCTCAAGGACAACAAGTTCAGCGTCGACTTCTGGATTTGGTTTCGCTGGACGCATCCGGACGTGAAGCCCTATGCGTCGTTCGAGATCGCCAATGGGCAGATCGCGAACAAGGGAGAGCCTGAGATTTCGGTGGTGAAAGGGCAGAACTACGCGGTTCTTCGCGTGGTCGCCGACATCACCAACTTCTGGGACGTGTCGCGGTATCCGCTCGACGATCACCCGGTGCCGATCGTCATCGAGGACTCGGAGAGCGAAGATTTCAAGCTCAAATACGTCGCTGACGGGCCGAGCTGCGGGCTCGACGACGACGTGCGCGTGCCGGGTTGGACGATGGGCAAGAGCACGGCGATCGTCGAAGTCTCGAAGAAGCACAGCAACTACGGCGACATCTCGCTGCCGAGCGACAACGAGTCGCGCTACTCGAGCTTCCGCTTCACGATCAACCTCGAGCGCCACGGCGCCTCGTATTTCCTCAAGCTCTTCTTCGGGCTCGTCGTCGCCGCGTTGATTGGCTTCCTCGCCTTCTTCATCAAGCCGACCGATGTCGATCCTCGCTTCGGACTCGGCGTCGGAGCGATCTTCGCCGCCGTCGCGAGCGAGTACATCGTCTCGGGCGCACTCCCCGACACCAACGTCATCGCCCTCGCCGACAAGCTCCACATCGTCGCCTTCGGCTTCATCTTCATCTCGCTCGTGCAGTCGACGTGGTCGCTGGCGATGTTCGAGAACGGCCAGGAAGAGCGGAGCAAAAGCTTCGATCGGCTCGCCTGGCGCATCCTCCCGCCGCTCTACTTCTTGATCTCCGGGCTCGCCGTTCTCATCAAGTAAGAATCAAGTCGCGACGAACACATGCCCCGGGCGTAGCCATCCGGCGCGCACGGGGACGCCGGCGCCATCGCGGGAATCACGTGATGGAGCCAGCCGCGCGATCAGGTGCAGCTCTTGTTCGGTGAACATGCGCCGAATCGAGACCAGCGAGTCGTGCACGAAGGGCGCACCGAAACGGCTGAGGGCCGCGCCGAAGAGGACGACCATCGCGAAGGCGAGTGGGTCGCGCTCTCCATCGACGAAGACGACCCCATGACGGGCATGCGCGGAGGCCTCTCCGAGGAGGCGCGCGACCATGCCTGGCGAGAAGTGGTGCACCGACTGCGTGCAGCAGATGACGTCGACGGGAGCGCCTATTTTTTCGGGCAAGTCGTCGAGATCGAGCGCGTCTTGGGCGACGAAGGAGACGGCGTCTTCGCCGAGGCCGAGCGCGCGCGCCTTCTCGCGACCGAGGTCGAGGTACTCGGTCACCAAGTCGGTGGCGACGACGCGGACGCGACCTTCACGGGCGCCGAGCCGCTCCGCCATCAAGAGCGCGAAGCCGGCGTGCCCGCTCGCGAGATCGACCACCACCGGCCTCTTCACACCGGCCGCGCGCGCACGTTCGACCGCCGGCTCGAGCACCGTGGCGAAGGAGTCGTAGCTGCCGATCACCGTGTTGAGGAGATCGAGCCGATCGAGCGTGCGTACCCGGAGCGCCATGTCGAAGCTCGGGTCGTCGAGCCACTCTGGGCGATCACGTTGGAGGACTCGATCGAGCGCGTGCGCGACGCGTTCGACGCGACGTTTTGCGGCTCGCGCTCCGGCCACGCCGCGCAGCTCGACGATCGCCTCGGCGACCATCGCGTCGTAGTGGGCCATCGTCGCGACGTCGCGTGCACGAAGACCTGGCAACAGCGAGGCGATGCGCGGCACGTAGGTGGCGCTGACCTCTTCGAGCGCGCGATTGCGAGCCGGGGTCGAGGCCGCGCGCAGAGGCGGCTCTTGCAGACGCGAGAAGAGCGCGCGACCGAGCCGCACCGCCAGCGGATCGAGCCACGGATCGAGCGCGTTCGCCAGCGGCAGGAGCGGATCGAGCGCGCGGGCGGAGAGCATGCGCCCGATGCTACGACGCGTGGTCGTCGTCGTCGCCGTCGCCTGGACGTGGCGGCGGCGGGGGCGTCTCGGGGCTTCGCTCGCTCGGGCGGACGACGATGCGTTCGTCGTCCTCCCGCAGGCCCCTCTTCACTCCGTGGAACAAATCGCCGACACGCTCTCCGATGCGAGGAATCCAGCTCCATCCGAAGACGAGCCCGCAGATGATCACGACGACCGCGAGCTCGCCAGCGGAGAGGCCGAACACTACGCCGGTACCTCGGACTCGTCGTCCGCCTTACCGTCGTCTTTCTTCTCGGATTTCTCGGCTTTTTCAGACTCGGCCTTCTCGGCCTTCGCTGCCTTTTCCGACGCCGCGGCGTCGTCGTCGGCTTTGTCGGCCTTGGTCTGCGCGACCTCGTCGTCCGTCTCGGCCTTCTCGTCTTCTTCCACGTCGCGCTTCTGCTTCGGCTTCTTCGCCGACTTCACCGGGGGCGCGTCGTCGTCGTCGCTGACGATCGGCTTCTTCTTGGCAGCAGGCGTCTCGCGCTTCTCATCCTCGTCGTCGGCCTTGGACTTGTCTTCACGCTCTTCGGACTCGCCACGCTCGGCGAGCGCTTCGGCCTCGAGGAGCGCGGGAACGCCTTCGCCGAGATCGGTCGCCAGCTCGGGGTGCGCCGCCGCGTTGTCGAATCCGACGCGATACCAAGCAGCGGCGGCGATGCCGGTGAGGATGGCGATCCACTGCGAGGTGGAGAGCTGGACCTTCTCGACGAGCTCGAACCGATTGCTCGGACGGAGCACGAGGAAGAGCGCGAGCGGGACGAGGAGCGCCACCGAGCGCGCGATGGTGCGGCGGTTGCCTTGCTCGGAGAACATGTTCGAGAGCCCGAACACGAACGCGAGCGCCATGCCCATCATCGCCAGCGGATAGAGAATGTGCGGCTCGACGAACGGGCCGTAGACCTTGCGCTCGAGGTCGTCGCGGAAGATCTCGATGAGGAAGCGGAAGATGCCGTAGGCGAAGGTGAAGACGACGAAGATCTCGCCGCGGAAGAAGGGCTTCCCGTCCTTCTCACGCGCCTTCACGTTCTTGCGCGCCACCCAGAGGATGACGAGGAGGAGGAGCCCGGAGAGCGACTCGTAGAGCTGCGTCGGGTGCACCGGCATCGAGTGGTGCAGATCGCGCACCTGGGGAAACTGCTCGGTGTGCTGGACCCACGCGGGCGAGCCGCTGAGGATCTGGTGCGCCGGATCTTGGAAGGCGGCCTTCAGCCCCTCGCTGTCGAGGAAGTGACCGGCCTTGTGATCGTAGTGCCACTCCGGGAAGGTCCCGAGCTTGATGAGCCATTTCGGCGCCTTCTCGGAGAGCGGCTTGCCGAAGTCGCAACCGAAGAGGTAGCAACCGATGCGCGTGAAGAGGAGCCCGCTGGCGAGCGCCGGCACCGCGGCGTCGGCCCAGGCGAGGAGCCTGATTTTTCGGCGCGCGCAGAAGAACCAGCTGCCGAGGAACCCGCCGAGGAACCCGCCGTAGGCGACGAGACCGCCGCTGCGGATGGCGAAGTAGTCGGCCGGTTTGTGGAACTCCTCGAGGTTCGTGAGGATGTAGAGGACGCGCGAACCGACGATCGCGCAGATGGCCGTGAAGACGTAGTTGTTCGCCATCGTCTCGCGCGGCAAACCGTCGTCTTTGGCGATGCTCAGCGAGATGTACCAACCGACGACGAGCGAGAGCCCGAGCATCACGCCGTAGGCGTAGATCGGGAACGCGATGGGCAGCTGGCCGATGAGCGGCAGCTTCCAGTGCGGCAGCGGGATTTTGAAAAGAATCGGGTGCATGAATCGAAGCTCCTCGGGACGCGGGCGGCCCCGCCGGTCGTTGGCGACGGACGGGTGCTGGGAAAGCCCATAGTGGGCGAATCCCGGGCCTGCTAGTCCCACGCCCCTGGGCGCGGTACTAGCCGAGTCGAAGCGAGGCTGTGAGCCTGTGTTACGTACGCAGGCTCCTAGCCTCCCGAATCCCTTCCTGCATCCCGTTTGGTATTCCCCCGATGCCCCGAGCTTTTCGCCTCCTCGCCCTCTCGTCCTCTGTCGTCTTCGCCGTCGCCGCGGGCGCCGCCTGCCACGCCGAGCCCGACGACCTCCCCCCGCCGGGAAAGGCCGCGCCGGCCCCGAAAAAGATGGCCGCGGCGCCTCCCTGCAATGCCAAGGACGACCCGGCGCTCACGGCCGTCTACGAGAACAACTTCGAGAGCCCTGACCTCCCGGCCGAGGTCTGGAACTCGACCTCGTACGGCGCCTACGTCGTCAAGTCCGGGCGGGTGTGCACGAGCAAGCCGAAGAATCATCCGCTTTGGCTACGTCGAAAGCTCCCGACCAACGTCCGCGTCGAATTCGACGCCACGCCCCTCACCAACAACGCCGACGTCAAGGCCGAGCTCTTCGGCGACGGCTGCATGTTCGACGTCGAGGGCAAAGATTATCTGTCGACCGGCTACGTCGGCGTCCTCGGCGCGCACAACAACACCGAGCACTGGCTCGCGCGCCTCTACGAGCACGGCAGCGATTTGAAGAAGACGGTCCTCGATCCCGCGTCGCCGACCATCGACAAGGCACGCCTCGCCGCCAACACGAGCTACCACGTCGAGATGTCGCGCACCGACGGCCGCACGTTGACGCTGGTGGTCAACGCGCAGCTCGTCCACACCTTCGAAGATGGTCAACCGCTACAAGGCGCGGGGCACGACCACTTCGCCTTCAACGGCTGGGAAGCAGCCGTCTGCTTCGACAACCTGAAGGTCACGCCGCTCTGAGCCCTGGTGTAATCTCGTCCTGACGTGGAAGCCGAGGAGCTCTCTGCCGCCGTCGAGGAGCTGGAGCTCCGTCTGGAGCGCCTTCGCGTGCTCTACGACCAATACTTCGTCGGCATCAAGAAGATTCCACCCGAGGTCGTCAAGAAGGACGTCGAGCGCCGCGTCTGGATCCTCCGCCGCGAGAAGATCCGCAACACCGGTACGCGCTATAAATTCCAGCAAATCGTGCAACGACTGAACACCTTCCAGTCGTACTGGCAACGCATCTGTCGTGAGATCGAGAACGGCACTTACAAGCGCGACGTCATGCGCGCGAAGAAGCGCTTCGGCCCCGACCCGAACAAGGCCCGCGCCGCGGTTGCGACGACGACGCCGACTCGCCCCGAAGTCGTCGAAGAGGTCGTCGAGGAGCTCGACATCGAGCTCGACGAGTCGCCCGTCTCCGAAGAGACGCCTGACGAGTTCGGCGCCCTCGACGAAGGTTTTCCTCCGCTTTTTCCCGAAGCCGCGAAGCCCCGCGCCCCGCCGCCTGCCCCAGCCGCGGCCCCTCCGAGACCCGCGCGCCCCGAGCCGCCACGCGCCGCCCCTCCACGCGCCAACGCCGTCGCTCCTTCCCCCCCCCTCGCCGCAGCCACCGTCGGCACGCCGGTAGGGAAGATCGAACCCAAGCCCGCCCCGCCACCTGCGGCCGCACCCAGCGCAGCACGTCCAAACACAGCCCCGACGACAGCGCCGACGACAGCACAATCGGCCATCCCCGCAGCTCGATCGTCCGTCGGCCGTCTCGCAGTCAGCACCCGCCCCGTTCGCAACGACGACGACCTCGACGCCATGCTCGACGAGGCGCTGAACAGCAAACAGAAGACAATCGCACCGACGCGCACGCCTGCACCCGCCCCGGCCCGCGCGCCTGCGCCTGCACCCGCACCTGCACCCGCACCCGCGCCTGCACCTGCACCTGCGCCTGCGCCCGCCCGCGCGCCCGCGCCCCGCGCTCCCCTCCCCACCCGCGCCGCCGCCGCGCCTCCCGACACCGGCGATCGCTCCGTCTACTCCCGCTACGTCGAAATGAAGCGCAAGAACGGCGAATCCACCGCCGGGCTCACCTACGAGCAGCTCCAGCGCAACCTCGATGCGACGCGGGCGAAGCTCAAGGAGAAGAGCGGCGGTCGGAACATCGATTTCGACGTCGTCGTCAAAGACGGGAAGACGATCCTCAAGCCGGTCGTGAAATAGACGAAAGCGAAGTAGAGAGTGGGCGTGGAGACGGGAGAGCGTTTCGATGTCGTCGTCGTCGGTGCGGGTCCGTCGGGCTCGTCGACGGCGCTGCACCTTTTGGGGATGAATCCAAAGGCGCGCGTGCTCATCGTCGAGCGGCAGGAGCTACCGAGGGAGAAGCCGTGCGGCGGCGCGATCAGCCGATGGGGGCTCGATGCGCTCGCGGCGGTCGATGCCGGGCTCGATCGGTTGGGGGTCGATCACGTGCCGATTCGCGGCATCCGCGTGCGCTATCGCGACGACATCGGTGAGCGCGTCGTCGATCATGACGGGGCTCCGCTCGGCGCGGTCGTTCGGCGCGACCGGTTCGACGCAGCGCTCGCGCGAGAGGCCGAACGACGGGGCGCCACGCTTTGGACGGGTGCGCGCGTCGTCGAGTTGCGTCGAGAGGATCGCGGGTTCGAGCTGGTGCTCGAACGAAAGGCGACGACGCGGGCCGACGCGGTCGATGCACCTCGGCGAAGCGTGCACGCGCGCTTCGTCGTCGGGGCCGATGGCACCGCCGGGACGATTCGTCGGCTCGCCGCCTTCGACGACGGCACCCCGCGCGCGAGGCTCCTCGTCCTCGAAACCGACGCCGTGCCTTCCGACGACGTCGAGCGCGAGGACGGCGGAATCATCGAGTTCGATCTGACGAGCGTCGACCACGGCGTCGACGGCTACGTCTGGCACTTCGCGACGCGAATCGATGGGAAAAACAAGGTCTCTCGTGGAATTTACGATTGGCGCGGGCGACGAAAGGGTGACGCGACCTCGCTCCGCCGACTGCTCGAGACCATGCTCGCGGCGCGCGGGGTCGATCCAGGTACGGTGAAGCTGAAGCCGTACTCCGAGCATGTCTTCGCCGGCGTCGATGGACGACTCGCGCTCCCCGAAGGTGTGCTCCTCGTCGGCGAAGCGGCCGGGTTGGTCGATCCGGTGACCGGTGAGGGCATCGCCCAGGCGCTCGTCTCCGGGGAGGTCGGCGCGCGAACGTTGAGGCAGGGCCTCGATCGCGGCGCCATCGATGCGCCAGCCCACACCGCGGGAATTCGCTCGCTCCACTGTGTCGGACACCTGAGGCAAGCACTGATGCTCGCGCCGCATGTCTATGGCAAGCGCGCGCAGACCTGGTGCGCGGCCTTCGCTGCGACGCCGAGCGCCATCGATGCGGGGGTCGATTGGTACGTCGGTGAGCGGCTCGGCCTCTTGCGCAAGACCGCCGTCGGCGCCGCCCTCGCCTTTCGTGCTCTGCGCAGCCGGACGCGTTCGACACGCCGAGCGGAGTGACGTTCTTGCCGAGCCGCGCCGACCCGCATTTCTGGTGCTAGGGTCTACTTCGTCATGTTCGACACGCTCCCCGATCGCGTCTCGATCTACGAAGTCTCGCTGCGGGACGGCCTGCAGAACGAGCCCGTCATCGTTCCGACGACGAAGAAGCTGCGGCTGCTCGAGGCGCTCGTCGCCGCCGGCCTCTCACGCATCGAGATGACCTCGTTCGTCTCGCCGAAGTGGGTGCCGCAGCTCGCCGACGCCGACGAGCTCACGCCGCTGGTCGAGCGTCGCCCCGGCGTCACCTTCAGCGCGCTCTGCCCCAACGAGAAGGGGCTCGAGCGCGCGATCGCCTCGAAAATCGAGGAGATCGGCGTCTTCATCTCGGCCAGCGAGACGCACAACAAGCGCAACGTCAACAAGACCATCGACGAGACGCTCGCCACCTTCGTCAACGTCATCGCCGGCGCTCGCAAGGCCGACATCAAGGTGCGTGGCTACGTCTCGACGCTGTGGGGTTGTCCCTTCGAAGGGAAAATCGATCCGCACCGCGGGCTCGACATCGCGCGCAAGCTCATCGGGATGGGCTGCTATCAAGTGTCGCTCGGCGACACCATCGGCGTCGGTACGCCCAGGCAGACGCAAGAGATCGTGAAGCTCTTCCTCGCCGAGCTGCGGCCCGAGCAAATCGCGCTCCACCTCCACGACACGCGCGGCACCGCGCTCGCGAACGTGCTCGTCGGTCTCGAGTGCGGCGTGCGCGATTTCGACGCCTCGGTCGGCGGTCTCGGCGGTTGTCCCTACGCACCGGGCGCGGCCGGCAACCTAGCCACCGAAGACCTCGTCTACACGCTCCACGGCATGGGCGTGCGCACCGGCATCGACCTCGATCGCCTCTGGGAGGCCGGAAAAGTCGCCGAATCGGTCGTCGGACGTTCGCTCCCGGGCAAGGTGCACCAAGCCGGCGTGCGCTCGCTACGATCGTGACGCTCTGACGCTCTGACGCTCTGACGCTCTGACGGGAAATCGGAAGTCGGCGGCTCAGATGCCGGCGGTGAGCACGATGTGCCCGCGACCGGAGACGACGACGCCACCCGGCTTCTCGATCGTGATCGCGAAGAGCTTGGGGTGCTTGGCCGCGATCTTGGCGACGATGGGAACGATGACGTCACCGGTGCTCGGGTCGATGTCGAAGACGCCACCGTCGACCGGATACTTGTCGTCCTGATCTTGGTCGAAGATCCACAGCTGGTACTGGGTCAGCTTCGAATCGTTGGGCGCGAGCCCGTGGAAGCGCATGAAGCCGCGCTGCTCGGTCGAGCTCCAGACCACGTCGCCCGACGCGGTGGCCGCGGAAGGCTCTTTTGCCGCTGCTTTCCAGTCGATTTTGACGACGTCCTTGGCCTTGGCGAGCAGCTCTTCGCGCTGGGCCGCGAGAGGCTTGGGGATCGGCGCCGACGAGGACGTCGAGGGACACGGCGGCAGCGATGTCGTGGCCGCCAGCGTACCGTTGGTCGTGGTGCTCGTCCCGCTCTGCGACGGCGTCGGACCTTGCCCGCTCAGACGCGGCCACCAACCGAAGAGCGCGAGGAGGATCGCGGCCGCAGCGGCGAGCCAAGGCAGGAGCGGCGGACGCGGACGCGGCTTCGGGAGCTGCGTGACCTCGGCGATGCGCGGCTCGTCGCGCGCGACGAGCTTCGCGGCAAGGTGCGCCGGCATCGGCTCGATCTTCTCGAGGGTCGCGATGTCGAGTGCAGCGGCGGTGAGATCGAAGGAGAGATCGTCGCCACCCGGAAGCGCGACGAGGAGCTTCTCGAGCTCGCGCGCTTCTTCGGCGTCGAGATCGCCGAGGGCACGACCGGCGAGGAGCTCGTCGAGGCGCGGATCGCGGAGGCTCATGACGGCGCTCCTCCCTTCGCGGCGACGGGTTTCGTCCCGCCCTCGCTCGCCGTCTCACCGAGCAGCTCACGCAGACGGATGAGACCGCGGCGGGCGTGCGTCTTCACCGTTCCGAGCGGGAGGTTGCGCGCCTCGGCGATTTCTTCGTGCGTGAGGCCGTGGACGGTGGAGAGGAGGAGCACTTCGCGCTGCTCGGGCCGCAAATCAGCGATCGCGCGCGCGGCCATCGAGGCCTCTGCACACACATCGGCGCCTGGACCGTTCGCCGAGGGACCGCCAATTTCGGTGTCGAGCTCTTCGGTGTCGAGGCGACGACTGCGACGACGAGCGCGATCGATGAGACGACGACGGGTGATCATCGCGACGAACGTGGCCTCGCTGGCGACGGTCGCGTCGTAGCGGGCGCCATTGCGGTAGAGATCGAGGAAGACCTCTTGGACGGCGTCCTCGGCGTCTTCGCGGGTGGGCGAGCTGCGCCTCGCGAGCGACCAGACGAGGGCGCCGAAGCGATCGACGCACGCTCGGACCGAGTTCGGGTCGCCGGCCGCCGCGCCATGAAGGATCGACGTGCGGGCAGCGCCTCCAGCGCCGGCAGCAGTTCGGTCACTCATGGCGAGCCAATGTAAGGCAGGGGACGCTGCGGCGATCAAGGGTTTCTACCTGACTGCGGTATTCGCGGCAGGGGCCAAGTCGGATGCGCTATCCCCTGGATCGCAATGGCGCACCGAAAAGAGCGGCCTGCGGCGCCGGCCGTCGACCACGAGCTGCGGGTGGGTGCCGCGGCGCATTACGCAGATCCTGCGTACTACGCGAGCGCGTATGCCGACCGCGCCGAGGACGTCGCCTACTACGTCGACGTCGCGCGTCGCCACCGCGGTCCGGTGCTCGAGTACGGCTGCGGCGAAGGCCGAATTCTCCTGCCGATGGCGCGTGCGGGCCTCGAGGTGACGGGGGTCGATCTCTCCGAGCCGATGCTCGCCGCCCTCGCCACGCGCCTCGGTGACGAGACCAAGGCGGTGCGCGCACGCGTGAAGACGCGTTCCGGTGACATGCGCTCGCTGCGCCTTCGTCGACGATTTCCCCTCGTTCTCTGCACGTTCAACACCTTCCTCCACCTCTACACGCGCGACGACGTCGAGCGTTTTCTCGCCTCGGTGCGCGCGCACCTGACACCGAGAGGTCGCTTCGTCGTCGACGTCAGCGTGCCGGTGGTCGCCGATCTCGCGCGCGATCCCTCGCGTCTTCATCGCATGCCGCCCTTCCGTCACCCGACGCTGAAGACGCGCGTCCGCTACGGCGAGCGCTTCGATTACGACCCGGTGCGCCAGGTGCTCTTCGTCGCGATGGAGTTCGAGCCGATCGGCGGCCCCGAAGGCGCGGCGATGATGACCCCGCTCGCGCACCGGCAATTCTACCCGGAGGAATTGATGGCGCTGCTCCACTACAACGACTTCATCGTCGAGAAGCGCGAAGGCGGCTACGGCGGCGAGCCGCTCGACCGACACAGCGACGTGATGATCCTCACGTGTCGGGCGGCGCGCACGAGAGGCGCTCGATGACGTTTCGCATCCTCCCGCTCGGCGTCGGCGACGCGTTCACCGCACTTCATTACTCGACCTGTCTGGCGCTGCAGGCCGAGGGGAGCACCGTGCTCGTCGACTGCCCGCATCCGATTCAGAAGATGATGCGAGAAGCGGCGATGGCCGCCGAGGTGACGCTGACGCCGGCCGACGTCTCGGCGGTGATTCTCACCCACCTCCACGCCGATCATTGCTGCGGCCTCGAAGGCCTCGCGTTCTACACGTTCTTCTACTTGAAGCGTCGCTTGCCCCTCTATCTCCACGACGACGTGCGCGCGCACCTCTGGGACGGGCACCTCTCGGCGGGCATGAAAGACCTCACGATCGACGGCAAATCACGGGAGATGAAGCTCGAAGACTACTTCGAGCTCCACTCGTTGCGCGAGGACGAGACCGTCCGCGCCGGTCCCTTCGCCATCTCGTGTCGGAAGACGATCCACCACGTTCCGACCACCGCGCTCCGCATCGTCGCCGGCGGGCGAACGCTCGGACACAGCGCCGACACCGCGTACGACGAGGGACTCCTCGAGTGGTTGGGCGCGTCCGACCTCGTGGTCCACGAGACCAACTACGGCATCCACACTCCGTACGAAAAGCTGGCGGCGCTTCCAGCGACGTTGCGCGAGAAAATGCGACTCGTGCACTACCCCGACGACTTCGACCTCGAGGCCAGCGTCATCGAGCCGTTGCGCGAGGGGCAGCTCGTCGAGGTCTAAAGAAAAAGGCCGGAAGCGTTTGCTCCCAGCCTTCTTCGTTCGTGACGAGCGCGTCTTAGAAAGCGCGGCCGCTCGGTTCGACCGGGCGGTGGACACCGCTCGGCGGACGGGGCGCCGACTGCATCTTCGACTCGCTGGCGTAGTCCTTCGGCTGGTCGAGCGCGGAGAGCGCCTGCAGCAGGCGGTCGAGCCCTTGCTCCATCGCGCCTTCTTTGGTGAAGAGACCCGCGATGCGGGCGATCTTCAGGCCGAGCTCTTTGCCGAGCTCGGTCTCGCGCTCGATGAACGCGTCGAAGGTGGTGTAGCCACGCGGCTCGTAGAGCTTGCGGGCCTGGACGTCGCGGAGAATCTGGCTGATTTCGAAGAAGTTCTTCACCAGGTTCTTACGCAGCGCTTTCAGCTGGTTCGTCGACTTGAGGAGCTCGTTGAGCTTCTCTTTGATTTCGTCGGCGCCGCTCGGCGTGCGAATGGTGGCGCGAGCGCTCCCCGGCGGGGCGGGCTCGGCCGCACGAGCACGTGCCTCGGCGGCGTGCTTGGCAGCGTGACGGGCAGCCCAAGGAGCCGCTCCTTTGATTCCCAGCTTCCGCTTCGGTGGCGGCGCAGCACCAGGCTTCTGCGCAGCGGCCGGCGGGTTGACGGGCGCAGCAGCCTTCATCTTTCCCCCCTTGAGTTCAGGAACCGGCACCCCAGCTTTCGCCGCTGGCGTCTTCGCCGATTCATGCCCCTTCCCCTTCTTGTCCAAAGCCATCGGCGCACGCCCTCTCGAAACGATCCGGGTGAACGCGCCTCTCAGCCAGCGCGCGTTTCCTCCGATGGCGGCAAATACGGCCACCCCGGTTGAGTCCTCTTGCCCAAAAGTTGGTCGCATGTCAAGCGTCCCCTAAATCCGCGACTTTACGTGGGGATCTTCGAGCGCTACCTGATGGGTGTGGCTGCCTTCACCCCGCTCGCCGAAGAAGAGGCTCTCGAACTGGTCGCGGAGCACGGGCTCGGCGGCCTCGTTCGCGTGATTCCGATCGCTGCCGGCAGCGTGAATTCGAACTTCGTGCTCGAGCTCGAAGGGGGCGCGCGGTGTTTCGTGCGGCTCTTCGAGGAGCAGGGGGAAGAGGGCGCGCGCTACGATGCAGCGCTTCTTGCTCACCTCGCGGCGGCCGGCGTCCCCTCCCCGCGGCCGCACCCTCGGCTCGACGGCGCCGAGGTCTCTTTTGCCTCCGGCTCAGGCAAACCGGTCGCACTCTTTCCCTACGTCGACGGCGTCCACTCGTGTCAGCGCGCGGTCTCTCCATCGCGAGTGACCGCCCTCGGTTGCGCGCTGGCGAAGCTGCACCTCGCGGGAAAGAACTTCCCCGTGCGACGGCTCGGCCGCTTCACCCTCGACGACGTGCGCGCGCGCTTCCCACGCATCGCAAGGGCGCACGATCCTTCGCTCTCGTCGATGGCCGTGCAGCTCGAGGCCGAGCTCGACGCATGGATCGCTCGCCGCGCGCCGTCGCTTCCCGAAGGGGTGATTCACGGCGATCTCTTCCGCGACAACGTCTTTTTCCGCTCCGAGACGGGCGAAGGGCACGACGAGGTGATCGCGCTCCTCGACTTCGAGAGCGCCAGTGACGGACGCTTCGCCTACGACCTGGCGGTGACGATTCTCGCTTGGTGCTACGGCGACGAGCTCGATCTCGGCCTCGTGCGCGCGCTCGTCGCCGGGTACGAGACGCTGAGAGCACTCGACGTCGAAGAACGAGCGGGCCTGCAGGCCGAGCTGGCGATCGCCGCGCTCCGTTTCACGACGACGCGCATCACCGACTACGCGATGCCGCGCGCAGGCAGCGACGGGGGCGAGGGAGAAACGACGCGGGTGATCAAGGATTGGAGGCGATTTTGGAATCGCCTTCGCGCGGTCGAGCGCCTGACGTTCGAGCTCTAGGTCAGCGCGGTCCGGGGAGCGTGGTTCGCTCGCGGAGGAAGGCGACGAGCGTGCGCACGTAGGTGTCGTTCTCTTCGCGCGCCACCTCGTCGAGGGCCCGCGACATGATCGAGCCGGCGCGATAAATGCGTCGGTGCGCGCGCTCGAGAGCGGCGATGGAGTCGTCGGGGACGCCGCGACGCCGGAGGCCGACGACGTTGAGGGCGCGGACGCGTGCGCGATCGCCCTGCGCGATGTGAAAGGGGGGAACGTCGTGCTCGACGCGCGCGCCGGCGGCGACGAAGGCGAGCGCACCGACCCGGACGAAGGGCGCGAGGGCGACGGCTCCCCCGAGGTTGACGCCGGCTTCGAGGACGACGTGCCCCGCGAGCTGGCAAGCGTTGGCGATGGTGCAGTCGTCTCCGACGACGACGTCGTGGGCGACATGGACGCCGACCATCAAGAGGCAACGCTTGCCGACCTCGGTTTTTCCGCGGTCTTTGCGGGTGCCGCGGTGAAGCGTGACGTGCTCGCGGATGATGGTGTCGTCGCCGACGACGAGCTCGGTGGGCTCGCCGTCGTAGGTGCGATCTTGCGGTGCGCCTCCGAGGACGGCGAACGAATGGACTTTGACGCGGGCGCCGAGGGTCGACGGGCCGAGGGCGACGACGTGCGACGCGAGGCTGACCTCGTCGCCGAGCGTGACGTGAGCACCGACGACGCTGAACGGCCCGACGACCACGCCACGTCCGAGCCGCGCGCCGGCATCGACGAGCGCCGAGACGTGAATCATGCGCGCTTTTTCCCGAGGCTGGCGAGGCTACCGAGGCGCAGCGCGGCGTCGAAGATCCACGGCGTGTGACGCGCGATGAGGACCGCGGCCTTGCCGTGTCCGGTGATGACGATCTCGGGTGAGCGCGCGTCGATGGCGTCGACGATCTGCTTGGCAGCGACCTCGGTGCGCATCACCAGCCACGCCGGGACCGGATCGTCGACGGGCTTGCCGCTGCGATCGGTGCGGCGAATCTCGCTCTCGACGAAGCCGGGGGCGACGTGGGTGACGGAGACGCCCGAGGGACGCAGCTCGTGGACCCACGCCTCGCAGAGCGCGCGCACCGCGTATTTGCTGGCGGCGTAGACCGAGAGGCGCGGCATCGAGAGGTAACCGCTGACGCTGCCGATGGCGGCGAAGCGACCGCGCGATGCCTTCAATGCGGGGAGCGTCGCGTAAGCGGTGCGCAAAACCCCGAAGAAATTGGTCTCCATCACGTTGCGGTAGTCGTCGATCGAGGTCTTCTCGATGGGACCGTCGCCGGTGCCGATGCCGGCGTTGGCGACGACGACGTCGAGCCGGCCGAAGCGTTCGAGCGTCAGCTTCACCACGCGCTCGAGATCACCGTCGACGCTGACGTCCCCGCGCAGGGCGAGGGCTTCGCTGCCGAGCTTGGTGATTTCGGCGGCGAGCTCGACGAGGCGATCTTCCCGACGAGCGACGAGGACGAGGCGATGACCACGACGCGCGAACTCCCGCGCGAGTGCGGCGCCGATGCCTGCCGAAGCGCCAGTGACGAGGGTGACGGAAGCCATGGCGGCGCAGCCTAGGAGCAACGCGCGGCGACCACAAACCCCTCGCGTGGAAGGCTAGCGTTCGCGTTCGACGATGCTGGCGAGGAGCTGGCCTTCGGCGCAGAGCGTGCCGTTGACCGTCGCCTCGCCGCGGAGCTTCCAGACGTTCGAGTGATGGCCGAGCGCCTTCACTTCGAGATCGAGGCGATCACCGGGGCGAACCGGGTGACGGAACTTCGTCTTGTCGATGCCGAGGAAGTACATGAGCGAGCCGGACGCATCGAAGGGGTCGCTGGCGTAGGCGAGGATGCCGCCGATCTGCGCGAGGGCCTCGACGATGAGCACGCCCGGCATGATCGGATCGCCAGGGAAATGGCCGGAGAAAAACGGCTCGTTGATGGAGACGTTCTTGTACCCGCGGATGACCTCGTTGGGGACGATCTCGTTCACCCGGTCGACCATCACGAAGGGATAACGGTGCGGGAGGATCGAGAGGATCTTCCGGATGTTGAGCTGCACGTCGTGGAGCTTAGCAGGGCTGCGGCCCACCTGCCGTCGCCGCCGTGATGTGCGTCAAGCGCGGTAGAGTCGAGCGTATCCGCGGAGCCAGCGACCGCGCGCGACCGCTGGATAGCCCGCGAAAACGGCGCCTGCAGGCACGTCGCCGATGACGCCGGCCTTGGCGGCGATGCGCGCACCTTTGCCGATGCAGACGTGATCGGCGATGCCCGCTTGCCCTCCGATGCGGACGTCGTCCTCGACCACCACCGAGCCGGCGAACCCGACCTGCGCGGCGACGCGGACGTCTTGGCCGAGTCGCACGCCGTGTCCGACGTGGACCTGCGCGTCGAGCTTGGTGCGAGCGTCGATCGACGTCGGAGCGAGAATTCCTGCGTCGATCGTACAGAGGGCGCCGATCTCGACGTCGTCTCCGAGGACCACGCCGGCGCGATGCGGGAGACGAATCGGCGACGTACCTGGTCGATCGACGTAGCCGAAGCCGCGGCGACCGACGATGGAGCCGGCGCCGATGATCACGCGCGCGCCGAGGACGACGCCAGGATGGACGATGGCGCCGGTCTCGACGCGACTGCCGGGGCCGATGACGACGTCGCGACCGATGCGCGCGCCCGGTTCGACGATGGCCGAGGTGACGTGTGCACTCGGATGGACCGGCGCCTCGACGAACGGCTCCGGCTCGTTCGTCTCGAGCGTCAGCAGCTGCGCGAGCACGAGCTCCGCGCGCGGGTGAATCCATCGACGACCGGCAGGCGCGCGACCGGCCACGGCTTGGGCAACGAGCAGCCACGCGTCGGGATGGACGAGCCCGATCGCCCCCCGCTCGTGGAGGACCGGGGCCAATGCATAGTCACCATATCGATCGCTCGGACCGAGGCGATGGATCAGGAATTCCCTAGGAATTCCCGCATCGAGCGTGCCGCCGTACGCGTCGACGAGCGCGCCGATCGTCGCCGTCGCGATCGTCACGCCGGGGACGCGCATGCTCAGAGCGGGGCGACGAACGGCTTGGGCGCCGACGACGAAGGCTTGGGCGCGACGGTCGGTGCGCCGCCGCCACCCGAAGTCGCCGGAGCGACGGTGACCCCGGTGCTCCCGGCGGCCTTGGGCGCTCCGGGCGTGCCCCAGTTGTACTCGTTGATCACCTGCTCGGTGAGATCGAGCTCGGCGCGCGGGAGGATGGAGAGGGCCTTGCGATCGACGATCAGATCGAGGCCCCGCTCTTCGGCGATGCGGGTGAAGATGCTCTTCACCTTGGTCTCGATCGGCGCGTAGAGTTCGTCCTCGCGGCGGGCGAGGTCGTTGTTGATGCGCTTGATCGTGTCGTTGTACTTCTGCAGCTTGTCTTGATAGGCGATGGCGCGCCCGGCGAGCGTCGTGTCGCCCTTCTTCTGCAGCTCGCCGAGCTCTTCCTGCTCGCGCTTCAGCTGTTCTTCGATTTGGCTGACGTACATCTGCTGGCGGTCGCTGATTTTCTTCAGCGCGGCCTTGGCGCGGAGACCGTCTTCGTTCTCGCCGACGCAACGCTCGACGTCGACGTAGGCGACCTTCGCCTTCATCTTCGGCTTGGCCGGCGGCGCGCTGGCGCTGGTGCTGGCGGCAGGCGCAGCGACCTGCGCTTGGAGGAGCGAGGGCGAGAGGGCGGCCGCGCCGAGGAGCGCGACCATCACCGGAAGGAGACGCGTGAGCTTTCGCATGACCGCGCTCACTTCATCTTCGGCGCGGTGCTGACCGTCGGCGCGGGCTTGACGTCGGGCTTCTTCGCCGAGGTCGTGGCGCTGGCGGCGGGGGCGACCTTCTTGGCCGGGTACGCCTTGTTGTACTCCTGGATGACCTTGTCGGTGAGGTCGAGATCTTTGCGGCCGTAGGCGATGCTGCGCTTCGTCAGGATCATGTCGTAGCCGTCGCGGATGGCGACGCTGCGGAGGAGATCGCGGAGACGACGCTCGATCGGGTCGAAGAGCTCACGCTCCTTCGCCTGGAGCTCGTTGTTGAACTTGAGGACGATTTGCTGGTAGTCGCCGAGCGCCTGCTGGTACTCGGCGGCTTTCTTCTCGAGCGCGGCGCCCGAGAGCGTTTTCGCTTGTTTTTCCAGCTCGTCCTGGAGCTTCTTGATCTTCGCCTCCATCGCCTGGATGTCGGTCTGGCGCTTGACCTGCTCCTTCTTCATCGCGTCTTGGGCGTTCTGCCCTTCGTCGACGTCGCTGACGATCTTGTCGAAATCGACGTAGACGAGCGAGACACCTTCCGCGGCGCTCGGCGCGGCGATGGTGAGGAGCGGCACGGCGATGCCGGCGACGGCGACGAAGCATGCCGCGCGGAGGGTGCGGAGAAAGCGCATGGCGACCCCCTTAGCCCGAGACCGTGGACGGAGCAAAGGGCAGCACTTAGGCTGGCGGAGGTGTTCGCTCGGGGGTTGGTGATGGCGCTGGTGATGACCGTCGGCTGCAAGCGAGACGGCAGCGGGGCGGGCGCGGGTGCGGGCGCAAGTGTGGGCGCGAGCGCGGGTGCGAGCGCGAGCGTGGGCGTGGGCGTGGGCGTGGGCGCAGGCGCAGGCGCGGATGCCTCGAAGGTTCCTGCGACTCCCGAAGACGTCTGCCGCCATACCGTCGAGCTGTCCCAAGGCAAGGACGCAGCGGCGTCGGCGACGCGGGAGACGCTAGCAGCCTGTCTCAGCGCGCTCGAGGCGCAACAAAAGGACGATCCGACGGGGTTCGCTTGTTTTCGAGACTGCGTGATGAGCGCGCAATCGGGTGAGGCGCTGGGATCTTGTGAAGACAAGTGCGATCCAGACGCCGGGTAGCGAGTAGAGGCTCGTGACCAGCTTCCGCTTGCCTCGCCGGGCAGGGCGACGGTAGAAGCGCCAGCCCTCGATGGCCGCCCCGCGTCCGCAGCAGCTCCATGCCGTCAAAGGCATGAATGACATCCTCCCGGGGGAGGTCGAGCGCTGGCACGCGCTCGAGGCGGTCGTGCGCGACGTCGTCCGCACGCACGGGTATCGCGAAATCCGCACGCCGCTCATCGAGCCGACGCCGCTTTTCGTGCGCTCCATCGGCGAAGGGACCGACGTCGTCGACAAGGAAATGTACTCGTTCGTCTTCCACGACGAGCCGCTCACCGTGCGCCCCGAAGGAACGGCGAGCGTGGTGCGCGCGTACATCGAGCACGCGCTCCACACCAAAGAGCCCGTCAGCCGCCTCTTTTACGAGGGGCCGATGTTCCGCGGCGAGCGGCCGGCGCGCGGACGCACGCGTCAGTTTCACCAAGCGGGCTGCGAGGTCCTCGGCGATCCCGGGCCCGGCATCGACGCCGAGATGATCGACATGATCGTCGGCCTCTACCGGCGGCTCGGCGTGAAAGACGTCGAGGTGCTGGTCAACTCGCTCGGCGGCAAGGGAACCAAGGCGCGCTACCGCGACGTGTTGGTCGCCCACCTCGAGCCGCTCCGCAGCACGCTCTCCGACGATTCGCAGCGCCGCATCGGGATGAATCCGTTGCGCGTCCTCGACAGCAAGCACCCGAAGGATCAAGAGGCGATCGCCTCCGCGCCGTCGATCCTCGACGTCCTCGACGACGAGGACAAGAAGCACTTCGACGGTCTCCGCGCGCTCCTCGATCAGCTGGGAACGCCGTACAAAGTCGAGCCGCGGCTGGTGCGTGGGCTCGACTACTACGCGCGAACGCTCTTCGAGGTCCGTGGACACGGCGGCGAGCTCGGCGCACAGAACGCGCTCTGTGGCGGCGGTCGTTACGATGGTCTGCCGGAAGAGCTGGGAGGCCCGCCGGTGCCGGCGATTGGCTTCGCGATGGGGCTCGAGCGCGCGCTCTTGGCGATGCCCGACACGCGCACGAATGCCGACGCGCCGGTGCTCATCGCCCCGCTCGGTGATCGCGCCATCGCCCGCGCGCTGGTCGTCGCCCGCACGCTCCGCGACGCTGGTTTGACGACGATTTGCGAGTCGCGAGGCGGAACGATGAAGGCGATGCTCCGTCGGGCGAACGCCTTCGGTTCGCGCGTGGCGGTGGTCCTCGGCGACTCCGAGATCGATCGCGGCGTCGTGCAGGTGAAAGACCTCGCGTCGCACGCGCAGCAAGAGCTTCCCGAGAGCGAGTTGGTGAGCGCCGTGCGCGGCGTGCTCGCGAGCCCGGTGGCGGCGCCGAAGACGGGCGAGGGACCTTGAGCGCCTCTCGCCTTCCGACGTGGGCGCGCGCGTCCATTCCTCTCGCGGTCGCGCTCGCTGGGGCGCTCGCGCCGGCGTTGTCGCGGGCGGCGGGGGAGTTCAAAGGGGCGTACGACGCGGCAAGTGCGAGCGTGAGCGCGGGCGCGGGCGCGGGCGCGAGTGCCAGCGTGAGCGCAGGTGCGAGCGCGAGCGTGAGTGCGGGCGCGAGTGGAAGTGCGAGTGGGGGCGCGAGCGCGGGGCTCGTGGGGAGTGCGAGCGCGAGTGCGCCTTTGACCAAGGGGAGTGCTTCGGCGGTGCCGGCGCTCACGCAGAAGGCGCCGCCGAAGGAAGAGAACCCGCTCCTCATTCCCGAAGGCATCAAGGACACCATCGGCTCGAGCTACACGACCGAAGATCGTCCGACGGGCAACCGCGTGCGCAGTGGGCTCTGGCCGGTCGCCTACAAAGAGCGCATCGGCGGCGAGATCACCACCGCGGTATTTCCCTTCTATTACGATCGCAAGCTCGTCGACGACGCGGGCAAGAAGCTCGAGCAGCAGTCGTTCTACGGGCTCTACTACCGCAAGCGTTCCGAGAAGCACGACGTCGATACGGCGTTCCCGATCTTCTATCGTTGGCGTGACGAAGAGACGACGACCACCGTGGTTCCGCCGGTGCTCTGGCGTGACGCGGCCAATGGCGAGTGGCACCGCTGGCTGGCGCCGCTCTTCTTCGCCTCGTCACAGCCCGACGGCGGCTACCTCCACATTCCGGCGCTGCTGACGTTCAGCCATCACAACCCGAAGAGCGCGTTCTCGCTCATCGGCGGCCTCGGCTTCTACGATCGCAGCGGCACCGACATCGATTGGGGCGTCTTTCCTTTCGTCTTCGGCGGCAACGATCGCAGCCGGCAGAAGAGCTACCTCTTGATGCCGCCGCTCCTCACGTACCACTCGGAAGATCGCGAGCTCGAGAAGAGCACGTGGCTCGTCGGACCGGTCTACACGCGAAAAAACGGCACCGCGTCGGTCTTCGACATCTTCCCGCTGCTCTACACGAACCACGGCGACGACTACTCGGCGACGACGCTCCTGCCCTTCTTCCATCGGTCGCGGAACAAGGACAAGAACCTCCTCATCACGCCGCTCTTCGTCAGCGCCTCCGACAACGACGGAAAGACGCTGGTCACGCCGGTCTACTCTCGCTACCGCGGCCGCACCTCGCTCGACATCATCGGGCCGATCATTCCGCTCTTCGCCCACTACGTCGATCCGGACATCCACAAAGAGTCGTGGCTGATCGGGCCCACGTACTACTCGTCCGATCCGACGGGTTACTCGCTCTTCACGCCGCTCTTCGGACAGTGGCGCGAGTACGGCGTCAGCAACACCACCTGGGTCTTCCCCACTTTCGAGCACGAGTCGCGCATCGACGGATGGAGCTTCAACATCCACCCGCTGCTCTATCTCGGGAAGAACGGCGACAGCTATCACGACGTCCTCGCGCCCATCTGGTGGGACTTCGTCACGCCGAAGAAGCGCAGCACCGTGGCGTTCCCGCTCTTCTGGCGCTTCCGCGACGAAGAGGGCATCACCCAGGTCGCCCTCAACACGGTCTACCTCGAGCGCACCTCGTCGAAGGGCGCCAACTACGACTTCTACTTCTTGCCCCTCGTGCACGTCGGTGAAGAGCCGAACGGCAACGCGTGGGACGTGCTCTTCGGCCTCGTCGGCTACAAGCGCGTCGGCACCTACAAGCAGCTCAAGCTCTTCTGGATTCCCATCGACCTGACGGCGAATCCGGACGAGGGCGGCTTGCAGCTGAACAACAAGAAGAAGTCGAAGTAGCTTCGGCACTCGAGCCGAGCGAGATCGCGCGATCTCACAGGAGCTTGGAAAATAGGCTCCCGATCGCGCCGAGACCCCCCGGCGTCTGCGGACCGCCGAAGGGGCTCGACTGCTGTCCGCCGCCGAACGGGCTGCCTTGCTGTTGTTGCGGCGGACCACCGACGCCGCTGGCGTTCACCACGCTCTCGAGTCCGTGCATCAAGCTGCCGCCGACACCTGGGTGGGTCGCGACGTAGGCGACGCCGGCACCTGCGACGGCTGCGCCACCGACCGCGAGGGCGACCTTGCCACCGCTCCATCCGCCACCGGGTGCTCCGGGCGCACCGGGGGCCTGAGGTGCTCCCGCGCCTGGATTTGACGGGGTTCCATCATCGTTGGTGAAGAACGCGGCGGCTGGGTTGGCGACGTAGCCGGCTTGAGGTGCTGCTGCACCGGCTGCTGCAGGAACGCCCATCGCACCCGGAGCCGTCACCGGCGCCGGCGTCTGGTTGGTCGGTGAGAAGAAACGCGCGGCAGGGTTGGCGTCATAGGGTTGAGGAGCCGGCGCGGCGGGAGGTTGAGGTGCCATCGGTGGCTGCATCTGCACCGGCGCTTGTTGCTGCACCGGCGCTTGCTGCTGCACCGGCGCTTGCGGGGCCATCGGCACGGGCGTCGTGCGAGCAGGGGCGACGGCGCGGATCACTCGCTGGAGCTCGTCGCGATCGAACCAGACGCCGTGCTCACGACAGAGGTCGACGTAGACCGCGGCCGCTTGGATCGGCATCCGTTCGAGCGCGCGGGCGCAGACGGGACAGGGCGCCGCAGCGTTGACGTCGACGCGGACCGACGCCGACATCGATTCGCGATCGGCCTCGGCGATGACGCTGGGATCGATCGCCTCGGTGACCTTCCGGCTCGACTCGCTGTCGAGCCAGACGCCTCCACAGGTCGCGCAACCGTGGAGCACGAGCTTCGGCGCTTGGTGCGAATCGAGCGGCCTTCGGCAACGGGGGCAGTCCATGTCGCAATCGTCTCACGACGCCGCGCCGAGAACGAGCGTACGAATCAGGCTGTTTTTCCCGAGCGGCGTGCGCTCGCGACGACCTCGGCGTGGGCGATCGCCATCCGTCGCACGACCTCGGCGATCTCGCGTTCGTCGAGCGCGGCGTAGCCGAGGCGGGCGAAGGGGCGTGGCCTTCCGTCGAAGGAGAAGCGACGACCGGTGTAGAAAGATGCGCCGTGCGTCTCGCAGCACGTGGCCCAAGCGTCGACGTCGACGTCGCGCACGCGAGCCCAGATCGCCATCCCTCCCTGCGGCACCGCGAACTCGAGGGCGTCCCCGAGGTGCGTGCGCAGGGCGGAGACGAGCGCGTCGCGACGAGCGTGATAGGCGCGGCGCATCTTGCGTACGTGACGCGGCACCTCGCCGTCCTCGATGAGCTCGGCGACCGCGCGCTCGGTCGCTTGATCGCCTTGGCGATCGACATAGGCACGCACCGTCGCGAGACGTTCGAGGAGCGGCGGCGGCGCGACGACGAAGCCGAGCCTGAGGCCCGGCGCGAGGACCTTGGAGAGCGTGCCGAGATAGACGACGACGCCGGCGCGATCGGCGCTCGCGAGCGGGAGGACCGGCCGCCCGTCGTAGTGGAACTCGAAGTCGTAGTCGTCTTCGATGATCGCCACGCGGTGATCGCGTGCGAGATCGAGGAGCGCCATCCGTCGTGCCGGCGGCATCACCCGGGTGGTCGGATATTGATGGTGAGGCGTGCAGTAAATCGCTCTGATTTTCTCGCGTGAAATCGCTTCGGCGAGGACGTCGACGCGGAGCCCGTCGTCGTCGACGGGAAAGGGTACGAGACGCGCGCCTGCTTGGCGGAAGGCGGCCCATGCCGGGCGATAGCCGAGAGACTCGACGGCGATGGCGTCACCCGGCGAGAGCAGCGTGCGCGCCACCAAATCGATGGCCATCTGACTTCCGCGCGAGACGAGGATCGAGTCTTCGGTCGCGGCGAGGCCACGGAGCGAGGAGAGCATCTGCGCGAGCGCGCGGCGCAGGTGAATCTCTCCGCGCGGATCGCCATAGTCGAGGAGCGAGCGCCCACGTGCACGCAAGGCGCGTCGATAGGCACGGGCGAGCGGCGCGGTGGGGAGGAGTCGAAGATCAGGAAGGCCCGACTTGAGGACCAACGTCCCCTTCGGCGGCAGCGGGCGATCCCAACGATCGACACCGGGGATGAGCGGCGGGAGATCGAAGCCGGTGCGCGTCGGCACTTCGTCGCGAGGAGCGGCGGCGAGGGCGAAGCGACGTGGCGTCGGCTCGGGGAGCGCGCGAGAGACGAAGGTGCCACGCTTTCCCGGCTCGCTCTCGGCGATCCATCCCTCGGCAGCGAGCTCACGATAGGCGGCGAGGACGGTGTTCCGATGGACGCCGATGGTCTCGGCGAGGGTGCGGGTTCCGGGGAGAGCCTCGCCCGGGCGAAGCCGACCGCGCCGCACGTCGTCGGCGATGGCGCGGGCGATTTGCAGGAAAATTGGCGAGTCGGCCTGCGGATCGATCGGCACGCGCAGCTCCCAGGTTCGCATCTCGGTGGTCTAGCAGAAATTCAGGAACTGGACCTTTCGTGGGTACCACCCGAGCGTCAGGCTGAGCGTCATGGACTCGTCTGCAACCTGCGCCCGCGCCACCGCCAGCATCACGCTCGACGCTCATCCCGGCAGCGAGGCCGACTACCTCGCAATCCTCGAGCTCCTCGAACACCTCTATTGGAACGAAGGGCGCTTCACCCGCGCCGACATCCTCGGAGCGCACCGCGGCTCGACGGCCTGGGTGTGCGCGCGTGACGAAGCGGGAAGGCTCGTGGCGAGCGCACGCGCCATCTCCGACGGTGCCAAGTATGCGTGGGTCTACGACGTGGTCGTCGCCGAGCACTTGCGCGGACGAGGCCTCGGCACTGCGCTGATGGAGCTGCTCCTCGCGCAGCCGTCCCTCCAACGGGTGCGCTTCGTCTGGCTCGCGACCCGCGACGCGCAACCGCTCTATCGCAAGCTTGGTTTCATCGAACGAAGCGAGCTGCCGCCGAAGCCGCACCCCTCGACTGAAATGGTCCGCGCGCGTTGACCCCCGGGGCCGAATCGCCGGAGATGCGCGCATGGGAATCACGCTCTACGGCGAGAAGTTCTGGATCAGCCCTTACGTCCTCACGTGCTACGCGACGCTCCGCGAGATGGCGATTCCCTTCGAGATGAAGGCCGTCTCGCTCGGCGACGGTGAGCAGAAGCACGCGAGCTTCGCCGCCACGGTCACGCGCAAGGTCCCTGCGCTCGAGCACGACGGCTTTTGGCTCGCCGAGTCGAGCGCCATCGTCGAGTATCTCGAAGACGCGTTCGCCGGTCCTCACCACGCGCGCATGCTCCCCCCGGGTCTCCACGATCGCGGCCGCGCACGGCAAATCATGGCCTGGATTCGCAGCGACTCGCTCGCGCTCCGTGAAGAGCGACCGACGACGACCGTCTTCTACGAGAAGACCGACAAGCCGCTCTCGCCCGCCGGCCGCGCAGCTGCCGACAAGGTGATCGCGATCGCGAGCGAGCTCCTCCCGGTCGGACGGCAGCACGTCTTTCATCACTTCACCGCCGTCGACGTCGACCTCTCGCTCATGCTCATGCGCCTCGTCAAGAATGGCGACGACGTGCCCTCACACCTGCGCAGCTACGCCGAAGAGCAGTGGCAGCGTCCGTGCGTGAAGGAGTTCGTCGAGCACCCGCGTCCGGCCTACGTGCCGTACTGAGCGCTCCCGAAGGTCGCCAACGCTGACGCCAAGATCCGCGAGCAGGGCGGTTCTCATCGAGATGCGCCGCTCTTTTCTCGTCGCCCTGGTCTCGCTCGTCCTCGCCGTTCCTGCCTTCGCCGCGCTCACCGCAATCGCACCTCGGCGCGCCGTCGCCGGTCCGCCGAGCGAGATTTCCACCATCGTCGTCTCGGTGCGACCGCAGCGGCCGCTCGTCACCGAGCTCGCGAAGCCTGGGGCGACGATCGACGCCAGCGCCGAGAAGAAGGCGACGCTGCCGAAGATCGAAGGCGCAGTGAAGAGCGCGCCGTTCTGAAACGAGTCAACGACCGAGCGACGACATTGCTGCTGCCGGATAGCGCAGGCCGATCGCTGCGCCGACGGGAAAAATGGCCTCGATACGCGCGAGGTCGGCGGCGCTCAGCTCGACGTCGAGAGCGCCGAGGTTCTCCTCGAGGTACTTGCGTCGCTTCGTTCCCGGGATCGGCACCACCGAGTCGCCGCGGGTCAGCGTCCAGGCGAGGGCGAGCTGCGAGGGGGCGCACTTCTTCTCCGCCGCGATGGCCTCGATTTGCTTCACCAGCTCGAGGTTCTTGTCGAAGTTCTCGCCTTGGAAGCGCGGCGAGTGGCGGCGGAAATCGGACGCGTCGAAGTCTTCGAAGCGCTTGAGCTGGCCGGTGAGAAAGCCGCGACCGAGCGGGCTGTAGGCGAGGAAGCCGACGCCGAGCTCTTTGCATGCGGCGAGCACGCCGTCGGTCTCGGGATCGCGTGACCAGAGCGAGAGCTCGGACTGCACCGACGCGATCGGATGCACTGCATGCGCCCGCCGAAGCGTCTCCGCGCTCACTTCGGAGAGGCCGAGGTGACGAACTTTTCCTTCCTTCACCAGCGCAGCCATCGCACCGACGGTCTCTTCGATCGGCGTCGCCGGATCGACGCGGTGTTGTTGGTAGAGATCGATGGTCTCGATGCCGAGCCGCTGGAGGCTGCCTTCGACTGCGCTTTTCACGTACGCCGGGCTCCCGTCGATGCGACGATCTTCCGGGCGCGGGCCGCGGACGATGCCGAATTTGGTGGCGACGACGACCTTGTCGCGCTTGCCGGCGATGGCGCGACCGACGAGCACTTCGTTGGTGTGGGGCCCGTACATGTCGGCGGTGTCGAGCAACGTCAGACCGAGCTCGAGGGCGCGGTGGACGGTGGCGATCGACTCGGCCTCGTCGCCGGGACCGTAGAACTCGCTCATCCCCATGCAACCGAGACCGACCGCCGACACCTCGAGAGAACCGAGCTTACGCGTGCGCATGATGAGTGCTCCTTCGCAGACCGTGGACGACGTCAACTGCAGCAACGAAACCCGATGTGATCGTCGGCGCGGGCGCGTGGCCAGACCAACGCGCGATCGGCCGTGGCCTTGCACGCGAGCGCGTCGCTGCGATCGTCACGCCACCAACCGCCGCGCGCGGTGCAACCCTGCGTCGCCGGATCGACGCCTTTTTGCGGCGGATTGCAGCTGTCGGTCCACTCCGCGACGTTGCCGCTGAGATCGTAGAGCGCGCCCCACGGAGTGCCCGCCTTGCCGTGACACGACGGCATCGACGCGACGTCGACGGGCTTGAGCGCACTGGGCGTGGTGTCGAAGCGGCACACGGCTGGGTCGAAAGATGCACCGTACGGGTAAGGCGTCGCATCGGGGCCGACGCACGCGCGGTACCACTCGCTGCGAGCTGCGTCGTCGATGACGTTGCCGTCGTCCGTGGGCGTCCCCTCGGTACCTCCGCCGATGCGACCGCATAGGTGCTTGCCGACCGACGCACAGTACGCCTGCGCATCGCACCAATCGACGCAGACCACCGGACGATTGGGGAATTTGACGACGTCGTTGACGTCGGCGTGGAACGTCACGTCGCACGACGAGTCGACGGTGCTCGGCTTCGCTAGCGGGGAAAAGTCGGTGTTCCAGCGACATTCCGTGGGCTGCGTGAGCGGCGAAGGTGCGGTGTCGAGGAAGCGTTGGTACTCGGCCTTGGTCACCTCGGTGAGGTCGATGCAGTGCGTGCCGAGGTCGACCATCGGACCGCCGCGCGTGCTGCACGGCGCGCGGACTTCGGAGGCGACGTCCGTGACCGCGTCGGGCGTGGCGTCATGTGCGCTGCCTTCGAGGAGCACATCGGGCATGCAGCCCACGAGCACGAAGGGCACGACGTGCGTGAAGCGCAGCGAGCGCAGGAACGCGAGAGAGCGCATCGCGGGGGAGAGTACTCCGCTCGCTACAACCCATCGAGCAGCGCACGCGCGCGTACGACGTAGAGGCTGCCGGGGTTTTGCGCGATGAAGGTATCGCCGCATTTTTTCGCTTCGGCGATGCGACCGAGGCGCTTGAGGGCGTCGATTTTGATCAGCTCACGTTCGGCGGCGAGTTGGCCTTTGGGGAAGAGGGCGCGGTGTTTTTCGCAGGCGGCGAGGGAGGCGGAGGGGTTGGTGTCGAGGGATTTGCGGGCGAGCTCGAGGAGTTTGGCTTCTTGATCGAGGTCGTCGGAGGCGGAGGGCGTGGGCGTGGGCGTGGGCGTGGGCGTGGGCGTGGGCGCGGGTGCGGGCGTGGGCGCGGGTGCGGGCGTGGGCGTGGGCGTGGGCGTGGGCGTGGGCGTGGGCGTGGGCGTGGGCGTGGGCGTGGGGGTGGGCGTGGGCGTGGGCGTGGGGCGGGTGGTCTCGGTGGGGAGCTCGGTGACGCGGGAGCCGCGGAGGGTGAAGACGGTGATGCCGAGGACGAGGCCGAAGAGGCCGCAGAGCGTGAGGATGGCGAGGGACTTGGCGGTGAAAGTTTTGGAAGCGACGGCGGCGGCGATAGGGGGGGCGACGAGAGCGGCGACCTTGACTGCGCTGCGGGCGCGTTCGCCTTCGGTCATCGTTCGCGGTTTGCGCGCGGCGCGAAGGAGGTCGGCCGCGCCGGGCGGAGAACCTTCACTTCGATCGCGGTAGCGCAGCGGCTCGCTCATCGCCCAACTCCTCTTTTTGCAGCTTCTCCGGCGTCGCGGGCGTGCAGGCGGGCGAGAGCCGATTCGAACTCTTTGCGGGCTTTGTGCAGCCGCGAATAGACCGTTCCGACGGGGACACCGACGATCTGCGCAATCTCTTCACAGGACATTTCTTCGATCTCGAACATGACGAAGGCGGCGCGACGTTCGAGGTCCATGCCGTCGAGGATGACCTCGAGCTGCGAGCGCGCTTGCATGAGCGCGAGCGCTTCGTCGGCAGGGAGCGCGCCTTCGCGTTGATGAGCTTCGGCGTCCTCGGGGAGCTCGTCGGTCGCGCGTTCACGACGAACGTGGGCTCGGCGACGCCACCCTGCGGCGACGCGCATGGCGATGCCGAAGAGCCAGGTCGTCATCCGCGAAGTGCCGTCGAAGCTATCGAGACGACGATGGACGACGACGAAGACTTCCTGCATGAGGTCGTCGAGATCGGCGTCGCGCACGCCGAAGCGTTGGAGGGTGGCGAAGACGAAGTCGGCGTGGGCGTCGTGAATGGCGCGCACGTCGAGCGGACCTCCCGAACCGGGCAGTCCTGCCGTCGCGACAGGAAGCGTCGACGTCGGCACCGGGAGACCCACGCCCGGTACATGCTCCATGGCAACCTCGTCCTTCACGGAACCTTCAAAGAAAAGGAACCGAGAGCCCGACGGACGCCAACAGGGTCACGAAAGGCTGCTGAAACAGCGGAGAATCACGCCCTTCGGCGAGGTAGCGCTGCCGCGTGAGGGGCCAGAGACCGGTCAGTCCGGCGACCACCGACACCGGCGACACGACCAGGACACGAGCGTGCAAGCTGGTGTCGACGCCGAGCCAGAGGCGATCTCCGGGGGTGATCGGATCGTTGGCGTAGACGACGGCGTGGATGACACCGAGCGCGAGGCCTCCGCATGATTCGACGCTGGCTGCGTGCTCGTCGAAGAAGGAGAAGCAGGCGGCGCCGGTGAAGGCGGTGATGCCGAAGGCTTCGTTGCCGCTGGAGGTTTTGGTGCTGGGGATGAGGAAGGCGCCGATGCGGGGGTGGAGCCGCGTGGAGCCGTCGTAGCTGAGGAGGAGGCCCGGCGCGGCGCGGGGGACGAGGCCGGCGGCGAGGAGGAAGCGGGCGTCGAGTTGCGCAGGGGCGGGCGTGGGCGTGGGCGTGGGCGTGGGCGTGGGCGCGGGCGTGGGCGTGGGCGCGGGCGTGGGCGCGGGCGCGGGCGCGGGCGTGGGCGCGGGCGCGGGCGCGGGCGAAAGCGATGCGGTCGGATCGATCGCGAGCGCAACTGCGAGCGCGAGCGCGTTGCTCAAGCCTTGGCACTCGGAGGTCGACTTGAGCTCGCGGCTGCCGAGCTTCTCTCCGTCGGTGAACGTGCGGAAGGTGAGGTTGGCCTTCCAGACATTCTGCTCGTGCAGCAGCTCGACCTCGATCAGGCGTGTGGGAGTGCCAGTGAACGGGTCGCGGCCGAGGCGGGTGGTGACGTCTTTTTCGAGGTCGTGTTGCTGGATGCACGACTCGGTGCCGGCGCCCGCTTTCCACCAGAGGTGAGCGGTCTCGGGAGGCGCAGCGCTGGCGCGATCGGCAAGCGCGACGAACGCGAGAAGCGTCGAAACGGTCGCGAAGGCGCGCGTCGCGGCGCCGGACATGGTCAGACCGCCAGCTCTTCGTCGCGGGCGAGGGCGGCGTCGTCGTTCGATATCAAAGTTATGGAATCGACGCCGTGACGCATGAAACGCAGGGCAGCGGCGCGGGCACGGCCGTCGCGTTCGGTGGCCTTCGACCAGGCGGCGTGGCGGACGAGGAGCGCGAGCTCGAGGGAGCGACCGAGGGTGAGCGCGAAGCGACGGGCTCCCGCTTCGAGCGCGACGCGATCGCTCGCCGTCTCGAGGAGCCATTGCTTGGCGTGCTCGATGCCGGCGATGGCGGCGCGACCGGCCTCGGCGAGGCGCGCGTCGGCGTCGCCGGCGTGGGCGAGCGTGCGCACCTCTTCCTCGAAGACGGGGAAACGTTCGCCGGTGGGGCCGAGCGCGCGCAGCGTGTCGAGCGCGAGGACGTTGGTCGTGCCCTCCCAAATCGAGAGCACCTGCGCGTCGCGGAGAAGATGCGGAATGCCGGTGTCCTCGACGTAGCCGGCGCCACCGAAGGACTCGAGCGTCTCGCTCGCCACCGACACCGCCTGACGCGCCGTCGTCAGCTTCATCACCGGCGTGAGCACGCGCAAGAGATCGGCTTCACGCGGCGTCAGCTCGTTCGTCTCGTCGCGACCGAGCAGCTCGACGACGCGGAAGGCGAGATGGAAGGCCGCTTCGTACTCGGCCTGCAGGCCCGCGACGGTGTCGAGGTGGAGCGGCTTCTGAGACAGCTGCGCGCCGAACGCGACGCGCTTCTCGGCGTAGTTGCGGACGAGCGCGAGCATGCGGCGCATCCCGCCGACCGCGCCGATCGCGTTCCAAGTACGGGTGATGTTGAGCATCGGGGTGATGTTGCGCACGCCACCATCGAGCCCGGCGACCGGCGTCGCGTAGGTGCCGTCGAGGGTCAGCTCCGCGGTCGGCACTTTGCGCGTTCCGAGCTTGTCTTTCAGCCGATTGACGAGGATGCCGTTGGAGCGCCCTTCGTGTTGACGCTCGAGATAGAAGAGCGCGAGGCCACGTCCACCCGAGGGCGCACCTTCGGGACGCGCCAACGTCAGCGCCATCTCGCTGGTGGTCGCCGAGGTGAACCACTTGGTTCCATAGAGAAGATATCCATCGCCGTTCGGCGCCGCTTTGGCGACCGTCTCGGAGATGCCGACGTCGGAGCCGCCGGTGCGCTCGGTCATCCACTGTCCCGAGGTCCAAGCGAAATTCGGATCGCGGCTCGTGAGCCTCGGGATCGCTCGCTCGACGAGCCGCGCGTTGCCATGCGAGAGGAGCGTGCGCGCGGCACCGTCGGTCATCGCCAAGGGGCACGTATAGACGTCGCTCGAGGGTTCGAAGAGGTACACGAGCCCGAACTGATGGATGCGCGAGAGGTTGCCGTGCTTGCGCTCATACGCGGTGGCGACGACGCCGTGCTCGCAGGCGAGCCTCTTCGCCTCGACCCAGAGCGGCGAGACGTCGATGCGATCGATGCGATTCCCCCACGGATCCCACTGCGTCAGCGTCGGCTCGTTGAGCCGGTCGCGCAGCTGCAGCTCGTAGAGCGCGCCGCCGGTGATCTCGCCGAGGGCTTCGAACGACGGCGTGACGTCGGCGAGCACGTCGGCAGGAAGCACGCGGCGCAAGTAGCTACGCAAGACGCGATCGGTGTGAAAGGCATGACCGAGCGTGGGCGGGGTTTGGAAGAAGGCCATCGCGAGGCGATCGTACTACTCTAAATGGATGGGGATCGATCGGCGGCGACTCCTCGTCCTCGGAGGCGCCGCGGTCATCGGCTGCGCGAGCAAGCACGAAACTCCCGCTCCAGATGCATCAGGTCTCGATGCATCGCGCGACGCCGCAGGTGACGCAGGTGCCGACGCGAACGACGTCTCCGCCGACGCCCCGAGCTGCCCCGGCGTCTACCAAGGCTCGGTCGACGACTTTTCCGGGAGCTGGTCCCTCGTCGGCGTCGGCGATGCGCGGATGTTCATCGTCCGCGACGACAACGGCCTCTATGCCTACTCGGCCATCTGCACACACGAAAGCTGCGCGCTCATTGTCGCCGACGCGTTCGGCCGCGCGAGCTGCCCGTGTCACGGCGCCGAGTTCGACGGCAACGGTCAGGTCACCAAGGGCCCGGCGACGAAGAATTTACCGCACTATTTGCTGACGATTTGTGGGCGAAAGGTGTTCGTCGACCGCAGCGCGATCGTGCCCGCCCATCAGCGCGCCGTGCCGTAGGGGCCCCGGCGACGGCCGGGGATGAGACAGCTACCTCGTCTGAATCGTCCCCACCTTCACGACTTCGAAGTCGCTCCCGTGCACCTTGCGCATCTCGGTCACCATCGCGTCCATGATGTCGGCGGCCCAACGTTCGTCGCGGGTGCCGGTGACGTACCAATCGGTGCCGTTGTCGGCGAGGAACATCCCGTAGCGTTTGAGGGCGACGAGAACGACGCGCGTGTCGGGGCTGAAGCTCGACGTGTCGAACGACGCCTTGAGGCGGACGCGCAGACCCATCGGCGGCAGCGCGGGGTTGGGCGACGCGCCGGTGAAGTGGGTCGCCGGATGGACGAAGGCGGCCTGGGTCATCGAGGCGGTGAAGCGCAAAGCATGCTTGATTTCTCGACGATCGAGCACTTCGTCGACGCGTGCGAGGCCGGGGAGGATGGGGAGACCGGCGGAGTCGGCGGAGGTGAAGCCGTCGCTGCGAAGGGTGTTCTTGCTGAGGACGAAGCGCGCGCCCGAGGTCGCGTGCCAGCCGGAGCTGGCTGGATCTTTGACGGCCTTGTACATCTCGAAGAGCACACAGGTGTCTTGTTGAAGGACGAGCACGTGCGCATCGCCGCCCTCGACCGGCACGTCGGCGGGAATCGGATAGGGGCCGGGGTCGCTCTCGGCGCTGTTGAGGAAGTTGATGTCGACGGGCGTCTGCTGCTTGGGGACGACCGCATACGGAATGCCGTAGTTGTCGCTGACCGAGCCCCAATCGGGGTGAAGGGACTTGTCGGGGCTCATCGAGGCGATGTACGTCGCCGACGCGGGATCGACGGGATCGCTGGAAATATCGCGGTTCCACTCGTTGTCGGCGGGGAACATGGGGCAGCCGGCCAGAGTCGGACCGCCGCCCGGTGACGTCGTGTCGCTCGTTGCGTCGGGATCGTAGGCGATGTCTTTGAGGCCAGCGACCTGCGCGCACGCCGTCAGCGCGAAGAGCGAGATGGCCAAGATGCGACGCCTCACCACGACATCCCCCAGTGAACGAACGCCGAATCTTTGCCGAACGCGACGGTCGGCGCCTTCTCCACCGTCGCCGAGGAGGAGCCACCGAAGAGGACGAGCGAGGCGCCGACGACGATCAACGCGCCACCGCCGAGGAGACCGACGTCGGCGATGCGTGCGTAGCGATGGGCGCGATCGTTGTCGTCGAGCGCGCCACGATCGCTGCACGGATCGTTCGGGCATCGCGCGTCGACGTCTTTGCCGATCGAGAGCGCGCGGAGGCCGAAATAGCCGCCCACGAGCGTGCCGGCGAGGCCGACCGCGCCGATGACGTAGCCGAGCGTGCGCGTGCCGCTACCACCCGACGACGTCGAGATGGGAGGAGGAGGTGGTGGTGGCGCGTCCTTCTTCTCGACCGCGAGCGGAGCGATGGTGATCTCGACGAGCTTGCCGGGCGTGGCGACGAGGGTCTCGACGTGCGTGGCGTGCCCGGCCGCAGAGACCGAGATTTCGTGTGTTCCCGGATCGATCGGCATCGGCACGCCCTCGAGCGTGGCCTTGAGCGCGTCTTGATCGATGGCCACGCGGACGCTCTGCGCTTTCGCATCTGCAGAGACGACGACGCGCAGCTTGGGGAGCAGCGGCTCGAGCTCGATCAACTTGGCGGAGGCGACGTCTTCGCGGTCTTTGCGCTTGTCGCGTTTGGCGTAAAAAAGGGCCTCTTGGTAGGCGGCGAAGGCCGATGCCGTCTTGCCCTCGCCTTCGCGACAAATCGCCAGCGCGAGCGCGGTGCGTCCACGCGGCTCGAGGCGATGACTCTCGGCGAGCTTGGGACACGCCGCGGCGTAGTCCTTCGCCTCGAGGAGCGCTTTGCCTTCGTTGAAGAGCGCGTCGCCGGCCGCTTCGGAATCGTCGGCACGCGCTGGGAGCGCTACGAGCGACAAGAGGACCGAAAGCGCGATCACCCTCCTAGTGATCATCGAGGAGCTTCCCCAACGACGAGAGCGGCGGCGCTCCGCTCTTGGCGGTCGTCGGCTTCGGCGATGGCCCAGGAATGTACGGTTTTTTCAGCGGTTTCGTCTTCGTCGAGGGCATGGGCTGCGCCACCTTCGAGGTCACCGGCGCGACCGTCGAGTCGGCCGCTGCTTCGGCGCCGTCCGAGATCACGTCGCTCGAAGGCATGACGGAAGACGTCGTGGAAGACGTCGCGATCGTCGTCGGGCGAGGCTGCGTGCTCGGCGTCTCACGCGCGCTCGTCACCACCTCGGGAACCGCCTCGGAGCGCATGCGCGCATAGAGACCGAGGCCCCCAAAGGTGAGGAGCGCGAGCACACCGATGACGGCCCACGCGCCACGACGCCGCGGCATCTGCACCGGCGACACGCTCTCGGCGAGGCTCCCTTCGCTGATCGCCACCGCGTGCGTCATGCTCGGCGGGCCACGATCGATGTTCGTCGTGCTGCCCGGTTCGCGGACGTCGAGGGTGCCCGCGCGCGGAAGAGACCGACCGACCTCGGCCGTCATCGACGCATGGTCGGGCGTCGAGGTCGGATCTTCTTCGAACGACGCCACTTCAATCGGCCCGCTGTGCCTCGTCGGTCTTCCGGCGAAGGGCGCGAGCGCCTCGGCCATCTCGCGCGCGGTGTGGAAGCGTGCGGCGGGCGACTTCTTCAGCGCGCGACGGACGACGCCGACGAGCCCCGCCGGCACCACCGCGACGTCGAGCGACGCCGGCTCTTCCGAGAGGATCGACGCACACATCTCCATCGCCGATTCGCCTGAAAAAGGCAGACTTCCGCTGAGGAGACGATGGAGGATGACGCCGAGCGCCCAGAGGTCGGTGCGGGCGTCGACGTACTTCGCGCTCTTCACTTGCTCGGGCGCCATGTACGCGGGGGAACCGATGAGCGTCGTCGTCGTCGTCAGCTCGGTGTCTTCCTTGCCACCCAACTTGGAGACGCCGAAGTCGAGCACGCGGATGAGCAGGCTGCCGTCGTCGCGACGCGAGAGGAACAGATTCCCCGGCTTGAGATCGCGATGCACGACGTCGAGCGCGTGCGCCTCGCTCATCGCCAGACACGCCTGGTAGACGATCTCGGCGGCTTCGTCGGGCGGCAGTGGACCGCTGCGCGCGAGGTGCGAGGAGACCGTCTCACCCTCGAGCCGCTCCATGACGATGAACTGGACGTCGTCGCGATCGATGCGCGTGGTGCCGACGTCGATGACACGCACGACGTGCTCGGAGCGGAGCGAGGCGATGATTTTCGCCTCGCGGAAGAAGCGTTCGCGCGCGACCTCGTCACCGGCCTTGGAGAGGAACTTGATGGCGACCTTCTGCCCGAGCACGCGATGACGCGCCCCGATGACCACGCCCATCGCGCCGCGACCGAGCACCGCCTCGAGCTCCCATTTGCCGTCGATCACCGTGCCGGCCGAGGGCACGGCGGCGTTCGACGATTCGGGACTGCGCTCGAGCATCGCGGCCATTGTAGCGCGACGATTCACTCGTCGCCGGGCCGGAATCCGTCGGGGGTGATTCCGTGACGCTTCATCCACCGACGCACCTGCATCGGCGCGCGATCGACGGCGCGGGCGACGGCGGCGACGTTCCCTTGATGGGCGGCAAGGAGCGCGACGAGCTCGTCACGATCGGGCTCACCGACGAATTTTGCCGTAGTTCCAGCCCTCGCGGACGAGACCGGCGCGCGCTCGCCCATCACGCGCGGCAACTGCGCGGCAGAGACGCGTCCTCCCTCGGCGACGGCGAGGGCGGCGACGAGCGCGTGTTCGAGCTCGCGCACGTTCAGCGGATAGTCGTAGCGGAGCACCGTTGCGACCGCGTTCGGCTCGAGGCGCAGCGTTTGACCAGGATCGAAGCGCGCTGCCAAGTCGGCGACGATGAGCCCGAGATCTTCGCGTCGATCACGAAGTGGGAGGAGCTCGTAGTGATACCCACGCAAGCGCGCCAAGAGGTCGACGCGAAAGTGACCGGAGCTCACCAGCGACTCGAGCGGCTTGTGGGTGGCAGCGACGACGCGCACGTCGACGGCTACTGCACGAGTCGCGCCGACGGGGAGGACTTCCTTCTCTTGCAGCACGCGGAGGAGCGCGGCCTGGGCGGCGAGCGGTAAATCGGCGATTTCATCGAGAAAAAGCGTGCCTCCGTCGGCCGCGCGGACGAGGCCAGGCTCGTCGCGCAGTGCTCCCGAGAAGGCGCCGCGACGATGACCGAAGAGCGTGCTCTCGACCAAGCTCGGCGCGATGGCCGCGCAGTTGATGGGCACGAAGGGACCGCCGCGTTGCGAAGCGTCGTGCACCGCGCGCGCGTGAAGCTCTTTGCCACTCCCCGTCTCACCGACGAGGAGGAGCGAGAGGGGCGAGCGGGCCACGCGAAGGAGCGCCGACGCGCGCTCGGCGAGATCGGGTCGCAAGGTGCGGAGACCGACCGGCAACGCCGTGCTCTTGCCTTCTCGCGAGGGCCCACGCTCGAGCGGAAGCGACGCGCGATAGATGAAGGCGACGTCACCGAGGCGAATCACCGCACCGTCATTGAGCGCTATTTTCCCAGTGATTCGCTCTTCGTCGACGAAGGTGCCGTTGCGGCTGCCGAGGTCTTCGACGAGCGCGCCCCCACGTTCGCTCGGAAGCACGCGCGCGTGCTCGGTGGAGACGACGGCGCTCTCGAGGTCGAGCCGCAGCACTTCGCGACTTCCTTCGAAGCTCCGACGCACGCGACGGGCCGCGCCTCGACCGATGCGCACCTCGTCGACGCCGAGCAGCGGCAGCGCCAGCCCACCGGCGCGCGGCTTCGTTCCGCTGATCACCAAGAAGAGAAACGGCGAGAGCTCGACGGGCCCGTCGGGGAGCCCTTCACCCGCTTCGTTGGTCGTCAGCGTGTCGGTAGGCATGATTCGGAACGGTGTTACGGAACACCCAGCGGAACGGTCCGGCGATAGCGAAGCACGGGGAGCACAAATCGTCGAGAAATACCGTGCAATCACGTCGCCACGAGAGCGGCGAAGGGTTTGCAATGAACAGGAGCATGCATCGCCGCCTACTCGTCAGCTCGGTCCTCGGCTCGCTCGTCGGCTTCCTCTCGGTCGGTTCGCTGGTCTCCCTCTCTGCGTGTAGCGGGAGCGATGGCGGCAGCGACGACGGAGCCGACTCGGGGGATCCGTCGATCGACACCGGCGGACGCGACACGCGCGTCGATCCCACCGACACCGCGACCAAGGGCGACAGTGGATCGACGAGTGACACCTCCATGGGTACGGACGGCGGCACCGACACGTCCACGGGTACGGACGGCGGTACCGACTCGTCGACCGCCACGGACTCGGGGACCAAGGCCGATTCTTCGACCGCGACCGATTCGGGAACCAAGACCGATGCGGCGACCGACTCGGGGACCAAGACCGATGCGGCGGTGACCGACAGCGGCTCTGCCGCCGACACCGCGCCCGTCGACAGTGGTCCTCCCGGCGCCGCGCCGATGATCGGACCCTGTCGTATCTATCCGCCCGACAACCCCTGGAACACCGATATTTCCAGCTATCCCCTGCATCCGTCGGCCGCGACGTTCGCCACCACGATGCACCTCACGACGGCTTTGCATCCGGACTGGGGCACGTTCACCGAGAACTACGGCATCCCCTACAACACCGGCACCGGCGCGCCGCCGCAGAAGATGACGTGGACGACGAGCTGGGGCCCGGGCGAGAGCGACAAGCTCGCGTGCGCCGACGGATCGTCGTGGTGCTATCCCATCCCGAGCAGCTGCAAGATCGAAGGACCGAGCGACTCGCACTTGCTCTTCCTCGACACCGCCGGCGCTCCCAACAACTGCACGCTCTACGAGCTGTGGCAGACCGTCGCCTTCAGCGGCTCGGGATGGAGCGCGGCCAACGGCGCCATCTTCCACCTCGGCACCAACGCCCTGCGCCCCGACGGCTGGACGTCAGCGGACGCCGCCGGCTTGCCGATTCTCCCTGGCCTCGTGCGCTACGACGAGGTGAAAGCAGGCGCGATTCGCCACGCCATTCGCTTCACGATGGACAATACATACCAAGGCTATGTGCACCCGGCGACCCACGCCGCCGGCCTCTCGTCGTCGACCCAGCCGCCGATGGGACTGCGCCTGCGCTTGAAGGCGGGCATCGCGATCAGCAGCTACAGCACCGAGGCGCAGGTGATTCTCACCGCGATGAAGAAGTACGGAATCATCCTCGCGGACAACGGATCGAATTGGTACATCAGCGGCGAAGAGCACGACGGTTGGGCTGCGGACAAGGGGGGCGGAGACACCGTCATGGACTTGATCATCTCCGCCTTCGGGAAGATCCACGGGAGCGACTTCGAGGTGGTCGACACTGGGCCGACGAGCACGGCGGGGTTGTGAGTTTTGATGGACACCGCGGGCTGAAGCCCACGGCATCGAGGAACTCAAAACGCGGCTTCGCCGGGCTTCGAGCGGCTTCCACGGATGGTGCCGAACCACATCTCGTGATCGCTTCGCGCAATGTCGGCGCAGAGTCGGAAGTCGGGAGCGAAGCCCGGCGAAGCCGGGCTTGAACCAACTCGATGCCGTAGGCTTTAGCGCTTTAGCCCGCGTCTTCGAGCTTGGCCGCAGTTCCCAGCCTCGACCGTTCCAAGTTGGCAGGCCGCCGATGCAATGCGCGACGTTCCCCCGCCCCACGACCATCGCGCCACAGCAACGCGCCACGTGAAGCGGGACCTCCTGCTCTCGCTCGAAACTCTCGCTACTTGTTGAGGATGTCGATCGCGTGGCCGAGCGCGTGCGCGGCAGACACGCCCATCGCTTCACCCAAGGTCGGGTGCGGGTGAATCGTCATGCTGACGTCTTCGGCGAAGGCGGCCATCTCGAGGCCGAGCGCGGCTTCGCTGATGAGGTCGCTGGCGTTGGGGCCGACGATGTGGACGCCGAGCAGCTGATGCGTCTTGGCGTCGATCACCGTCTTGACGAAGCCGTCGGTCTCGCGAACGGCCATCGCGCGGCCGCTGGCGGAGAACGGCATTTTGCCGACCTTGACCTCGATGCCCTTCTCCTTCGCCTGCTCGACCGTCATGCCGGCGGCGGCGATTTCCGGATCGGTGAAGATGGCGCCGGGGATGGTGACCCAGTCCTTGGCTGCTTTGTGACCGGCGATCACCTCGGCGATGATTTCGCCTTCTTTCGTGGCCTTGTGGGCGAGGAGCGGCGGGCCGCTGACGTCACCGATGGCGTAGATGCTCGGCACGTTGGTGCGCCCGTAGGTGTCGGTGGGGACGAAGCCGCGCGCGTCGATTTTCACGCCCGCTGCCTCGAGGCCGACGCCCTTGCTGTTCGGTCGCATGCCGACGGCGACGAGGACGACGTCGGTCTCGATCGTCTCGGTTTTGCCAGCGACGTCGATTTTGACGTTGAGCGCGCCGTTCGCCGCGCGCTCGTAGCCGAGGGCCTTGGCGTTCTTGTAGATCTTGGCGCCGCGCTTGGTGATGGCGCGCTCGACGACCGCGGTGCAGTCGGCGTCGGTGCCGGGAAGGAGCGTCGGCATCGCTTCGACGACGGTGAGCTCGGCGCCGAAGTGTTGGTAGACGCAGCCGAGCTCGAGGCCGATGACGCCGCCGCCGATGACGAGGAGGCGCTTGGGGATGGTCGTGAGCGAGACCGCCTCTTTCGCGCCGATGATCGTCTTGCCGTCGAACTTGAACGTCGGAATCTCGATGGTGCTCGAACCGGTGGCGATGACGATCGACTTCGCTTCGAGCGTCTCTTTCGTGCCCTCGGCGGTGACGACCTCGACCGTGTTGGGGCCGGTGACGGTGGCGGTGCCGGCGATGAGCTCGGCGCCGTTGGCCTTGAGGAGGCCGCGCACGCCGCCGACCAGCTTCTTGACGATGCCGCCCTTCCACTCTTGCATCTTCGGCGCGTCGATCGACGGCTTGCCGGCGCCCATGATGCCGATCTCGGAGGCGTGCCCCATCTTGTCGTAGAGGTGCGCCGCGGCGATGAGCGCCTTGCTCGGGATGCAGCCCCAGTTGAGGCAGACGCCGCCGAGCTCGGCCTTCTCGATGCAGACCACCTTCTGCTTGAGCTGGCCCAAGCGAATGGCGCAGGGGTATCCGCCGGGTCCACCACCGATGACGATCGCGTCGTAGCTCTTGTTGGCCATGAGGGTGCCCTCCGTTAGCACGCGTCGGGTTGGGGATGTAGGGTCGGGGATGGGTGCCTGCCAGGAGCGCCGCATCGCGCTAACATGCGTGTCCGTGGACCCAGAGACGGCGCCCGATTTGTTCTTTCTGGACGATGCCGAGGGCTCGCTGATCGTCGCAGCCATCGACGAGGTGGCGGCGGTCGATCCGGAGCATGCCGCGGGTCTGCGCGAGTTCCTCGTGCGTCTCGCCCGCTCGGCCGACCTCGTGCGCGTCTCGCCTTCGCTGGCGAGCTCCTTGAAATCGCGCCAGCGCGGCGCATTTTCCGAAGAGACGTTGGTCGACGCGCTCTGCCGCGTGCCCGAGTACGACGTCGAGCTGCACGTCCCGACCAAGGTCGTCTTCGGGCAGGCCTACCTGATCGCCAAGATCAATTTCTTCAAGGCCATCGGCTATGCGCTCGAGACCCTCTCCGCGGGAGCTCTCTACGATCGCGTGCAAGACGAGATCGGCCAGTCCATCTACAGCAAGCTCGCCGAGGAGCTCTTCCTCGCCATCGCCACCGACGTCCACGGCACCCCCGACGTGCGTCATCGAGCGGCGCGCGCGCTCTACGACATCTGGGAAAACAGGCTCACCGCGGAGATCGACGACTTCGCGCCGGTGCTCGAGTCGATTTGGCAGGCGCGCAACCAAGTGCGTCCGGTGCTGGGGACGATGCGCGGTACGCAGGAGTTCTTCCGTCTCGTACAGGCGCGCTGCGATCCGCGCTTCGTCGACTACTTCGCCGGCGACGGCGTCGGCGACGAAGAGCGGCAGGCCTTCGAGGAGTTCCTCTTCGGCATCGCCCACGAAGAGATCGAGAAGCTGCGCGAGCACCTCGACGAAGACGGTCGCGGCGTCGTCAGCGTCGAAGAAGCGAAGACCGTCCTCGGTCGCACTGGCGACTCGTGGCTGCCTTCGAGTGGTCCGCAATCGCTCTACACCAGCTACAAGAGACGCAAGGTGAAGGCCACGTATCGACACCTCACCGACTCTCCGGGGCCGAAAAAAACGGCCGAAGAGTACGTCACCATCGCGCTCCTCTTGCGCGGCGCGAAGCTCTAGTCAGACGCGGCCGAAGGTCTTCGCCAGACGGCGATGACGATGGGCGAAGGCCATTTCGAACATCATCGCGAAGAGGCCGCCGAGGAGGGCGATGCGGGGCTCGAAGGTGATGCGATCGGTGACGCGGGAGGTGACCTCGCCGAGTGGTTCGACGACGCGCTCGTGACGCCAGGTGCGCTGCGTGAACATCGTCGAGGTCTCGACGAAGCCGTAGGGCGGCGCGCGATCGACCTGGGCGAGGTGGATGTCGTCGTAGTCGATGGGGAAGACGAAGAAGGCGAGGACGAAGCTTCGGAAGAGCTTCACCCCGGTGGGCGCGGCGCTGATGTCGAGGCCGGTCGCCTCGCGTGGCGCCGTCATGTGCACGAGCGGATGCAGCTCGTGGTTCACGCCCTGCATCGTCGTCACGAAGCGCCAAACGCGCTCGGCGGAGGCGGCCAGATCGGTCGAGCGGGCGAAGGTGTACGTACGTCGCGCCGCACGGGTTGGACCGCGCGGTGCGGCCTCGGACTGCGAGGTTGCGGTCATGACGGTCATGGCCTGAAGGAAAGCACTCGGAGGTGCGATGTCGACTCGCCTTCTCGCATGGCCCTCACGTCGCGAATTCGTGCGAATTCGTGGATGAAGACGCCTCTTGTCTCGGTGTCCGCTCGCATCGCGACACTCATGCTAGGTTGCGCCGCGACATGCACCGGGGTCGATTCGCGCTCGCCGCGCTGGCAATTTCCCTCTCGTTCGTCACGCCCGCGTGCAAGCGCCGCGCGGCTCCAAGGACAGCGCCGGCGCCAGCGATGAGCAGCGACGGCCAGTGTCTCTCCATCGTCGCCTGGAACGACATGCACGGCACGCTCGTGCCCGACGAATCGGTGGTCGACACCGGACGCGTGCCGGTCGGCGGCGTGGTCGCGCTCGCCGATCAGGTCGACGCCATCAGGCGCACCGGCGACACGGTGGTGGTGCTCGACGCCGGCGATCTCTTCACCGGTCCGCTCGAGTCGACGCTCGCCGAAGGGGCGCCAATCATCGACGCCTATCGCGTGATCGGAGTCGACGCCGCGGCCATCGGCAACCACGAGTTCGACTTCGGTCCCGTCGGTTACGAGAAGGTGGTCGCCCAGCCCGGCGCCGCCGACGATGCCAACGGTCCGCGGGGCGCGCTGCAAGCGCGGATGGAGAGCGCCCCCTTCCCCTTCGTCGCCGCCAACATCGAGGCGAAGGACAAGCACGCGCTGAATTGGCCTAAATTCAAGCCCAGTGTGCGTATCGAGCGCAACGGTTTCTCGGTCGGCGTGGTCGGCTACACCACCAAAGAGACGCCGACGACGACGCTCAAGCCGAACGTCGACGATCTCGAGTTCGCGCTCGGAGCGACGGCGCGCGTCGGCGACGAGATTCGAAAGCTGCGCGCGGCCGGCGCCTTTCCCGTCGTCCTCCTCGCCCACGCCAGCCTCGAGGGCGAGCTCCCGCAGGTGCTCGACGATCCGAAAGATCCGCAGGGAAATTCTCGAGTCGGCGAGATCGCGTCGCTGCTCGACTCGCTCGGCGCGGACAAGCCTGATCTCGTCGTCGCCGGGCATCGCCACGCGTGGCTCCTCGGTCGAGTGCGCGGCGTGCCCATCGTCTCCAGCAGTCAACACGGCGTCGGGCTCACGCGCATCCGCTACTGCGCACCGAAGGGCGCGAAGGCCTCGTTCGCGGCGCTCGCCAAGCTCGCCAAGCTCGCCACGCTCACCACGATCGAGCGACACGTCGCGATGTCGACGACGCCGCCGATCAGTCAGCTCGGCCGCGACGTGCAGAAGGCGATCGATCCGTGGCTCTCGAAGGTGAAATCGCAGGCCGACGCGGAGGTCACCACGCTGACGAAGACGTGTCTCCCGCAAGGCCTCAACGGCACCGCCTTCGGCGAGCAGGTCGCACGCGCGGTCATGCTCCACGTCGGCGACGCCGCGCCGCCGCCCAAGGACGTGCCGGTGGTGGCGGTGGTGAACTCGGGCGGGCTGCGTGCGCCGCTGCTCCCGGGGCCGCTGCGGTACTCCGAGCTCTTCGCCGCGTTTCCCTTCGAGAACGCCGTCGCCGCGTGCGGCACCACGCTCGGTGGGTTGAAGAAAGTGCTCGCCAATTCGATCAACAAGGCGTCGGTCACCGAGCGCTTTCCCTTCGGCATCGCCGGCGCGCACGTCACGCTCCTGCGCATCGAGGGCGGTCGCTTGGCCATCGACAGCGTCGAGATCGACGGCGCCAAAGAGAAGCTCTCCGACGACGCGCCGATTTGGCTCGCGATCCCCGATTTCCTCCTCTGGGGTGGCGACGGGATGATGAACGGCATCACCTGCACGAAGAGCGCGACCTCGTCGACCCGCGTGCGCGACGCTTGGCGTGAGCTCCTCGCGAAAGAAGGCGGCGGTTGCGACGGCGCGCCGAAGACGATCACCGTGAAATGAGCGACGGCACTTCGCGGCGTTGTGGTGGGCGAGGGCTTCGTGACATCCTTCCGCCCCCATGTCGACGACGCCCGCGAACCTCCGCAGCATCCCTCTCTTCCACGGCATCAACGACGCGCACCTCGCGCAGCTGATCGAGGTCTTCGAGCGCACCAGCCCGAAAGAAGGCGAAGTGCTCTTCCGCGCCGGCGACGTGCCCTCGCACTTGCTGCTGCTCGTGGCCGGCGAGGTGACGCTCACCCACGAAGGTGAGCCGCGCTTCCGTCTCGCGCCGATCGCGCCGATCGGTGAGCTCGGGGCCATCACCGGCCTGCCGCGTCGAACGACGGCGACGGTGAGCGCGCCCTCCGAAGTGTGGCGCGTCGCGGTGCCGAAACTACTGCAATTCTTCGAAGATCACGGCGACGTCGCCTTCCCGTTTTATCACAACCTCCTCGGCATCGTCGCCGACAAGGTCCGTCGCGACGAGCTGCGCCTCGACGACATGAGGAAGAACCTCGTGCGTACGCAGAAGGCGATGAAGAAGCTGCGCGAGACCGTGCTCGAGGCGCCGGAGACGACGATCTCGACGGCGATGGTCGAGCAGCTCGACGAGCTCATCGAACACAACCGCCGTGGTCACTACCGCGTCGCACCGAAGCACGCGCTCTCGACGATGGTGCGCCTCGACGACGGCAAGCTGGTCACGGTCCACGAAATGTCCGACGGCCATCTCCACCTCGCGAAGGGCGACGCCAAGCTCGCGGTCGGAGAGGCGCTCACCTGCGTCCTCGTGCTTCCGGGCAAGGAGATTCCGGTCAGCGGCAAGCTCGAGAAGAACGGCGACGACGGCCTCACGCTCAAGCTCGACATGCTCATCGAGGAGTACGCCGGCAACCTCGGCGAGCACCTCACGCGCGTGCAGATGCTCGATTTCGTGGTGTGAGCTGTCGCACGGGGCCGCTCCGATTTCGAACTAGATGGTCACATCCCCGGCCGTCGCCGGGGGCCCTGCTCAGCGCTCGATTTCGAGGAAGCGTTGGAGCACCGTCATGCGGCCCCAGCCGGGGAATTCGGCGACGATTTTGGGATCGGCGCCGTCGTCGACGACCTCGAGCACTCGGCCGCGACCGAAGCGTTTGTGGCGGACGAAGCGTGCGCTCGAGCTGCTCGGGCTGTCATCGTCATGACGAGAGACGTCGTCGTCGAGCTCGACGAAGCGCTCTCCTGGTGCACGCGAAGCACCCGGCGGTGCGCTCGCCTTGGGACCGAACGAAAACGCGCTCTGCTCACCCGATCTCGCGGAGGGACTCGGCGGTGGAATCGACGAGGTGCGCGCTTGCGGATGCGTGAACGGCGTGCGCTGACGACTGCTCGGAGGCGACGCCGCGCCCCAACCCGATCGAGGCACGAAATCGCGGCGTGACGAGGCCACCTGCTGCACGTCGTCCTTCGGGAGATCGCGGAGGAAGGTGCTCGGACGACCCCAGCGCGTCTGGCCGAAGACCGTCCGCTGCGAGGCGTGGAAGAGCGTCAAGAGCTCGCGCGCGCGGGTGATGGCGACGTAGGCGAGGCGCCGCTCTTCCTCGAGATCTTCTTCATCCTCCGTGAGCGCGCCGCCAGGTTGGAGCGAGGGCCGATCGTCGTCGAGTGTGTTCGCGGTAGCGCGCGCGCCTTTGAAGGGGAAGAGCTCGTCCTCGAGGCCGGTGATGAGAACGGCCCTGAATTCCAGGCCTTTCGCCGCGTGCACGGTCATCATCGTGACGACGTCGTCGGGCGCGGCGCCGGTCGATTTTTCGTCGCCGGCGGAGACGAGCGCGGCCTGTTCGAGGAAGCCGGTGATCGAGGGTGCGCTTCCTGCGGCGCGCGCGGTCTCTTCGTAGTCGCGGATCGATCCGACGAGCTCGGCGAGGTTTTGCAGCCGCGTCGCCGCCTCGTCGGTGCCCTCGTCTTCGAGCGCCTTGTGATAGCCGCTGCGCTCGACGGCGCGCGAGGCGAGCTCGCTCGGCGGCATGTTCTGCACCGAGTGATCGACGAGGTCGTCGACGATCTCGAGGAAGACCGCGAGGCGACGGCGACCCGCAGCCGGCACGTCGCTCTCGACGTTGCCGCGGGTGATGGCGCGCACCGACTCGAGGAGGGTGATGCGTTCGCGCTCGGCGACCGAGACGATGCGATCGATGGTGGTGTTGCCGATGCCGCGTGCCGGCGTGTTGATGACGCGGACCAAGTCGACGTCGCTCTTGGGGTTGGCGACGATGCGCAGGTACGCGAGCAAATCCTTCACCTCGGCGCGCTCGAAGAAGCGCAATCCGCCGATGATTTTGTAAGGCACGCGCTCGCGGCGGAACGTCTCTTCGAGGACGCGTGACTGCGCGTGGGTGCGATAGAGCACCGCCTGCTCGCGATTGGCCCACCCCTCGCGGACGCGCGCCTTGATGAGCGAGACGACCTGACTGGCCTCGTCGCGCTCGTCGGCGGCAGAGCGGATTTCGATGAGCTCGCCGTCTTCGTTCGCCGTCCACAGCTCCTTCGGGACGCGCTGCCGACTGGGAGAGATGACGCCGAGCGCGGCGCGGACGATGCGCGCGGTCGAGCGATAGTTCTGCTCCAGGCGAACCACGTGCGCGCTCGGGAAGTCTTGCGAGAAATGGCGGATGTTGCGCACGTCGGCGCCGCGCCACCGGTAGATGCTCTGATCGTCGTCGCCGACCACCGCGAGGTTGCCGCCGTTCTGCTGATCGCGAACGAGCGCACGAACGAGCCGATATTGCACGGCGTTGGTGTCCTGGAACTCGTCGACCAGCACATAGCGAAACTGCGCGCGAAGGGCGGCACCGGCCCGTGCGCGCGCGTCGTCGGGCGCCGGATCGTCACCAGGAAAAGCCACCTCGCCCGGCCCCGGATGCTCGGCGAGGCGGAGCACGTGCAGGAGCAGATCGTCGAAATCGCAGGCGTTGCAGGCCCGAAGCTGCTTCTCGTAGCCCTCGAAGACCTTCACCACCGCCTCGTCGAAATAGCCGTCCTGATCGACGTCCTCCGGCCGACGGCCTTCTTGCTTGTGCGAGTGAATCGCCGAGAGCAGCTGACGCGGCGGGTAGCGCTTGTCGTCGAGCCCCAGCTCTTTGACGACGCGATTCACCACGCTGCGCTGATCGGCGTCGTCGTAGATGACGAAGTTCTTGCTGACGTCGGTGACCTCGGCGTACCGGCGCAAGAGCTTGGCGCAGGTCGCGTGGAAGGTGCCGACCCAGAGGTCGCGCGCCAACGTCGGGCCGACGAGCGCGTCGAGCCGTGAGCGCATCTCCTGCGCCGCCTTGTTGGTGAAGGTGACGGCGAGGATTCGGTAGGGCGGCACCCGGTGCGTCACCAAGAGGTTGGCGATGCGATAGGTGATGACGCGCGTTTTGCCGCTCCCCGCGCCAGCGAAGACGAGGAGAGGCCCCTCGACGTGGGCGACCGCGTCCAGCTGCGGTTCGTTGAGATCGTCGGCGGTGAGCGCCACGGGCGTTCAGGGTGCGTAGCAGCCGACGCCGCGCGGGGCGAGAGCGCTCGAACCTCGGGCGAGGAGCGCGAGGAGCGAAATCGACCTTTCGGACTTCGCCACCTCCGCTGCGCGTTGCTGTACGCGAGACGAGGGGCTATTCACCCGCCCCCGCTCCGGCTCATGGCATACAAAGGTCCTCCTTCGTCGCGCGAGGGGTCGATACCCTCCAGCCGCACCGCCACGATCGGCGGGCGCGTGCAACGTGACGTGCGCCTCCAAGCTGCGCTCGCGCTGGTGGTCGGCGTCGCCCTCGTCGCGGTGCCGCTCTTCATCTGGGGACGCGGAAAAAAGCCTTCGCCAAACGCTGGCGCCTCGGCGTCGCTCTCGAACGCCAGCGACGACGCCGGACCGCCGACGGTCATCTTCGGCGACGCCGGCACGGTCGCCATCGACGCCGGTGGCCGCAGCGTCACCTTCGGTCAACCGCTCTACTTGAAGTGCCAAGACCCGGGACCCGGCAAGACGCCGCCGGAGAAGTGCGATCACCTCGCCGTGATCGAAGAGCAGATCACCAAGCAGCTCGCCGAGAAGGCCTCTTCGTGCATGCCGCCGAGCGCGACGGCGGTGGTCGTCAACACGCTCGTCGAGGTCCGCTTCAACAAGAAGAAGCTCATCGTCAAAGCCGGCAAAGACGGCGCGACCATGGGGCAGAAAGAGCGCACCAAGGCTGTCTCCTGCATGATGAAGGGAATGCCCTCCCCTGTTTGGGATGGCATCGGCCACGCGCACCAGCGCTACCTCTTCCAGCTCCTGACGACGTTCGGTCCCTCGGCGACGCCGGGCGTGCCGGGCGCTCCTCCGCCGGGTGGTGGCGCTCCCGTCGCGCCAGGTCCGACGATTCCGCCGTAGCGCGCGATCTTCGCTCTGGGCTTGCGGGTCGGCACCGTGGCGACTAGGGTTCGTAGCCCTTCGTTCTGGTGGCCGTAGATCAGTTGGTAGATCACCTGATTGTGGTTCAGGTTGTCGCGGGTTCGAGTCCCGTCGGTCACCCCAGTACAGAATCAAAAAAGTGCATCCGTCACACCAGCCGTTGTACCTCGGCTGGCCCCCAGCATCGCTTCGCCGACCCTCGCAGAGCGGTTCGGCGCGGAGCGCGGCCCCTGGCCAGTTGGAGAGTCGCGATCGTGAAAGGTCCTCCGAGCGATCGGGCCCCCCTGCGACCTGTCCCAGACACCGGCGAATCTGGAGCCGCCGTAGCGGGCGTCCGTCAGCCCTCCTCTCTCAGGTACGTGATGTCGTCGGCTGGCCGTTCGAGCTCACGAGTCGCGTGATTCCAGAGAACGGCATCTTCGCGGCTCCATCATTTGACCAGCCCTTCTGCGGTGTGCCGTGGAGGTCGATATCCTGCAGATTCTAGGCGATTGGGGCTCCCGAGCAGGCGCGCCAAGAGTCCGCCGCCCTCAAGCCTCCCGGGCGTCGTCGGCGAGGCACCCGTCGCATCTCTTGAACCGCTCGCCAACGTCGCGCAGCTCGCTCTCCGGATAGAGCTCGCCGCACGCGCCGCATGCGACGCGAAGCATCGGCCGCACGACGACGCTCGGACGTGGCGGGAGCGGTTTCTGGAAGAGCGCGATCTGGTCCTGGTCGCGCGTCTGGCGAAGCTCCGCTTGCGCGGCACGTCGACGCCTCGCAACGACGACGCCGAAGTAGAGGCCGCCCACGAAGAGCACGATGCGGAAGAGCAACCACGCGAGGGTCACGAGCCAGCCACGCGCGCGATGGCCGCGATGATGAGCCCACCGAAGAAGAGCACGTACAGGACGGTGAACACGAGCATCAGGTAGCCGACGAAGCGCCAGTACGCGCGCTGATGCCCAAGCGCGACTTCGAGCGACGCCATCGCCCCGTCACGCATGAGCTTGGCGATGCTCGAGCCGTACCGGACGAGATGGATCGATGGGACGAGCCCGACGAGGGCAATCGCGACGTAGAGGGGACCGATGAAGGCAGGCAGCTGAGCCGCTGCGAGGAAGGTCGGGGAGACCGTCGCCGCGACGCCGCCGAGGAAGCAGATCGCCGAGCTAATCAGACCGAGCACGCCGAGGAACGTTGCCCAGGGTTTCGTCCGTTTCAGCTGGCCGAGGACGGCGCCGGGCACCTCGGTGCCGGACATGGGTCCGACGTCAGTCGCGCCCACGACCGTGCGCGGCGACTGGTAGGGGTTCAGTTGCATCATCATCGAAGGTGTCCTTGTTGTGTGGATCGGCACGCGTGGATCGTCGGCGAAGACCGCCGGCGGAGGTCGTCGAAGAAGACGTCAATGTCGAAGGGCTTGGCGTAGACGCGCGAGACGTGGCGCATCGCGAGCGCCTCGCCGAGCTGGTGCGTCGCGGCCGAGGTGACCCAGCAGCGATGAGTGTCGGGCCACATGACCGCGACGGTCTCGAGCAGCGCGAACGCATCGCATCCCGGTTCTTCGACGACGAGGATCACATCGAAGGGCTCGGTCGAGAGGAGCCGAAGCGCGCCGCTCATGCCGGGCGCGGTCGCTACGCTGTGTTGCGAGCGGAGTGCGTCTGCGATCACCGGACGGTGGTGGCAGTTGTCGTCAACGAGGAGCAGGCGCAATCGGACGCGACGAGCTGAAGGCTCCAGCTCGGCTCGCGCAGCCTTTGAAGGCTCGGCATCGACGAAAGCAATCGCATCCCGCGTCTCGGTGCGGTCGTCTCCGTTGCTCTCCCTGGAGACCACGACCACCACGCGCTTGGTTGGCTCGTTTGCGCAGGACTCCTCCTGAGCGGTCGGCGTCTTCTCGTCACTCGCGAGCATTTCGAGCACATCAGCAACGCCTGTGCCTGCCTGCAGCAGCACTGTTTGACGATCTCGTCTTCAACGAATGCCGACGAATTCCCGCGCCGCTGACGGCGACTCCGGGCTGCGCCCTCGAAGCGGCCGAGAATTGCGAAGCTTGCTTCTCAAACGCTTCGCATCAGAGAGGACTCATCCGCCCTTCTTCAGCCCGGCGCGCTGCAGCGTTCGATACACCGTGGCGGGACTCACCCCGAACGCGACGGCCATTGTCGTGATGTCTGCGCCGGCGTCGCGACGGAAGGCCTCCACGATCGCGGCCTCGCGTTCCGAGCGACTCATCGCCTTTCCACCCGGAGTTCGCAGCGTGGGATCGACCAGCGCAACCGGTGGCCGAAGCGACGGCGGCGGGCTCGATGCCAGCATCGCGGGTGACTCGAGCGACGGAGCGGGCACCACTTCGGGCAGGTGCGATGCAGAGACAATGGTGACACCACCAAGGCGTGCAGAGCTTGCAGCAAAGCGCACGGCGCCGAGAAGCTCGCGCACGTTGCCTGGCCACGCGCGCACGACGCAATCTTCGACGAGCGAAGCCTCCACCGTGAGCCCGCTGTCACGCAGGGCCATGCCGATGAGATACGGAACCTCTTCGGGTCGTTCCCGCAGCGGGGCGAGACGCACGACGCTCCCCGCGACGCGGTAGTAGAGGTCTTCTCGAAAATGGCCGGTACGGATTCGCTCGCCGAGATCGCGGTTGGTCGCGGCGACGATCCGCACGTCCACTGTTCGCGCGTTGTTCTCGCCAACCCGCCGCACTTGCCGCTCTTGAATCGCGCGAAGGAGCTTGGCCTGCATCAAGAGCGGCATCTCGCCCAGCTCGTCGAGGAAGAGCGTGCCGCCGTCGGCCGCCTCGAAAAGGCCGACGCGCGCCTGCGTCGCGCCCGAGAACGCGCCGCGCACGTGACCAAACAGCTCGCTCTCAAGGAGGTGCTCGGTAATCGCGGCGCAGTTCAGCGCATGGAACGGCCCGCTGCGGCGCACCGCGTCGTGAAAGCGCCGCGCCGCCAGCTCCTTGCCTGAGCCTGTCTCGCCGATCACGACCACATTCTGGCCATCGCGCGCGGCCTGCGACACCAGCGCGAGTGAGGCCTGGAGGCCCGGCCCCACGACGATCTTTGGATCGGTGAGTCGGTGAGGATGCGCGAGCCGACCGATATCGGCCTCGAGAACGATGACGGTTTGCCCTGCACGCACCGTGCGCGCCGACGAGCCCGACCAGACGCCTTCGATGCGTTGCCGATTGACGTACGTCGCGTTTCGGCTCCCGAGCTCCTCCACCCGCCAGATGCCGTGCTCACGCGAGATGCTGAAGTGCTGTCGTGAGAGGCGCTCGTCTGCCAAAATGAACGCACTCGTCGCGCCGCGTCCGACGATGAGCTTCGCCTTGCCGACGGGCCACACGCGAAAGTGCGGCGCTCCGCCGACGAACGTCGCCAAGATCCCCGGTTCGGGAGGCGTCTCTGCGCGTCCGCTCGAAACCTGATCCTTCGTGGTGGTCTCGTTGCTCTGCATGTGAGCCTGTCTCCTCGCGAACGCACCACTCAGGCTGCAGACCGGTCAGTTGCGATCGTCGATCGCTGCGGCGGCGGACGGAGGCTTGCTAGGCGCCGTCGTCGCGGTCGCCGTTGCACTTGCTTTGACCGTCGCTGTCGCCGAAGTCAGCGGCTTCGCCGTCGCGGCAGTCGCGATCGGTGAGGTCGGCGCCGATTTCGCTTTGATCGATGGCGCGCCGCCCGGCTTCATGATGGGCGCGCTCGTCGCCGATTCGGCACTTGGCGCTGATGTTGGTTCGGCGGCAATCACAGGCGCGGTTGTCGTTGTCAGTCCGGTCGGCGGAGGCACGGCCGTCGCTTTGCTCTCGGTCGACGCGCCCACCGTCGTGCTTCCCGCCGGATTGTCCGGGTGGGGCCCGCGCGACAGCAACAGCTTCGTCCCGACGATGCTGCCCGCGACGAGCGCGAGCGCGCCGAAGACGAAGAACGGCACGCGGCTCGATGACGATTTGGGCGGCGTGCGTTCCGTGAGCTCCGCCATTGCCTGGAGCGGCGCGGACGCCGAATCCTCGCGCCGCAGAAGGACTTGCGGCATCGGTACCGTGGCAGCAGCGTGCGGCATCGAGGGACGCGCCGAATTCTCGGCGAGTGGATTGGCCGCCGTCTGCGTGTCCATCGCCGCCGCAGTGGCGTCATACGCGACCTGCGATCGTCCGGCACCGCTGCCCCACGTTGCGGACACGCGCCCGCTGGCTTCGGCACCGTGCACTGAGGCTCGGGGTGGACTCGTCACCGGCTGCAGGTCGAGTTGCGTCGGAAGAAAACTCTCCGCGCTGGATCTTGGATCCGGGATCGTGCTCGGCGCGTAGCCACTTCGTCCAGTGCTGAGGCTCTGCGAGACGACCGCGGGTCCGAACGCGGTGTTGGCATCGGCCAGCCCGTGCGCGTCTGGAGAGCTCCCGACGTTGATTGCTTGCACTGCGATGCTCGCCTCGCTCGTGAGCATCTGCCGTACAGTCTCGCCGAGTTTCAAGTCGGTGCGCCGCATCTGTGGCGAACGTGCCGAACCGACTGCAGTCGGTTCGGCCTTCATCGGCGTGCCTTGGAGCTCCGGTGGCGGCTGCGGGCTCAGCATCGATTCGCGGGTCACCGCATCCCCGCCAGCGCTGCTCGGACGACCCGAGTCGACCCCCACGTAGCCTGATCGTGCTAGGCCGGCGACCGAGCGGAGCATCGCCGCAAGCTCGGCACCCTTGTCGAAGCGCGCGGCCGGATTCTTCGCCAGCAGGCGCGCCATCAGCGCCTCGACTGCCGGCGGAAAATCCTCACTCGAGGCCGCGGCGAGCGTCGGAGCCAACTCCCGGACATGCCCGGTCATCATCTCGTGCGGCGTCCCGTTGAACGGAGATCGACCGGTAAGCAAGATGAAGAGCACCACGCCGAGCGAATAGAAGTCGGACGGTGGACCGATCGGCTTCGCCATCGCCTGCTCGGGCGACATGTACCGCGGCGTACCGAAGAGCTGGCCCACTGCGGTGAGGATCCCGGGAGTGAGATCGCCCTCCTGGATCGTCTTCTTGGAAATACCGAAGTCGATGACCTTGATCTGGCCTCGCTTGTTGATGAGGAGGTTCGCGAGCTTCACGTCGCGATGCACGACTCCGATGTCGTGCGCAGCGGCAAGACCCTCCGCGGCGTCGGCGACGAGACGGCACGACTCCGTGATCGGCAACGTGCCGCCCTCGTCAGCGAGGTGATCTCCGAGCGACTTTCCGTCGATGTACTCCATCGCGAAATACGGCTGGCCCGCCTTCGTCGTCGCGACCTCGTAGACGCGCGGAATCGTCGGGTGCTCGAGGTTCGCCATCACCTGCGCCTCGCGAAAGAAGCGCGCAACGAAACCCGTGTTCGTCGTGTCGGTCAGCACCTTGAGCACGCACCGACGGCGCAGACCTTGGTTGTAGGCGAGATAGGCCTGACCGAAACCGCCCTCGCCGATCAGCTTCTCGAGCACGTACTGCGTCGCGCTCAGATCGGGTGCGTTGGGAGGGAGCTCGGTCGCCATTCCGCTTCTCAGAACTTCGAGCCGGTCGTGGATGCCAGGCGCACGTCAACGTCGGAGAGCTTGGCCTCCCACGTGTCGACCCGGTCGAGCTGCGCGCCGCGAAGGTCTGCGCCGCGAAGGTCAGCCTGCTCGAAGCTCGCGCCCGTCAGGTTGGCCTTGAGGAAGTTGGCGGCGCCGAGCACTGCTCCGCGGAAGCTCGCGCGCTGCGCATCGACCTTGTTGAACAGCGTGCGGCTGGCGGTGACCGAAACGAGCCTCGCTTCGCACAGCACGCTGCCCTCGAACGTTCCGTCCGTCACGTCTGCTTTATCCCATACCGATCCGGTCGCAGCAACTCCGCGCGCCGAGATTCCGACGAGCAGCGCGAGCTCGAATCGGCTGTCGGTGAGGTTGGCGCCGTCGAGGAGGAGACGAGGGGCGACGATGTCGTAGAGCTTCGCGTCCGTGAGGTCGGCGCCGTCGAAGCGTGCGCCGCCGAGCGCGCTTCCGGTGAAGTCGCTCTTCTGCGCGACCGCTTGCGTGAACGATGCGCCATCGAGCGAGGCGTCGGTGAGCGACGCGCCGACGAGGTTGGCGCGAAAGAAGCGGCTCTGCGTGGCCCGAAGCTGCGGTGCGCTAACGCGAGTCAGCTTGGCGTCGGTGAAATCGGAGTGGTCGAAGACCGCGACGCTCAGGTCGGCTTCCGTGAGGTCGGCGCCCACCCACGATGCGCCGACGGACGACGCGCGATGGGCGACCATCCCTACGCAGCAGGCGCCGTCGAGGGCAGAGCCATCGAGCAAGGTGCCGATCAAGATGGCCCCGGAGAGATCGACGCCTCGAAGGTCGAGACCACGGAGGTCGACTCCCGAAAGGTCGACACCTGAGAGCGGGCGTCGCTCCGAAAGCCACGCGACGACTTCCTCGCGCGAGCGCGCACGGATCTTCGTCGATGGAGCTCGGCCGCGACCGATTCGTGGGCGCGCAGGGGGCAGAGGTCGCCGCGCACTCTTGGAGCGCTCGATGGTGGCGCGGACGTCAGGCGGAACGCCGACCTCTTGCACATTCGCGGGCGCGACGGAGCCAGTCGCCTCGTCCGTCGCCGGCTTTCGCGACGAGACGAGGGCGTGGAAGCGTTCGAGTGCCGAAGGCAGGCTCGGCGCGTTCTCGAGACGCCCTTCCTCGATGTACAGCGACTCGAGATCGAGCGCGTCTCGATGGTCAACCTCGAGGAGCCCGCGCCACGTCATCGTCAGCGTCAGGTTTCTCGTGTCGAAGAGCAGCGTGTCGAGGTTCATGTGCAGGGCGAGCAGCTCACCACCCGCGGTCAGGGACTTCTGCGCGAACACGTACGGTCGGATCCCCGGCAAACGCCCGCTGAGAATCTCGTTGTTCGCGTGCACGCCGGCGATCTCGTACGGCTCATCGCCCTTGAGATACGGAACCTGCAGGTCGACCGGCGCGGCATTGAAGTATCCGAAGTCGAAGTCTTCCGGGAGGTACGGCCAGCGCGACTTCAGCCACTTCTTATCGTACCGGCCGACCCGCGCTGCCCGCGAGCGCCAACGCGGAGAGACCGGCGCGAAACAGATCGGCCGCGGTGCATCCCGTTGACTCTTCATGAGCGCGTCAGGTCGCTCGAGGTTCGGCAGAAGAGTGCCCGTCCGGTAGCCGCGACCAACCGGGTTCTCGCTGGAGAGGGGCCCGCCGAGGGCGTACTCCCATTCCAGCGGCAGTCGTTCGAAGGGTTCCGGCCGCGTGGGCGTCGAACCCGCCCAGAGACGGTTGCCGACGACCGCGAGGTGCCAATCGTGGGTCCCGACGCGGAGCCGCACACTCGCCACTGCACCGCCCCCACGCGGCGTGCGCGCGTCGCCGACGAGCATCACATCGGCCAACGGCTTGAAGACCGCAAAGTCGGACGGATAGCGGACGCTCGCGCTCGAATCGTGGCTCGTGAAGACGTCCCCGCTCGGAGGATCCGCCGCCACGAGTTGTGCTGGCGCGTTCGGATCGTAGAGAGCGGTGGCCTTCACCACGACGACGATCGCGTTGCGCGGCGGCCGAAGCTGCCAGTTCATCACGAAGGGTGCGAAGCGCGTCTGGTGGACGACGGGGAGCGTGTCGCCAATCCGGCGTCCGCGCGCCCGCGAGGTCACCAGCGAGGCCGTCGCGGGGGCGTGTGGCGCGCGGCTGGGGTCGGCAGGAAGCGGTTCGGAGGTGAACGCCTCACGTGAGCCCCACGGGTTGGGAGCCTCGGGCGGCGGCTGGGCGGCGGGCTCCGCAGGGGCCAACGGATGTTTGCGGGCGAGAGCTGCAGCAATCGCTTCGACCGTGCCGCGGGGCTCTGGAGGGGCCGCGATCGGCGCAGCGACCGGCGGGTGCTCTTCGATGGGCGCGAGGTACGACGTTCGCGTCGGATCCGCAGGGATTGCGCGCCTCAGCTGGACAGCTGGCTCCGCATCTGGGTCTTCGATCGGTCGAAGCCCCGCGGTCATCGTCGGATCGAATCGCGCCGTCGGCCGCATCACGGGCGCCGCGGGCGGGTAGGTCGGCTCCGCGATCGGTACTTCGAGGAGAGAGACCGGCTCCACCACCTCGTCGGCGCGGACCTCGGAGACAGGCGGCGCGCCACCCGAGAGGTCCAGCACTGGGGCGAGCGCCATCATGGTCTCGTCGAGCACCGGCCGACGCTCGCTTGGCGCCTCTTCGGGCGCCGCGATCCGCTTCATCGCCCGCATCGTCTCGTCGTCGTACTTGCCCCGCGCAGGGCTCGGCGCCGATGCCACGTGCATCATCGTTCGATCGTCGTTCGGCGCCGCTGCCTCAACCGCAACGGCTGGCTCGTCGATGGGCGTGATCGGTGTGAGGCCCACCATCGTCTCGTCCTCGAACTTCGCGCGCGGCTTCTTCACCGGCGCGCTGCCGTCAGCCATGCCCGGCGGCACCTGTTCGTCCTTCGGCGGCTTGGTCCCCTCCGACATTCAGCTTCCGAGCAATACTTTGGTCTGCGACGGCGTCTGCACGAAGCCCATCGGCGCGTTCGCATTCGAGCCGTTGTGTGCGGTGCGCGAGGTGAGCATCACCACCCGTTTGCCCTTCGCGCGGACCTTCTCGCTCGCCGACTTGAACGAGATCTCGCCGAGGTTGATCCCGGAGACGACGCCGCCGGCGACCCCAGGCTCGTCGCCTGAGCTGATCGGAATTCGGGACGACTCGACAATGACCGCGCTTCCCTTGACGAGCACGGACGCCACGGTGCCCGTCGCTTGGGCGCAGGCACCGGTATTGATGAACGGCGTCGGCACGGCCGGTCCCGGAGGTGCCGGCACGAGGCACACGTCGGGAAACGCCATGCAGTTTCCCCCTTCGACCGTGCAGGCAGCGAACATCGTCGAGCTCCTATCCGAGTAGAACGCGCTTGCCGTCGACGACGGTGTCTTCTTGCGAGGTGATCGACGTGCGCTTGGCGGCGATGGCAAAGTTTTCGCGCACCACCGTGCGCGCCCGGCCGGCGCCGATGTGGAGGAGGCCTTGGTAGCTGCGAACCGCGTCTGTGGCGCGTTCGACGATGCGGCGGGCACGAAGCTCCCAGCGGCCGACCGTGGTGGCGATTTCATCGGCGGTGGTGCGGATGGTGTCGGCGATGACGCTGGCCTCTCGGACGTGAAGAGAACCGATGTCGGCCGTCACCTCGAGCTCGGCCGCTGTGAGATCGAGGGATTTGGTCGCACGGATCTCGACGTTCGTGCCAGCCTCGACAAGCACACGGCCGCCCTCGGAACGCAGCACGACGTCGCCGTTCGGCGTCACCTCCAGGCCAGATCGAGGGGCAGCACTACGCGCACCCAAGCCTATCGCAAGGAGGTCTCCACTCTCGTTCTGGACGACCAGCACAGTGTCGCCGACCACGATGTTCAGGAATGGGACCGCGATGGCGGCCAGTCGGCTTCGCCCGGCCATTTCGACCAAGACCCCTTCCGCGCTGACGCCCACTGCGGTTGCCTGACGAATCGCGAGCGGCAGGGCTCCGGGCGACGCTGTCGAACATTCAGCGACGGTACTTGCACGCTTCACGGTGAACCTCCTTCGTTCGAAATCGTCGGTCCGCTCGGTTCCGCACGCCAGAGAAGAAGTCCTTGCGCCACTAACAGTAGAGCTAGGCCGAGAATCAGAGCGTGCGGTACACCAAACGCCGTCAGCTCGGCGTTTTTCGCGCCATCGGCACTCGAAGACAGAGTCAGAGCCAATACCAGTGCGACCACGACACCTATGGCGATTTCCGCGGTTGCGAAGACCTGTCTCCTTCGAGACGCCTCGGCATCAGGATGTGCGCGTCGCATAACACCGACTGCCAGGACGGGGAGGGCAAGGAGCGCAGTCAGCGAGCCCTCGAGAAGACGAAACCACCCTGTGACGTGCTCGCGATAGTCCTGCTGCACCGCAATGGAAAACCGACCCAACTGCAGCACGAGAATGGGCACGAGCGCCGCAGCCAGCGCCGTGCTCGCTGCGAGCCATCGTTTCGCGCGCCCGCGCCACCTCAGGATCGCCGCCGCTCCGACGAGCCCGCCAATCACGAGGGCGGGCTCCTCGAGCCGCGGGCCGTACTCCCACAGCGCGACCATCCCGACGCCAATTGGTGCCAACATGTGAAAGAGAAGCGCGAAATGTACCGGCGCTCGACGTCCCGGCACGCTCGAAC
>JANYDK010000108.1 GCA_025363655.1 Deltaproteobacteria bacterium | reverse complement strand
CACCGACGATCCGGGCGAGCGTCGCGGATACCTCGTGCGCATCGCCGGAATGCACGAAGACGAGGCGAAGGAACTCGGTGCCGCGCTCGCGACCTACGCGCGCCTTCTCGCCGAAGACGCGACCAGCGAAGAGACCTGGTCCGAGCTCGAGCGCATCGCCAAGAGCGGTTCGTTGCAGTCCGAGCTGCTCGTCATCTACGAGCGCGAGCTCGCCAAGATCACCAGCGACGACGGCGCCACCGCCAAGCTCGCCTTCCGCGCCGGCGAAATCGCCGAGCAACTGGGGAAGACGGAAGACGCGCTCCGTCTCTATCGGCGCGCGCACTCGGTCGATGCGGCGGGTCGCAACACCTTCGACGCCATCGATCGCATCCTCCGCGCCGAGGCGACGCTCGCCCGTGCCGACGAACGCATCGCGCTCTACCGCGAAGCGCTCGATCATCGCTTCGACGCGCCCGAGCGCCTCGGACTCCTCCGCTCGATCGCCGAGCTGCAACGCGACGTTCGCCAGGATCACGAGGCGGCCATCGAGGCCTACCGCGAGCTCCTCGAAATCGACGACCGTGACGCCGGAGCGCTCGACGCGCTCGAGGCGCTCTTCGCCAAAACCGAGAAGCACAAAGACCTCGCCGACCTCCTCGAGCGTCGTGCCGATGGTGAAGACGATCAAGAGCGTGCGGCGTCGTTCCGACTGCGCCTCGGCAAGGTGCTCGACGAGAAGCTCGCCGACGCAGCGGGCGCCATCGATCGCTACGAGCAAATCGTACAGGTGCTCCCCGGCCATCGCGGCGCCATCGAAGCGCTCGAGGCGCTCCTCAAGCGCGACGAGTGGAAATCGCGCGTCGCCGAGATTCTCCGTCCGCTCTACGAAGGTGCCGACGACTGGCGTCGCCTCATCACGCTCGGGGAAGATCGCCTCGCGCTCGCCGGCGACGTCGGCGAGAAGACGAGCATCCTCCGCGAGACCGCGCGCCTCTGGGAAGAGCGTGGCACCGACAAGCAGAAGGCGTTCGACGCCATCCGACGCGCTTGGGCGCTCGACGCCGAAGACGGCGTCCTCCGCACCGAAGCCGATCGACTCGGGGAAGCTCTCGGCGATTGGGACGGTCTCGTCGAAGCCTACGAGCGCGCAGCCTCCGCCGTCGACGACGTGCAGAAGCCGGACCTGATGCGCGGCCTCGCCGACATCCACGATCGTCATCGCGACGATCCGCGAAGCGCGTTGCGAGCCCTCGATCGTCTCCACGGCCTCGATCCGGACGACCACACGGTCCTCGACCGGCTCGACCGCCTGGCGACGCTCCTCGGCGATTGGCCTTCGCTCGACAAGACGCTCGCCGAGCGCGCCGCTGCCTTCGGTGATCCGGCCGATCAAGCGCTGACCTATCGTCGTCTCGGCGGGCTCCGTCGCGACATGCTCGACGACGGCTCACGAGCCATCGAGGCCTACGAACAGGCCCTCGAAGTCGAAGCCGAGAGCGCCGCCACGCTCGACGCGCTCGTCGAACTCTACGAAACGCGCGACGACGCTCGCAAGCTGGTCGAGCTCTACCAGCGCCGCGTCGACGTCGCCGGAACGACCGACGAAGCGAAATACGATCTCCTCATGCGTCGCGCCGCGCGGGCCGAAAAAGGGCTCGGCGACGCCCGCGAGGCCATCGCTTCGCTGCAGTGTGCGTTGCAGGTCCGCGCCAACGACGTCGAGGCTGCGCGTTCGCTCGAGCGCCTCTACGAGGCCGAGAAAATGTGGCCCGAACTCCTCGAGGCGATGCGTCTGCGCGCCGCCAACGTCGACGACTCGGCCGAGCGCATCGCTCTCCGCAAGCGCATCGCCGAGCTCCAAGCCCGCGAGCTCTCCGATCCGGCTGCGGCCCTCGAAATCTATCGCCAAGTGCTCGACGAAGCGCCGACTGACGAAGGCGCGATCGCTGCGGTACGTGCCATCGGCGAGAAGGACGACGAGCTGCGGTCCACCGCCGCCGACGTCCTCGAGCCGGTGCTCCGTTCCGGTGGACGCCACGACGATCTCGTCGCCATCCTCGAAATGCGCCTCGCCAGCCAGCAGGACTCGTTCGAGCGCGGTCGTACCCTGCGATCAATCGCCCTCGTCCACGAGGAAGGTCGTCGTCAGGTCGTCGCTGCGCGCGATGCTCTCCTCCGCGCGCTCGAAGAGACGCCGGACGACAAGGACCTCCGCGGAGAGCTCGAGCGCCTCGCGGCACTCGAGTCCGACGACGCTGGTTTCAAGGCCTACGCCGACGCCCTCGACAAGCGTGCCGGCGCCTCGATCGACGTCGAGCTCCAGCGCGATCTCCTCACCACGCTTGCCCACGTCGCCGAGAACAAGCTGAAGGACGACGCGCGCGCCGCCGCCGCCCTCGCCAAGGCGACCGAGCAATCGGGCGATCTCCCTGAGCTCCTCGAAGGTCTCGACCGCCTCTACGAGCGTCTTCGTCGCTTCACCGAGCTCGCCGACATCCTCGGTCGTCGCATCGAAATCGCCACCGAGCCCGCTGCGCGCTCCGATCTACGCACTCGCCTGGCGATGGTGCAGGTGAAGGAGTTCGGCACCAAGCGGGAAGGTCTGGCAACGCTCCGTACGGCGCTCGAAGAGGTGCCCGATCACAAGGCGAGCCGCGAAGCACTCGAAGTGCTCCTCGATGACGCCGAGCTCTTCGACGAAGTGTCCGAAGCGCTCGAGCCCGTCTTCCGCGCGGCTGGTGACCATACCAAGCTCGCCGGTCTCTTCGAACGACGCATCGACAAGGCGCTCCCGCGCGATCGTACGCGTCTGCGCCTCGATCTCGCGCGTGTGCTCGAGAACCAAGCGGGCGATCCGAAGGCCGCGCAGCGCCAGGTCGAGCGCGCCCTCAAGGACGAGCCGACCGAGTACGAGCCCTTCATCGAGCTCGAGCGTCTCCTGCCGATCACCGAAGAGTGGGCGCAAGCCTCCGAGGTGCTCGCCGGAATTCTCGGGAGCGCGAACGCTCTCGGACGCGACGTCGCGCGCGACATGTGGCTGAAGCTCGCCGGCTGGCGACGCGATCACGTCCACGACGACGCTGCCGCCGAGGCCGCCTACGTGCAGGCGCTCTCGCACGATCCGGAGAACGTCGACGTCCTCAAGACGATCGAATCGCTCCAGCGCACCACCGGCCGTGAAAAAGACCTGATCGCGACGCTCCGTCGTCGAGCCGCGCTCGATGGGAACCTCGAGGAGAAACGTCTCCTCCTCCGCGAGGCGCACACGCTCGCGGTGACCGTGCTCTCCGACGCCGACCTGGCCGAAGCGATTCTCCGCGAGCTCCTCAAAGACGACGAGGCCAACGCTTGGGCGCTCGAAGAGCTCACCAAGGCGCGCGCGACGGCCAAGGACTGGACGGAGGTCTTCTCGCTCCTCACCCGACGTGCCGAGTTGGCGACGTCGAGCGACGAGCAGGCGCAGCTCCGTCACGAAGCGGCGCGCGTGGCCAAGGTCGAGCTCGGGCACGCCGAGCAAGCCATCGAAATCTACCGCGAGCTCCTCGATGCCTCCGACGGCGGCGTCGGCGACGAAGCGGCGGCCCGCGAGCTGCGCGCACTCTATTCGGCGGCGAAGCGGCACCAAGATCTCGCCGATCTCCTCACCAAGCTCATCGATCACGGCAAGCCGGGCGAAGCACGCAGCGCGCTTCGCCTCGAGCTCGCGGCCATCGAGCACGGTGAGCTCGGACGACCGGAAGGCGCGATCGAGACGATGCGCGCGATCCTCGAAGAAGACGCGGCGCATTCCGACGCGGTCGCTCGCCTCGGCGCTCTCTACGAGTCGCTCGGTCGTCACGAAGATCTCGCCGAGCTCCTCATCGGCCAAATCGAGCGCGCTGTCTCCGGAGGCGACGTCGCCGCCGAGCTCACGCTTCGTGTCCGTCTCGGTGAGCTCTACGCCGGTCAGTTGAAAGATCCGGCGCGCGCCATCGAGACCTACGAGGCCGTCCTCGGTCGCGAGCCGAAGCACGTCGGAGCGCTCACTGCGCTCGTGAAAATCCACGATCAGCGTGGCGAGCAAGACAAGAGCGCCGACGCGCTCGCACGCCTGGTCGAGGAGACTCCGGGGAGCGAGGGCGCCGAGTTGGCGCTGAGGCTCGCCAAGCTCCGCGCCGAGCTGAAGGACGACGCGTCTCGCGAGCGCGCCCTTCGCAAGGCACTCGAGCTCGCCGACGGCGCAAGCGCCACCGAGCTCGCAGGACGCGCCCGCAAGGAGCTCCGCGCTCACTATCAACGCACCGAAGCGTGGGCCGATCTCGCCGCTATCCTCACCACCGAGGCCGACCTCGAAAGCGAGCCGGTGGCGAAGGCTGCGCACCTCAAGGAGGCGGCGGAGATCCACCTCCACAAGCGCGACTCGGCGAGTGAAGCCGCGTCGCTCCTCGAGAAGGCGACGGCGCTCAGTCCCGACGATCGGCCCCTTCTCCTTCTGCTCTGCGACGCGCTCTCGGCGAGCGGTCGTGGCAAAGAGGCGGCCGACGTGCTCCGCAAGGTCATCGAGTCGTTCGGCGGCAAGCGCTCGAAGGAGCTCGCGATCTATCACCACCGTCTCGCGCAAGCCCTCGTCGCGCAGGGTGATCGCGATGCCGCGCTGCTCGAGTTCGATCTCGCCTTCAAGATCGATCCCGGCAACATCGTCGTCCTCCGCGACCTCGGGAAAATCGCGCTCGAAGCTGGCGACCTCGATCGCGCGCAGAAGACCTTCCGCGCGCTGCTCTTGCAGAAACTGGACGCCAATAGCGGCATCACCAAGGCCGAAGTCTTCTTCTTCCTCGGTGAAATCAGCCAAAAACAGGGCGATCGCACGAAGGCGATTCAGATGTTCGAGCGCGCGGTCGAGACCGACGGGACCTTGCTCAAGGCGAAGGAGAAGATCGCCGACCTCAAGGCGCAGACCATCCCGCCGCGCGGAAGCACGCCGCCGCCGAAGTCCTGAGTGGCGGCGGTCTTCGGACCGCGCTGTTCGTGTTCGCCGCGCTGGACGCGTCGGAGGTCAGACCGAGAGGCGATGACCCGGGGGCATCTCGATGCCCTCGTGGATGATCACCGCACACACGCAATCTTCTTCGGGGAGCACCTTGAAGCTGTGCTGGCTGCCCGGCTTCATACGGAGCTCGTCGCCGGCGACGTGACGAACGCCGGCGTCGTCGACGATGCCGCCTTGGAAGATGAACATCGCCTCGTCGCCGATATGGCGGTGGAGCGGCCAGTCCATGTCCGCTGGAAAGCGCACGAGGCCGCAGTCGGCCGTGGCGAAGCGCGGACCCCCGTTGAAGTGGAGGAGCGAAACACCCGGCGCGGGACCAGGCTCCCATGCGGCAGTCTCGTCGACGACGTCGAGGAGGGCGCGCGCCTTCTCGGCCGAGACGTCGACGAAGCGAGCGAGCTGCTCGAAAAAACGTGCGAGGCGCCCCGTTCCCGTCGCTGCAGCGAGGACGCGCGCGCGCACGGTCGGTCCGACCTCGGTCGCTTTGGGAGCGAGTGCGAGTCCGTGGAAGGTCTCGCGCAATGCCACGAGCTCGGCGGCGGCGGCAGGGTCATCACGAAGCTCACGCTCGACGGCGGCGAGCTCGACCGGCTCGAGGACTCCGAGGAGATAATCGGCGAATCGATCGATGTTCATCGCGCACTCCCGATGACAGGGTCGGCGAGCCCTGCGCGCAGCTTGGCGAGACCCGCTGCGACCCGTGACTTGACCGTGCCAATGGGGGCGTCGATGCGCGTGGCGATTTCCGACGAGGAGAGCCCCTCGAAGTATCCGAGCTCGAGCACGGTGCGCTGGTCTTCAGGAAGTTCGGCGAGGGCGCGTCGTATGGCGGTGCGGTCGGGCGCCAGGGCCGGGTCTTCGTGGACCATTGCTTCGCGCTCTTCGACGCCGCGCTCGTTGTCGAGCGAGACCACACGACTCACCCTCGCCGACTTGCGGCGATCGATGGCGCGGCTGCGAAGGCGGATCAACATCCAGGCTCGAACGGAGCCACGGGAGGAGTCGTAATCTGCCGCCTGACGCCAAGCTTCGAGAAAGACGTCGTGGAGGAGATCTTCGGCTTCCCGCCGCTCTCCGAGGATACGAGTGGCGACGGCCATTAGGATCGGTGAGAACCGATCATAAAGCTGCGCCAGCGCAGTTTTATCCCCCTTCGCCATCGCGCGGACGAAGGCCGCATCGATGTCGTTGTCCGCCGATTCCAAGTCCCCTCCGCAGCAACCTTGGGCGAGCCCCATTCGCGGCGACTTCGCGCCAGCGAGCGATGCCAATGTAGGTAGCAGCTGGGGGGACGCCCGGTCAAACCCGCGTTCCGTCCCCCCGCGCCTGCATCGGCGACTTGCTACTTGTTCGGCTGCGGCGTCATCCGCAGATACGGACGCACCGCGTTGTATCCCTTGGGGAATTTCTGCTTGAGGACTTCCGCGTCCTGGAGCGAGGGGACGATGACGACGTCGTCTCCGTCCTTCCAATTCGCCGGCGTCGCGACCGAGTGGTACTCGGTGAGCTGCAGCGAATCGATGACGCGAAGGATCTCGTCGAAGTTGCGACCGGTGCTCGCCGGGTAGGTGAGCATCAAGCGGACCTTCTTCTTCGGGTCGATGATGAAGACCGAGCGCACCGTCAGCGTGTCGTTCGCCTCGGGGTGGATCATGTCGTAGAGATTCGCCACCTTCCGATCGGCGTCGCCGAGGATCGGGAAGTTCATCTTCGTGCCCTGCGTCTCCTCGATGTCGCTGATCCACTTGTTGTGGGAGGCGACGTCGTCGACGCTGACGGCGATCGGCTTGATGTTGCGCTTGTCGAACTCGCCCTTGAGCTTGGCGACGGCGCCGAGCTCGGTCGTGCAGACGGGGGTGAAGTCCTTCGGGTGCGAGAAGAGGACGGCCCCCTTGTCGCCGATCCACTCGTGGAACCGAATGGTGCCCTCCGTCGATTCCTGCGTGAAGTCGGGCGCGATCGAGCCGAGGCGAACGGTCATGAGAACCTCCAGTATTGTGGAGGAATGTTCATAAGATTGAGGTGAGGCGCCGTCAACGCGCCTAGAGCCTATTTTCGCGCCAAATCAGAGGATCTCGAAGCCTCCCTCGATGGTGTACGCGCAGACGCAGGGCTCGTCGCCGACGATGGTGAAATCGTGCTCGGACGAGGCGAGCATGCGCAGCTCGTCGCCGGCGCAGGCGATGCGCCCTTGGGCCTCGCGGAAGGCCCCCTGCATCACCAACACGACCTCGGTGCCGCGGTGTCGATGGTCGGGGAAGCGCACCCCGGGCTCTCCGGCGATGAAGCAGCTCATGCCGGCGGGGACGCGAGGGCCGGTGGCGACCTTGGCGAAGAGGAGACCGGGCAGTGGGCTCGTTCGCCACGCGCTTGGTTCGACGATGGCTTCGAGGGCCGACGCCGCATCGGCGGGCGTGAGGTCGAAGAGGCGAGCCACACGGTCGGTGAAGGGGGCGAAGCGTCGTTTGCCGAAGGCCTCGGCGAGGAGACGTTCACGCAGCGCGCTCGGGGGAGGTTCGGGGACGAGTCCATCGGCGAGCGCGCTGACGGTTTCTTCCATTCGGGTGAGCTCGGCCAGGCAGCGCGAGCAGTGCTCGGTGTGGCTGTGGATGGCTACCCGCTCGACGTCGGAGAGCAAGCCGAGCGTGAGGTCGGCCAGACGATCTTCGACGTGGGGATCCATGGTGGTGAGTTCCAGTTCTGAGGGATGCAACGCGCTCGTGCAAGTCGCCGGCGCTCGTCCTGTCAGTGTGGATACGAGCGGTCCCCGAGCCTGGATCGCAGCAGGCGGAAACGCTCTAGTTCAAGGCACGAAACGCGTGCTGCGCGGGTTCACGTAGACCGTCAGCGTAGGTACGCCATCGAGGGTCACCACGTGCACCGGCGTCACCGTGCCGAACGCCACCCAGATCTGGTGCTCGACCTCGTCCATGTGCTGCTCGTGCTCGATGACCGCGACGTCGCAATTTGCCACACTCCAGAATTCCTGGTCGATGTTGGCGTGGAGTCGCTTGTCGGTCTTCAGCTGCTCGAACGACGAATAGAACGTGTCGTTCGGATAGACGCGCCCGCCGGTCGGCAAGTGCACGTTGAGCCAGTCGACGATGGCGCCCGTTTCGTAGCCCCAGAAGCCGCGGTTGAGACCGAGATCGGCGCCACCGGGCGGGCCACCGAGGATCGGCGTGTAGTGCGAGAGGCCATGCGGATGCGAGCGCTGCGTCTCGGGGTACGCCGGCGCGAAGACGAGCATCGTCAGCGCGGGAACCGTCAACGCCGGGGCCCAACGCCGAGCTTCACCGGCGACGAAGCGTGCGAGCCGTGTTCCGACCCAGACGACGCCGGTGCCAGCGAGCAGACAGATGAACGGATACGCCGGGTGCCAGTGCTTGGTGCCGCCGAAGTGAGGAATCGACGGTAGCGCGATGAGGAACACCGGCAGATTCATGTTGAAGAACCAGAAGAAGGTGGTGCGCCGCGCGTCGTCGCGAGGGCTCCCTGCTTCTTCGGGCTCGTCCTCCGACGCGATGCGATCGAGCCAGACCGACGGATGAGCGGCGCGACGATCGCGCGGTAGCGTGAGCCGACGCCGATCACCATCGCCACCAGCGTCGCCAACGGCACCGTGCCGAGCACCAGGAGGTACGGCATCGACATCGGAAACGGCGGCTGGAAGTACGTTTTGTGGAGGTATTCGATGTTGTAGTACTCGTGCTTCGCGTGGAAGGTGAAGTACCAGTCGATGCGTCCCCATGTGTCGAACCAGAGGCGCGGCCAGCCGTAGATGAAGATGGCGGGGCCGATCATTCCCATGAAGAGGAACGGCCACGGAATGGGGATGCGACGGAGCCGCGCGCCGAGATGTGCGGACGCGCCAGGCCTCGCGCGTGAGACGTCCCACGCGAGCCACATGTAGTGGACGAGGAAGACGACGGGCAGGAACCAAGAGTTGTGCTTGGTGAGGAGCGCGAAGCCCCAGACGAAGCCCGAGCCGATGGCCCATCCGAGGCTGGAGAGACCGCGCCAATACGCGTAGGCGACGGCGAGCCAAGCGAGCGCTGCGGCGGCGTCGAAGCAGGCGAGGTGCGCGTCGTAGAAGAGTCGCGGACAGGCGGCGATGAGGAGGGCTGCGCAGAGACCTGCGGCGCGACCGCTGACGTGGGCGCCGAAGAGGTACGTGATCCAGAGGATGCCGCCACCCGCGACCATGCTCGGGAAGCGGAACGCAGCGCTCTCTTCGGTGAAGAGCTGCGGCGCGATCTTCGCGATGCCGGAGACGAGCCAGGCGAGGGGCGTCGTCAACGCGCTCCGCTTGAAGAGCTCGATGAGACCCGTCGGCCACGTCTTCCAGAGGTAAATCCAGCTGAGCGCGAAGCTCGACTTCATCAGCGACGGGTGCTCGCCATTGGCCGTCCAGTGCTGATCGACCGACTCGCGGGTGAAGGCTCGCTCGCGAATCGCCGTGTCGGGCGAGAGGAGCTGCTCGAACCACGCGCCGTACGATTTCGAGGCGTCGAAGTACATGCCCTCGTCGCGCGTGAAGCCGAGGATGTGCGCGCCGGCGAGGACGACGGCGATGAAGCCGCAGGCGAGGGCGATGCCGACGAGGTGATCGGCCCAGCGTGTTCCGCCGCGTCCCTCGAGCGGGGCGAGGAAGCCGCCTTTGAACGTTCCGACGCGGGGAAAAAGGCCGATCGCCGCGAGGGAGAGGCAGGTCAGCGCGATGACGACGAGGAGCCGAATCATGACCTGCTCACTCGCGGATTTGCGCGGCGAGACACGCCGTGCGGAACTGGGAGAGGCCGCGCTCGACCCAAACTTCGAGCTTCACCGGTTGATCGGTGCCCTGCATCGACTCGGTGCTCCCCTCGAAGCGTTGCCAGCCGGCGCCGTCGGGATGCGTCGTCGTCGCCACCACGTTTCCTCCGACGGTGATGCGCGCCAGCACCGGCGCTCGCCCGAGATCGCGCTCTTGGTACACGTGGAGGCCGAGATAAGCGACGACGCGTTTGCCTATTTTCTTCGGCGGCAGCTCGATCGTGGTGACGTTGCTCTCGTGGGGGTGCATGAAGATGCAACGGCGCGGGACGTAGTCGAGATCGGTGATCACGGTGGGGGCGACCCACGACCATCCGGGATCGAACGGTGCGCAGAGAAAGTGTCGCGGCGGCATGATCGGACCGCCGAAGAGGGCGGGCATCCGCGGCGTGCCGCCTTCTTCCCAACGACAGCGATCGACGCCGGAAGGGCCGACGCGCGAGACGATGGCGGTGGTGTCGACCTCGTCGACCAGATCGCGAATCAGCTTCTGGGGATGCGGATTGGCGAAGATGCGGAGCGCGACGTCGCCGAAGCGCTGTTCGTTCTCCAGCGTCCAGCCCTTGACCAGCGGGTCGTCCTTGCCCCGGATTGCGAGCTCGAGCACGCGCGTGGCCGTCTCGAGATCGGCGCGTGCGGCCACGTGGACGTCGAAGGCGGCGTCGAGCTCCGCGGTGGATCCTGGAGCAGCGGTGATGTCGATTCGCGGCGCACCGTACGAGGCCATCGCCATCCGGCCGTGTTGCTCGGCCCAACGAGGCGCGACGATGACGACGTCACCCGGCTTGGTCGCGGCGCGAGCAGCGTCGGCCGCCGCTTGCCACTGCGGGCGCGTCGGGACGTGCTTTCGCTGGGCCTCGCCGACGACGAGCTCGCCGACGGCGACACCGGGCAACGCCGCGAGCAAGAGCGCCATGCCGACACGACGCCAGAGCGGCAGAGCCTCAGAAGTGGTCGCGGTCATCTCCACAGTTGCGAAGCAATCCTTGGCGAACTGCGAGTGCAGCTATCACGGGCCACGTCGGAGGGCGACCCCGTCCATCTTGGACGATAGGGCTTTGGCGGTCGGGCTCCTTTCCGTCGGCTCGCGCTCTCGGTAAGAGCAAACGATGCGCGGCATGGGCGGCGAGGTGCTGGAGGGCGACAACCTCGACGTGCTCGACGCGCTCCTCGCAGACGCCGAGGTGGCTGGACACGTGGCCCTCGTCTACCTCGATCCACCGTTCGGCACCGGTCGCGATTTCGGCGCGTACGACGATCGATGGGAGGGAGGTCGGCACGGGCTCGTCGAGGCGCTACGTCCGCGTCTCGAACGTTGTCATCGCTTGCTCGCGGGCGACGGCTCGCTCCTCGTGCACCTCGATCATCGCATCGCGCACCTCGTGGCGGTGTTGCTCGACGAGCTTTTCGGCCCAGGCGCTCGCGAGCCGCGCAAGGGCGAGCCGATCGCCGGCTTTCGCAACGAGCTCATCTGGACCTACGGCCTCGGCGGCAGCACCGCGACGACCTATCCACGCAAGCACGACACCTTGCTCTGGTACAGCAAGGGCGCGACGTGGACCTTCGCCGCGCCGCGCATGCCCGCGCGCTCGATGCGGATGCGCGGCAAGACGAAGAAGCAGCTCGATGTCTTCCTCGGTCCACCTCGCCTCGACGATCTCGACACGCCGACTGCGATCGAAGACGCCGCGTCGTCCTCTGGTCTCGGCGACGTCTGGGACGTGGCCTCGCTCAACAACATGGCGAAGGAACGCACCGGCTATCCGACGCAGAAGCCGCTCGCGCTCCTCGAGCCGCTCGTGCGCGCGCACTCTCGTGAGGGAGAGCTGGTCGTCGATCCCTTCTGCGGCAGCGGCACCAGCCTCGTCGCCGCCGTGCGAGCGGGTCGTCGCGCGATCGGCATCGACGTCAGCGCCGAGGCCGTTCGCGTCGCCCGTGGGCGTCTCGTGCGCAAAGGCTGAGATTCTCCGCGTCGGGCAATGTGCCCGAGGGGCGAGGACGTCGGTCGTCACCGCATGATCGAGACAGGTATTTCACCGCCTGCGCGGATGATGAGCCGTTCGACGTGGACCAGGCGAAGCGATTGGACAAGAACGCATTTCTCCGCGCGAAAGACTGCCGGTTCGCTCCGCTCGCTCCCCTATTTGGAGGTTTCTTCATGCTTCGCCCGTCCATGCACTTCGTCGCCGCGCTCGCCGTCTCCGTGTGCAGCGTCACTGCCTGCAGCAGCAGCAGCGACAGTCCGACCACCACCACAGATTCCGGCTCCGACAGCCCGCACGTCGATACGGCCGTGCCCGACACCACGCCGGCGCCGACCGACACGACGCCGGCCATCTGCTGGTTCGTCAAGTCGTCGCAGTCGGTCGAGCGCGCTTGCGACGACTGCTCCGACACGAAGTGCAGCGCCGAGCACGTCGCGTGCGTCGGCTCGGCCTACCTCGACGCCAAGTTCAGCGGCGTCTGTGGGTCGTTCGCGGACTGCATGTGCGGCTGCAAAGAGGCCGATCGAATCTGCCAGCAGGCTTGCACCGTGTCGGCGCCCGACGCGTGTCGCACCTGCCTCGGCACGATCGACAGCTGCGAGACGAAGAACTGCCCGAAGGAGTGCACCGGCGCCTGAGGCCCGGCCTCGTAGATCTCAGAGCTCGCCGCGCTCGTAGCCGTCGACGAAGGTGCGCTTCCACGACTGGTAGCGCCCTTCGCGGATGGCGCTGCGTGCCTCGTTCATCAGCCATCCGTAGAGGTGGAGGTTGTGCAGCGAGAGCAACCGGAGGACGAGCATCTCGCCGGCGATGAAGAGGTGGCGGAGATAGGCGCGCGAATAGCCTCCGGCGCAGCACGGACATCCGCACTCGGCGTCGAGTGGGCGCGCGTCTGCCTTGTGTCTGGCGTGCTTGACGTTCAGCTTGCCGAAACGCGTGAGTGCTTGGCCGTTGCGTGCGTTGCGCGTCGGCAGCACGCAATCGAACATGTCGATGCCGTGCTCGATCCCCTCGAGCAAGTCGAGTGGCGTGCCGACGCCCATCAAGTAGCGCGGCCGCTCCGGATCGACGCGGTGGGCGACCTCGGCGAGCGCGGCGTACATCATCGGCATCGGCTCGCCGACCGAGAAGCCACCCAGCGCCAGCCCGTCGAAATCGAGCGCGGCGAGCTCTTCGGCGTGGGAGATGCGGAGGTCGGTGAAGGTCCCGCCTTGAATGATGCCGAAGAGTGCTTGGCCCTTCGGCCGATAGTCGCGTCTCCAGACGTCGAGACAGCGCTTGGCCCAGCGAGTGGTGCGCGCGACCGCCCGTTCGATGCCGACGCGATCGCGCACGCCTTCGCCTCCCAGCGGCGGGCACTCGTCGAGCTGCATGGCGATGTCGGCGCCAATGAGGCCTTGCACGCGCATCGATTCTTCGGGGCTCATCGCGTGTCGCGAGCCGTCGAGGTGCGAGCGGAAGACGACGCCGTCTTCGGTCGTCTTCGCGCCGGCGGTCACGGTGGCGCCGCTGCGTTGGGTGCGGGGGCCTTGCTGGGCGAGCGAAAAGGCCTGAAAACCACCGCTGTCGGTGAGCATCGCGTGCCGCGCCTGCGTGAAGCGATGAAGCCCACCTTGGCCATGGATGAGCTCGGGGCCGGGTCGCAACCAGAGGTGGTACGTGTTGCCGAGGACGACGCGCGCGCCGGTCGCGGCGACCTCGTCGGGTGCGAGCCCCTTCACCGAGCCCTGCGTGCCGACGGGCATGAATGTCGGCGTCGGCACGTCACCATGGGGCGTCGTCAAGAGTCCGGTGCGCGCATGACCATCGACGCCATCGACGCGGAAGGCGAACCCCGGAGTGATCGGTCCGCTCACGGCGTCTCCGGTCTTGGCGGGGCGTCGGGTTTCTCGCTCAACGGAACGAGGTGGCGGGCGACGTCTTCCGGGTCGACCACGTGCTTCACCAACATCGCGTCGCCGTAGCTGTAGAAGCGGTATTTCTCGGCGATCGCGTGCTCGTAGGTGCGCCGCAAGTTGGGCAGGCCGACGGTGGCGCCGACGAGCGCGAGGAGCGTCGAGCGAGGCAGATGGAAGTTCGTCAGGAGACCGTCGACGACGTGGAGACGTGCGCCGGGCTGAAGAAGCAGCTTGGTCGTTCCGCTGCACGCGATGAGCGGAGCTTCGGCGCCCGCCTCACGCGCGAGGAGCGCTGCTGCTTCGAGCGCGCGCACCACCGTCGTACCGACGGCGACGATCGGTCTCTTTTCCTGCTTCGCGCGCGAGATCGCGAGGGCCGCGGCGCGCGTCACGGCGAACGCCTCTTCATGCATCTTGTGCACGTCGAGATCGTCGACCTGCACGGGTTGGAAGGTGCCGAGCCCGACGTGCAGCGTGACGCTGACGACGTCGTGCCCTGCGATCGCCAAGCGACCGAGGAGCGCGTTGGTCAGGTGCAGTCCTGCCGTCGGCGCGGCCACCGCTCCGGCATGCCGGGCGAACACGGTCTGGTATCGCTCGGCGTCGCCCTCGGCCGTCGCGCGCTTGATGTACGGGGGCAGCGGCACCTGCCCGTAGGTCTCGATCGCTGCGCGCACCGAGGTGGTCGAGAGCAGGAGCACGCGCAAGAGCCCGTCGTCTTCGGCGCGACCGAGGATGCGCACCGTCAGCTCGTCGCCGACGACCAAGTCCTTCTCGAAACGAAGCGGCTTCGACGACTTGCCGAGCGCGCGCCAGATCTCTCCGTCGAGCGGCGGCGTCGCGTCTTCATCGTCGGCGTCGGTTGCATCGTCCGTGCTCTTGGCCTTTTCGCCGACCATGCTCGGCTCGGCCGGACCTTCTGGGCGAACGAGGAAGATCTCGACCTTGCCGCCCGTCTCCGGCTTGCGCGCGAGGAGGCGCGCCGGAATCACGCGCGTGTCGTTGACGACCAGGAGAGAGCGAGGCGGCAGTCGCTCGGCGAGGTCGCCGATGTTCGCGTCACTCAGCGTTGCTTCTGCGGCTCCGTTCGGCTCGACCACGAGCAGACGCCCACCATCGCGCGTCGCAGGTGGTTCCTGCGCGATGAGCTCGGGAGGGAGCGTGTACTCGAGGAGATCGACGCGCATGCGACACTTGCTCGCTCCGCGCTGGGAACGCCCAGCGACCTTAGGAGTGCGTGGCGTCTTAGGAGATGCGCGCCCGACGCGCAACGCGTCGCGAACGGCGATGGCTTCGGCTCAGGAAGCGTCGCGACGCGGTGCCAGCTTCGACCAGAGGAACGACGTCAGCTCCTCGAGGGCGAAGGGCTGCGGAACGAAGCCGATCGCGCCGCAGTCGATGCGCGCCAGTTGGTGCTCTGTGAAGTGGTAGGCGCTGGTGAGGACCACGCGTACGTCGGGGTTCGTCATCCGCAGCCGCCGCGCCAGCTCGAAGCCGTTCGTTCGGTGGAGCATGAGGTCGATGATCGCGAGGTCGAAGCCGCGTGAGGCGTCGTCCTCCGTCGCTCGCGCGCTGCAGACTCCCTCACTGTCGAAGCCGGCGTGGCGCAATGCGACGGTCAGCTCGTCGCGCTTCGATTCTTCATCATCGACGACGAGCACTCGGGGCATGGACCTCACCCACGAAGAGGGTCCGCAAGCCGGTGTGGTGTCTTCGTCGACCGACGAATGGAACATCGACTCCCGCATGCGAACCCCCCCGTTAATCAACCCGCCCAGCCCCTGGCGGGGGCTGGTGCGGGGGAAAGCAGCGACGGGTCGGTGGTGCCGCCCGTCTGCTTGCTCTCTAGCAACCGTCAGGCCATCGCCGGGTGGGTCGAATTCGCCGTGGCTTTCGATCGTGCGAGGTCGCCTTGAGGGCGCCGCGGCATTCAGTCGCGCAACGCGATTGCAAGGTTGAAACTCGCGACTCCGCCAAACGACCGAAGCGCCCGCCTCACTTGGCTTTCTTGGGCGCGGGTTTCGGGGTCGGCTCGACCGCCGGCTTGTTCATCTGCTCTTCCAGCGACTTGCGGTCCCATGCGTAGGCGATTTCCCCACCCAGCATGTCGTAGACACCGAGCTCGGCCTTGGCGATTTCCGGGTGCTTCTGATCGATCGCGACTGCTGCGAGGAGCAGGTGCGCCGGCGCCGAGCCGTTGTTCGACAGCTTGAGCGCCTTGTCCGCACTCTGGTAGGCGGTCTTGTCGTCTTTGAGGGCGTGCTTCGCGAAGCCCTTCTCGATGTCGATGGTCACCGCGAGCTCGTCCTTGGCGATCGTGTACTTGCCGAGGGCGCCGAGCGCTCCGTTGGCATCGCCGGCACGGCGCATCGCGCGGGCGATCGAGCAGAGCTCGTCCGGTCCCTTGCCGAGCTTCACTTCTTTCGTGTTCTTCGCGCCGCGGACTTCGGTCCACTTGTCGAGCGCGGTCTTCGCCGACTTCTTTCCTTCGGGGACCTTGCCCGCACCGACCTGCGCGTTCGCGAGGTCGGCCCAGAGCTCGGGCTCGTCGGGCCACGCGGTGGTCAGCTTGCCGTAGGTCTCGCTCGCGGCAGCCCAATCGAGCTTCGCTTGCTGCGAGAGCCCGAGGTACATCCACAGCGGCATCGACTTCTCGTTGGCCTTCGTCGCTGCGGTCGACACCGTCACGACGTCGTCGTAGCGGCGCTGATCGAACAGGGACTTGGCCGCCATCAGCGCCAAGCGCTCGTCTTTCCCGCCGTCGGCCTTGGTCGCCGCCAGGTACGCGTCGGCCGCTCGCTTGTCGCCCTTGCTGGCGTAGATGTCGGCGAGCATCGCCTGGCTCGGACCATCGGTCGGCTCTTTGCCGACGATGATCTCGAGCTCGGCCTGCGCCTTCGCCCAATCACCCGCGTCATAGGCCGCTTTGGCAGATTTGCGGCGCTCGTCGAGCGTCGGCTCGGCGGGGGGCGGCGTCGTCGTCGCCGTTTGGGTCGTCGTCGGGGGCGGCGGAACCACCCCGCCGACTTTGGGCTCGGGCTCCTCGGGACCACATGCCCAAGCCCCAAGCACGCTTGCCGACAGCGCGGCAATGACCAAACCAGACCTCGCTCGTGCCGACCTCGATGCAGTCATCGCTTTCCTCCGCCCCGTTCACGTACCGCCACGGGTTGCCCACTGACAACGCCTGGACCGGGCGCGACCTAACACGGCGGCTGTCGGAGGGGGATCCTCGAAGAAGCCCTGCATTTCGGGGAAAACCGTCTGGCCGCCGACCTGCATCCAACCGCCATCCGCACCCCCGCATTCAAGGACTGGGCGTCGCGCCGGCGTTTGGCCTACGATGTCGGGGCGCGGATCGGGACTACCGCGTAACGCTCTTTTCGCTCGGCGCATCTCGGGAACAAGTAAGAACCGATGGAAGTCGATACCTGTCGCCAGCTGATTGAAGAGCTTCTCTCGTCGTACGTCGACGGTGAGCTCGATCCCGCCACCGCCCAAAGTCTCGAGCTCCATCTGCAGATGTGCCCGCCTTGCGCGGCTTTCCTGCGGACCTTCAGCGCCGCCAAGCGGTGCGTTCGCAACGATCTCGTCGCGGGAATGCCGGAGGGCTGCGAGGCCTCGCTCTGGAGCTTCCTCGAAGCCGAGGTCCTCGCCGAAGAGCCCGCGCCTGCGCCGAAGAAGGCCGGGGGCTGCTCGTTCTGCGTCGGCGATGCGCCTGCGCCGCACCCGCACTCGAAGGACGGCGAGGGCTGAGAGCTCTCGCTCTTCGTGCATAGGCCGTGAACCCGCTCGCCTGGATCGACGCGTTCCGGTTGGCGATTCGCGCCATCGCCCGCAACAAGCTGCGCGCGACGCTGACGGTGCTCGGCATCCTCATCGGCATCGCCGCCGTCGTCGCCATGACGGCGCTCGGCGAAGGCGCAAAGGCGAAAATCAGCGAGCAGATGCGCTCGCTCGGCGCCAACATGATCATCGTCTTCCCGGGAGCGAACACCAGCTCCGGAGCGAAGGGTAGTGCTGGTTCGGTCGCCTCGCTCACCGAGGACGACGTCAACGCGATTCGTCACGAGTGTCCCTCGGTCGCCGCCGTCGCGCCGGTCGTCGGTGGCGCCGGTCAGGTCGTCTACGAAGATCAGAACTACTCGACGCGTTTCTCCGGCACGACGCTCGACTACTTTCGCGTTCGCGATTGGAAGATCGAGCGTGGCTCGGTCTGGACCGAGACCGACGAGCGCGCCGGTGCCCGCGTCTGCCTCATCGGCAACACCGTGCGGCTCAACGTGTTCGGCGCGGTCGATCCCATCGACAAGCTGATGCGTCTGAACAAGATGCCCTGCCGAGTGATCGGCATCCTCGCCACCAAGGGGCAAAACAGCTTCGGACAAGATCAGGACGACACGGTGCTGATGCCGCTCGCGACGTTCTCCGGGCGCATCTCCAACAAGCCGCGCCACACCGTCGACACCATCCTCGCCAGCGCCACCGACGAGCACACCACAGGTCGCGCCGAGGCGCAGATCAAGGCGCTGCTCCTGCAACGGCACCACATTTCGCCCGATCGCGAGCCCGACTTCATCGTCCGCAACGTCCAAGAAGTGCAGAAGTCGTTCGAGGCCATGCGCAGCGCGCTCGCCGCGTTGCTCCTCGGGGTCGCCGCCATTTCGCTGCTCGTCGGCGGCATCGGCGTCATGAACATCATGCTCGTGTCGGTCGCCGAGCGAACCCGCGAGATAGGCATCCGCATGGCCATCGGCGCGCGCGAGGCCGACATCCTCACGCAGTTCCTCATCGAGGCGGTGGTGCTGTCGCTTCTCGGCGGCGCGGTCGGCACGCTCGCGGGCATCGGCGCCATCGTCGGATTGGCGAAAATTCTCGAGTGGCCGATGAGCATGAGCCCGCAAGCGCTCGGGCTCGCGCTCGGCGTCAGTGGCACCATCGGCGTCGTCTTCGGCTTCTTCCCGGCGCGGCGCGCGGCGAGGCTCGATCCGATCGAAGCCCTCCGACGCGAGTGATTAGAAACGCGTGAAGCGAATCTTGATCGGTAGCGTCTTCGCAGCCGGTTTGCCGTCGACGTCGAGGCCGGGCTCGAACTTCTCGGTGAGCATGCAGCTGCGGGCCGCCTTGCCGAACCCCTGGCCTTTCGGATCTTCCGACATGACGCTGGCCGAGGTGACGCTGCCGCTCGCTTGCACGGTGACGAGGACCTGCACGACGGCGGTGTCGTCGTCGGCGTCGGGCGGGAAGTAGCCCTTGCAGGCGTTGGGGCCACGCTGCAGCGACGGGTTCTTGCTCAGATCGACGGTCGGCTTGGGCGGAGGCGGAGGGGGCGGCGGAGGCGGCGGAGGTCCTGCTTCGGTGCCGACGCCGCCGTCTTGACCGCCTGCTTTGCCACCGTCGGTTCCAGGCGTGTCACCCCCGTCGGCGCCCGAGGTGCCTCCGGCATATTCGCCGTCGAACGACAGCGGATCGCTCGCGGTTCCCGTCGGATCGGGCGGAGCGGTCGGATCGGTGAGGAGGCTACCGACCTTGCCGAGGGGCGGCGCGGTGTTGTTGGGCGGCTGCTCGGTCGGCGGAGGCGTGGGCTCCGGATCAGGAGGAGCAGGAGGCGGCGGCGGGGGAGGCGGCGGCTCCTCTTTCTCGGCGATGTTGTCGACCTCGATGATTTCGGTCTCGGTCTGCTCTTCTTGCACTGGCTTACGCATCAAGCCGAAGACGAGCAGCGCGTGGAGACCGAACGCAGCGACGAGACAGCCGAGCAAGAGCTCGACCGGATGACGCGTTCCGAAGTGAAAAACTCGGTCGAAAGGGTTCGCGTCGGCCGTGGGAAGGACGGCAGCAGGTGCGACCGGGGTGCCGTTCTGTTCGTCGATGCGAGGGGTGTACATGGGCGTGAACGTCGCGAGCCGGTCCGTGTTTGTTGCTTACCCGCCGCCCCTTGGCAAGGTCAGGAGAAGAAATCTCCACGCTTCATCGATTGCGAGATCGTCGAACCTCGCTTTGGGCATCACTGCGGCGCGGTCGTCTTCACGCCGCCGGCGGAGACCGTCTTGTCGACGGCGAAACCGACCTTGGTGATGCCGACCTGACGAAGCTCGTCGAGGACGTGGATGACCGTCCCGTGCGGCACCTGCGCCGAGGCCTGGATGATCGTGCGGAGGTCCTTGTTCTTGTCGAGCGCGTCTTTCGCGGCTCGGCGGAGCTCGTCGTCGTTGGTCATCGGCCGCTTGTCGGCGAGGATGTGGCCTTCCTTGTCGATGGTCACGGCGAAGATGTTCTGCACCTCGCCCGGCGTCGCCGCCTTCGGCAGGTCGATGGGAATGGCCTGCGAGACGATGATCTTCGCGGTCACCATGAAGATGATGAGGAGCACGAGCGTGATGTCGACGAGCGGCGTGACGTTGATCGAGGCGATGACCTCGTCGTCTTCCATCTTCGAGCCGCCGGCCATTTTCAGCCCTCCTCTTCGTCGTGCGCGTCGCTCTTCTTCTTCTCGGCCTTCTCGGCCGGCTCTTCCTCGCTCTTGGCCTTCGTCTTCGGCGGGTTCGACTTGCGGGCTTCGCTGTGGGCGCCGTGGCCTGGGGTCGAGGCGCGACCATGCTTCACTGCGGAGGCGACGGCGAGCGCTTCGTCTTCGCCGAGGCCCTTGAGGTGCGCCAAGAGCACGCGGGTGAGCGCGTCGGTGTTGGTCACCGTCGACTTGATCATCCGCTGGAAGAAGTTGTACGCGGCGACGGCGGGGATGGCGACCGCGAGGCCGATGGCGGTGGCGACGAGCGCTTCGGCGATGCTCGACATGACCGCGGCGGGGGCAGCGGAACCGGTAGCCGCGGCGGCGCTCTTGTCACCGAGGTGCTCGAACGCCTGGATGATGCCGATGACGGTGCCGAAGAGACCGATGAACGGCGCGTTGTTGCCGAGCGTACCGAGGTACGCGAGGCGACGTTCGAGCTTCATGCGCTGCAGCGCCGTCGCTCCGGCCATCGCCTCTTCAGCGGCTTCGGCGCCGCGATCGGATTCGACGAGGCCGGCGACCACCACCGCGGCTTCGGCCGACGGCGAGGCTTCCATGCGCTTCTTCGCTTCTTCGTAGTCACCCTTGCGGAGGCTACGGGCGAGCTCGCGGGCGAGGACCTCGAGGTCGTCGCGGATGGAATAGAAGAAGTAGGCGCGCTCGAGGATGATCGCGAGGCTCAGGATGCTGAGCGCGATCATCAAGTACATGACGGGCGAGGCGCCCATCGCCAGCATCACGGCCTTCGACTTCGCGACGATGTTCATTTGCGTTCGGCTCGTTTCTTGGAAACCACGTCGAGACCCGCATTCGCGCTCGCGCTCATGGCCGTTCGCGGCGTCGGGCTGCAGACGATTGCCCGTTCGGCAACGCGGGAGCAAGGGTGGCCCGTCCGGACCAGGGCGTTAAGTAGTGTGTCCATCCAGGCAGGCAACCGGCGAGCCCTTCCATCCCCGATGCGACGAGAGGCGGCGAGGTCACTGCTCAATCGCGGGCTTCGACGATTTCCGCCGGCGGTTCGGCCTCGGCTCTGCTTCGGGTCAACTCCACGACCTGCCCGAGGACCGTCGTGGCGTACGCGCCTTTGGTGAGTGACATGGTCACTTGTAGAACCGGTGACGCGTGCCCGCCTTGGTCTTCGCGCAGGACCTCGACCGCGAGATCGTCGACGAGCAGACGGAGCGAGCGACGGGTGCCTTCGCCAAGCGATTTGTGTGGCGCGAGGTGCTCGATGCGGACGCCGTCGGCGGCGAGGATCGCGGCCTCGCGCGCCTGCACTTCACCCCCCGCTTCGCGCATGCTGACGCCGAACATCGGGCCGGTCGGCGAGAGCTCTTTCTGCTCGGCGCGCGGGCGATCGACCTCGACGTCTTCGCAGAGGAAGAGCCCGCCCGAATCGTGCTTCTTCAGGAGGTCGCCGAGCTGCGGGACGATCCACGTGCCGTCTTGCACGCGGCTCTCGAGCAGGACGTTGAACCAGCGCGACTGCAGCGCCGAGAATAGGAACCGGCGATCGCGCGGATCGCCTGGAAAACGAGCATCTCCGCGCACTGCGGCGAGCGCGCGCTCGGCGTTGTCACCGTCGCGACCAAAGCGTTGTGGACCGAAGGCGTTCGGGCAACCGACGACGCCGATGCGCTGGAAGCCGGTCAGCGACGCCTCGAGCGCAGCCTCCGGGAGCCCGCGGAGACGGATGACGAAGCGGTTGCCCTCGAGGTGCCCCGGCTTCAGCTTGTTGCCGTGACGAGCTGCCTCGAGGACGGTGAGATCGTCCCATTTGTCCGCGAGGGCGAGGGCGGCTTCGGGAGCCACCTCGGGAAGGCTCAGGCGCTGCGTGGTGACCGCATCCTTGTCCTTCATCCCGGCAGCGCCACACGCTCGTGCATCGACGCCGAGCGCGCCGGCCAACCGCTTGATGGCTTGGTCGGTCGTGAGCCCGCGCTTGCGAATGCGGACGAACGTGTGCGTGCCCGTGCCCGACGCTGCGTAGGCGTCGAGCTCGTCGACGACGAAGTCCTCGGGCGTGGCCTTGAAGACGACCGCGGGAAGCGCGCTCACGGCAGCGGGCGATCGCGCATCTCGGCTCGATATTTCTTCTGGTAAGCGTTGTGACACGACTTGCAGGATGCCTTGCCGTCGGCGACGTCTTTCGATTTTTCGACCGCGGCGGCGCCGTCGTTGGCGTACTTCGCCCAGTCGGAGTAGCCGGCGGGGCCGAGCTTGGCCGCAGCGCGGAGGCCAGCGGCAAGCTTGGCGGCGTCGGCTGCCTTCATCGGAGCACCGAGGTTACTGCCCATCCAGCCTTGCAGCGGGCACTTCGGTTGTCCCGTTCCACCACATGCAGCCGGCGCGGCGCTCGCCGATGCGGCCGCGGTGGTGGTGTCCGAAGCGGAGGCGGTGGGCGCCGTCTTTCCCGTGTCGGAAGGCTTGGCCGAGGCCACCGTCGAGGGCGCGCCGCTCGCGCTCGGTGCCGCGGTGTCGGTCGCGGAGGCGCTGGCGGTGGGGGCTGCGCTGCTGGCGCTCGCTGCCACGCTGGTGGACGCGCTCGGTGCCGACGTCGTCGCCGCGGCCGTCGTACTTGCGCTGGTGCCGCCCCCGCCGCTCGGCTTGTCGTCACAGCCGACGAACGCGAGCGACGCCGCGAGCCCTACGGCAAGGAGGGAGAGAACGACGCCGAGGTGTTGCGGGCGAGGACGATGAACCATGAGAGCGCTCTATCACCGCCTCGTGGCCTCTCCAACGCTCATCACCAGCGCGGCACCACGGCCGATTCGGGGCTCGTGCGGGCGAGTGTGGCGAGGTGATCGGCGGCCTCGCGCCGGAGGTCGAGCGGACGACCGATGACCAGGAAACGCCCCTCTTCGACGCGGCGACAGCGATGGACCTTCATGCGCAGCGCGTGAGCATCGAGCGTGCCCTCGAGCCGCGCACCCGGCGGATAGGCCCGCGGCGCGTGCATCGACAGCTCGTTGCCATCCCAAGCGACGAAGGTGGCGTCGTGCACGTTCGGGGAGGCGACGCGGATGGCGCCTTCGCTCTTTTCGCTCATGCTCAGCGTCCCTTGCGTGCGCGCCCGATGGCGATGCGCGTCTCGCGTTCGGCGTCCTTGCGCGCGATGTCTTGGCGCTTGTCGCCTCGCGATTTGCCGCGGCCGAGGGAGAGCTCGATCTTGGCCTTTCCGTCCTTGAAATAGAGGCGCGTCGGGATCAGCGTGTAACCCTTGTCCTTGAGCGCGGCGCCGATTTTCTTGATCTCGCTGCCGTGCAAGAGGAGCTTGCGCTTGCGGCGCGGCTCGTGGCCGAAGACGCTCGCCTGCTCGAAAGGCGCGACGTAGAGCTGCATCAGCCAGGCTTCACCGCGCTCGATGGTGCCGTAGGCGTCGACGATCTCCGCCTTGCCCGCGCGCAGCGACTTGACCTCGCTCCCCGTGAGGACGAGCCCCGCCTCCCACGACTCTTCGAGCGTGTAGTCGAAGGACGCGCGGCGATTCTTGGCGACGATTTTCTCGCCCTTCTCCTTGGCCATCTCGGGAGTCTGCGTCGTACCTCGGCGTCGGTGGCGCCGTAAACAGCCAGTAACGGCGAGGTACGCCAAGTCGCAGCGAGGCGCAGTGAGCAAGGTGTTTGTCGTCACGGCGGCGAACACCTAGAGTCGAACTCGGATGGGCGCTCCCGGTGATCCCGACGACGGCGAACGCGCGGACGAGCCGCCTGCGGACGCGGAGCGGGCTGTTCCCGAAGGCGCCGATCCCACGAGCCCGCCACCATCTGGGCTCGCCGCGGCTCCTTCGATGCCGGCGCCAGCACCCTCTTCGCATCCCTCGCTGCCGCCACCAGCGCCCGTTGCTGCGGCGAGCTTGCCCTTGCCCTCGGCGTCGAAACCTCCGCCGGCTCTGGCCCCTGCTACCGGTGCTTCGGCACCCGCTCCACCGTTCTCTGCCGCTGGCGCGCCGCCGACGGTGGCGATGCGTTCACCGGTCATGGCCTCCGATCAAGAGCTCGCCGACGAGCCGCTCCCAGAAGGGGACGACGAGATCGTCGAGGCCGAGGGTCCGACCATCTTCGTCGCCGATCCGACGGTCGAAGCGGCGCGCATCGAATGGGCTCTGCGTGCGCGCGGGTACGTGGTCATCGACGTGCCGCTGGCGATGCTCGTCGGTCGCGCGGCCGTGCAGAAGCCGCACCTCGTCTTGCTCGACGTCGACGCGCGGTCGGCGCTCGAGGTGGCAGCGCGCCTTCGGGCGCTCCCCGGTGGCGGCAGCATCCACCTGATTTACGCGGGTCATCCGGGGCAAACGTTCGCGAACGGGCGCGACGCGCTCGCCCACGAAGGGAGCGGCTTCTTTGCGCGACCCATCGACGTCGATGCGCTGGTCGAGAAGATCGACGCGCTCCTCGGCGTCGTCGACGACGCTCCTCCCGGTCGGCCGTCGCCGCTGCTCGAGACAGGTCATCGCAGCGTGCCGCCGAGCTCGCGTCCGCAGGTTCCACGACGCAGCTCGCGTCCGCCGCCGCCTCCTCCGCCGTCGCTGCGTGCGCCGCTGAGCCCTTTGCCGCCGAGGCCGCCTCTGCCGATTCCTCCGGGTGCGATCAGCATCGCGCCGCCGACGACGCATCGTCCCGAGCTGCGCGCCGGTGAAGAGGCGCCTTCTTCGCAGCGCGGTGGTGCGAGCTCGGAAGCCGCCGGTCGCGGATGGTCGGCGCGTGCTGCCGAGGTCCGGCTCTCGCCCGATCTCGAGAGGCTCTTGCGCGAGGCCGAGGCGCGCGTCATCGGTCCGTCGTCGCAGCGCTCGAACGAGAACGTGTTGCTCGCCGACGACGAGGTGCTCTCGCCGGAGGACGAGGTCGAGGCGGTGCTTCCGGCGGAGATCCTGGCGTCGCTCGACGAGCCGCTCGATCTCGGCGGTGAGGACGACGAAGGCAGCAGCGCCGACACGGGGACGCCGCGTGGTCCGACGACGGGCCAGGCTCGACGCAGCCAAGCGCGCGCGGCGCCGCAGACGACGGGCGGTGGCGCGACGGGTGTCGGCGTCGCCCTCGATCTCTCGGCGGGCACCAATGCGGGCGAAGGGACGTCGAGCGGCGGCATCGAAGCGGCGCTCACCACCGCGGGCGGACGCATCGAGCAAGATCTCCGCGGCTCCGAGCAGCTGCCGACGCCGAGGCCGCCACGTCGCGCGCCTGCGCACACCGATCCACGCGCGATCACCTCGTCGGGGCCCGACGTCGACGACGACGACGAGCGTAGCCTCAGCCAAGTGTCGATGCAGATGGCGATGCCGCGTCCGGCGAGCGAGCACCCGCCTCCTCTGGCGCCGATCACCGCACGCCCCGCGCCGCCGCCTCGGGCAGTCGACGTGGCGTTGCCCGCGCCGCCATCGCCGCCGCGCGAAGAGCTCTATCCGCGAGCCGCGCCGTCACCTCCTTCGGTGCCGCCTCCGCCACTCGCCCATCCCGTCGCCGCTTTGCCTGCCGCGCGGCCGATCATCTCGTCCGACGACGCCTTGCGGGCCTTCGCCGAAGCGGTCGCCACGCGCGTCACCGGTGTTCTCCGTCTCGACGAAGCAGCCGGTATTCGTCGCGTGGTCTTGCAGGATGGCGACGTCGTCACCGCTGCCTCCTCGGTCGAAGGCGAGTCGCTCCTCGGGTATCTGCAAGGTCGAGGAGACATCGCCGCCGACGTCGTGAAGAAGCTCGAAGGACGTGTTCCGCCCTTCGGTCGCCTCGCGGGTGCCGCGCTCGTCGCTCACGGGCACGTTCATCAAGATCAGCTGTGGGACGTGTTGCAGGCCCACGCAGCGTGGCTCTTGACGCGAGCGATCGGGATGGCGCGCGGACAAATCGCCTTCGAGCGTGAACCGCCGGCGCGCCTCAAGGGCGAACCGCCCGTCTTCGGCGGCACGCCCGGCCCTGCGCTGATCGTCGAAATCACGCGTCGCGCGGTTCCTCCGGCGGAGGCGATCGGGCGCATGGGCGGCCTCGACGTACGTCTCGCGAGCGGGGAGCGTTCCCGCTTGATCGACGAGTGCGGGCTCGAAGATGCCGACGATGCCGTCGTCCGTCGCGCCGCTGGAGCCTCTCTCCGCGACGTCCTCGGTGCGCGCGGTGACGATGCCGCGCCGCTCGTCTACGCCCTGGTCGCGCTCGGTGTGCTCACCGCGCTCGCTGCCGCCCGTGCGCCTGCTTCGTCGATCTCGTCCTCGCGGCGCGTCGACGACGAGCCGTCGGTCGCCGACGAGGCCGATCCTGTGCGTGATGCCGAGCTCGACGATTCGGCCCTCCGTTCGCGCATCGGCGTGCGTCGCGCGCTCGTCGAAGACGGTGACTACTTCGCCATCCTCGGGGTGCCGCGCATCGCCACCGGCTACGAGATCAGGCGCGCCTACATCGAGCTCCGTCGCGCGCTCGATCCTTCGCGCATCCTCCGCCCTTCGCTCGGCGACCTGGTCGACGATCTCCACCTCGTGCTCCAGGTGCTCGACGAGGCCTACGACGTCCTCAAGGACGCCACCCGCCGCGATCGCTACCGCCGCGCGATCAGCCACGAGCCGCCCGCGCACTGAGATCTTCGCAGCCAAAAGCGTGGTAAATAGCGGCGCATGTCGCTCCCCCACGTCTGGATCAACACGCTGAAAGATCACGTCGGTGCCGAGGTCGAGGTGCGCGGTTGGCGCAATCACCTGCGCTCGAGCGGCAAGCTGCACTTCCTCGAGGTGCGTGATGGCACTGGCGTCGTCCAGTCGGTCTTCTTCAAGGGTGGCCTCTCGCCGGAGATCTTCGAGCGCGCGGGTGGCGTTCCGCAGGAGGCCTCCGTCGCCGTGCGCGGCACCGTCTCGCAGAACCCGAAGCAGCCGGGCGTCTTCGAGCTGCAGGCGAAAGAGATCGACGTCATCGGCGTCCCGGTCGGTGAATATCCGATCAGCCCGAAGGAGCACGGCGTCGAGTTCTTGATGGACAACCGCCATCTCTGGCTGCGCTCGAGCCGTCAGAACGCGATCCTCAAGGTGCGCGCGACCATCGTCCGGGCGGTGCGCGACTTCTTCGACGGTCGCGACTTCACGCTCGTCGACGCGCCCATTTTCACGCCCAACGCGTGCGAGGGGACGAGCACCCTCTTCTCCACCGACTACCACGGCGACAAGGCCTATCTCACGCAGTCGGGGCAGCTCTACATGGAGGCCGCCGCCGCAGCCGTCGGGAAGGCGTACTGTTTCGGCCCGACCTTCCGCGCCGAGAAGAGCAAGACGCGCCGCCACCTCGCCGAGTTCTGGATGGTCGAGCCGGAGGTCGCCTTCATGGACCTCGAAGGCGACATGAAGCTCGCCGAAGACTTCCTCTCGTTCATCGTCGCGCGCGTCCTCGAGTCACGCAAAGAAGAGATGAAGATCCTCGAGCGCGACACCACCAAGCTGGAGAAAGTGGTGGGGCCGTTCCCGCGCATCACCTATCACGAGGCCATCGAAATCCTGCAGCAGAACGGGCACCCCGAGGCCAAGGTCGGTGACGACTTCGGCGGCGACGAAGAGACCGTCATCTCCAACAAGTTCGATCGTCCGGTCATCGTCCACCGCTACCCGATGGACCTCAAAGCGTTCTATTTCAAGCGCGATCCGAACGATCCCTCGCTCGCGCTCAACATGGACGTGCTCGCGCCCGAGGGTTACGGCGAGATCATCGGCGGGGGTCAGCGCGAAGACGATCTCGCCAAGCTCGAGGCGGCGATCGACGTGCACAAGCTCCCGCGCGAGGCCTTCGGCTGGTATCTCGATCTGCGCCGCTACGGCAGCTTCCCCCACGCCGGCTTCGGGCTCGGCATCGAACGCACCGTCGCTTGGACGTGCGGTCTCCATCACGTGCGCGAGACGATCCCCTTCGCCCGCATGCTCAACCGTCTCTCTCCGTAACTTCAGCGCTCGATCGTCTTGCAGCCGACCGCGACTTGGATGCGCGAGACGCGGCCGGCGTGGACGTTGTCGCAGGTCGTGCCGTTGAGCTGAATGTGCGACGAGTCGAGCCAGCTCCAGCCGCTGACGTCGTCTTTGGGAACGAGCGTGCCGTCGACGAGGACGTTGGTGATGCCAGGATCGGTGACGTCGGTCTCGAGCGCGATGACGCAGGTGTCGATGACCTTCGCGGCGATGGCGGAGAGCGCGGCTTCGAGCGACGGTCCGTCGGTCGCTGCGTAGTAGCGCGGTCCGGCGGTGGCCTGTGCTTCACCGCCGGCGAGCGCGAGATCGTCGAGGGTCGTCGCGTAGCGTTCGGTGCCGGGGATGCCGAGGACGAAGGTGTTGATGCCGGCGGCGGCGAGCGCGGCGACGGCCTTCCGCGTGGCGCCTTCGTCGTTGCAGGCCTTCCAACCATCGCCGCCCATGACGACGGTCTGGTCGCAGCAGTTGAGCGGCGGCGCGCACAACGTCCCGTCGCTCAGCTTGGCGCCGTCGATGTCGTACTGGCACTGTTCGGCCGAGCATGCGGTGGTGCCGCAGTTGGGCGCACCGTCCGTCGCCAAGAGCACGAACGTCGTGCCGGCCTTGCGGGATTTGAGCAGCGGAATCAGCGCCGAGACCGAGCTCGCGGTCGGCGTCGAGCCTGCTGGCTTGGTCGAGGAGAGGATCGACGCGAGCGTGTCGTAGGTCGACGAGAGGCCGACGCCGATGGGAAAGACCTGCACCCCGGGCGCGCACGCAGCGCCACTTCCACTGGGAAAAAGAGCCATTCCGACGCTGAGGCGGGAGCCCAACTTGCGAAGCACACCGTTCGTCGAGTCGAAGAGGGCGCGACGCACCTGGTCCCACTTCGAGACGGTCGAGGGCGCGACGATTTGCTCCATCGAGCCGGACTTGTCGAGGAGGATGTAGAGGGCAGGGGGCGTCTGTCCGAGCTCGGTGCACGCGCACACGCCCGCGTCGATGCCGTCGGCGCAGTTGAACGTGGCGCTGTCGCGGGCGACGTCGAACGCGCTGGTACCCGAGTCGGTGGGACCGACGTCGAAGGATGTGTCGGCACCGAAGAGTGGCGGTGGAGGATGCGCGCTGCTCGAGCAACCGATGGCGGCGCCGCAGAGAGCGAGCACTGCCGAGAAAAAGCGCATCGATGTCGAGCGTAGCACCGACCGTTCAGCCTGCCGCGGCCACCAACGAGCGCAAGAGGGGGCCCGGATCGTCTTGCCGCATCAACGCTTCGCCGATCAGCGCACCCTCGATTCGGCGGCCCTCGCGACGGGCTTCGCGGGAGGCCAGTGCGGTGACCTCTTCGACGCGGGAAATGCCTGAAAAATAGAGTGCAACGCGATCGTCGGGAATGGCCGCGAGGACGCGTTCGGCGCGCGCGCGGTTCATCTGCAGCGTGTCGAGGTCGCGTGCGTTGACGCCGAGGACGAGGGCCTCGGGGGCGCGGAGGGCACGCTCGAGCTCCGCCTCGTCGACGACCTCGACGATGGGCGTGAGACCGAGGGCGCGCGCGGCGAGCCCGAGCGATGCGAGCGCGTCGTCGTCGAGGAGGCGGACGATGAGCAAGACCGCGTCGGCGCCGGCGACATGGGCGGCGCGGAGCTGGACCTCGTCGAGGATGAAGCCTTTGCACAGAAGCGGGGCGCCCGTGACCGCGCGTGCGGCCGCGAGATCGTCGTAGCTACCGTCGAAGTGCTCGCGATCGACGAGCACGCTGATCATCCGCGCGCCTGCATCGGCGTAGATCGCCGCGCGTTCGGCGACCGAGAGCGCGACCGAGAGCGGTCCAGCCGAAGGCGATCGTTTCTTGATCTCGGCGATGAGCGCGAGCGGGCTTTCGCGGGTGGGCCTTCGCAGACGTTTCGCGATGTCGATCGGCGTCCGCGTCGAGGTGGTCATCGGGAACGCGCGTAGGCGACGGATCTCTTCCTGCGTCGCGGCGACGATGGCGGGAAGGACGCTCATCGTTCGTGCTGCATGTGCATTCGCCACGCGGCGAGCGTCCTCGCTGCGTCGCCACGATCGAGGGCGGCCTCGGCACGTTCGCGGGCTTCTCGGAGATCGCTCGCCACCTCGGCCACCACGAGGGCACATGCCGCATTGAGGACGACGGCAGTTCGCACGGCACGTGAACCCTCGCCGGCGAAGAGCGCCTCCGCGACCGCCGCATTTTTCCGTGCGTCACCGCCCGCGAGCTCGTGCAGAGGCACCGGTTCGAGGCCGGCGTCGCGCGGGGTGATCGTGGTTTCGCCCATCTCTCCCGAATCGTCGAGCGTGGTGATCGACGTCTCTCCGGCCGGCGAAACCTCGTCGAGTCCCCGCGGCGCACCCTCGCACGCGTGGCCGTGCGCCACCCAGACGCGACGGAGGCCGAGCTGTCGCAACACTTCGGCGATCATCGGTCTTCGGCGGTTCTCGAAGACGCCCACCAGCTGATGCGTCGCGCCGCCTGGATTCGCCAGCGGACCGAGGAGGTTGAAGAGGGTGCGAATGCCGAGCTCGCGACGTGCAGGCGCCGCGTGTCGCATCGCTGCATGGTGACGAGGCGCGAAGAGGAAGCCGATGCGTGCGTCGTCCATCGCGCGACGTACGCGTGCATCGAACGTCTCGATTTCCGGCTCGTTCCCCGCCGGCGGCTCGACGGCGATGCCGAGCGCTTCGATCAAATCGGCGCTCCCCGCGCGCGAGCTGACGGCGCGATTGCCGTGCTTGGCGACGGTGGCTCCGGCGGCGGCGACGACGATCGCCGCCATCGTCGAGACGTTGACCGTGTGCGCGCCATCGCCGCCGGTGCCGCAGGTGTCGACGACGACGCTCGCGTGCGTCGGCCTGAGCGTCTTCGCTCGCGCACGAAGCGCCTTCGCCGCAGCCGCGAGCTCGTCGGCGGTCTCGCCCTTGGCGCGCATCGCCACCGCAAGCGCCGCCACTTGCGCCGGCCCGAGCTGCCCGTCGAAGAGCCGCCCGAAGACGTCTTCGACGACGCTCGCCTCGAGGTCGTGCCCCGCGAGAAGTCTCTCGAGCACCTCTGCAATCGAGGTGGAGGCAACGGCAGGAGCGACGCTCGGAGCGCCTTGAGGATCGGTCACGCGGGCCACGGCAGACTGCGCAGCATAGTCCATCGCGAGCGTTCCTTCTCGGACGTTCGCGCTCCGTTCCGCCTTGGGTGACTTGATGCACCTCGGCGGTGCACGTACCGGAGGCGCCATGACCGAGCCCAATGCCCCCTCGCGAATTCAACGCGCACTCGTCTCCGTCAGCGACAAGACGGGTCTCCTCGACCTCGCGAAGAAGCTCCACGCGCGTGGCGTCGAGCTCCTCTCGACGGGTGGCACCGCCAAGCACCTCGTCGAGGGAGGCGTCCCCGTCATCCAAGTCAGCGAATACACCGGTTCGCCCGAGATCATGGACGGCCGCGTGAAGACGCTCCATCCGCGCGTCCATGGCGGCATCCTCATGCGTGGCGATCGCGATCTCGCGGACTTGGCGAAGGTCGGCGGCAAGCCGATCGACCTCGTGATCGTCAACCTCTATCCCTTCGAACAGACGGTCGCCAAAGGCACCGCGACGCACGAACAGATCATCGAAGAGATCGACATCGGTGGTCCGTCGATGGTTCGCTCGGCGGCGAAGTCGCACCCGCGCGTCACCGTCGTCGTCGATCCGGCCGACTACGGAGACGTGCTCGCGGAGATCACCGCGGCCGGCGGCACCACGCTCGCCACGCGCGCCCGTCTCGCCGCCAAAGCCTTCGCCCACACCTCGGCGTACGACGGGGCCATCGCTGCCTACCTCTCGCGCGACGCCGCCCTCGAAGGCTCGGCCAAGGAGCTCTATCCGCAGTACCTGACGCTCTCGTACGAGAAGGCCTACTCGCTCCGATATGGCGAAAACCCGCACCAAAATGGCGCATTTTATCGTCAACGTGGCGCCGCGGTCGGCACCCTCGCGCTCGCCGAGTCGATCGGCGCCGGCGGCAAAGAGCTCTCGTTCAACAACTTCGTCGACGTTCAAGCGGCGCTCGAGGCGGTCCGCGAGTTCGATGCCGGAAAGCTCGCCGGCTGCGTCATCGTCAAGCACACCAACCCCTGCGGCACCGCCACCGCGCCCGATCTCGAGACCGCCTATCGCATCGCGCGCGAGGCCGATCCGGTCAGCGCCTTCGGGGGCATCGTCGCCCTCAACCGCGTCGTCGACGTCGCCACCGCGAAGGCGCTCGGTGAGACCTTCCTCGAGTGCATCGTCGCGCCGTCGTTCAGCACCGGCGCCCTCGACGTCCTTCGCACGAAGAAGAACCTCCGCCTCCTGGCGGTCGGTGAGGCTCCCGCGCAGCAGGGCGCCCTCCTCGATTTCCGTCGCATCAGCGGCGGGCTCGCGGCGATGAGCGCCGACCTCGGCGGCGACGGCGAAATCGAAAACGCCAAGGTGGCGACCAAGCGCGCACCGACCGAAGCGGAGCTCCGCGCTCTTCGCTTCGCCTGGCGCGTCACCAAGCACGTGAAGTCGAACGCGATCGTCCTCGCCGTCGACGACGGCACCGTGGCCCGCACCGTCGGCGTCGGCGCCGGTCAGATGTCACGCGTCGTCTCGGTGGAAATCGCCCTGAAAAAAGCAGGCGATCTCGCGAAGGGGAGCGTCCTCGGCTCCGACGCCTTCTTCCCGTTCCCCGACGGCGTCGAGGCCGCGGCCCAGGGTGGCATCACTGCCATCGCCCAACCCGGCGGCTCGGTGAAGGACGCCGAGGTCATCGCTTGCTGCGATCGATACGGCGTCGCGATGATCTTCACCGGCATCCGCCACTTCCGTCACTGAACTCTCGCGCTAGTTCTCCGGAGCTCGACGAAAAAACGGCGCGGTCCCCGAGGATCGCGCCGTTTTCGTTTCGACTGCCCGAGCTCAGTCGTCGTCCTTCGACTTTTTCTTCTTCTTGTCGTCGTCGTCGTCCTTCGACTTTTTCTTCTTCTTGTCGTCGTCGTCGTCCTTCGACTTGGCCTTGTCGTCGTCGTCGTCGCCGTCGGCCTTCTTCATCTTCTCGCCGTCGTCGTTCGTCGCCGCCTTCCACTCGAAGAGGCCGGAGTCGTTCTTCGCCTTCACCTGCAGCGCGAACTTCTTCCCTTCGACGGTCTCGTCGCAGAAGAAGACGTCTCCCTCGTTGAAGATCATCACCTTCATCCGGCACTTGACCTTGATCGGGTGGTCGGCCTTCTCCTTGATCATGTCCTCGAGCTCGGTGCCGGGGATGATCTTTCCCTTCAGCTCCCACGCGACCGCGCCGCCGCCTTGCGTATTGGCGTTGAAGACGACCTTCTCGCCGTCGTTGGTTTCGCCGGTGCAGTCGAACTTGTTGGTGCCGAACGACTTCTGTCCGGTCGGGCACGAGATCGACTTCATCTCCACGCCCTTGCTCTTCATCTCGGTGCGAATCGAGTCCTCGAGCTTCTTCGCGTCGACGGTGCAGGCGACGAGGAGAGCTCCGAGACCGACGAAGGAGAACAGGCCAACCAGCGAACGACGACCAGGGAAAGCGAGCTTCATGCCGCCGAGATTATCCGAAGTCGTGCACCCTCGCGCGAACGCGACGATAGGGCTTGTTTTGTCGCGGACTCAGCCGCCGATGCGAGGCGTGTAGTACGCCACGAGGTCGACGTTGTTCATCGCATCGACCCGGAAACCATCCTTGAGGCTGGCCTCGCCGGTGGCGTCGATGATCTTGTTGGCGAACGGGGTGTCGGTCGTGAGGTTGCCGAAGTTCGTCGTCTGCACCTCGCCACCGCGGGCGAAGAGGGTGAGCCTTCCGCCCGTCTTCAGAGCTTGCTTGAACTTCAGCGTTTCGGTCTGTCCCTTGGCGAGCGAGATGGGACCGATCTGCTCGGTGTGCTCTTCGTCCTTCACCAAGACGTAGACGCTGGCGTGGGTCGACGGCAGCGACTCGATCATCCCCGCCGAGAAGTTCGCAGCGTCGCGCAAGAGGCGCAGCTCGCGCTCCTGGAGCTTGTCGTCTTGCTGCGCTTTCAGAGCGTTCCACAGCGCGGTGCGGACCGGCCCGTAGATGGCTTCCGGATCTTTCTGCGCTTCGCCCTTCAAGTCCGCGAGCGCTTCGAGCGCGGCGTTCATCGCCTTCGGCACGTCGGCGGGCACGCCATCGTCGTCGTAGAGCCCGAGCTTGACGAGACAGGCGACGACGTCGTCGGACGGCGGAATGACCGCGAGCAGCACCGGCTTCTCGATCGACGGCGACTTCATCCACTCGCCCGAGCCGCACTTGATCGGCTTGGCGGCGGTGGGAAGGCCACACATCGGATCGCATCGGACCGTGCCGTCGCGATCGCCGAGGAGCGGGATCGCCCACCAATAAATTTCGCCCTTGCCGAAGAAGTCGGTGTCGTCGACGACGTGGGCGGCGAGGAAGTAGACCCCGAGGTGTCCGGAGCTCCCTTCGCGCGCGGCCATCAGCTGGCCTCTCGTCGCGTCTTCGCTGCGAATCTTCAGCTTGGTGACGAGCCCGGCGTCGAGGCCGATGCGGGACGTCGAGGACAAATGCTTGGCGAGATCGTCAACCCCCATGCGACGAGGGTATCAGCGATGCGCGGAAACCGGCATCGGGCAAAAAACACGGAAAAAACAAGGCAATTCTCGCGATTTTTTGCGCCGCGAGACGATCACGCGGCGACGGAATTGGCGGCGTTGGCCAGCTTCTCGGACGCGTGGAAGACGACCGCCATGATCGAGTGCTGCGGGTTGACGCCGAGGTTGGTGGGGAACACCGACGCGTCCATCACGTAGAGACCGCGCACGTCGTGGCTCTCGAGGTTGGCGTCGACGGCGCCGGTCTTCGGATCGCTCGAGGCACACGCGGTGCCGAACAAGTGCGAGGCCATGAAGTGGAAGTCGCCTTGGCGCATCTTCCCTTCTTCGATGAGCTTCACCTCGTCGACGGAGTTGAGCACCTCGGGCCGCCCGCTGATGCCGGGATAGACCTCGGTGGCGCCGGCCGCGAACATCATCTTGCAGAGGAGCGCCGCCGCGTACTGCGCGCGATCGAGATCGTCTTGCAAGGGGACGAACTTCACCGAAATTCCGCCGCCGAAGCTCGGGCGCACCTTGCCGTGCGCCTTCATGCGGACGATGGCGCACCACTGCGCGTAGTGATCCATTTCGGCGAGGCGCTCTTGCCACTCGACGCCGGCGCCAGGGAGGCGCGTCGCCAGCATTTCGGGCGGGAGCGAGAGCGACTCGAGCTTGAGGCCCTTGTCGCGCATCGGCACCTCGTAGCCCTGCGTCGCGCCGAAGCCCATGCCGACCGGTTCGCCGAAGCGACCGACGACGGCGGTGCCGGGGTGTGCTTGGAAGCGATCGCCGACGAGCCCGGCGAGTCCGCTGCGCCGGAGGATGACGGGCGTGTGGATGACGCCGGCCGAGACGATGACCCCGCGACGCGCGCGCACGTGAAAAGTGCCGCGGACCTTGCGCGTGTCGCGATGAAGCAGTGAGCCACGTACGCCGACTGCGCGGCCGCCTTCGATGAGCACCTCGTCGACGCGGGCGAGCGCGTGAAGACGGCCGCCCTTGGCCAGCGAGCGCGGAATGTACGAGACGTCCATGCTTTGGCGACGCTCTTTGGCGCAGCCCTGCAAGCACTCGGCGCTGCCCTCGCAACCCTTCATGTTGCGGCGCATCGGCTTGCCCGGGAGGCCCATGATTTTGCACGCTTCGGCCATTTTCTCGACGTTTCCGCCGTAGATTTCGGCGGGAGTGTCGCTGACCGAGAGCTCTTCCTCGATTTGCGTGAAGATGCGATCGAGCGCCTTCTCTTCGACGAGCTCGCCGAGGCCGAAGCGCTTGGTCCAATCGAGGCGAACGTCTTCCGGCATGCGCCAGATGATTCCGGAGTTGATCGCGGTGCTGCCGCCGACCATGCGTCCTTGGAGGAGCGGGAAAGGGCGCGTACCGGCGGTGGTGAAGGTGCCGAAGTCGCGGAACGACGTGGCCATCGCGTCGACCAGCTCGCGCGGACGATCTTTCGCCGCCAGGTGCGGACCCTCCTCGAGCATCAGCACTTCGAGACCGGCCTCGGTGAGCACGCGCGCGGCCGTGGCGCCGCCGGCTCCAGTGCCGATGATGACGTAGTCGGCTTCGTCGACGAGGTGCTCGCGGGCCATCACGCCACCTCCTGCGCGGTCGCGGATGAGCTCGACGCCTCAGCCGAGGAGACGACCGGAAGCGAACGGAGCTTTTTTTCTCGTGTTTCGCGCGCTGCCGCGAACTGCGTGCGGGCGCGCACCGAGGGCGTGCCGATGAGCCCGAGCGAGACGCCTATTTTCAAGAGCAGCATCAGCTCACGCACGAGAAAATTCTTGTGCTTGAGGAGGCGCGAGATGATCGGTGTGCGCTCCTCCATCGGCAGCCCGGCCATCGTGCGGAAGCGACCGCATAGCCAGAGCGGCGCGAAGGTGGCGATCGCGAGCCCGAGGTGGATGCCGAGACGCGCCTGAGCGGTGCTCGCGGCCATCATCTTGAGCACCGTGCCGACGTAGTCGACCTCGCCTGGACGCGGCACGAGGAGACGTACTTTACGTTCTCCGGAGCTCTTGGCGTCATCGTCGTATTTGCCGGCGGGAACGTCGCCGTCGCTCTCTGCGCGGGGCGGCGCATACGCTTCGAGGATGGCGGCAGCTTGGCGACGTTCGAAGGCGAGCAACATGACGAAGTCCTTCTCGGAGGGCGATCAAGAGGCAATCACGAGGCGGGTGCGAGCGCGGAGAGCTGGGTGACGACGGCGACGAGGTTGCGATCGAGCTTGCTGATGAGCATTCGCGTGAGCTTGCGCACCTTCTTGCCGTCGCGGGCATGGAGGAGCTCGGCGATGCGCCTGTAGATGAGCACCGTACCGCGCGGGTTGATGGCGAACGCCGCTTCGATTCCCGGCTGATCGAGCATCACGCGAGCGATGGTGTTGGCGAGGAAGACGAGCGCCAGGTTGTGGGTCGCGCGCACGAGGCCGAGGGCGAGGTCGACGTCGCGCTTCATGAACTCGGTGACGTCGTCGACCACGTCTTCGAGCGCGGTGACCTGGGCGTCGAGCGCCGAGAGCTCGTCGTCGGTGGCGCGATCGGCGCAGAGGCCGAGCACTTCGACCGCGACCATGCGGCGCAGCTCGAGGAGGTTGGCGAGGAGCGACGCTGGCGCATAGCCGCCCGCCGCGAGCGTATAGAGGTGGCCGAGCATCTCGACGCCGCCCGTCTCTCGAAAGTCGAGGACGCGCGTGCCCGAGCCATGGACCGGACGCACGAGCTGCTCGGACTCGAGACGCGTCAGCGCTGCACGCAACGTCAGGCGACTGACCCCGAGACGAACGGAGAGCTCGCGCTCGCCCGGCAGGTCGGTCCCCGGGCGGAACTCACCGCGGAGGATGCCTGCTCGGAGCTGGTCGGCTGCTTCTTCGGTTGCGCGCTTCTTCTCGGCCATGGAAAATACTTACGGCGTTGCTGGGGGGTGCAGGAAGAGGTGATATCCCTTCGATACCGGCATGACTGGTATCACCACAACTGGTATAACCAGTAGCACCCGGTGCGAAGAAGTCAACGCACATCACGTACCTTCCCCGTCATCGTTTGGTCAGTGGTCCGTCCGTCATCACTCAGCGTCGGAGCTGGCCGTCGCGGGGGGTCGGCGCGGGTGGTCGGCGCGGGCAGGACTTCAGCTTGCTGGTGCGGTAGGGCCGTACGAGCTCGACGACCCATAACCCCGTTCATTATTCACTTATGCACTCCGCCGAAAACACAAGCACCTTCATAACCTTACGATGCGAGCTTGCAGTCGAACTCGAAGGGGCGTACCCCTTCAGACACTGACGTGGCGTGCTCTTCGCGCGCCGTTCCCGGGCTGGTCCCGGTGGCGGTTCGAGCAAGGGCGCTACCCCCGCTTCGTCAGAAACCATGAAGCTGAAGAAACTCGAAATTCTCGGGTTCAAGTCGTTCGTCGATCGCACCGTCCTCAAGTTCGATCACGACGTGACCGGCATCGTCGGTCCCAACGGCTGCGGCAAATCCAACATCGTCGACGCGATTCGTTGGTGCATGGGCGAGCAGAGCGCCAAGCACCTCCGCGGCAAGTCGATGGAGGACGTCATCTTCAACGGCAGCGAGTCGCGCGGGCCGCACGGCTTCGCCGAGGTCACGCTCACCTTCGACAACACCGACGGCCTCACGCCGGTCGAATACCGCGACTACACCGACATCGCGGTGACGCGTCGTCTCCACCGTGATGGTGAGAGCGAATACATCATCAACAAGACGCAGGTCCGCCTCAAGGACATCACCGACCTCTTCCTCGGTACCGGCGCGGGCACCAAGGCGTACTCGATCGTCGAGCAGGGGCGCATCGGGCTCATCGTCTCGAGCAAGCCCGAAGATCGCCGCATGCTCATCGAAGAGGCGGCGGGCATCACCAAGTACAAGAGCAAGCGCAAGCAGGCCGAGCGCAAGATGGAGCTGACGCAGCAGAACATGCTGCGCGTCGGTGACATCGTCGCCGAGCTCGAGAAGAACCTCGGCTCGCTCAAGCGTCAGGCCCAGAAGGCCGATCGCTACCTCGCCTACCGCGCCGAGCTCGACGACTTGATCCTCCACGAGGCGGCGCACCGCTACCTCGGCATCGTCGTCACCGGGAAGTACACGACCGGCGCGCTCGACGAATGGACCGGCATCGCCAGTGAGAAGCGCACCGCGCTCGTCACCCGCGAAGCCGATCTCGAAGGTCTTCGGCTGGCCGCGCTCGACACCGAGCGTCGGCTCGAGGCGGCGCACACCGCCCACTTCGGCGCCGAGAACGAGGTCCGCGCGCTCGAAGGCGAAATCGCCCGCGCGAAAGATCAGCTCCAGGCGATCCGCAGCCGCGAGGTCGACGCCTCGCGTGAGCTCGGAAATGTGTCGAGTGAGCGCGTCGCCCTCGCCGGTGAACAAGCGCGTTTCGCCAGCGACCTCTCGCTCCACCGCGAAGAAGAATCGGCCTCCGCCGAGGCGCTCGCCGTCGAAGAAGAGCGTCTGCAGGAGTCGACCGCTCGTCAGCAAGAGGCCGATCGCAAGCTGCAAGAGCTCCGTCGTCAGGCCGCCGCGCTCGGCGCCCGCATCGCCTCCGCCGAGGCCGCCCTCAAGGGCTTCGAGCGTCGTCGTGGCGACATCGAGCAGCGCAAGGCGAAGATCCTCGTCGAGCGCGAGGGGCTCGAAATCAAGCAGATCGAGCAGGTCGCGCGCCAGCAAGAACTGCGTCGCATCGTCGAAGATCTCCGCGACGGCAAGACCTCGAGCAAGCAGCAGCGCGAAGAGCTCGAGCAGAAGCTCACCGGTCTCAAGCGCGACGTCATCGAGAGCGAGCGGCTCCTCGACACCAACAAACACGACCTGCAGAAGGCGCGCTCGCGCATGCAGGCGCTCCTCGAGGTGCAGTCGCGGCTCGAAGGCGTGGGGCAGGGCGTACGCGCGGTGGTGCTCAAGCGCGACGCCGGCGTCCTCGGCATGCTCGCCGATCTCGTCGAGCCGCCCCCCGAGCTGACGCAGGCCCTCGCCGCGGTGCTCGGCGAAAACCTGACGACGCTGGTGGTGAGTGACGAAGACAAGGCGATCGAGCTCGCCCATTGGCTCCGTGACGAGAAGAAGGGTCGCGCGGTCTTCCTTCCCCGCAGCGGCGATCACCTCGGCGCGGCCAAGGCCGGTCTCCCCGAAGAGCTCCTCGGAGACGGCGGCGCGCTCGGCTACATGGCCGATCTCTGCAAATTCCGCAGCGAAGACGAGGTGCTCGTCCGCGCCGTGCTCGGGGACATCGTCGTCGCCCGCGACTTCGAAGCGGCCCACAAAATCGCCCGCGCCATCACCCCACGCGCCGTCGTCACCGTCGATGGCGAGGTGCTCTTCGCCGATGGTCGCATCGCCGCCGGTGAGCGCGAGCAGATGGCCGCCGGAATGCTCGACAGCAAGCGCGAGACGCGCGAGCTCGCCGAGATCGTCAGCCGCCTCGACGTCGTCGTCACGGAGCTGGTGCAGAAGCACCAAGCTCTTCGCGCCGGCATCAGCGAGACCCAGGTCGCGCTCGATACGGCGCGTCAGGCAGAGCACAAAGGCGAGCTCGCGCTCGTCACCTCCGAGCGCGATCTGCGCGCGGTCGAGCAAGACCTCGAGCGCAGCCGCACGCGCCTCGAGCAGGTCGCCGGCGAGACGATGGATCTCGCCGAGCAGCTGTCGGAGGCCGAGGGTGAGCACGCCACCGCCCGCGCCGACCTCGACGGCGCGACCATCGAAAAAGAAGGCCTCGATCGCACCGCAGACGACGCGCAGCGTGACGCCGACGGTCAGCGCGAAGAGCTCGACGCCCGTCGCCAAATCGTCACCGATCGCAAGGTCCAAGCGGCGCGCGCGAAGGAGAAGACGCGTGGCCTCGAAGGCGCGCTCGATCGCCTCAGCCGTTCGGCGCACGAGCTCGGTGAGCGCGAGGCCCGTCTCGAAGACGAGCTGCGTACGGGCGCCAAGCGTCAGGGCGAGCTCGCCGGCGCGCTCTTCGTCGACAAGGAGAAGCTCGGCCTCGCCATCGACGCCGCGCACCTCCGCAAGGACGAGCTGACGAGCGCCCGCGGCGCGCACGAAGAGGCCCGCGCAGCGATGGCGGTCCACGAGACCGAGCTGAAGACCCTCCGTCAAGACGCCGAGTCGGCCGAGAAGGCGCGCGTCGAGCTGGAGATGAAGGTCCGCGAGCTCGCCATCGAGATGCGCAACCTCCTCGAGAGCGTCAAAGAGAAGTTCCGCGGCCTCGATTTGCCGCGAATCATCGGCGATTACCACCTCCGCGACATTCCCGGCGAGGACCACAAGGCGCGCGTCCACGAGCTCGGCGGGCTCATCGATCGCCTCGGCGCCGTCAACCTCGACGCGCGTCGCGAGCACCAGGAGGCCGAGCAGCGTCACGTGCTCTACACGACGCAGAAGGCCGATCTCGACAAGGCGCTCTCCGATCTGACCAAGGCCATCGAGCAGATGGACCGCGAGTCGCGTCGCCTCTTCAAGGACACCTTCGACGCCGTCAACGAGCGCTTCCAACAGCTCTTCCCGATCATGTTCCGCGGCGGCAAGGCGTCGCTGCTCATGACCAACCCGGACGATTTGCTGGAGACCGGCATCGAGATCCTCGCGCAGCCGCCGGGCAAGCGCATCGGCAACATCGAGCTCATGAGCGGCGGCGAAAAGGCTCTCACCGCGGTCTCCCTCATCTTCGCGATGTTCCAGATTCGCCCGAGCCCGTTCTGCATCCTCGACGAGGTCGACGCGCCGCTCGACGAGGCCAACGTCGCTCGTTACAACGAGGCGATCCGGACGATGACCGATCGTTCGCAGTTCATCCTCATCACGCACATCAAGCGGACGATGCAGATGGTGGACGTCCTCTACGGCGTGACGATGCCCGAGCCGGGCGTCTCGGCGCTCACCAGCGTCGACCTCACGAGCGTCGACAAGAAGCGCAACGCCCTTCCGAAGCCTGCCGAGCAGCCGGTCGCGGTGGCGTGACAGGCGGCCTGGGCGCTACGCTCGGGCCGTCGTGCTCCTCTTCAAGAAGCCCTTTCATGCAGGCCTCGTCAGCGGGGCCATCACGCTCACCTTTCGTCGTTGGACGCGCTCGCACGTCCGCGCCGGCGGCCGCTATCGCTGTCATCCCATCGGCGTGCTCGAGGTCGACGCCGTCGAGCTCGTCACCATTGCGTCGATTTCGGAGGCCGACGCAGTGGCTGCTGGGCTCGGCTCGCGCGAGGCGCTGATCGCCTATCTCGCCGAGCTCGGTCCGCTCGAGGCAGGCGCCACCGTGCATCGCGTTCGCCTCCACCACGGCGGTGACGGCGATCGCGTCGAAGCGGCCATGAACGCCGACCTTTCGAAAGAAGACGTGGCGACGATCCGCGAGAAGCTCGCGCGCCTCGACGAAAAGCACGCGAAGGGCGCATGGACGAAGAAGACGCTCGCCCTCATCGAGAAGCATCCGCGCGTCGCAGCTTCACGGCTCGCCGAGAAGGTCGATCGCGAGACGCTCCCTTTCAAGGCCGACGTCGTGAAGCTGAAGAAGCTCGGCCTCACGCAGAGCTTCGAGGTCGGCTACGAGCTCTCTCCACGCGGGCGCGCGTTTCTCGCGATGACACGGCGAAAGAAGGCCTGAATCCAGTTCAGAAGACGCGCGGGACCTCACGCCGCTCTCGCACGAACGCGTTCGAGCTCGTCGCCGAGGAGTGGCCAGAGGCTCGAGGGGACGTCGTGTCCCATGCCCTCGACCGAGACGAAGCGAGCGCCGGGGATGGCCTTGGCGGTGGCGACGCCAGCGTGATGGAGGACGAGCGGATCGACGGTGCCGTGGATGACGACGGCAGGCACGCGCACGCCCGCGAGACCTTTTCGACGATCGCCGCTCGCGAGGATCGCCGCCAACTGCCGCACGAATCCGGCGGGATGAAAGCACCGATCGTAAGCGACGCCGGCGATCTCCCGGAGCCACTCGACGTCTGGCGGATGGGTCGTCCCGCCGCAGACGCCGAAGAAGGAGAGCGCTCCCTCGATGGCTTGCGCGCGATCGGCCGGCCTCTTTCGAAGCAACATCTTCAGCGCGCGTGGCTTCGAGAGGAGGTGCCTTCGCGCTCCAGGGCTCGACATGATCGAAGTGAGAGAACGCACGCGCGTGGGGTGTTCGATGGCCATGGTCTGCGCGATCATCCCGCCCATCGACACGCCGGCGACGTGGGCCCGCTCGATGCCGAGGTGGTCGAGGAGCCCGACCGCATCGCGCGCCATGTCGCTCAGCGAATAGGGCGCCGGCACCGGCCTTCCGAGGATGCGACGTGCCATGAGGAGGCGAGGATCGCCGATGCGACGCTTGATCTTGGTGCTCAGCCCGACGTCGCGGTTGTCGAAGCGGATGACGCGAAAGCCTCGTTTCACGAGCGAATCGACGAAGCCGTCGTTCCAGAGAATCATCTGCGCGCCGAGCCCCATCACGAGGAGGAGGGGCTCGCCTTCGCCGAAGGTCTCGTACTCGATCTCGACGTCTCCGAGGGCTACGCGCATGACGGCGAGTGTAGCCAGCGCGCGAGGGGAGGCCATGACAAGCGTGCCACGACCGTCACCGAGCACGACCTGGCACAGTGGAGATTGACGCGGGATTCTTCGTGTAGACTGAAGGCACATCGTTTGCCTAGGGAGCTGCTCATGCGTCGCTTTTTCCTCTCCACCGCTGCTCTTGCCCTCGGTGTGTCCGCGCTCGCCTGCTCCTCGAAGACCGCCGACCCGCCCCCCGTCACGGTCGACCCGTCCGACCTCGCCGCGCCCGACAAGGGCAAGGGCTTCCAGCTCGTGACCGAAGACGTCGCCGTCCCCGCCGGCACCGAAGAGCAAGACTGTTACTTCTTCAAGGTCGGCGATCTGGCCGCCGCTGCCGGCCTCGATGCGACCAAGCCCGTCAACCTGCACCGCATCCAGACGGCGCAGCGGAAGGGCTCGCACCACATGAACGTCTTCCGCGTGAAGTCGGTGGTCGGACTCGATCCGACCAAGGGCACCGTCAAAGGCACCAACGGCGCCGGCGAGTGCTTCAAGAGCTCGAACTGGGCCGATTGGCCGCTCGTCGCCAACAGCCAGGTCGACGGCCTCATCGATTGGACCTACCCCGACGGGGTCGTCAACAAGTTCAACCCCGACGAGTGGTTGATGTTGCAGACGCACTTCGTCAACGCCACGTCGCAGAAGACCCCGACCGACTTCGGCAAGGTTCGCGTCAACTTCTGGACGGTGCCCGACGCAGAGGCGAAGTACGAGCTCGGCACCGTCTTCGCGACCAAGCAGTCGATCCGCATCTGCCAGAAGAACCCGCACCCGACCTTCGAAGGCAGCTGCCAGGTCAACAGCAAGGAGCCGGTGCACATCATCGGCGCCAACGGCCACTTCCACAGCCGCGGCAAAGACTTCAAAATGTACTCGTGGGACGGCACTTCGACGACCACCCCGGACGCCAGCAAGAACTTCTACGAGTCGCTCAACTGGGCCGATCCGCCGATGCTGACGTCGCCGAAGCTCGACGTCACCGTCCAACCGGGCGCCGGCATTTGGTACTCGTGCGGCTACGACTGGGTCGCGCCGACCGCGCCCGTCACCTGCGACACGCTCAACACCTTCGACGCCACCAAGTACGGCACCGCGCCCGAGGTGCAAGACTGCTGCTACACCTTCGGCCCCATCGTCGAGAAGAACGAGCACTGCAACGCCTTCGTCTACTACTGGCCCAAGGCCGACAACGTCACTTGTTTCTAAAGACGGCGTTTGCACTCCCGTTCGCGCTCATGCTCGTCTTCGCGGGCGGGGGTTGCACGAGCGACGACACGCAATTGCACGACAGCGCTCCGGCGTGTCAGTTGCCGTTCCTCGGAGACAAGACGAAGCCCGTCGAGTTGCAGCTGACGGCGCGTGATTCATTGGGAAAATCGACGGTTCTCCGCGACGGGAGCGACCTCTCGATCCTCTTTCCGCCACAAGGCGGGCGCGTGATCTTCCTCGGCGTCCGGGCGAAGAATCTCGACCCGTGCACCGTTCGACTCAACGGAGCGATTCGCGATCTCTCCACTAGGCAGGTGCGCATCGACAATCGCACCATCAACCTCGTCCCGCACGCCGACGGCTTCGGCACCAGCGTCGACAGCGACATCTCGACGTTCTCGAACGTGCCAGTGTGCCCGAACCAATGGGCGAGCGCCGACATCTTCGATCGGCCGTACCAAATCGAAGTCACCGTCGTCGACAAAGACGGCCGCAGCGCGACCCAGAAGTTGACGATCACTCCGCGGTGCAACGAGTCGGGTCGCGAAGACGAGTGTCACTGCATCTGCAAAGGTGGCTACATCCTCGGCTCGCACTGCGATCCTTACGTGCCGCCGCCCGACGCCGGAGCGCCCGATGCGGATGCCAGCTCGGACGCGACGGACGGAGGATGACGATGCGCGTTTCCTCGGTCCTCATCCTCGCCGCGCTGTCGCTCCTCTCGTGCAGCCCGAAAGACTCGACGCCCGCGCCGGCTCCCGCAGCTTGGCGCACGGTGCTCGACGCCGAGCTCGATCGCGCGCTCCTCTCCATCTGGGGCACCGGCAGCGACGTGTACGCCGTCGGTGGCGCGCTCGGCAACGGAGGAGAAGCGCTCGCCCTCCACTTCGACGGCACCACCTGGTCGGACATGCACGCCGGCGGCGCCGAGTCCTTCTGGTGGGTGCACGGCACCTCGAGCAGTGACGTCTGGATGGTCGGCACCGCAGGGCGCATCAGCCACTGGAACGGAAAAACATTCACTCCCTATGTATCTGGCACGTCAGCCACGATTTGGGGCGTATTCGCGTTCAGCGCTTCTGACGCGTGGGCCGTCGGCGGAACGCCCGGCGACGCCAAAGCGCCGAACGACGTCGTCCTTCATTTCGACGGCACCGCGTGGAATCCCGAAGTGCTCCCCGACGCGCCGCTTGGGCGTTCGCTCTTCAAGGTGTGGGGCACGAGCTCGAACGACCTCTACGTCGTCGGTGAAGCCGGCACCCTTTGGCATCGCAAGGGAGCGGCTTGGAAGCTCGAGTCGAAGGATGCGCCCCTCGCCTCGGGAACGCTCTTCACGGTCAATGGCTGCAACGGCGGCGACGTCTACGCGGTCGGCGGTGGCGACGTCCTCCACTCCGACGGCACCAAGTGGTCGAAGATCGACGTCACCCTCTCGAGCCAGCTCAACGGCGTTGCCTGCATGTTCTCGGAGACCGATCCCGACGCACAAAAGCACGCAGTGGGCAGCGTCGTTCTCGTCGGGTCCGGTGGCCTCAAGCAGCGCCTCGTGACAGGAAAATGGATCGACGAGTTCGCCGTCGCCCCTTTCACCGATCTCCACGGCAGCTGGGCCGACGCGAGCGGCGACGCATTTTGGGCGGTCGGCGGCGACTTCCTCAGCGGCGCCACGCCCGGCAAGAAGCGTCGCGGCGTCATCGCGCGCTTCGGCGCTGGTGACGTCTCGCACGTGTTCAAAAAGTAAACGAACACGAAGAAGCCCAAGTGGCTGATTTGGCGCAAGGTACGCCTCTTCTCATGCGCAATTCGCGCTGACCTCTGCTCTAGTCGCCAAGCCACGTCACCTCGCCGGCGCTCTCGCCAGGCCCTGCTTCCCCATAGGTGGGCTCCATGGCTTTGGTTCGTGGAAGGTGGCTCGAGCTCCTCCGCTCGACGCTCGCAACGCAACAGCTTCTCGGCCCCGTCGCCGAACGCGTCTCTGCGGGCGCTCGTTCGATTCTCTCGCGCGTCGACGAAGGCCTTTGGTACGACGAGGTCTACGAGCTCGCGATCTACGAAGCGGTCGCCGCCCTTCGCGGTCCCACGCTCGTACGCACCCTCGGTCGTCACGCGATGCGCGGGCTCCTCGATGTCGTCTGGTTCGACGCTGTCGGACCGCTCGAGAGCCTTCGGGGACGCGATCCGAGCCGCGCATTCGGCGACCTGCCGCGCATCTGGTCACTCATGCGTCGTGACGCTGGCGACATGCGTTGCGTCGAAGCGACGATGCGTGAGGCGACCACCGAAGTCCGCAGCTTCCACTACGCCTCGAACGCGCCGTTCTGCGAAGCGTGGCTCGGTCAGCACGAAGGGCTGCTCCGCTACTTCCGCCACGCCGGTCACGCCGAACGCGTGACGGTCGCCGGCAGCCCCTTCATCCTCCGCGTGCGCACGCGGTGGGCCGGAGCGCTCAGCGGCGTCCCGACCGGCGGCATGCGCACTTCTCCCTGACCCTGACTCGGTATTCGTCAGCCGCAGCCGAGAAAACTACCGCAATTCGTGGCGTCGAACGAGCCTCGGCGCTCGGTGCCGTCGGCTGCGGTGAACGTGAAGTTGCCGCCGACGGTGCCGCTCTTGCTCACGTCGGTGAGCTCGAGCACCACCTTGGAAATCGGCGTGCACGAGCTGGGCGACCCCGCACAGCTCATCGCCGAACCGTCGGTGCTCGTCGGCGTGAGCGTGATGATCGTGGGACCCTTCGGCGGCGAGTAGAGGAGCACGCGGGAGAAGATCTCGGGCGGCTTGCTCCGCGCATCGCAGGTGATCCGCGTCGTCGCGATGACGATCACGAGCATCGGTGCATCGGTCGGACCGCACTCGAGCGACGAGATTGCCGAGATCGTCGGCACCGCCGTGTCGACGGGTGCATCGGTGACGACGCCGGTGTCGACGATCGCTCCGTCCTTGCCCGCGCCGCCATCGCCCGCATCACCCGCGTCACCCGCATCGACCGACGCCAGTTGCGAGCTCGCACCGCAGCCACAAAGAGTCGCTGCCGTAGCGAGAATAAAGGCACGCATCAGCAGTTTTTCGCAGTCTTGTAGGCGTCGAGCGCCGACTTGCAGGCGGCGTCGTCGTTGGCCTTGGCGGTCGAGTTGCACGACGGCCGATACGACGCAGGCATCGTCGAAGCTGCGCAGCACGAGGTGAGGGCCGCACAGTTCGCCGTCGGCGCCCCACTCGTTTCGCTGGACGTGTCGTCGCTCGTCGTCGTGTCGGCGCTCGCGTCGCCGCTCGCGTCGGCGCTGGTGTTGGTGTCACTCGCGGCGCTGTCGGCAGCACCTGGACGCGTGTCGACGACGGCGTCGGTCGCGCTGCCGGTGTCGGTGGTGCTGCCGGCGTCACTGGTGCTGCTGCTGCAGGCGACGAGGCCACCGGCCGCGAGAAGGACGAGCGCAGAGAGCGTTGAAAAGAAGGAAGAGCTGGTCTTCATGGCGAGAAATCTAGCGCGCCTTGCACTAGCGCACCACCTCCGGCTGCCTCGCGATCGGCTCTTCCACACGCATCACGAAGGCGAGCCCGCCCGCGAAGAGCAGACCTATCGCCGCCGTCACGTAGGGCAGGCGATGACCGAGCCCGTAGACGAAGCCGCCCCAGGTGGGGCCGAAGACGCGGGCGAGGGCGCCCATCGATTGGAGGATGCCGAGCGCGCCGCCCTGCATTTCCGGCGGTGCTCGTCGACTGGCGTACGACGTGAGCGAGGGACCGGTGAGCCCGTTGCCGAGCGAGAGCAACATCGAGACGGTGTACATGAAGACGATCGGCAGACCAGGAGCGAGCGCGATGCCCGCCATCGAGAGCGACTGCACGATCGCGCCGACGCGAATCAGGCGTACTTCGCCGTAGCGGCGGGAGAGTCGCCCGATGAGCACGCCTTGCACGAGCGCGCCGACGAGCCCGACGCCGCCGAGGATGTAGCCCGTCTGCTTCGAATCGAGGCCGAACTCGTCGTGCGTGTAAAGCGCGAACGTCTGCTCGAGGTTGGAGAACGATGCGGCCGCGATGAAGAAGAGGACGATTCCGAGGGCCATCCCCGGGAGCGCCCATGTCCGTCGGAAGAGCGCGACGTCGAGGCCGATGGTGATGCGCTGCTTCTCTTTGCGATTCTTCTCGCGCACCTCCGCCGGCAACGACTCGGGGAGCGCGCGCAGGGCCCAGACGAAGTTGAAGACCGAGAGCCCGGCGGCCACCTTGGCGGGAAGCCCGAGCGAGTACGAAGCGAGAATTCCCCCGAAAAATGGGCCTAGAATGAAACCCATGCCGAACGCCATGCCGATGAGCCCCATCCCCTTGGCGCGCTCTTTCGGCGTCGTCGAGTCGGCGATGTAGGCCTGCGCGGTGGCGATGTTGGCGGTGGCGATGCCGCCGAAGAGGCGTGCGCAGAAGAGCCAGACGAGGCTGTTCGCGTAGCCGAGCACGATCATCGACGCGGCGGTGGCGAGGATGCTCCCGAGGAGGATCGGCCTTCGTCCGACGCGATCGGAGAGGCGGCCCCACACCGGCACGAAGATGAACTGCATCGCCGAGTACGACGCGCCGAGGAGGCCAATCGCGATCGCGCTCGCCGAGAGCGACTGCGCGTACCGAGGCAGGAGCGGGATGACGAGGCCGAAGCCGAGCAGATCGAGGAAGACGGTGAGGAAGATCGCGCCGAGTCGGCCGCTCGGGCCCTCGCGGGGAGGGCGATCGCTCAACCCTCGGCCCCTTTGACCCGCTCGCAGTCGGCGCCGACGGCGGAGAGGCGCTGCTCCATCTTCTCGTAGCCACGATCGAGGTGATAGACGCGACGCACTTCGGTCTCGCCTTCGGCGAAGAGCCCGGCGATGACCAGCGACGCCGAGGCGCGCAGATCGGTCGCCATCACGCTCGCGCCCTCGAGCTTGTCCTGCCCGTGCACGACCGCCGATCGCCCATGAATCTCGATGTGTGCGCCCATGCGCTGGAGCTCGGGCACGTGCATGAAGCGGTTCTCGAAGATGGTCTCGGTCATCACGGACTCGCCGCGCGCGCGCGTCATCAGCACCATGAACTGCGCCTGCATGTCGGTCGGAAAACCGGGGTGCGGCGCCGTGGTGACGTTGACCGGTTTGAGCGGACCTTCACGACGCACACGCACGCCTGGCCCGTCGCGTTCGATCTGGACGCCGGCTTGGCGCATCTTGAGGACGAGCGCCTCGAGGTCTTCGAGGATGATGCCGTCGACGCGCACGTCGCTGCCGTCGACCGCCGCCCCCGCGATCATGTACGTGCCGCCTTCGATGCGATCGGCGATGATCGCGTGATCGAACGGGGCGAGCTGCTCGACGCCTTCGATCTTGATGACGTCGGTGCCCGCACCTTCGACGCGCGCCCCCATCTTGTTGAGCACGCGACCGAGCTCTTCGACCTCCGGCTCACGCGCGCAGTTCCACATCGTGGTGCGCCCCTTGGCGAGCGCCGCGGCCATCATCAAATTCTCGGTGCCGGTGACGGTCGGCAAATCGAAGGCGATTTCAGCGCCGCGGAGCCGTCCGCCGCCGCTGCCGCCTGGGCTCGTGGGGCCGTCGGCGATGACGTAGCCGCGTTCGAGCTTGATGGTCGCGCCCATCGCTTCCAGGCCCTTGAGGTGCTGATCGATCGGGCGCGCGCCGATCGCGCATCCACCCGGCAGCGACACCTTGGCGCGTCCATTGCGCGCGAGGAGCGGACCGAGAACGAGCACCGATGCACGCATCTGCTTCACCAGCTCGTACGGCGCTTCGGCGCGCGTCAGCTTGGTGGTGGGGACGCGGACCTCGTGCGTCTCCTTGTCGACCATGACCTCGCAACCGAGGAAGCGGAGGAGCGCCGCGGTGGTGTCGATGTCCCGCAACGCAGGCGTGTTGCGCAGGAGCGACGGTCCATCCGCGAGCAGCGTCGCGCAGAGAATGGGGAGCGCGGCGTTCTTCGCCCCGCTGACCTGAATGTTGCCCGCGAGCCTGCGCCCACCGCGGATCCGAATCGCGTCCATCCAAAGGGATCTAGGCCAAATCCCCGGCCGCCGAAAGGCTCAGTCCTTCTTCTTCCGCCAATCTTCGGGCGCGTGCTCGGGGTGCTCGTTCCAGAAGGATTCGCGGCTTTCGCGCGCGACCTCGAGCTCGATCACGCCCTCGCGCACCACTCGCGTCTGACACCCGAGCCGGCTGTTCGCGCGCACGTCGAAGCCCTTGTCGAGCGTGTCCTCTTCGTCTTCTTCGGCCTCGCTGAGCAGCTCGCGGCCCTTGAGCACGTAGACGTGACACGTCGAGCACGCACACTTGCCGCCACACGCATCGCCTTGCGGCGCGTGAACCTTCTTCGCCGCGGTGCGGAGGTCGGTGCCGAGCGGAACGTCGACCTCGACGCCATCGGCGACCCATCGAATCTTCACCATGTCACTCGCCCTGTCCTCGGTTTGCGCGCCCGTGCTGGTGCTCTTCCACGTGCGAGTCGACGCCGCGCGCGGCCTCTACCTCTTCCGCCACCTCGTCGAGCGAACGCCCTCCGATTGCCTGCGCGATGGCCGCGTTCATCCGCCGTTCGGCGAGCGGGGTGGTCGCGCGATCGAGATCTTCGGTGGCCGTGCGGACGCGATCGGGATCGCTCCCGGCGATGGCCGCCGCCAACTTGTCGATGGCTTTCTCGATGCGGACGCGCTCCTCGTCCGGGAGCATGCCGCCCGCGGCGGCGATCGATTTGCGCGTCGCCAGGAGCACGCGTTCGCCCTCGGTCCGCCCCTCGGCCAGCCGCCGCGCGAGGAGGTCGTCCTCGCCATGATCGAGCGCGTCGATGAGCATGTTCTCCATCTCTTCGTCGGTGAGCCCGTAGGTCGGCTTGACGTCGATCGACTGCTCCTTGCCCGTCGTCGTCTCGCGCGCGTGCACCTTGAGGAGCCCATCGGCGTCGACCTTGAACGTCACCTCGAGCCGCGCGAGTCCAGCCGGCATCGGCGGAATTCCTCGCAGTGTGAAGCGCGCGAGCGAGCGATTGTCCTGCGCCAGCTCGCGCTCGCCCTGGACGACGTGGATCTCGAACCCCGTCTGGTTGTCGGCGTAGGTCGTGAACGTCGAGCGCGCGCCGGTAGGCACGCCGGTGTTGCGCGGGATGATCTTGTCGACGACCCCGCCCATCGTCTCGATGCCGAGCGAGAGCGGGACGACGTCGAGGAGGAGCACGTCTTCGCCCGCCTCTTTCAGCTGCTCGCCCGCGAGCAAATCGGCTTGTACCGCCGCACCGAGCGCGACCACCTGATCGGGATCGATGTCGGCGAGCGGTTCCTTGCCGAGGAGCTCCCGGACCACACGGCGGACGAGCGGTGTCCGAGTCGCGCCGCCGACGAGGATGACCCCGTCGAGCTCGCTTGCCTCGATCTCGGCGTCACGAAGCGCACGACGCACTGCCGGGATGGTGCGATCGACGACCGGCTTCACCAGCGCCTCGAGCTCCACGCGCGTGAGCGTGCCGCGGCGTTCGTCCATCACCCACTCGGCCGACTCGACGTCGGTGAGCGCGTGCTTGACCGCCCGAGCCGCGTCGAGCGCCGTTCGCACCACGCGTGGATCGGCCTTGTTTTCCGATAGATTCGCGCGCGAGAGGAGCTCTTCGGCGATAGTCCGATCGAAGTCGTCGCCGCCGAGCGCGCTGTCTCCACCCGTCGACTTCACCTGGAAGACGCCGTCCTCGAGGCGCAACACGGTGACGTCGAAGGTGCCGCCGCCGAGATCGTAGACGAGGAACGTGCCCTCGGCCCTCTTGCCGAGACCGTAGGCGAGCGCCGCCGCGGTCGGCTCGTTGAGGAGCCGCAGCACCTCGAGCCCGGCGAGTCGTCCCGCGTCCTTCGTCGCCTGCCTCTGCGCGTCGTCGAAGTAAGCAGGCACCGTGATCACGACCGGCCCGACCGCGTTCAGCTCGTCACGCACCAAATCGCGCAACGCCCGAAGAATTTCGGCCGAAACCTCGACGGGTGTGACCGTCTCGCGGCCGACCTTGAAGTGGACGACGCGACGATTCGGCGCCTCTTCCGGTCCCGCGAACGCGTACGGACCTAGACGTCGCGTCTCCGGATCGTCGGCGCCGCGCCCCATGAAGCGCTTCACCGAGACGATGGTGTCGCGCGGATGGCTCGCCGCTTCGCGCTGCGCCGGCTCACCGACGACCACGCCTTGATCGCCATAGAAGACGACGCTCGGAAGGAGCGCTGCGCCGTTGCAGTCGGTGATGCACACCGGTCGCCCGTCACGCACGTAGGCGACGAGCGAGTTGGTGGTGCCGAGATCGATGCCGATCGGCCGCGGCTTCGCCTTGGGGTCGAAAATCTCGAAAAGGGGCATCAGAATCCGTCGATTTCGTCGCGCGCAGTGTTCGCTTCGGAGAGCAGCCTGGCCGCGTAGCGCAGTCGACCGAGCAAGGGAATGGTGGCGCGCAGCGCAGGCAAACGCTCGACCTCGGGCAGGGCGAGTGCGGCATCGAGGCGGGACGCGAGCTCGCCTTCGACGTCTTCGCGCTGCTTCTTCGCCGAGACGACGACCGCCTCGACGGCGGCCCGTTCCTTCGAAGCGCGCGCCTCTTCGAGCGCCTCGCGTGACTCCATCACCTCCATCAGGAAGCCGCCCGAAGGCTTCGGCTCACGTGTCTCGCCGACCTCGCCCTCGAGACCGGAGAGCTGAAGGATGGCCTCTGCCCGCTTGATCGGATCGCGGACCACCCGCCATGCCTCGTTGACCTCGATCGCCAGCGAAAGCGCCGCGCGACGCTCAGGCGGCGAGGCGCCCACCTGCTTGTCCGGGTGCAAGGCTCGTGAAAGCGCGAGGTGCTTCTCCTCGGCCTCTCGACGGTCGATGGCAAATCGCCGGGGAATTCCCAGTCTCTCGAACGGATCCGCGGGCATGAGGGACAGTCTCGTGATCAGACTTGGAACGAGTGACCGCACCCGCAGTTGCTCTTCACCTGCGGGTTGATGAACTCGAACCCCTGCTGCATCAGCGAGACCTTCCAGTCGAGCGTGGTGCCGGCGAGGTAGATGAGCGACTTCTTGTCGACGACGAACTTGGCGCCGTCGACCTCGAAGACCCGATCGCGATTCTCTCGCGGCGGTCCGTCCTCGAACTCGATGACGTAGCCGAAGCCCGAGCATCCGCCGCCCTTGATGCCGAGACGAATCATCGCATCGGGCGTCTTGCGCTTCGAAAGCTGCTTCTTCGCTGCTTCGGCCGCCTTGCTCGTGATCGTCATCGAGAGCTCCTTCTTCGGAGTCTCCTGCTTCGGCGTCGTGTCCGCGTGCTCTTCGGGGGTGCTCATGATGTCTCTCTCGTGCGCGTCTCGGTCGTCTCGCGTCGCTTCAGGTCGCGGACTTTCGTGCCGCCTGCTTGGCGCGGTAGTCGGCGATGGCCGACTTGATCGCGTCCTCGGCGAGCACCGAGCAGTGAATCTTCACCGGCGGGAGGTTCAGCTCCTCGACGATTTGCGTGTTCTTGATCGCCTCGGCCTCGTCGAGCGACTTCCCCTTGAGCCACTCGGTGGCGAGCGAAGAGCTGGCGATCGCCGAGCCGCAGCCGAAGGTCTTGAATTTGGCGTCGGCGATCTTGCCGTCGTCGCCGACCTTGATCTGCAGGCGCATCACGTCGCCGCAGGCAGGCGCGCCGACGAGCCCGGTGCCGACCGCGTCGTCGTTCTTGTCGAGCGTGCCGACGTTGCGCGGGTTCTCGGTGTGGTCGATGACTTTTTCGCTGTAGGCCATGGCTGTTCTTCCTTCGTCTCTTTCGCCAAAGATTGCTTCGCAACTTTGACCGTCCGGTCGATCTCGCTTCGCTCGGTCGCTGGACCCCCGACCGGTGTTAGTGAGCCGCCCATTGGACGGACTTCAAATCGATACCCTCTTTATGCATCTCGTAGAGCGGGCTCATTTCGCGGAGCTTGCCCACTTGCCTGGAGACGAGGTCGGCGACGTAGTCGATCTCTTCGTCGGTGGTGAAGCGGCCGAGCCCGAAGCGAATCGAGCTGTGCGCCGCCTCCTCGCCGATGCCGAGCGCGCGCAGGACGTAGCTCGGTTCGAGGCTGGCGCTGGTGCACGCCGAGCCGCTGCTCACCGCCACGTCCTTGATGGCCATCATCAGCGCTTCGCCCTCGACGAAGTTGAAGGAGACGTTGAGGTTGCCGGGGAGCCGCTCGGTCGGGTGACCGTTGAGCGTGATCTCGTCGACGCGTTTGCCGATGAGCGCGTGGAGCCGGTCGCGCTGTCCACGGATGCGCTCGTTCTCGGCCTTGCCCTCGGTGCGCATCAGCTCGGCGGCCTTGCCGAAGCCGACGATGCCGGGGACGTTGAGCGTGCCGGAGCGGAGCCCGCGCTCGTGCCCGCCGCCGTCCATCTGCGCGGTGAGGCGCACGCGCGGCTTGCTGCGGCGAACGTAGAGCGCGCCGACGCCCTTGGGGCCGTACATCTTGTGCGCGGTGAGCGAGGCGAGGTCGACGTGCATCGCGTTGACGTCGAACGGCACCTTGCCGATGCCCTGGACCGCGTCGCTGTGGAGGAGCACGCCCTTCGCGCGCGTCAGCTTGCCGATCTCGGCGAGGGGATTGATGGTGCCCACCTCGTTGTTGGCGAGCATCAGCGAGACGAGGATGGTCTTGTCGGTCATCGCCGCCGCGACCTGCTCGGGCTGCACCATTCCGTGCTTGTCGACGTCGAGATACGTGACCTCGAAGCCCTCTTTTTCCAGGCGTTTGCAGGTGTCGAGGATCGCCTTGTGCTCGATCTTCGACGTGATGATGTGGTTGCCCTTCTCACGGTAGAACTCGGCGACGCCCTTCAGCGCGAGGTTGTCGCTCTCGGTGGCGCCCGAGGTGAAGACGATCGACTTGCTGTCGGGCTGTCCCGTCTTCTCGTCGACCGCGCCGATGAGCTGGGCGATCTCCTCGCGCGCCGTCTCGACCGCCTCTTCCGCGCGCCAACCGAAGACGTGGTTGCGGCTCGCGGCGTTGCCGAACTTCCCGCTCTCGAGCGTGAAGTAAGGGAGCATCGTCTCGATCACGCGAGGATCGACCGGAGTCGTCGCGTGGTAGTCCATGTAGATCGGCAGCTTCGGCATCAGGGTTCTCCGTCTCCGCAGCAGTTCATCCGTTGGCGCGCACGCCCGCGACCAGGTCGGGCGCTTCGGCGCAGGTGTGCAGGTCGCAAGCGCGACAGTGCGAATGCACCCGCACCGGATCGCACACGTCACACACGTCGAGGTAGGCGAGCGAAGCGACCAGCTCGCCTTCGAGCGACCGCAGCCGAGCGATGTGCTCGCGCGCCTGCAGCAGCCGCCCTTCGAGCACCCGCCGCACCTTGCCCATCGCGACCGGCGCCGTCCCGCTCGACTCCCACTCTCTCACCAGCTCCGCGAGCTCGGCCAGCGAGAGCCCCATCTCTTGCAGCTTGCTGATCCAACGAACGCGGACGAGCGCCTCGGGACCATAGAGTCGATAACGACCCTTCGACCGCGCGTGCGGCTTCAGTAGGCCCAGCTCTTCATAGAGGTGGAGCGCGCGGACCGTCTTGCCGGCTTCCTTCGCCAGGTCACCGACCTGCAACAGGTGCTCGGGCTCCGCCGGCGCCTCGGGAAGGTGCGCCGCCAGCCTGGCAATGGGGAGATGGTGAAGGTCGTCCGCCATGGTGCTCACTCGTGACCCTTACGTAAGCGTAAGAGTTGGCTTGGTACTAGGAGTTTGACGCTACGGAGTCAAGGGATTCCGGCTCTGGCAGCCGCACTGCCGCGTTGCTTGCTCTGTTCTCATTGAAATACGGACATCTCCTACTCATTCCGACGTTCTCCCACGGGCACGCGCGTTCTCGTCCTTCTCCACTGCACGATTGCTCTCTGGCTGGATTTCGGCGTGCATTCACGAGCGAATCGTCCGCCAGAAGCTCCGTTACGGAGCTAACGAAGGCGCGGTTTGCCTTCGCTCGTCGGGGGCTTCGGTTGCTTTTCCGCACCCCTATCGGCCTGGCTTCAGAGTTGCTAGGAGGCTCCGCCCAAGCCGTGGTGCGGAACTGACGCGAGCAAGTCTCGCGAGGTCACCGACCCGGTGAAGGTTCGTGGCGGTGTCAGGTTCGGTCAGTCGCTCAGAGATTCGTAAGGAGGCGTTGGATGCGTAGCGCATGGTTCAAGAGGCTCGGCCTCGCCGGGGTGGCGGGATGGCTCGCGGTGTCGGGAGCGTCATCCGGATGCGCCTCGCAACGCGATCCGATCAACCGCGTGCAGTCGAACGCGGTGCGCAAGACGGATCTCGTCGGCGAGAACTACCGCGATCCGTCGACCGCACCCGAGTGGTACATGCGCAACACCATCATCGGTGTGCAGCGCACGAACCCGTACTTCAGCGATGGTCTCCAAGACATCGTTCGTCGCGTGCGCTACGAAATCCAAGAGGACTACCTCATCGTTCGCGACGCCTACGAGTACATCGCGGGCTCCGACGGCCACGGCGGTCCAACTGGGAAGACGAACAACGGCGCGGTCGTGGCGATGTACCCGATCCAGTCGCACTTCGACATTCGTCAGGGCTACAACCCGGCGACCGGCGAGTCGACCAACGTCACCGAAGAGAACGCGACCGATCGCCGCTGGTACGAGCGCGACTACATGCGCGTCGACTGGTCGCGCAACCTCGTCAACGACCCCAACTTCTTCGAGATCTGGTACCCGAAGGCGTTCGGCGAGCTCGAGGTCCAGCCGGTCCAGTACTTCGAGGAGAACCCCTCGAGCGCGACCGTCTCCAACTTCCACGAGCTGGCGAGCGGCTACATGGACGTGACCTCGCGCTGGCTGCTCAAGCCGGCGAGCGTCAACTACTACGGGTACAACGTCCCGCAGTGCCTGCTCCTGAACCTCACGTTCAATCCGGGCATGCACGGCGACGGCTCCGTCGAGTGCAACGATCAAGAGATCGTCATCCGCACCTCGATGGCTCGGGTCACCGACACCGACTACGAAGTGTCGGAGATGGACAGCCAGCAGTTCAACGTCGTCGACGCCTTCAAGACCGATCGTCTCTCGTACGATCGTCAGTACGGCATCACCGACAACACCTGGCACCAGTTCCTCATCCGCTACAACATCTGGGACAAGAGCCACACGGCCACGGCGTGCGGCAAGGACAACAAGAAGGCGGAGGGCGACGCGGTCTGTGCGGGCATCAACGCCAACAGCACCTGCGATCTCAACGCCAAGAAGTGCACCATCCCGATGACGGATCGGAAGATCCGCCCCATCGCCTTCCACGTCGACGCCGATCTCCCCGATCAGCTCTTCAGCGCCACGCAGCAAGCCGTCAGCGACTGGAACTCGGCGCTGACCGTGGCCGTCGCCGCCGGTCGTGAGGCCGAGTGCCGTCGCGTCGAGGGCTCGCCTGGGCGCGAGGCCTGCCACGCCAAGTTCTTCGTCGTGAACAACGACCCCGCCAACCCCGACAAGCCGAACGCGGCGCAGGGGCCGGTCGCGGTCATCTGTCACAACCCGGTGCTCAAGGCCGACGCGCCCGAATGCGGTCTCCGCGACGATCAGGGCAACCCGACCCTCGACACCACCACCGGCAAGCCGATCGTCATCCGCAAGGGCGACATCCGCTACCACATGATCGCATGGTGGAATAACCCCTCCTGGGAGGCGCCCCTCGGCGTCGTCGTCCTCGGTCAAGACCCGCTCAGCGGCGAGCACGTCTCGTCGATGGCGAACATCTTCGGCGACGGCATGGAGTCGGCCATCGCGGTCTATCGCGACTGGATCCAGCTCGCCAACGGCGACGTCACTCCGTCGGAGTACGCGGACGGTGTGCCGGCGCGTATCTACGGCACGTCGAAATCGGCCTACGCCAACGACCCGCAGCGTGACCCGGCGCTCGACGCCATGTTCGCGCAGTGGCCGCGCACCAAGGCCGGCGCGGGGATGACGAAGCAGGAGATGGACGCCCGCGTGAAGGGCATCGACGTCACCTCCACCGTCGCTCGCCTCGGCCTCGCCAAGGCGCTCGAAGGCATCACCTCGGTCGACGAGAAGCGCGCTGCCGTCAAGGCGTACATCGCCAAGCAGGGCGTGCTCGGTACGCCGGGCTTCGGCGGCTTCGCCGAGTACGCGAAGAAGTTCTCCAACCAGGCCAAGAAGCTCCAGGCGGGCGGTCTCGAGAGTCAGGTCGTGAACGACCAGATGATCGCCAACATGGGCATCGACCCGTCCGGTCAGAAGAACCCCGGCGTCATCTCCGCGATCTCGCCGCTCGGGCAGCTCAGCCCGATGGTGCAAGCGCAGATCGACACCGAGTGGGACAGCCACTGGTCGAAGTACCACGCCTGCAAGTACCCCTCGAACGTGTGGGGCCTCGCCTTCGGTCACTTCGACGGCATCGCCGCCAAGTACCTCGCGCGCTACAAGAATGGCGACACCGCCAGCGGCAAGTTCGCGAAGATGGCGGGCGTCGAGGGTCAGATCATCGACCGCGCCGTCCGCGGAAAGATCATCTTCTGGGAGCTCTTCGAGCTGGTCTACACCCAGGTCCTCGAGCACGAGATGGGGCATAATTTCAGCCTCGATCACAACTTCGGCGCCAGCTGGGACGCGGTCAACTACGCGCCGCAGTACTGGCAGCTCCGCTCGCACGGCGTCTCGCTCAAGGATCCGACCAACGCTGCTTGTCCGACCGACAAGCCCCGCAAGCCGGGCGACGTCGACAACTGCATGGGCCCGCGCTGGCTCGACCCCGAGTCGCCCGCCGAGCTCGGCACGACGCCTGGTGACGAGCACGACCAGATCTCCGCGTACAGCACCTCGTCGTTCATGGACTACCACGAGGACAGCCGTTACTGGCCCTCGGGTCTCGGCCAGTACGACAAGATGATCACCAAGTTCGTCTACGGAAACGTCGTCGAGACCTTCGACACGTCGGCTCCGACGGCTCCGGCCGCCGGGGTCGCAGAGAACATCAAGGCGTCCCTCGAGAGCATGCTCGGCGGCGACTGGGAGTTCTACCGAGCGGACAAGGGCCTCGGGCAGGCGTTCTCGATGCCGACGCACTACACTGAGATCGGTCGTCAGCTGAACCTCTTCGACCCCGCGCGTTGCCGTACGGCGACGCCGGAAGAGAAGGCCAGCGGCGTCGGTCCCGATGGAAAGGTGTGCGCACCGGTTCCGCGCGATCACGTCCTCATCCGCGACATGGTCACGGAGAACATCAAGGACGGCAGCAACGACCGCTACATCGGCTACTGGCGTACCAAGGACGGCTACGAGGGCTGCTCTGCCAAGAGCTCGGCCGGCTCCGTCATCGGTGCGGGTGATTGCAAGATTCGCTGGCCGTACAAGCACGGTCCGTCGAGCTTCGCGCACTACCCACACATCATGTACTTCGACCAGGGCGCAGACTTCTTCGAGGTCACGCGCGACATCGTCGACCTGCACAACCTCAACAATGCAGTGGGCTTCTACCGTGGCATGCGCCGCGAGTGGGCTGCCGACTTCATCCAGAACCACATCTTCCGCAACTACTACCGGCACATCCACTTGCTGGCGTGGGACGCGATCAACAGCACGGTTCGCGACGCGAGCTTCTTCGCTGGCAGCACCATCTACGACAACGCGATCGCGATGTCGGACGACTGGGGCAAGGGCCCGCTGCTCTCGATGACGATGCTCTTCGACCTGATGCAGAACGAGCTCCTGCGTCCGCAGCCGGGTGGCTACGGCGCGCCGAGCAAGGGCGCCGGTCAGATTCACGATCTCTACGGCGTGCCCCTCGACGCCGAAGGGAAGGACTTCCAACTCGGCGTCCTCGACGCGTCGTACATCGACAACCAGTACGACACGAATCAGGGCTATTGGTACCAGTCGTACATCAAGCGAGTCGGTCACTTCGTGGAGAAGCCGCTCGCCGCCATCGGACTCACGGACTCGCGCCCGCCGCTCTCGACGGTCGCTCGTGAGACCTTCCTCGACGGTCGCAACGTGATGTTCAGCTTCCGCTCTGCCATGCCGCAGGCGTTCGACCGGCTCCTCGCCGGCGCATTCGCCGACGACTGGGACACGGTCGCTCCGTACATCGTGCCCGGCGAGAAGGGTGAAGCCGGCATGTCGCCGATGCACACGCTGCAGCTCTGGAACGCCAGTGCGACGGCGCCGATCGTTCGCCCGACGAACGCGAAGGTCATCGACCCGATGCTCGGCTACCGAGCCAAGGTCCCGGCGATGATCCTCACGCTCCTCTTCCAGCCGATCGACTCGAACATGGAGATGGTCAACCGCACCCGCATCTGGGTGGAAGGTGGACCGGAAGCCGTGAAGGTGGCCGACGCGGACAAGCTCGTCTTCTTCGATCCGAAGGAAGGCATCCAGTGGGGCGCGTCCAAGTTCGGCACCGAGTCGATTGACGGCAAGACGGTGGAAATCGGCATCGGCGCTCGCATGCTCCAGCACGCGAACGAGCTGCTCGCTGTCGCCTACAACGTCAAGGTCGACCCGGCGACGGGCCGCGTGCTCTACGCCGGGGGTCGCCCGGTCATCGACCCCGCTTCGGCGGATCCGACGAAGCTCACGGTGAAGGACGCGACGGCAGCGGCGAAGCTGACCGACTTCGTCGGGTTCCTCAACATCACGCGTCAGGCGCTCTGGTGGCTCGGTTTCGGCCCGCTCGGCCGCGGCGAGGACGACTTCTAGCGCGCACGTCGCTCCGCCGGCCTCTTCTTCATGGAGCGGCCGGCGTCGAGCGAATCCCAGGGCCAAAGATTTTTTTTCCGGTGATGAAGAGGAGGCACGGTATGCGCAAGGGATGGATGAGTCGGCTGGGCGTCGCCACGGCGATGGGCTGGCTCGTGCTCGGAGGCGCTTCGGCGACGGGATGCGCGGGTGAGAAAGACCCGATCGTCCAGGTTCAGTCGAACTACATCAAGAAGTCCGATCTGGTCGGTACCGACAAGGACCACCCGACGGAGTGGTACATCCGCAACACCGTCATCGACGTGCGGCGGTCGAACCCCTTCGCCTTCCCCGGCATGCAGGACAACCTGCGTCGCGTCCGCTGGGACATCCAGGAAAACTACCTGATTGCCCGCCGCGCCTACGAGCTCGTCTCGGGCTCCGACGGCAAGGGTGCGTCGGCCAAGACCAACGACGGCGTCATCGTCGCGATGTACCCGATCTCGAAGCAGTTCGACATCCGGCGCGCGTACGAGACCTCGACCGGTGAAGAGCGCAACATCCTCGTCGAGAACGACGTCGATCGCGTCTGGTACGAGCGTGACTACGTCCGCGTCGACTGGTCGCAGAACCTCGTCTCCGATCCCGACTTCGAGGAGCTGTGGTTCCCCAAGGTCTTCGGCGAGATGAACGTAGTGCCGGTGCAATACTTCGACAGCGATCCGAAGAGCCCGAGCGCGCCGGTCCTCGACTCCGCGAATGGTTACTTCGACATCACCTCGAAGTTCGTCGTCGAGTCGGAGAAGTGGCAGTTCCGCTACTTCTCGATTCCGACTTGCTACATCTACAATCTGTACACCGGCACCGACACGACCGACTGCAACGATCAGGAAATGACCGTTCGCACCGCCTTCATGAAGGTGCCCGATCGTGATTACGAAGCCGCCGAGACCAGCGGCGACAAGTTCACGATGTTCGGCACGTTCAACCGCGAGCGCTACGGCTACGACCGCCAGTACGGCGTCATCGACACCGCGCTCCACCAGTACATGGCGCGTCACAACCTCTGGAAGCAGAGCCACCTCGCGACCGCGAGCGGCGACGTCGACAAGTTGAAGACCGGCCAAATCAAGGCGCTCCCGGCGAACCTCACCTGCGGCACTCCCGATCAGAGCAAGCAGCTCGCCGATCAGGCGTGCGCGGCGGCGACCCCAGGCAGCAACTGCGACATGAACGCGGGGCTCTGCACGATCCCCTTCGAGAAGCGCACGCTGCGGAAGGTCCCCTACTTCCTCGACGCGACGATGCCGAAGGATCTCGAGGCGTCCAACGCGGCTCTCCTCGGCGAGTGGAACGACGCGCTCAAGCTCGCGGTCGCCACCACCCGTGAGACCGAGTGCCGCGCTGCGGGCGGTGACAAGGATGCTTGTCACGGCAAGCACTTCAACGGCGACAAGGCGAAGACCGAGTCGGAGATCGTGGTCATGTGCCACAACCCGATGGTCTCGACCGACGATCCGTCGTGCCGCTTCGATCGCGTCGGCAACCCGCTCAAGGACCCGGCCGGTAACCCGGTGCAGGACGGCTACGTCGTCCGCCAAGGCGACCTCCGCTTCAACCTCATCGGTTGGATCGACTCCCCCCTCGCGGCCGCGCCCCTCGGCTACGGTCCCGACGGCGCCGACCCGCTCACCGGCGAGGTCCTCCAGTCGACCGCGTACATCTACGGTGCGTCGCTCGACAGTTACGTGGCGATGACCCGCGACCTCGTCGCCATCGCCAACGGCGACCTCAACCCGGAGCAGTTCGTGGCCGGCGTCCAGGTCGATCAGAACCTCGGCACGTACGACCCGAAGAGCGCGGCGACGATGCTCGGGAAGATGGATCCCGACCTCTTCGCGCCCTACGGCAAGTACATGCAGGGCAAGCTCGCCGACACCAAGCCGGTCGGGATGACCGACGCGGAGATCAAGGCGCGTTTCTCGGGCATCAACGCCAACGAGTTCGTCGATCGTCTCGGCGCGGCCGGCCGTATCTCGCCGGACGCCACGGCGGCGCAGCGCCTCAGCGCGGTGAAGGCGATGATCTCGGAGAGCAGCGCGGCCGGCGTGGCTGGCTTCGGCGGCGCCGCCGAAGCTCAAGCCCACGACGACACGCTCGCCGCACGCCTCGTCGGCACAGGCAGCGAGCGCATCGTCACCGACGACAACCAGTTTCTGCTCGCCAACGCGATCACGACGTCCAAGGACATGGACGCCGACACGTTGCGCAAGATGGTGAGCCCGTTCGGTGATGCAGGCTTCATGGAGATCGCCAACCTCGCCGAGCTTCGTCGCAAGCACTTCGAGGACAACGGCGTGTGCATGTTCGGCACCGACGAGTTCAACGCTCCTCACATCGAGGGCCTCGCTCGTCGCCTGAAGAACAAGTACCTCTTCGACACCAGCATCCCGGGCGACTGCGCCCAGCCGGCCGATGGTAGCGAAGAGGCCTTCGCCGCCGCCGCCGTCGCTTGTCGCCAGAAGAAGGTGTTCACCGAGCTCCGCTCGATCATCTACAAGGCGGTCACCGAGCACGAGGTCGGCCACACGATGGCCCTCCGCCACAACTTCCAAGGCTCGTGGGACGCGGTCAACTTCCACCCGAACTACTGGAAGCTCCGCACCGCTGACGGCGCGCACACCAAGAAGTACTGCACGACCGCGCACGATCAGAAGACGGACTCCTGCATGGGTCCGCGCTACCTCGATCCGATCAGCGACAACGAGGAAGGTCTGTCGGGCCAGCCGGGCATCGCCGAGTTCGAGTACTCGACGATCATGGACTACGGCTACGACTTCAACACCGACCTCCATGGCATCGGCGCTTACGACCTCGCCGCGATGAAGTTCATCTACGGCGGCGTCGTCGAGACGATGCCCGAGGGCTCGGTCGCTGCGACGAACGGCGACAAGACCTCGCCGATCAACATCTCGCCGATCACCGAACAGTGGATGGTGAAGGGCACGACCGGCATGGAGCCGGTGCACTACACCAAGCTGGCCGACCTCTTCGGTCTCTACGCCGCCGAGCGTTGTCACGACGCCGGTCCGGGTGAAGAAGCCGACGCCGTCGGTGGCCAGGTCTGCACCGCGGTGCCGAAGGACCACGCCTTCGTCTCCGAGATGATCTCTGCCGAGGTCCTCCCGGGACAGCAGCCCGCCGCCTACTACAAGAGCTCGAAGACGGGCGCGTACCGCTGGCCGTACCGCTTCGGTACCGACGAGTTCGCGCACTACCCGCACATCCTCCGCTTCGACGCGGGCGCCGACATCTACGAAGGCGCGGTCAACGTCCGCAATCTCTACGAGTACCGGTACGTGCTCGACTACTGGCGTCGCGCGCGTCGTGAGTGGCACACCTTCGCGGTGCAAGGCCGCCTCTGGGATCGCTACTTCTCTCGCTTCCACACGCTCGGCTGGCAGGCCGCCTACAAGACCGCGCAGTATTCGGCGATGTATCCGGGCAAGACCCCGGAGACGAACCCGGCGCTGACGTCGGACGACTGGGGTCGTGGCTACGTCCTCGCCGCGAGCATCCTCTTCGAGGCCCTCGAGCGTACGGCGCTCCGCCCGCAGCCCGGTGGCTACGATCAGGTGGACCCGGCGACCATCCCCGATGTCACGGGCGCCGTGTTCCAGGTTCCCGACTTCACGCCGGGCACCAAGTTCAAGGTGAGCACGCTCGACGGTCGTTACGTCGACGAGCTCTTCGACAACGACGTGGGCGGTTCGTTCTACTACCTCTCGTACCTGCAACGCATGGGCACGTACGTCGAGAAGCCGCTCTCGGCGATCGCTCTCTCGATCTCGTTCCCGCCGGTGCACACGTACACTCGCGACAAGTACCTCGACGAGCGCACGGTGCTCCTCAACTTCCGTTCGGTCATGCCGCAGGCGTACGACCGTCTCTACGCGGGCATCCTCGCCGGCGACCTCGACACCGTCGCGCCGTACGTCAACAAGGGTCTCGCGGACAAGACGACCAAGGTCGTACCGCAAGTGCTCTACACCCCGCTCTGGACGGCTGACGCCACGCGCACGGGGGCGGTGACGCTGATCGATCCGCTCGTCGGCTACAAGCTGCAGGGCGCCGCGATCATCTACGGCCTCTACTTCGGCACCGAGGACGGCAGCCAAGGGCTCACCAACTCGATGCGCGTGTGGGTCGAGGGCGGACCGGAAGGCATCACGCTCCCGGACTCGGAGAAGGTCATCTTCGTCGAGCCGGACAGCGGCATCGTCTGGGCTGCTCGTCGTTCGGGGTTCGACACCGTCGCTGGCACCAAGGTCGAGAAGGGAATCGGCGCGCGCATGCTCGTGCACGCCAACCGCCTCCTCGCTCTCGCCTACGACGTGAAGACCGACGCGGACGGCATGCCGATGTACGACGCCGATCACCGCATCATCTGGAACGATCCGACCAAGCCCGGGACCATCCTGAGCACGGACAACCAGGCGATTCTCAAGAAGTACGTCGGCGTCATCAACGTCGAGCGCAACGCGGTCTGGGACATGGGCATCGGGCCGCGCCGCTGAGCGACTTGGTCTCTTAGGTCTCTAGAAGGTGGAAAGGGCGACGGGAGACCGTCGCCCTTCCTGTTTTTGTGCGTCTTCAGTGACGCGACTACCACTCACGACTGAGCGCGCGGGTCATGAGGTCACTGACGACGCGCGCCACGGGCTTGTCCTCGTAGAGCACTGCGTAGACTTCATGCGTGATCGGCATGTCGACGCCGAGCTTCAACGAGAGATCGCGCGCGCTCTTGGCGGTGCGGACGCCCTCGGCGACTTGGGTCATCCCGGCGAGCACGTCGGCGAGCGCTCGACCCTTGCCGAGCTCGAAGCCGACCGTTCGATTGCGCGACGCTTCGCCGGTGCACGTGAGGACGAGGTCGCCGAGGCCTGCGAGCCCGGCGAGGGTGAGCGCGTTGCCACCTTTGACCGCCGCGACGCGGGCGATCTCGGCGAGGCCACGGGTGATGAGCGCCGCCCGCGCATTGTTGCCGAGCTGCATGCCGTCGCAGATGCCTGCGGCGATGGCGATGACGTTCTTCAAGGCGCCGCCGACCTCGATGCCGACGACGTCGGTGTTGGCATAAGCGCGCATCCTTTCGCTGGAAAAACGGCCCATCAGCTCTTCGGCCAGCTTCTCGTGATGACTCGCGAGCACGATCGCCGCGGGCTGTCCGCGCGCCACTTCTTTCGCGAATGAAGGCCCCGAGAGATACGCGAGCTGGCCGTGGAAACTCGTCGGCAGCTCGGCCTCGAGGACTTCGCTCATCAGCTGCAGGCTCTCGTTCTCGATGCCTTTGGTCGCGCTGACGATGGGCACGCCAGCCGGGAGACCGAGCTCACGCATCGCGCGCACGTTTTCGCGGAGCGTGTGCGAGGGAACCACGATGAGCACGAGAGACGCACCGTGAATCGCGTGGCCGAGGTCGTGCGTCGCCACCAGGTTGTCGGGGAGCCGGATTCCCGGAAGGTAGCGACCGTTCTCGTGCGTCTCGCGCATCTGCGCGACGTGCGCGTGATCACGAGCCCATAGCCGCACCGGCTCGCCCTTGTCGGCGAGCACCTTGGCGAGCGCCGTCCCCCACGAACCACCGCCGATGACCGCCGCGTGTGTCATCGCGTGAGCGTAGCGAACTCGTCCACGAAAATGCGAGTGTTGGTGTTTGTCGTGACGGCGACTAGTGTGCCGCCCATGGCGACCCTGGTGGAGCTTCTTTCCCACAAGCGAGATGGACACGCGCACGGCGAAGGAGACATCCGACGCCTCATCTCCGGCTTCGGCGCCGGCGAGCTGGCCGACTATCAGATGTCGGCCTGGCTGATGGCCGCCTACCTTCGTGGCCTCGATGAGCGCGAGACGCTCGAGCTCACCGACGCGATGCTCGAAAGCGGCGTCGTCCTCGAGCTCGACGACGTGCCGGGGACCAAGGTCGACAAGCACTCCACGGGGGGGGTCGGCGACAAGGTCTCGATCGCGCTCGCCCCGCTGGTGGCTTCGTGCGGCGTGCCGGTGCCGATGGTGAGCGGGCGCGGCCTCGGCCACACCGGCGGCACGCTCGACAAGCTCGAGGCGATCCCCGGCTTCCGAGTCGATCTCTCCATCGACGACTACCGCCGCATCGTTCGCGAGGTCGGCACTTGCATGATCGGGCAGACCAAAGAGATAGCGCCCGCCGACAAGCGCATTTATGCGCTCCGCGACGTCACAGCGACGGTCGAGTCGATTCCGCTGATCACCGCCTCGATCCTCTCGAAGAAGCTCGCCGAGGGCATCGACGCCCTCGTCCTCGACGTCAAGGTCGGCCGCGGCGCCTTCATGAAAGATCTCGATCGCGCGCGCGCTCTCGCGAAGTCGCTGGTCGCGGTCGCCGCGCGTGGTGGCAAAGGCGTGAGCGCGCTCCTCACCGACATGGATCATCCGCTCGGCCTCACCATCGGCAACGCGCTCGAGACGGCAGAAGCGCTCGCCATCCTCCACGGTCGCGGACCGGCCGACCTCGTCGAGTGCACCCTCGCGCTGGCAGCCGAGATGCTCGTGCTCGGGAAGGTCGCCCCCGACGTCGCCGCCGCGCGCGTGCTCGCCGAGAAGAAGATCGCGAGCGGAGAGGCGGCTGAGACGGCGCGTCGGATGATCGCGGCGCAGCACGGCGATCCGCGCGTGGTCGACGATCCTTCGCGCTTGCCGCGCGCACCTGTCGTGCGCCCGCTCGTGGCGGCGCGTTCGGGCTACGTCGTCGATCTCGATCCTCTCGCGCTCGGGCTCGCCGGCGTCGAGCTCGGGGCAGGGCGCACCCGCGCCGAGCAGAAGGTCGATCCGCGCGTCGGTCTCGTGCTCGCCGCCACCGTCGGCACCCGCGTCTCTGCAGGTGACACGCTGGTCGAGGTCCACGCCGCGAGCGACGCACAGGTCGACGCCATCGCGCCGCGTGTGCTCGCCGCGTTCACCCTCGACGATCAATCCCGCGCCCGTGGCCCTCTCGTTCTCGAGACGATTCGAGCCTGAATTCTCATCCGCGCGTGCGCAGGCGCACTTCGACCGCGCGCGCGTGCGCTTCCAGCCCCTCGAGGCGGGCGAGGGCGCAGATGGCCTCGGCCTGCGCGCGCAACGTCGCCGCGTCGTAGCGGATGACGCTGGTGCGCGTGACGAAGTCGTAGACGCCGAGCGGCGCGCCGAAGCGAACCGCGCCGCCGGTCGGGAGGACGTGCGAGGGCCCCGCGAGGTAGTCGCCCGCGGCTTCCGGCGTCTGTCCCCCGACGAAGACCGCGCCGGCCGCCGAGATGCCGTCGAGGATCTCTTCGGGCCGCTCGACGTGGAGCGCGACGTGCTCGGCGGCGATGCGATCGGCGAAGCGCGCCAGCTCTTCCCGCGTCCGCACGACCAGCGCGAAGCCCTGCTTTTCCACGGCTTCGCGGGCGATGACTTGCCTCGGCAGGGTCGAGAGCTGGCGCTCGACCTCGCTCTGGACACGGCGCGCGAGGCCTTCGTCGGTCGTGAGGAGCAGCGGGTATGCGGCCTCGTCGTGCTCGGCCTGCGAGAGAAGGTCAGCGGCGACGACGGCGGCATCGGCGCTCGCGTCGGCGACGACGAGGATCTCGCTCGGCCCCGCGACGCCGTCGATTTTCACGTCACCCGAGACCAAGCGTTTGGCGCAGGCGACGTAGATGTTCCCGGGTCCGACGACGATGTCGACGCGGGGGACGCTCGCCGTGCCGTAGGCGAGCGCAGCGATCGCTTGGGCGCCGCCGGCGTCGAGGATGGTGTCGACGCCCGCGAGGTACGCGGCCGCGAGGAGTGAGTCGTCGGCAGAGTCACCGGAGAGCGGCGTCGCCACGATCACCTCGGGGACTCCCGCGACGCGCGCGGGGATCGCCGCCATCAGCACCGAGGAGGGATAGCGAGCCTTTCCTCCTGGCGCGTAGACACCTGCTCGACGCATCGGGCGCACGCGCGTGCCGAGCGTGGCGCCGCCGTCGTGATATTCGAAACCGACGTCGCGCTGACGTTGGTGGAACGCGTCGATGCGCTGGGCCGCCAGCACGAGTGCCTCGCGAGCTTCGGTCGAAAGTCGCGCGAGCGCTGCTGCACCGTCGAACCGCCGGAGGAGCGGCTGCGGACGCCTACGCTCGAAGCGCTCGCAGGCGTCGAGCACGGCGGCGTCACCCCGCGCGCGCACGTCGTCGACGATGACGCGGACCCTCGCCTCGACCGCGCGCAGATCGACCTCGCCACGGCCAGCGAGGGCGCGCAGGGTCGGGTCGAACTCGGGGGAGTCGATGGAGACGATCCGCAGCATGCGAGACGGTTACCGCGTCGGCCGATCTCCCGCCACTCTCAAGCCAATTCCCGGGAAAACTGGCGGTATTTCGCGCCCGTAGCGGAGGGGTTGAGGTGCGGCGCGGCCGGTGTTAGCTCACGCTCTCTCGTCACTGAATCGTCATTCACTCTGCGCGCGAGATCGTCCGCGCACCGATACCCCAAGTGGAGGCTCTTCCCATGGCCGTCGACATCAAGCAGCTCTTCGACAAAGAACTCCCCGAAGCGATGGCGAAGAACCCGGACAAGGCCAAAGAGGTCGGCCATGTCTTCCAGATGAACATCACCGGCGACACCGGCGGTGAGTGGACGATCGACACGACCGCCACGGGCCCTTCGTGCAAGGCCGGCAAGATCGACAACGCCGAGTGTGCGATCACGATGGCCGACGCCGACTTCCAGAAGCTGGTCGAGAATCCCCAGGCCAACGGCATGCAGCTCTTCTTCGCTGGCAAGCTCAAGGTCCAGGGCAACCAGATGCTCGCGATGAAGTTGCAGAAGCTCTTCGATCTCGCGAAGTGAATTCGGCTGCGATGGCCCGGCGACGCGTCCTCTCGGGACGAGCGCCGGGCCGTTCGCATTTTTGCGCCCTCCCGGGCTCGAGGTGAACGTGATGACGCAGAGACCGCTCGCTGGCGTTCGTGTGCTCGATCTCACCCGGCTCCTTCCGGGGCCGCTCGGTTCGCTCGTCCTCGCCGATCTCGGCGCGGAGGTCGACAAGGTCGAAGATCCGAGCGGAGGCGACTACCTTCGCCACATGCCGCCGCACATCGGCGGTCAGAATGCTGCGTTCCTCGCGCTCAATCGGGGCAAGCGATCGATCATCCTCGACCTCAAGCACGACGAAGGGCGCGCCGTCTTCGAGCGCCTATTGCCGCGCTACGACGTCCTCTTCGAGCAGTTCCGGCCAGGCGTGCTCGATCGTCTCGGCCTCGGTCACGAGCAGCTGCGCGCGCGCTTTCCGCGGCTCGTCATCGCTGCGCTCACCGGATACGGACAGACGGGGCCGCTCGCCAAGCGCGCTGGACACGACATCGACTACCTCGCGCGCGCGGGCATCCTCGGCTTCACGGGGCCGACCGAGGGTCCGCCGCAACCGCCTGGCTTCCAGCTCGCCGACATCAGCGGCGGCATGTGGGCGGTGATCGGCATCCTCGCGGCGCTGCGTGGTCGCGATCTCACCGGCCAAGGCGCCGTCGTCGATGTCGCGATGAGCGAGGGCACGATGGCCTTCTCGATCTTCCAACTCGTGAGCGCGCTCGCGGGCGAGAAGTCACCGCGTGGTGGCGAGGCGCTCACGGGAGGCATCACGGCCTACTCGACCTACGCCACCAAGGACGGCAAGTACGTCGCCCTCGGCGCGCTCGAGCCCAAATTTTGGCGCTCGTTCTGCGAGGGCGTGGGGATCGAATTCGACATGTCGGCGGTGTTGCCGGGGCCCCATCAACCGGAGTGGCGTGCGCGCGTGGCGGCCATCTTCGCGACGCGTACTCGTGACGAGTGGGCGGCCTTCGGAGCCGAGCGCGATTGCTGTCTCGAACCCGTTCTCGAACCGAGCGAGCTCGAGGCCGATCTGCACCTCCGCGCGCGCGAGGCGATCTTTCGCCGTCCGACGCCCTTTGGCGAGAGCCCGCAGATTCGACTCCCGGTCGGCACGCCTGCGGAAGGCCCGCCGCCGTCGATGGGAGAGCACACCGAAGCGATCTTGCGCGAAGCCGGATTCGCCGACGCCGAAGTGAGCGCGCTGCGTGCAAAGGGCGTGGTTCGTTAGACAAAACGCCGAAAGGCCTCGCGCGTGAACGCGAGGCCTCGAGCAGCGAGTGGCCGATAGCGATCAGCCCTTCGAGATCTTTCCTTCTTTGTGCGGGAAGTGCTTGCGGCACGTCGGGCAGAACTTCTTGATCTCGAACTTCTCCGTCATCGTCCGCTTGTTCTTGGTCGTGTGGT
>JANYDK010000073.1 GCA_025363655.1 Deltaproteobacteria bacterium | reverse complement strand
GAGCTCGAGCTCGCTGCGTTCTCCGAGACGACCGAGATCGCCGGATGCGTAGAAGCGCAACCCCCCGCGGTCGACGAATCTCTCGGCGGTCATCGGCTCGTCCCCGAAGTACCCGCGTGCGCAGCCGGCGCCTGCGATGTGGACCTCGCCGAGTTCACCTCGCGCGACGTCGAGCCCGGCCTCGTCGAGGAGACGGATCGTGACGCCAGGGAACGGTGCACCGACCGACGCGCGCCCTTCTCCGTGCTCGCTTCGTGCGGTGGTCGCCATGCAGCTCACCTCGGTGCATCCGTAGATGACGAACACCTCGGCGTTGGGAAAGACCACGTGCATCTCGGCGCGCACGTCGGGCGGCACGTGATCACCGCCGCTCGAAGCGTGCCTTACGCCGGGAAATGTGCGGCGCGCGTGTCCCTGGAGTCCCTGAACCCGCAGATGGCGGAAGAGGCTGGCGAGCAGGCTGGGGCCGAAGTGAAGCACGGTCACGCCTTCGATCGCCGCGGCCAAGTCGCTGGGGCTCAGCACCTCGTCGCGGGATAGGAGACGAAGGCGAGCACCCACACAGAGCGGGGAAAGCAGCTCGAAAATGCTGATGCTGAAGGTCGGCCTCGCCACGGCGAGGAAGACGTCGTCCTCGCAGAAACGATACGCCTCTCGCGCGACGCCGACGTGGTGCGCGAGGTTCGCGAGCGTACCGACGACACCCTTCGGCTTGCCCGTGGTGCCCGAGGTGAAGAACAGCGTCGCGGCGCGCGAGGGATCCGCTTCGCCCGCCTCGTCTTCGCCGCCTTTCGTCGCAGGCTTCGGGAGCGCCGCTTCCGAACCCTCGTGCAAGACCAACGCAGGTCGGGTGTCGGCGAGAATGGCGGCGAGCATCGCCTCCGGGTGCGTCGGGTCGAGCGGAAGGTAGACGCCACCTGCTTCGAGCACTCCGAGGAGCGCGACCACCAGCTCGATCGAAAGAGGCATGCGGACGCCGACGGGGACCTCGGGGCCGACGCCACGCGAGATGAGGTACGCGGCGAGACGACGACTTCGCGAAGCGAGCTCGCCATAGGTGACCGACGTCTCGCCGAAGGTGACTGCGACGGCATCGGCGTTTCGAGCCGCCACCCGCGCGAAGCTCGGAAGCACCGGCGGGAGCGCCGCGATCATGCGATCACGACGTTAGGCCGTCACTGCATCGAGATCCACCCCGACCGAATGAAGAGCAGCGTGCCGGTGGCGACGACGACCCAGAGCACGACACCATGCACGAGTGGCCGAACGCCGACCTTCTTCAAGTTCGCGCGCGACATGCCGGTGCCGATGAGGAAGAGCGTGACCGTCAGCCCGACGCGGCCGGCCTTGGAGAACCAAGGATAAATCCAGGCGAATTTCAGCTCGTAGGTGCTGAAGAGGGCGGCCGCGAGAAAGAAAAGGATGAAGTACGGCCAGGCGACCTTCGTCTTAGGCGGCTCGCCTCGAGCATCCAGTTTTTTCGCGTCTCGTTTCGCGCGCCAGCTGCGCAGGGCGGCGGTGCCGAGGGTGAGGGGAACGATCCACAGCGCGCGCGCCAATTTCACGGTGGTGGCGACGGTGAGCGCGATGGCGCCGTACTTGGCGCCGGCGCCGACGACCGAGCTGGTGTCGTGAATGGCGAGCGCGGCCCAGAGGCCGAACTGCGGCTCGGAGAGACCAAGCGCATGACCGAGCGGCGGGAAGACGACCAGCCCGACGGCGTTGAGGAGGAAGACGGTGCCGATCGAGACCGACATTTCTTCGTCGCTCGCACCGGCTGCCGGTCCCACCGCGGCGATCGCGCTTCCCCCGCAAATTGCCGTGCCGACCGAGATGAGGAAGGCCGCGCGACGGGGCACCATGAGGAGCGTTCCGAGGAAGGTGCCCATGCCGAGTGCGAAGGCGATGCCGACCAACGTGTAGAGGAAACCCGAGCGCCCCGCGCGGAGCACTTCGGTGAGGTTCATGCCGAAGCCGAGCGCGACGACCGAGAGCTGGAGCAGCGTCTTCGACCAATTGCGCGCGCTTCCCGCATAGGGGTGCCTGGCGAAGAGGCCGAAGGCCACGCCGAGCACGAGCGCGAGCGGCGGCGACATCCATCGCGTCGGGATCGCCGTGGCGGCGAGCAAGACGAAGAAGACGACCCGCGTCGGCATACGGCGTCGGGAGGTAGTCCGAAGGGGCGAGCGCCGCTACCGCAGCGAGCCCTTCCAGCGGCGCTGCGGCTTCAGCGCCTCGTCGAGCTGCGCGAGCTCGGCATCGCTGGGCGACCATTTGCGCTCCGGCGCGAGCACCACCTCGTCGAGCGTGTCGATCGGCAAGGCGGCGATCGCCTCCGCGATGTGCGGAACCGTGCCCCCCTCGAGGTTCACGCCGACGTTGAAATAGTGCTTCGATCGCGGATCGCCGGCGATCACCAGTCGCGAAAGCGTGCCCGAGGTGCCGCGCTCGAGCGCGAGGAAAAATCCGTTGTGCGCATCGGTGCGCGCGTCGAGCTCGATACGCCGGAGCCCGCGGGCTTCGGCGACCACGCGCCACTCGGCGAGACGAGCGAGCGCGCTGCGGAGGGTGAGCTCTTCGAGGACCTTCGTCGCCGGCGATTCCCAGAGCCACTCGAGGAGCACAGGACCGACGTCGGGGAGACACCACGCGTTCCAACCCTCGAGCCAGAGCTTCTGCAGTCGCGGCAAACAGCGCAGCCGAACGAACTCGGCCACGTCGGCTTCGCGAAAGACGGGCTTCGGCGTGCGCCATGTTCCGGCGTCGAGGTGAGGCCCGGTGGTTCGCAGCGACGTGACGTCGAGCGGGCGTTCGATGCGCGAGAGCGCCGTCACCGAGGTGAGATCTTCCAGCGTGCGCAAGGAGGCGAGGTGGAGCGCTTCCGGTCCCGGGCACGCGTCGAAAATCGTGTGCACGGTGTTCCACTCCCAGCTCGCGTCGATCGTCCCCGCCGCGCATTCTGCGAGAAATCCGCGCTCGAAGAGCATTCCCTTCCTCTTCACGGTGGGCTCGATCGCGCCGAGCCATCGTCGGCCATGCTCCGCGATCAGATCCTTCTCGCGGCGTGCCTCTTCGCGCGTCAGTGTGCCGTCGCGACGACGGAACTGGAGCATGATCATCTCCCCGCGCGGATCGCTCCTTTCCTGGAGAAAATCGGCATGAACCAGGCGCGGCGCGTCGTCGTCGGGGTTCTCGTAGACGTCTTGGAGAAGATCGCGCTCGCTGCGTGCACGGCTCTCGCGACCTCGCGCTGCCGGCTCGCTGGTCTTCGTCAGCTTGGCGATCACGGCAGCGATGGTCGAAGACTCTTCCGCCGAGAGTGTCGGCGCACGCAGGTCCTCGAGTCCCTCGAGAATGCGGATGAGCTTCGCGAGCCGCCGGTTCAAGAGGTCGCGCTCGTGGTCGCTCAACGAGGCCTCGGCGAGCCACTTCCCCGGCAGCTCGCGCGCGAGGTCGAGGAAACGCGGATCGCCGAGCTGCGGCACGATCGCGAAAATGAACTTCCAAAATGGCACCGTGCGCGACGTGCTGGCGTTGTACGGCGGCGAGGCGAGCATGCCTCCAATGCGAGCGGCGAGGCGCGGATCGCTCGTTCGTGCGCAGAGCGCGGCGAGGCGAACTTGCGTATCCGCCGAGCCCTTCGTGTCGGTGACGACCGAGAGAAGTATGCCCAGGCGCTCCGGGCGATTCTCCGCGGCGGCGCGTTGGAACGCCTCCTCACGCTCCTTCGCCGTACGACCCCCGAGAGGTGACGCGCTGGCATCGCAGAGCGCACCGAGCTTCGTGATCGCGTCGGCGAGCTCTTCGGCCGGCGCCACTCGCCAAGCCTCGACGAGCGCGGAGAGCGCTTCGCCGAGTTGACCGAGCTCTGCAGCCATGCGAGCGCGGGCGAGGGACTCGCTCTTCGTCGCCGTCGGCGGGAGGGGACGCGGAAGCGCTTCGGGAGCCTGCTTCTTCTTTGCAGCCATGCCGTAGGTCTCTCTCCCTTCACACGAGCGCGCGAAGCAACGTCGTCACCAGCTCTTGCCAACCTTCGAGAGTACGCGCACCGACGACGAACGCCTGACGCTCGATCGGGCCGCGTACCTCCGCGGAGGCCTCGCCCGCGCATCGAACGATCTGGACGATTCCACGCGACGATTCGCCCATCGCGCGCGCTTCGACCGCGGCAGCGTCGAGACGCTCGAGGCTGACGACGCCGCGTTCGACCTCGTCGCGAAAGAGAATGCCGCACAGTCGCAACTCTTCACCGAGCGCTTCGCCGCGAGGAGGAAACGAGAGCACGATGCGGACGTCTTCGTCGCCGAGCGCGCGGAGCATGGCCGCGACGACGACGTGGAGCGACGCCAGCAACATCACGACGCGCTGCCAACGAAGGCCTGGATCGCGGCGGCGCGCGCCCTCGAGCTCTCCCTCGAAGACGAACGTGCAGTGTCGATGCGGCCGCACCAACGTCGCTTCGTCGCGCGTGTAATAGAGGAGCTCGTCCTGTGCGTAGCGGACGTCGAAGAGATCGATCTCCGGGCCGTCTTCGAGGTATGCGAGCTCGCTCGTCACCAGGTTCTCGAAGGTGCCATGGTTGCCGATCGACGAGAGCCCGCCGACCGGATAGCGGCTCTCGTCGGGAATTGCCGTCGCCGCGTGGCCCGCATCACGACGCCTGCGACCGAATCTTCGGGGAACGCCGTCGACGAGCGCGTCCGCGGCTTCGAGCACGTCGGCGAGCGCGACGCGTTGACCGAGTGAGGAGAGCACCGGCAGGTGCTCGAGCGTGAAGACGTCGGCCTCGGTGAGGAGCGAGCGCGAACGGGACGCCGCGAGGACCAGCGCATCGTAGCCACGCGTCAGCTCGGTGACCGATGCGGCGTCGTCCCGGAGCATCGCGACGTCGATCGTGAGGCCGAGGCCGTGACCGAGACTTCGGTCTCCGAGCCTTCGCGCGACGCCGGCAGGGATCGCCAGCCCCGCGCTCCACCCGAGGCGCGAGAGCACCGTCGCCATCGTCACCGCGACCCCGACGGGCGCGAGGAGCGCCGGCAAGTTGGCGAACGCATCGGCCGCGCGGAGGAGATGTCGATCGGCCGCGAGTCGACCGAGGACTTGCCTCTCGTACGCTTCGAGGGCACGAGCGAGCGCCGGATCGGCTGGCTTTCCCGCTCCGGGAGCGATGTGACCGCCCGCGAGCAAGGTGCCGAAATCGAGGACGAAACCCGGCGGCGGCAAGGTCGCCACCTCGCTCACCGCCGCGAGGAGCCACGCCGCCGCGCGCTCGACGCTGGCGCCGGGAGAGGTACGCGCGAGCGCAGCCCCTCCGAGCGTCCAACGGAGCGCGGCCTCGACGTCACGGAGCTCGCGGCCTCGACGTCGCTCACTGACCGGACCGGTCTGCGTGCTCATGCGAGAGTACTCATGCGAGAGTACTCATGCGAGACCAAGCAGTTTCGGGACCTTCTCTTCCAGCAAATCGATCTCCGCCGCCGAGTCGCCGAGGTACGAGAGCAGACGCAAATCTTCGCGCTCGACCGCGCCGCCGTGCATGAGCCAAGCCCGCGTGCGGAGCAGCCGGTAGAGCTTGACGATCTTTCGATCGCTCACGAACACCTCGTCCTCGCGCACCAACGTCCGAATGACTCGACGAAGCTCCTGCAAGAGCTCAGGGCGGAAATACAGGTCTCGATCGCGCTTCTCGTTCCCCTGCGCGTCGGTCTCCTTACGCCCCATCAAGAGCGTCAGGTAACGATGGGCCTTGAGGAAATCGAGGAGCGTCGCGTGCCCTTCGGCCCACGGCTTTCGCCCGAGGTCGCGGTGCGTCTGCAGCTCGAGGCCGGCGTCGATGAGCTCGACGAAGTGCTCGTCACCGACCGACCGGCACGCCGCCTTGAGACAGAAACGATCTTTCAGCGCTGCCAGCTCCACGTGATCGGGAATCTCGTTGGTGGCCGCGAAGAGGATCTTCAGGCGCACCGCGACGGGGGCGCCATCTTGGTAGAACTTGCGCTCGTTGATCACGGTGAGGAGCGCGTTGAGGATCGCCGAGTTCGACTTCAAGATCTCGTCGAGGAAGACGAGCCGCGCCGTCGGCAGCTTGCCGCGGTCGCGCCGCATGTACTTGCCCTGGCGGAGGAGCGCGACGTCGATGGGCCCGAAGATCTCGCTCGGCTCGGTGAAGCGCGTGAGCATGTACTCGAAGTAGTCCGCCTCGCCGATTCCGAGCGCGTCCTTGAATTTGAGCACCAAGTCGCTCTTGGCGGTGCCCGGCTGTCCGACGAGGAGGAGCGGCTCCTGCGCGACGGCCGCGGTCACCATCAAGTCGACGAGCGTCTGCTTGCCGACGAACCAACGGCCGAGCGACGTGCGAAAACGATCGATGCGGGCGCGGATCGCCGAAGCCTCCTTGGCCAAGGTCTCGAAGGGGAGATCGAGCTGGGCGTCGATCTCGTCGCGGGCGGTCGGGCTTGTTTCTGCGCTCATGGTGCAAGTTCTTTCGCGGCGCCGCTTGGCATCGTCAGACCTCCAGCAAGTCCCGGTGCAATCGCCGTCGCACCAGGTATTCGTCGTCGTCGAGATAGCGCCGACCGACCGCGCCGAGCGCGAGATCGTCGCTGGCGATGCCGAGCACCAAGCACTCGGTGAAGGCGACGACGGAGAGGCAGAAGTGGCTGTTGGTGTTGAAGGCGTCGGTGACGTGGACGAAGTCGGCCTCGACCCGTCGCAGCGCCGGAAGGGCGAGCGCCTCACTGGCGTGACCGAGCGCCGAGGTCAGCGCGCGCACGAGCGAGAGCCGATCACCAATCGCGAGCGGGCCCGCGAGGTGCGAAAGCGCCCGCTCGAAGACCGGACGCGCCACCGCCTCGTGGCCGAGAAACGCCTGCCCGCCGGCGAGGTGCACGCGCGCCATGAGCTCGGGGAGCGTGTCGCCCGCGGTGGCGACCGCTGCGGCGTCGATGAGCTGCGCGGCCTCGTCGCGAAGACCGAGTCGACGCAGCGCGCGCAACATCCCGCCGAGGAGCGCGGTCGTCTCCGCTGGGTGCTCGCGGACCAGCGGCGCGAGGAGCGGCGTCAATTCATCGAGCAGCGAACGCACCATCGCCGCATGCCCATAATGACCGGCGACGCGCAGCGACTCCTCCAAGAGCTGGGCCCGCGAGATCGGCGAGACCGGCGCGCTACCAGCCGCGGCGTCGACGACGCGGGGAAGAAGCGCGATCGCGCGCGGCTCACCGATGAGCGGAAAGAAATCGAGTACGCCATCGAGGAGTCTCGCGCGCTCCTCCGCCGGCAAGGCCCCTGCCCCGTCGACGACCCGCTCGACCTCGCGCCCGAGCGCCTCGCGATCGTCGAGGCCGCGCAGGGCAGCGAGCGCATCGCCGCGTGGATCGTGCTCGCGACGATGGAAGGCAGCGATCGGATCGAGGCGCTCCTGCGGCTCGAGGATCAGCGACGACTGGCGGAGACGGTCGACTTTGTAGCGCGCGAACCGCTCGAGCGCGCTCAGCTCGGCCGAGAGCGAGGCCGGCAAGGGCGCGCCGGCCGCCTCGCCATCGATCGCCTGGGCGACGCGTACTTCGAACGCCCGCGCGAGGAACGCGTGGACCGGATCGGCGCGGTCGAGCATGCCGCCGGCGGTCTTCGTCAGCTCCTTCGCCGCGGTCGCCTCGCCGAGGCGCGCGAGACCGTAGGCCACTACATAACGTAGATATGCGCCAGTCTTGACCGGACCCGCCTCGACAGGTCCGCGCTTGCGGGGCGCGCGTTCGAGCCGCGGCAAGAGCGCCTTCAACTCCTCGGCAAGTTTGGCCGCCGAGGTGCCACCGCGATTTTGACCGACGAGGCGGAGGAACGACGGCACGTCGCGCTCGACCGAGAGGCCACGCGAGAGACGGGCGAGCACGCGATCGCGACTCCGCGCGAGGGTCAGACGATCGCCGCCACTTCGACCGGCGAGCGCCCGTTGGGCGAGCCACTGCGTGCGCACGTCGAGCAGGTCTTCGTGGCGCGTCAGCCAGGCGCCGAGCTGGCCGAGGTCTCCGCCGTCCGCGTCGAGATGCTGGTCCGCGATCAGCCAAGCCGCCGTCGCGCGAACTCCATCTGCGCTCGCGGCGCCGGCCTCCCGTCCACGCGCGAGGGCCCGCGCTCGTCCACCGGGCTCCTCCTGCTCGGCCCACGCGAGGGCGAGCGCTGGCAACTCCGCCGCGGAAGCCTCCCAGAGCGTACGGACGAGGCACAGCGCTGCGTCACGCCCACGACCGAGCCGATGGAGGAGCGTCGACAGTTCACGGAAGAGCACCAGCCGTCTCGGATCGTCGGCACCGACGTCGAGCGCGAGGAAGGCCTCTTCGCTCGCACGAAGCGCAGCTTCGTCCTCGCTCTGCGCGCGCACGGCGATCGCCTCTGCCACTGGCTCGGCCTCTTTGCCCTTCTTCTTCTTCGCCCGCGAAGGCTTGGGCTTCGCGGCGGGCTCTGGCACCGGCCGCTCGGCTCGCTCCTCTCGGTCCTGTCTCTCCTGTCCCTCCGATCGCGCCGCGCGAGGTCGACCTTCGTCCTCGTCGTCCTCGTCGTCCCCGGCCGTGGTGAACGACGCGAAGTCGAAGGTCACGCCCTCGACCCACGCGCGGAAAACGCCAGCGCTCCGATCGACGAGGTAATCGACGAAGTCGACGAGCGGTCGGAACGCGCTCTCCGCGACGTGCTCGACGACGACGCGCCCCTTGAATTCCCGGACGAATGTGATGAGCGAAGGATCGTCGTGGAGAAGGTGCTCGAGGCGCGCGCGACGCAGCGGAGGCTCGAGCGAGGCGTCGCTCGGCACGAAGAGACCGAGGACCTGTGGGTGCGGCGCGTAGGCCTCGGCACCGTCGAGGGGAGACGCCGCGAGCTTCACGTCGGCACGCGCGCGGAGGATGACGGTCGGCTCTTGGCCGCTCGTGCCGGTCTCGATGCCGGTCTCGATGCCGGTCTCGATGACCGCGAAGGCGAGACCTTCGAGGACGTCCGAAGGGGCCGAACGAGCAAAGGCGGCGACGCGCTCGGCTGCGCGCTCCCGAACGACGAAGGCCGATGCATCGAGACGCCGCGGCGCGCGAGAGAGGCGGAGAGGCACCGTCACGCGCGGCAGGTTTTGAATCGACTCGTAGCGAGCCGCGGAGCCCTGGACGACGACCTCGAGGTGCCCATCGAGATCTTCGAATTCGCCTTCCGGGAACGTGCGAAAAACGCCGTCGGCGGCGACGAGGAGGACGCAACCGCTCGGCGGGCGAAGGCGATCCATCAGCGGATGGGTGCACCCGACCTCGACGAGCACGTTCGGTTCGCCGCCCACCGCGCGAAAGACGCGGACGTCGCCGACGTGATCGATCGCCTTGGCGACCGCGAAATACGGCGGCGCCACCACCTGCACGAGCGCGCGCGCACCGACGCGACGGAGCTCTTGGCGATCACAACCGAGTCGCAGCATCTCGCCACAAAGCGCGGCCACACCTTCGAGGGGCAGCTCGAAGATCATCTTCGCCGCGTCGACCCCCGCGTCCTTGACGCGTCGCACTGCCAAGAGCTCGGCCCACGACGACACCTCCGCTTCGAGCGGTGACGTACCACCGAGCTTGCGCTCCTCGACCCCATGCGCACGGAGCTTCTTCTTCGCGGCGTCCTCGAGCTTGCCGGAAGGCATGACGAGGAGCGAACCGTTCTCACGCGCGAGGCGAACGGCGGTGCCGGCGACGTCGGGTGGAACCCAACCGGCCTCGAGCGCCAGGAGGAGCGTCGCCTCGTCGCGAAAGACCCACGCCTTCGTCATTGCTTCATTGCTTCTCTTCACGCGCCCGCGCCACGGCATGTTCCGCGGGCGTCCCGGGCGCGACGGCTTCCGCGACCTCACCCGTTGCCTCCCGGCAGACGCGCACCCTCGCGCCTTCGTCTTCGGAGATGACGCCGCCTTCGATGAGCCTGCGAACGATCGCGCGATGCGCCTCTTCGTGCTCGACCGGCAGCGCGTCCTCGTCACTGGCGTAGCCGACCACCACCGTGCGCCGACGGGTCACCCGATCGACTTCGAGACGAATGGTCACGCTCGCCATGGCTAGAGCTCCTCCGTCACTTGCCACCGAGGTGCGCGAACGCTTCGCGCTCGATCACCTTTTTTTCCAGCACCAAATCACGCAGGGCCTCGAGCGAGGCGCGCTCGGCCTCGAGGATGCCGCGGGCCCGGAGCCGCTCACGTTCGAGGATCGTCCGCACTTCGGCGTCGATCAGTTGTCGCGTGGCATCGGCGACGGGCGCCTGGTGTGGACCGTGACCGGCCGAGAAGCTCCGTCGCCCGAGCGCGTCGCCGCCCATGCCGAGCTCTTCGACGAGCGAGCGAGCGATGCGGGTCGCCCGATCGAGATCGTGTGCCGAGCCGGCCGAGAGATCGTCGCAGAGGAGCAGCTCGGCCTCGCGTCCGCCGAAGAGCACGCAAATCGAGTCGAGGAGCTGCTTTTGCGTGACGACGTAGCGATGCGCAGGATCGGCGTATTGGACGAACCCGAGCGCGCCACCGGCGTCTCCGCGGATGGAGATGCGATCGATCGCGGGCGCGTGCGGACAGTGCATGGCGCAGAGCGCGTGACCGGCTTCATGTGTCGCCACCACCCGCTCTTCGTGCGGCGTCAGCGTCGGCCTCTCGAGATAGGCCTCGAGGGCGCGCTCGACGTCCAGCACCTCGGTGGGCGCACTCGTCGACTCACGCAGGCGATTGCGCGCGATTTGTCGGCAAAGCGCGCGCAAGTGATCGCCCGAGTAGCGCACGCCGTCGCCACCCCCGGCGCTCTCGAGGGGATCACCGGTCCGTTTGACCGCGAACTCGAGCGCACGCGGAGACAGCTGCAGCTCGAGCCGGCGATCGTAAATCTCCAGCACCTCCCGCCGATCGTCGGCGTCGGGATAGGGCACCTGGAGATGGAATTCGAAGCGCCCCGGGCGCAGCAGCGCGGGGTCGACGCTCTCGACGAAGTTGGTGGTGCCGACGACGAAGACGAGCTCGTCGCTGCGGAAGCCATCCATCTCGGTGAGGAGCTGGTTCACCATCGAGTGCTCGACGCCCGAGCCGCCGTAGGTGCCTCGCGCCGCGGCGAACGAGTCGAGCTCGTCGAAGATGATGATCGCCGGCGCGCTCTGCCGTGCGCGGACGAACACCTGACGGATGCGCTCTTCGCTCTCGCCGACCCAACGACTCTTCAGCTCCGGACCACTGACGACGGTCACCGCGGCCCCGAGCGCAGTCGCCATTCCCTTGGCGAAGAGCGTCTTCCCGGTGCCCGGCGGGCCCCAGAAAATCATCCCCCGCGGGAGGAGCTGCTCGAGTCGCCCAATCGCGGCGCTGTCGGTGAGGCGATCTTTGGCCGCGAGCACGTCGAGGATCTCGCGTTGCAGACGCTCTTTCACCCGTGAATAGCCGCCGATGTCGCGATGGAGATCGATCTCCGGCACCGTCAGCGTCGGACCGAGCGTGCCCGCGCGAAGCTGCGCGAACACCGCCGCGCCGTTCGTCGGGTAGTCTTCGCCGGTGAGCGAGCCGAGGAGTCGGCGGAGGCGCACGGCGTTGACGCCGGAGACGTGCTTGTAGAGCGCGAAGGGCTCGAACGTGCGACCGAGCTTGCGCGCCTCGCGACGGGTCACGAGGTGCACCAGGCGATCGCGCGGCACGCCGAGGATCGACTCGTGGTGCGGGAAGAGACCGCTGATCACCTCGGGGAGCGGAAACGAAGGATCCTTGAAGCCGAGCCAGAGAATCTCTGGATTCTCGTAGAGCAGCGGGATCACCTCGCGCGCCTCGCCCGTCAGCCCGCCGCTTCCCGTGGTGAGCAGGTCGAGGTGAGGGAGGACGACGATGCGCTCGCCGGTCGGTCCGCGCACGACGTCGCGCAGCTGCCCGAGCATGACCGCGATCGCACCTTGCGGAGAGCCCGGCGGTGCGTCGGCGGCAGGACGCCCGTCGAGGTAGATGCAGCGCACCCCGCTGGGCTTGAGGCGATCTCGAATCGCCTTGTAAAGGTAGGGTGAAAGTTCCTTCTCACACTCGATGAGCACCGGCAGCCGGCGCGCGAGCGCGTCGAGACAACGCGAGATCTCGCTCGGGTACGCCGCCTCGACCGAGGCCGAGGTCGACAACTCGGTCGGGAGCTCGGTCTCGGGCATCTCGTGCGTCTCGTGCGTCTCGTGCATGTTCAGACCTTGACCTTGATCGTGAGCGTGCCGGCTTCGGCGTCCTCCTCGATCTCTTCGATCTCGCCGATCTGCGAGGCGCGCTCCTTGAGGGCCGCGGCGGTGACACCATGGACGATGCGATCGAGCTCGGCGCGCACGTCGCGCAGACGTCCTTCGAGGTGCTCGGTGGCGGCGCGGCGCACATCTTCCGTCACCCGCGCCACCTCTCCTTCGGCGAGCGCTACCGCGGCTCGTTTCAGATCGTCACGAATCTTCGCGTCATGCGCGACCGACGCCCGCTCCGGCAACACCCTCTGCGCCACACCTTCGACTTGCACGTCCTCCGCCTTGGCGACCGTGACGGTGACGATGCCCGTCGCGAGCTCGACCGCGACGGTGACCTCCCCCTGGGCGCTGAGGTCGACACGCTTGGCGACGCCTGCCTCGACGATCATTCCGACGCCGACGAGCGCCGACGCGAGGAGCTCGCTCATCCGCTCCTTCGGCAGAATCGGCAGCAATTCGAGCGTAGTGGCGACGCCGTCCTCGACGTGGACGACGCGCTCCACGGTCTCGGAGATGCGAATGCGGTAGGCGCGGCTCACGTTGCTTCCTCCGATTCGGTCACGTCAGGCATCGCAGGCACGTCAGACACGTCGAGCCCCTCGGAGATGCGGACGACATCGGCGGCGCGCGCGAAACGGCCTTCATCCCAGGGTTCGAGGAATCGCTGAAGGCGCTGCGCTTCGTCGTACTCGTCGTCGACGAAGCCGATCGAACGGAGGCGCTCACGAAGCACGGCGACCGCTCCGAGCGCGCGGTGCGACGCCGAACCAGCGCGCCGAATCCTCTCGCGCTGCGAAAGTGAGAGGCCAGACGGAAAGTTCGTGCGCACGAGGGCGCGCGCCTCGAATGGCACTTCGGCGTTCGGGATCAGCGCGGCCTCGACCTCGAAGAGGAACGTCAGGGCATGCAGACGACGCGAGGCGACGATCGCTGCGGTCGCGCGTTCGAGCACTGCCGCGTGCGCCAGCGAGATGCGTTCGAGTCGCTCGACGTCGGCGTCGATGGCCTTCGCGCGCTCGACGCGCAGCTGCCGTGGCGTGATCAACCCCGAGCTCAGCCACAGTGCATCGGCGCCCTCCTCCTCGGCGAGCCCGGCGAAGCTCTCGGCGCTCGGCACGTGGGTGACCGGGCCGAGATCTGGCGTCAGGAGCCAGAGATACGGACAGGCAAGAACCCGTTCGCCGAGCTGCGTGCGCAAGATGCCACCGAGCCGGGCCGCGTCGAGCGCATCGAACGCGAGCGCGAAAAGCAGCTGATCGGCGAACGTCAGCGGCGAAGTGAGCTCGAGGCGGTGCTCTTGCGCCGTCGACACCAACGGCCGCGCGACCATCCAGCGAAGGAGCTCGAACGATGACGCCGAGACCTCGAGCTTTGGCGGCCGCGCCAGCTCCGACCCAGTTTGCGCGACCGTCGTCCGCAGCCGAGGCGTGGCACTCGCACGCGCGAGGAGCCGCACCAGCCCCTTGCCGAGCACGTCCTTCAGCACGCGCATCGCGCTCTCTCCCAGCTTCGGCGCGAGCGGACACGCCTGACGCAGAATGGGAAGGATGCTCGCGTGCGTCTTGGGCTCGAAGAGCGCTCGCGCGACGCGGAGCAACTCCCCTTCGGGCTCGCGAACATGGTGGAGCGTGCCGGGCGCGTTCATGAGCGGCGGGCGCGTGCGAAGAGCGAACGAGCTGGAAATCCATGCACCGCGAGCGAGCCGCGCTCGAGCCGGATGACCAGTTGGTTGGGCGCAGAGAGGCGCGGATCTCCGGGAAAATGACGCGAAGATAGAAAGTGCATGCGCTGGTTCGCGGAGCCGATCCACCGACGCGAGGTCTCGGGTCGATCGCGCATGTAAGGTCCGTCGACGAGGAGGTCGGTCACCGCGAGGAGCCGTCGCACGTGCGGGTCGTCGCGACGCTCGAGGTCTTCGCGAAGGTAGCCGGTGAACACCATCACCGAGCCGCCCGCCGAGGCCACCGCCGAGGCCAACGAGGCGCACGCAGCGGCTTGCTCGAACGGCTCGCCACCGAGGAGCGTCAGTCCGTCGACCGCGGCGCGTCTCACGTCGTCGGCGAGCGTCTCGATCGCGATCGCCTCACCGGCACGCGCGTCGAACATCTCCGGATTGCAGCAGCCGGGGCAGCGAATCGTGCATCCAGCGACCCAGACGGCGTACCGAAGCCCGGGACCCTCGGCGTCGGTGCGGGCGACGCGCTGCGCGACGACGAGCGGCGGGACCTCCACGTCGCCGAGCGTACCGCACGTCCCGGCTCGATGCCGAGCGATGACCGAGGTACTTCTTTCCCATGTCGCCCGTCTCGAAGGACCCCCTCGAGGTCGCCACCCGCGCGCTCGCCCGTTCCGATCGTTCCGCCGCGCTCGAAGCGCTGCTCGGCGCGTGGCGTACGCGACGATGTGCTGCAGTCGAGGAGATCGTCGAGATCGTGTCGAAAGATCTGGCGCGCGCCCATGCGCCGATCGTCGCCTCCGCCAAGGCGCTCGATGCCGCGTTCACGGCCCGGGCGATGGCGCGCGACCTCGGCGACTTACCGCACCTCTTGCAGGTCCTCGACGCCGACCCCAAGGGCACCCTCCCCTTGCGCCTGCGCGCGCTCCTCGATTGGCCGACCGATCCACGTCTCGGCGCCAAGCTGCTGGAGATGATCGACGAGCCGCCGATTACCTCGAGCTCGAACTTTCCGATGTGGACCATGCTCTTCTCGGCCTTGCCGAGCTACGTCGATGCACGCGCCGAAGGGCGCCTTCGTGCACGCGCGAAGAAGTCGGGCGGCACCTCGAAGTTCTGGCCGAAGCTGACCGCGTGGATCGAGAAGGCCTTGCCACAGCTCGCGGCGCCCGCGACACCCACGCCCGAGGAGCGTGAACGACTGGGAGCATTGAAGAAGCGCGCCCTCGAGCTCTCGAAGGAGCCGGTCGAAACGGCGACGACGACGAAGCCCTCACCGAGCAGCCCAAGCAAGACGGGCGCGAAGGCTCCCAAGGCCGCATCTGCCGGTGATACCAAGGCGACCAACGAGACGCAGACGCCGCGCGGAGGCCTCGAGGTCGCCCATCGCGCGGTAAATGAGGGAGATTTCGCGATGGCGCTGGGCGCGCTGGTGACCTTCTGGGGCGAGCGTCGTGCACCGGCGATCGCCGAGCTGATCGAAACTCTCGGACGCGCCATCGACGTGACGTTGCCTTCTCTCGAGGTCGGCAAGCCAGCGGAGATACACGCGGCCTGGCTCGCGATCGGTCGTGCGCCCAAGGCGACGGACGTCGGGCGGCTCCTCGGCTCGGTCACCGCCGGCAAGCTCGTCGACGCCGAAGAGCGCCTCGCCTCGGTGCTGCAATGGCCGCCCGATCCCCGCGTCGGACGTCGCCTCGCGCTCCTCTTCGAGGACTTTCTCCTCGGCTCGCGGCCCGTCCTCTGGCGCTTCGTCTACGACGCCTTGGTGCACCACGCCGATCCGCGACAGCGCGAGCTGATCGTCGCGCGAGGCGATGCGATGGAGAACCGCAACGCTGCCGTCGATCGCGTCCGCAGCGAGCGCCAACACCTGCGACGAACGCGGGAAGCTTTCACGTCCGCCTGCGATCGACCTTCGTCGCTGACGTTGGAGGAGACGGCGCTCGTCACGCGCATCTCCGAAGCGACCACGAAGGTACTGGCGAAGCGCGCTGGCGAGTCCGACGACGCCGGCCGCGACGAACGGGCGCTCGTTCGCGCCATCGCCGAGGCCATGGACGAGGACGCTCCGCGTTCCGTCTACGCCGACCTCCTCGCCGGGCGCGGCGATCCACGCGGCGAATACCTGGCGATGGCCCTCGCCGACGCGAGCGGCAAGGCGAAGCTCAAGTCGAAGCTCGCCGCCTTCGAGAAGACGCACCGGGCCGCCCTCCACGGCGCGCTCGCACCCCTCGTCTACAAGAGCGAGCACGCACGCGGCCTCCTCGCCTCGATCTCGGTGACGGACAAGGCCTTCGACTGGAACGACGCCGCGACGGTCGACCGTCTCTTCGCCGATCTCCGTTGGTGCACGCTGCGCGCGATGACGTTCTGGCTCTTCGGCGACGCCCGCCGAGCGCCACGCGAGATCCTCGGCCGGGCGCCGCTCTGGGCCCTGCGCGATCTCGGCAACACCACGCTCGACGAGCTTGCCGTCTTCGCAGCACGTGGCCCCTCCACCAGCCTCGGCTCGGTCGGCCTCGCCTACCAAGGCGATCGCACGGATCGGGAAGAGACCTGGGTGAAGCTCGATCAGGCACGATTTCCCGGCCTCCAAGCTCTCGGGTTGACGAGCTCCGAGCCCCCCGACGAGCGCCTCCTCGCGGTACCCGCCTTCCGTCGTCTCCAGCGCCTCGAAGCCGGCGCGCGGCACGTCGGCGGAATCCCCGACCTCGCCGGTTGGGCGAAGCTCCTCCGCGTCGCTCGATTTCCTGTACCCGACGTGATCGTCGTCGGCGACCTCTGCACGTTCGAGTGGCACGGCGGCGGCACCGATCGACCCTCCAGCTTTCGCTTCCATCGTGCGCTCGCACGAGGCGAGCAAGACTCGTATTGGGCGCCGATTCTCACGCAAGCGACGGCGCTCGTGGCTTCGGGAGGTCTCACCTGGACGACCGACCCGGGCGTCGACCTCGGGGTCCTCGCGCCGCGACTCGAAGCGCTCGGGGCCAGACGAGGTGATGCTTGAGTGGAAATCGGCTCTTTTTCCTGGTGTCGGTGCCGATTGCGCTCTCCAACGTCTCCTGTCGGGAATCGACGAAAGAGCCGCCGCCGATGTCGACCGTGCCTGCGAGCGCGTCGGCCAGCGCGGGCCCGAGCGCGTCCAATTCCGGGCTCGAGTGCGCCACGAGCGCCGACTGCGTCCCCGACAGTGTCTGCTTCCCGCGCCTCTGCGTCGCACGATCGCACGTAAAAACGGGCGTGCAGTGCCCCGCCGTCGTCACGCCGTACCAGTTGATCTGCACGTGCGTGAAGCAACGCTGCCGCACACGTCGCGTCGAGCTCGCGCCTTGAGTCAGACGCGCTCGAAGATCGCCTCGGCGGCGATGTACGAGACGTAGCGGAAGTCGCGAATCGATTGGACGTGGCCGTCTTCCCAATCCAGCAACATGAAGTACGACGGCTCGCTCGCGCCCGCAGCGGTGGCGGCGAGCGCGAGGCGCCCCTCGAGGAGCACCACCTCGAGCGTGACGCTCTCCCGCTCGTAGCGCGCGAAATAGGCACCGACCTGCTTGCCGCGACGTTGGGACTTGGAGACGAGATCGAGTCGGCACTCGTCACCGACGAGCGCGCGCACGCCGTCCCAATCGCGGGCGTTGAAGAGCGCGGCATAACGTCGAAGCTCGGCGAGCGGGGGCTTTTCTCCTTCTTCCTCATCCGTCGGCGTCGTCGTCAGCGTCCGTCGCCCGCGCACCAAGGCTGCTTTCACCGCCATGACCGTGGTCCCCATCGTCTCGGCCGTCTCTTCGAGCGAGTGACCGAGCACGTCCTTGAGAATGACCGCGCTCCGTTGGCTGACCGGCAACACGAGAAATCGGACCAGCGCCGCGCGGACGACGGCTGGATCGGGCGCCTCGACGAACCCGGCGAGCTCGGCGACGTCGGCGCGTGGCTCGACGTACTTGCGTCCATGACTCTTGAGAAAATCGAGCGCGGCGTTGTGCGCGATGCGAAAGAGCCACGGTCGCAACGGCGGCACCTCGGCCGCGAGGCTGAGCGCATAGAAGCCCTTGGCGAGCGTCTCTTGCACGATGTCCTCGCCGTCGATCACCGAACCGGTGAGCCTCGCGCAATAGCGATGGAGCTCGGGGCGCACCGAGGCGACCATCCCGAGAAACCGCTCGCGCGCCTCGATGAGCGACGAAGGCGTCTCTTCTGCGGTCTCGCCGCTGGTCTCGTTGGCCACGTTCGCCACGATATCAGCCCACTCACTTCTTTCCCGCGCCGACGCGCATTCGATTGTTGCGCGGAAGATGCTCGACCTCGGCGCGCCCGAGCGCCTCGAGCACCGGCGGCACGTACATCGCGAAACGACCGCGGAGGCCTTTTTTCAGGCCGTACCATCCCTTCACCGGGTTGCCATCGGCGCGTCCCCACGCCTCGACGGTGCCTGGTGCGGCCGGCTTCTGCTCGTCGGCGCTGCCGAGCGCCATCCAGTCGCCGTGCTTCTTCAGCATCACCGGCAAGTCGTCGAGACACCGGAGGTGGTAGCGGAGCTGGGTCTTCCCGACCTGCACGACGAGCGCCGGCGGATCGCTCGTTTCATCACGATACGCCTGAAATTCCGAGGTCCCCGGCGGCGTCTTCAGCTCCCACGGCGACTCCTCGGTCCCTGCACCCTTCACCTTGGCCATCGATCGTCCTCCTCTCGAGTCGTATCTTTCGGGTGCCGTGACGAAGCTCCCTCGAAGAAGACGACCGAGCACGGACAAAGGATGCGGTCACGCACCCGAGACGACGACCACGAATTCGAAAGCAAGACCCAGAGCGCAGGGTAGAGAGCGCGCGGCTAGGTTGCCTTCTCGAAGTCCTGGAAGTCTTGGAAGTCTTGGAAGTCTTGGAAGGAGCGCGACGTCATGCCCACGCAGTCGAACTCGCCGAAGGTCGATCCCCGCTACCACGCCGTCTGCGCGCGCGACGCCAGCGCCGATGGCACCTTCTTTTACGCAGTCGTCACCACCGGAGTCTATTGCCGCCCCTCATGCGCCGCGCGCACGCCGCGTCCAGAAAACGTCGACTACCACCCAACCACGGCCTCGGCGCGAAAAGCGGGATACAGGCCGTGCAAGCGCTGCCGTCCCAACGAGCCGCCGCTCGAGGCGAGGCGCGCCGAGCTCGTCGCCGAGCTCTGTCGCCACATCGAGACGAGCGAGGCCGAACCGACGCTCGGCGAGCTCGCCGATCGCGCCGGTCTCAGCGTCTTTCATCTTCATCGCCTCTTCAAAGCGACGACGGGCGTCACCCCGAAGGCGTACGCGACCGCGCATCGTCACGCGCGCGTGCAAAAGAACCTGCAAAACGGCGGCAGCGTGACCGCAGCGGTGTTCGACGCCGGCTACGGCTCCGGCGGTCGTTTCTACGCGACCTCGAACGCGGTCCTCGGAATGACCCCCACGCGATTTCGTCGAGGGGGTGAGCGCGTCGAGATCCGCTTCGCCGTCGGCCAGTGCTCGCTCGGCGCCATCCTCGTCGCCGCCACGACGGTCGGGGTCTGCGCGATCTCGCTGGGAGACGATCCCGACGAGCTGGTACGCGAGCTCGAACGTCGCTTCGCGCGCGCCGACCTCGTCGGAGGAGACGCGCCGTTCGAGTCGCTCGTCGCCGCCGTCATCGGCCTCGTCGAGCGCCCGGGCGAAGCTGGTGCGCTGCCGCTCGACGTCCGCGGAACGGCGTTTCAGAGGCGCGTCTGGCAAGCGCTGCGAAAAATTCCGGCCGGCGTCACCATCAGCTACGCCGAGCTCGCCGCGCGCGTCGGCGCGCCGAAGTCACACCGCGCGGTCGCCCAAGCCTGCGGCGCCAACGCGCTCGCGGTCGCCATTCCCTGCCATCGCGTCGTCCGCCAAGACGGCGCCCTCGCCGGTTATCGCTGGGGCATCGAGCGAAAACGAGCGCTTCTCGCGCGCGAAGCGACGGGGCTCATCACTCGAGAAGGTATCACCCGAGAAAACGTCACTCGAGAAAACGTCACTTGAGAAAGCGGCTGATGAAGGCCTGATCCTTCGACGTGCCGGCGGTCGACGTCAGGCGGGTGAAGGTGAAATCGGCCTTGCCCGTGAGCGAGCCGACGATCGCGACGTTTCCGAAGGGATCGACCGCGAGGGCCTGCGGAGCGACCCCGTCGACGAAGTGCCGCTGCTTCGTGATCTTCCCCTTGGCGTCCATCTGCAAGAGGACGAGATCGGTGCCCCCGCTCGGCGTCACGCCTGCGAGGCTGGCGTCGAGCCCCGGCTCGTCACGTCTCAGTGCCTCGCCGCCGAACGCGAGAACTGCATCGCCCCGTCCTCGATCGGCGCGTGCCGCAGCGTCACCAAGTCGAGCGCGTAGTTCTGATAGAGCTTCCACGGCGCGAACGACCCTTGCCGCGGGAACTTGTCGATCGAGCGCTTCACGTACCCCGAGCTGAAATCGAGCAGCAACTCTTCCTTCAGCTTCGGATCGTTCCGCCGCGGCGTCGCATAGGCGTACCCATGCTTGTCCATGTGGTTGATCAGCCGGCAGACGTACTCACCGGTCAGATCGCACTTCAACGTCCACGAGGCGTTGGTGTAGCCGATGGCGAGCGCCAGGTTCGGTACGTCGCTGCACATCATTCCCTTGTAGGCCATCGTCTGCGACGGCTCGATCGTCTTGCCGTCGACCTCCACCTTCAGCCCGCCGAGGAACTTCAGCTGCAGCCCCGTCGCGGTGACCACCAAATCGGCCTCCAGCTCGGCGCCTGATTTCAGCTTGATTCCCTTCTCGGTGAAGGTCTCGATGTGATCGGTCACCACCGACGCGCGCCCCGCGCGGAGCGTCTGGAAGAGGTCGCCATCCGGCACCAAGCAGACGCGCTGATCCCAAGGATTGTACTTGGGCGTGAAGTGCTGCTGCACGTCGACGGTCTTGCCCAGCTCCTTCTTGACGAGGCCGACCATCCCCTTCTTCGCGCGCTCGGGAAAGCGCCGGCTGTAGTTGTAGAACGCCATCCCGAGGAGCACGTTCTTCCAACGCGAGATCGCGTACGCCGCTTTGCCGGGGAGCTTCTCGCGAAGCCAATTGGCGATCTTGTCCTTCTCTGGCATCGAGACGATGTACGTCGGCGAGCGCTGCAACATCGTCACGTGCGCGGCCTTCTTCGCCATCTCCGGCACCAGCGTCACCGCCGTCGCCCCCGAGCCGATGACGACGACCTTCTTACCGGCGTAGTCGATGTCCGCGGTCCACTTCTGCGGGTGCACCACCTTGCCGCCGAAGCGCTCGATCCCCGGAAATTCCGGCGTGTAGCCGCCGTCGTAGTCGTAATAGCCGGCGCACATGAAGAGGAAGTTGCAGGTGTAGATCACCGCCTCGCCCGGCGTTGCCTCGCCCTCGCCCTCGCCCTCGCCGCGCTCGACCATCTTTCGAACGGTCACCGTCCAGAGCGCCTTCTCCGTCGACCAACTGGCGTGCTCGACGCGATGATGAAAGCGAATCTTCTTGTCGATGCCATGCAGCTCGGCCGTCTCTCGCACGTACGCGAGGATCGACGGACCATCGGCGATCGCCTTCGGGTTGGTCCATGGCCGGAACGAATATCCGAGCGTGTACATGTCCGAGTCCGAGCGAATGCCGGGGTAGCGAAAGAGATCCCACGTGCCCCCGAGCCGCGCGCGTCCCTCGAGGATGGCGTAGGTCTTGGTCGGGCAGTTGGTCTGGAGGTGGTACGCCGCGCCGATGCCCGAGAGGCCGGCACCGACGATGAGCACGTCGACATGGTTCGATTCCACGACCGCAGGATAGCCGACACCCAGGGCGGGATGACGCCGTCGGTCCGATGGGACTACTCCAAGAAGAGGAGTGATAATCCTCAACGGACGAATTCTCGCCACGCACGTTGCGTTCCGCCGGAAAAGTCGTATTGTCTCGCCGCTCACTCTACGTCTGGTTCTGGCACTTTGTGGTCGGCCTCTGACGGCGTGTGTGGCTGCGGGTTTTTTCCTGCAGCGCCCCCGATCTGGCCAGGCTCCCGGAACGGACGGTACTCATCATTAGCGCGGCTTTCGCGCGCTCTCGGGCCCGAGAAGAGAACGAATTCGCATGTCCAATCGCCTTTACGTCGGCAATCTCGCGTTCCACACCAACAAGGCTTCGCTGCAGGACGCGTTCGCGGCCGGCGGTCGTGAGGTCACCGACGTCCACCTCGTCACCGATCGCGACTCGGGCCAATCGCGCGGCTTCGGGTTCGTCACGATGGCGACGGCGCAGCAGGCGGCCGAGGCGATCGCGCAGATGAACGGCGCGATCCTCGACGGGCGCCCCCTCCGCGTCAACGAAGCCGAAGAGCGCGCTCCCCGCGCCGGCGGCGGCGGCGGCGGCGGCGGTGGTGGTGGCGGCTACGGCGGCGGCGGCGGCGGCGGTGGCCGTGGCGGCGGCGGCGGTGGCGGACGTCGCGAGCGCTACTAACGAGTCTCGTGCTCTGCGACGCGCAACGTGCGTGTCGGGGGCGCGAACAGCGTGAATTGCCGTGAAATCGTCAGGGGCCAGCCCATCGGCGGACCCCTGACGTTTCACGAGCGGTCGAAGGAGATCCAATGGCCGGCAATCCGTCCGTGAAGAAGCGCGAGAAAGAACGCGCTCGCAAAGAACGTCAGGAAGAGAAGGCCGTCCGCCGCGTCGAGCGGAAGGAAAAGGCAGGCACGCCGGGTGGCGGAGAACCGGGCGAAGACCCGGACATCGCCGGCATCGTGCCGGGGCCGCAGCCGGAGCAAGAGCTCTACTGATCCGCGCGACTGAGCCGCGTGTGATCCACGTGATCGCAGCTGCGTGAGCCGCGAGGAGACTCGATGAACACCAACACCCTCTGTCCGTCGTGTGGATGCGCGTGCGTCGCCCGCGGTCAGTCGACGTCGATTCGTCGTGTCCGGTGCGGCACATGCGGCTCGATGATCGTGATCGACGCCAACGAAGGCGGCGCCGTCACCGATCGTCGGGCCAACGTCGTCGTTGCCATCTCGCGCACCGACGAGGCGTCGATGGCCAGTCGCACGGTCGTCCTCCGCGAGGACGGCACGATCGAGCTCCTCTCGGGTGAAGACGAGGAGGCCGTGTTGGTCGTCGGGCACGCCGCTCGCGCGACGGTCTCGGCCTGGCGATCCCTCGCGGCATCCCCTGCCCTCGCGACGTTCGATCGCGCGACCACCGAAGCCGTCGGCACGCCGCTCTACGCGATTCGACTCGATGGTGCGGTGCACTCGTTTCGAGGCAAGCCGGTCGCACCGGCGGCAGCACGCGTGTGGTCGATGATGACGGGACTCTGGGGCATGGTCGAACAGACCCCTCTCTGAGCTTCGGCCCCTCTCGGCCTGTCACACGTTTTCGTGAAGAACCCGCGCTGCCACAGCGCGAACGGCGTTGGCGTCGAACGGCTTCTCCAAGCGCTCGTTCGGCGTGCTCTCGAAGAACGCGCGCAGCTCGGGCCGCAACGAGTCGCCGGTCATGAAGACGAAGCGCGCGGCCTGCGTCGCTGAGACCGCCTCGTGAAGCTCCATCCCCGAGAGCGCCGGCATCAGCATGTCGCAGAAGACGACGTCGAAGGTCTCCCGCGCCAAACGCGCCCGTGCCTCGAGCGGATCGTCGAGGATGACCACCTCGTAGCCGCGAAGAATGCGCCCGAGGATTCTCCCGACCGCGAGCTCGTCATCGACGACGAGCACGCGCCTCTTGGGCGTCGCCGTCGTCACGTTCGTCGGCAACGTCGACCGAGCCGGCGGAAAAACCGACGGAAGAACCGACGAAAAAGCCGGCGGAAAGACGAGCGTGAAGGTGGTCCCGCATCCTTCGACGCTCTCGCAGCGGATGGTGCCTCCGAGCGAGACGACGATGTTGTGCGAAATCCACAGCCCGAGACCGGAGCCCGTGCCGACCGCCTTGGTCGTGAAAAATGGCTCGAAGACGCGATCGGCGATCGCCTTGCTCATGCCTGGGCCATCGTCGCTGACGGTGAGAACGGCGTTGCCTTCGGCGTCGGCGTGCGCGCGGACGACGACGTGATGCATGCTCGCGTCACCGGCATCGAAGGCCTGCGCAGCGTTGACCAGGAGGTTCACGAGCACTTGGACCACGCGTGCTTCGTCGCCGAGCACTGGCGGCGTCGCCTGCAACTCGAGCCTGAGCTCGGCACGCAGCTTCACCTCGCGGCCGCAGAGGCGCGTCGCCGAGGTGACTGCCTTGCCTGGATCGAGCGTCGTCGCCGCATCGTCTGGACGACTGAAGGCCGCGAGCCCCCGCACGATGTCGCGAATCCGCATCGCACCGTCGTGCGTCTCACCGAGCAGCTCTCCCAGCTCACGGATGGTAGTTGCCGGCCCTTGTAGCGCTGAAAGCAGCCCCGACGCGACCGCGAGGTTGGCGAGCACGTAGGTGAGCGGATTGTTGATTTCGTGCCCGACACCCGCCGCCAGCGTGCCCACGGTGACGAGTCGCTCTTGCCGCGCGACGTGCTCGCGCATCGTCTCTTGCTCGGTGACGTCGCGCGAGAAGACCATGCCATAGGTCACGCCTCCGTCGGTCCCGAGCGATGGTACGAAAGTGGTGTGGTAGGTGCGGGCATTGCGTGTGATGACGACGTCCGCGCGTTCACCCGCGAGACAGCGCTCCATCGCCGCGAGAATCGGCTCGCGGTTCTCCGGCAGCGCCCACTCGCCGACGAGACGACCTTCGTAGTCACGCGCGCTGAGACCGGCGCGCGCGAAGATCTCCCCGCCGTACGCGCGCACCACGCGCTTGTCGTGGCCGAAGAGAAATACCGCCCCGTCGGGCACATTTTGCAAGACGAGCCGCTGGAGCGCCTGCTCCGTCTCGAGCATCGCCTCGGCCTCGCGTTGCGCGGTCACCTCGAAGGCGACGATCGCCGCACCCCGTACAGAGCCCTCGTCGCGGATCGGAAGACACGTCACCTCGAAGTGACGGATGCGCCCGCTCCGATCGGTGAGCTTCGACGACCACGTGAGCTCCTCGCCGGCGAGCGCGCGGTCGAACTTCTCACGATGCTCCTCGAAGAGCTTCTCGCCGAGGACTTCACGTAGCGGACGGCCGATCGAGGTCTCGGACCACCAACCGAAAAACTCGACGTGTTTGGCGTTGAAGTAGCGGCAGATGTACTCGGGATCGACGTATCCGATGGCCGCCGGCAGCGCGTCGAAGAGCAGTTGACGTTCGCGCTCGAGCGTCCGCTGCCCGCGTTCGGCTTCCTCGCGTCGCACTTCGAGCCGGTGCTGTTCGAGGAGACGCCCGGTGGCGATCGCCAGATCGCCGAGGATGCCCAGGACGTCGTCGTCGAGCCCGCGCACCACGGTGTCGAGGATGCAGAGCGTGCCCAGCGCGTGCCCGTCGGGGGTGACGAGCGGCAAGCCGGTGTACGAGCGCAGTCGGCTCTCGCCGAGGGTCAGGCCCGTCGTGTCGAAGCGAGCATCGACCGAGAGGTCTTCGACCACGAACGGCGAGAGGCCGCGGATCGCTTCGGCACAGAGCGAGCCCTCGCGCGACACGCTCTTCCCTGGTTCGGTGCCAATCGCCGCGAGATGGAAGACGCGCTCTTCGTCGACGAGGCTGACGATCGCCACCGGCGCCTTCGCCACCCGCGCCGCCACGCGCACGATGGCGTCGAACGCGGGGCTGCTCGCGGCGCCGATCACTCGATACGAGCGCAGCGCGGCGAGCCTCGCGGCCTCATCCGGCTCCAGCCCCTGGACCATCGGACCAGTATCGGCCAAATCGACAATCTAGGGAAATTGGGGGGATCAGGAGCTGCTCACGTTTCGCGAGACAGCTCACTTGATGACGGAGATCGTCTTGCAGCCGAAGAGGATGTCGATCTTTCCGAGCTTGTCGACGCCGACCGAGCTGTTGACGGCGTCGCATGCGGCCGGACAGAGGAGCACCTTGGTCGGCGTCGCGTCCGAGTCGTAGTACCAGCCGACGTCTTTCCCACACGAGGCCGCGTCCTTCACCTTGGGGATGAGCGTGGTCACGCCGCCGACGACGAGCTGGACGTTGATCGCTCCCGGATCGAGCGTGCCCTTCGAAGGGATGGGGATGCTCACGTCGCACGAGAGCTTCGAGGCCTTGACCACTGCGGTCGCGATGGCGTCGAAGAACGGCTTCCACGCGGTGGCGCCCGCACAGATCTGCGCGCGTGCTCCCGACGTCTTCTTCACGAGCGTGGTGTACGTCGGGCCCGAGCTCGCGGGCTTGCTGCCGTCGGAGTACGTGCAGACGGTGCTCGCCGTCGTCTCCGAGCCCCACCCATAGAGCGCGCTGAAGACGTAGCCGTCGAATTGTCCCTTCCAGCTGGGATCAAGGATTCCCGGCGGCAAGATCAGCGCAGAGTTGTTCGGGTTGGGGCCGCCGGGGAAGGTCTCGAAGTCGACCGCGCTGAGACGAGTCTCGTCGTCGGTGACCACGACGATGGTCTTGGTGGCCGCGGGACGAAGCTGATCGGCCCACACGTCGGCGCCGCGTGCTTCGCCTGCCTTGTAGCCTGCCGTCTGCGCGAGCGAGCCGAGGAACTGCTCGAGCGGCTGCGTACTCTTGATGTCGACGTTCGAGTGATGAAAGCGCGGCCCGTCGCCACAGTGCGTATCGCCGGACAGGGGCGGAGGAATGCACACCGGATAGCGCGTGCCGCCACCGACGGTGATCGGGCTCGTCTCGCTCTTGATGGCGAGCATGATCACTTTGTAGTCGAGGCTCTTGGCGCCGATGGCCGTGGCGAAGTCGTTGAGGCCGGCCTTCACCTCGGCGACCGCAGGCTGCATGCTCGACGAGTTGTCGACGACCCAGATGATGTCGACCGGCAACGCTTCGGTCTTCGCCGTCTCGGTGGCGATGGCACACGCAGCGTCGAGCTCGATCGGCCCAGTGTCGGTCGGACCGACGTCGAAAGCTGCGTCGGGTGTGGAGGAGTCCGCGTCGACGATGTCGGAGTCGGACATACCTCCGTCGAGGGACGAAATGTCACCCACCGCCGAGTCGCGATTGTCTGGGCTCTTCTCGTTGCCGTTTGCACACGCTGCGACGAGCGGCACAAATAGGCCGAAACAGGCGGAGATGCGGGAAGCCAAAGCCACGCCCTTTGGTAGCACGCCTTCACCTACCTCCCCAGTCCGTTCGGTGACGTCTCGGTGAACGCCTCCGTCGATCGAGGCTCGCTCAGCGACGCAGCACGCCGTATTTTCCGACGCAGTACAGCGCGCGCACCGCGTCCTTGAGACCGATCTTCTTGCCCTCGGCGTAGGTGCGCCCGTGATAGCTGATCGGCGTCTCGTACACGCGCACGCCGAGCCGCGCGATCTTCGCGGTCACCTCGGGCTCGAAGCCGAAGCGCTCTTCTTCGAGCGTGAGCGACTGGATGATTTCGCGGCGGAAGACTTTGTAACAAGTCTCCATGTCGGTGAGGTTCAAGTCGGTGACGACATTGGACGCGAGCGTGAGCAGGCCGTTGGCGATCGAGTGCCAGAAGTAGAGCACTCGGTGCGGACCGCCGCCGAGGAAGCGCGAGCCGAAGACGACGTCGGCGTGATCGAGGATCAGCGGCGCCAGCAGCTTCGGATATTCGCGCGGGTCGTATTCGAGATCGGCGTCCTGGACGAGCACGTAGTCACCACGCGCCTCGCGGAAGCCGGTGTGCAGCGCCGCGCCTTTGCCCTTGTTGTGCGGATGCAGGATGACGCGCACCCCCGGCATGTGCGCGACCTTCTCCTGCAAGAGCTCGCGGGTGCCGTCGCTCGAGCCGTCGTCGACGACGATGATCTCCTTGGAGGCGACCGGCGCGGCGAGGACCGCTTCGACGATCGAGGTGATCGTCTTCACCTCGTTGTAGGCGGGGATCACCACAGTGAGCAGCGGCGTAGGGCGGCCTTCTTGCGCAATCGTGCGGGCGACGAGGGCGTCGGCGTCGGGGATCATCGGGACGCTTCCTACCGCGGAATCGTGCGTTCGCCGAGCAAGTTCGCCGAGCGGTCGAATCTTCGCGCGCGTGCCGAGGCCGTTGGCGCTACCGGCCCAGCCTGCTAGCCGTCGGGCACATGTCTCGGAGCGTGATCGCCGCAAGCCGCCTCGTGCTCTGGATGGCGCTCACGACCTTGTGCGTGCACGCGACCGTCATCGCCGTCAAAGTCGCGATGCACCCGTCGCACTCGCTCCTCGCCGTTTTCCGCGTCGGCGAGCTGGAAAAAGGTGGAGATCGCGCGAGGCCGCCGTTCGTCTTCGACGAAGGTTACCCGCTCGAGCAGGGTGGATTCGGAACCGACGGGCAGCAGTATCTCTTCATCGCCCACGATCCTCTCCTCCAACGCGGCGACATGGTGCCGTTCATCGACGCGCCTCGTTATCGCTACGGACGCATCCTCCTGCCAGGCCTCGCCGCCACCGTCTGCGCCGGCAACTCGCGCTGCATTCCGAGGGCGATTCTCGGCTTCAACTTGGTCTTCGCGGCGGGAATCGGAGCGCTGCTCGCCGCGCTCGTGCTCGCGCGCAAGAAGAGCGTGCGCTTTGCCATGCTCCTCGCGACCGGTGGAGGTCTCGTCTGCGCCACCGACATCGCCGGCGTCGAGGTGGCTGCGCAATTCTTCGGGCTCCTCGGGCTCTTCGCGTGGACGCGAGAACGACGTTGGCTCGCCGCGCTGGCGCTGACCGCTGCTGCCTTGGCACGCGAAACCTACGTCCTCGTGCCCGCCGGAATCGTCCTCGCGGAGCTCCTCGCAGGTCGGGAAAACAAGGCGATTCTTCCGAGCGGTGCGAGCTGGACGAAGGTCTTCCCGCTCCTCTTCGCGCCGCTTCCGGCGGTCCTCTGGATGTTCCATCTACGGCGCGTGCTCCCGCCGGACGATGCCGGTGGCGGGCTGCAAAATCTGTCGTTCCCGCTCGAAGGGCCGGTGCGCGTCGCGCTCGGATTCGTCCGCGCCCATAGCTTCAATGGGCACGTCGTCCTCACGGCGCTCGTCGGGGTGCCCCTCCTGGCGATGATCTTCCTCCATCTCGCCTCGCTTCGGCGTGATCGCAGCGGGCTCGCGATCGCGACGGGGCTCTTCTGCCTCCTCGGGCTCTGCTCGTCGTACATGGTCTGGACGAGCCCCGGAGGCTTCGCGCGCGGCCTCGACTTCCTCTATCCGGGCATCGTCCTCTGCGCCCTCGCCCGCGACGTGCGTCTCCCGGCGTGGCTGGCGCTGTCCTCGTCGGTGCATGCGATCAACATCGTTCTCGACCACGTCGTCTCCCGCTGAGATCTTCGATATGAGCCCCTGATGGCTCGGATTCTCGTGACCGGCGCGGCCGGCTTCCTCGGCTCCCACCTCGTCGATCGCCTGCTCGGGCTCGGCCACGAGGTGCTCGGGCTCGACAACCTCTACACCGGCTCGCGCGACAACCTGCGAGAGGCGCTCACGCATCCGCGCTTCCATTTCCAGCTCGGCGACGTGCGGCACGCCATCCCTGCGTCGGTCGACGCCGTCTTCAACCTCGCCTGTCCGGCCTCGCCGGTGCACTACCAGGCCGATCCGCACCTCACGCTCACCACCAGCGCGCTCGGTGCTCTTCGGCTCGCCGAGCTGGTCGAAACACGTCCGACGGTGCGCATCGTCCATGCCTCCACCTCCGAGGTCTACGGCGATCCCGAGGTACACCCGCAGCCCGAGTCGTACTGGGGCAAGGTCAATCCGATCGGTCCGCGCGCCTGCTACGACGAAGGCAAACGCGTCGCCGAGACCATCCTCGTCGATGCCCACCGCCGCCGGCCTTTTCCGCTGCAGATTCTCCGGCTCTTCAACACCTACGGCCCGCGCATGGCGCTCGAAGATGGGCGGGTGGTGAGTAATTTTCTCGTCTCGGCGCTCCGAGGCGAGCCCCTCACCGTCTATGGCGCGGGCGAGCAGACCCGCTCGTTCTGCTACGTCGACGACACCGTCGGTGCCTTCGTCGCGACCCTCGGCCTTCCCCCCGGCCCCGCTCATTTCGACGGGCCCATCAACGTGGGAAATCCCGAGGAAATTCCGGTCCGAAACCTCGTCGACGTGATCGCGAAAGAGCTGGGCACGCCCCTCGAAGTCACCCACCGCCCGCTGCCCGTCGACGACCCCCGCCAACGCCGTCCGGACATCACGCGCGCACGAGCCCGGCTCGGGTTTTCTCCGTCGATTTCCCTCGCCGAGGGAATTCGTCGTACGTTGTCCGATTTCCGACGGAGGGTCTCTTGAACATCGTCGTCTTCGGAGCCGGCTACGTCGGGCTCGTCACTGCCACCGGGCTCGCCGAGCTCGGCAATCACGTGCTCTGCGTCGAGGTCGATCTCGCGCGCGTCGAAGCGCTGCGCGCCGGGAAAATCCCCATCTTCGAGCCGGGTCTGGCCGAGCTGGTGACGCGCAACACCCGCGAAGGGCGCATCGACTTCACCGCCGTGGTCCCCGATTTGTCGTGGGGCGCCGACACCTTCGTCATCGCGGTCGGGACCCCACCGCGCGCCGACGGTTCGGCCGACGTGTCCGCGGTCCTCGCCGTCGCCGAGACCATCGCCGCGCGCGCCGCTCGTCGCGCCCTCGTCATCGTCAAGAGCACGGTCCCCGTCGGCACCGGCGATCGAGTGCAACACATTCTCGATACGCACCTGCAGGCCCAGACGCCGGCTCGATCGCGCCTCGGGCTCGAGCACGTCAGCAACCCCGAGTTCCTCCGCGAGGGGAGCGCCATCGACGACTTCTTCTCGCCCGAGCGCATCGTCTGCGGCGTGCGTTCGACGTGGGCCGAAGAGCGCATGCGCGCCCTCTACGCGCCGCTGCAGCTCGAAGCCGCGCAGGTGCAAATCATCGACGTGAGGTCGGCCGAGCTCTGCAAATACGCGGCGAACGCCCTCCTCGCGCTGCGCATCTCCTTCATGAACGAGATGGCGCGCCTCTGCGACGCGCTCGGCGCCGACGTGCACGACGTCCGCTGCGCGCTCGGCGGCGACAGTCGCATCGGCCACCTCTACCTCAACCCCGGCCCCGGCTACGGCGGCTCCTGCTTTCCCAAAGACGTCCAAGCGCTCGCGTGTCTCGGGCGCGACGTCGGCGTACGTCTCCTCACCGTCGAAGCGACGCACGAGACCAACGATGCGCAGCGTCGCTGGGTACTGGAAAAGACGCTCCGCGCGCTCGGCGACATCGACCGAGACGATCCGCAGACGAAGCGCGTCGCCATCTGGGGCCTGGCGTTCAAACCGGAGACCGACGACGTGCGCGAGTGCGCCGCCCTCGCCATCGTGCCCCGCCTCCTCGATCTCGGCATCGAGGTCCGCGTCCACGATCCGGAGGCGACCGACAATTTCCTCCGCGCGCTCGGCCCTCGTGCGGCCGAAGTGAAGCGCTGTGGCCGCGCCATCGACGCCATCGAAGACGCCGACGTCCTTCTTCTTCTCACCGAGTGGCACAGCTACCGATCGCCTGATTTTCCCGAGGTCGCCGCGCGCATGCGCTCACGTGTGATCGTCGACGCGCGCAACGTGTGGGGCGCCGCGCCACTCGCGGCCCTCGGCTTCAAGTACCACTCGCTCGGGCTCGGGCCGCGGGAAGCCCGCGAGACTCGTGAGGCTCGTGAGGAAAAGACGACCGCGGTCACGCGCACCATGACGCCCGATCGCGAGCTACCGATCGAAGCGGAGTGAGTTCCCGCCGCGGGGCGATCGCGATGCCGAACTGGAAGATGCCGACGCGCGCGATGCCGCGCCCGCCAGGCCAGAATCCATTCCGCGTGAAAGGCCACGGTTTGAGGGCGCGGATGGAGGTCTACGACCGCGTCGTCATCGGCGGGAGCGCCGCGGTGCTCGCTGCGATCGACGATCCGGCCGTACGTGAGTACCTCTCGAGGCCGATCCTCGCCGCCAGTTGGTACGACCTCTTCGCCCACGCCGCGCTCGATTTCGCGGCCGCCGAGGTCCGTCGCATGCCCGCCTGGGAGTCCGTCGCCAGCGCGAGCGCGCTCCAAGCCAAGGCCGACGCGCGCGGCATCTACTCGGTGCTCCTCCGTCTCGTCTCGCCTCACACGCTCGTCCGCAAGCTCGGCGCCATCTCTTCTCAGTACTTCGATCACGGAACGATCGCCGCCGTGAAGGTCGAGGACCGTGCGGCCCGGCTCACCTACGGCGGAATCGCGAACCAACTCTATTGGTGGTGGACCGGCATCGGCGAAGGCTACGTGCGGGCACTGTTCACTCTTGCCGGCGCGAAGAACACGCAAGTGCACACCAGCGCGCTACGGAGCGAAGCGATGAGCGAACCTCTCGGACTCGGCTCCTTCACCTTCGACGTCTCCTGGGACTGATGGCTCGTCGACGCTCAGAGACGCTCGCGAACGAGCGCGACGAGCAGCGCGCGCAGTGACACGTGATTGAGCTCCAATGCCTCGGCCTCACCATCGGCGAGGGCGTCGGCGGCCCGCTCGATCGTGAAGAGAAGGAGCGCGTCACGTTCACGAATCGCCTTCTTTTTACGTGCGGTCTGCATCTCGGCGAGGATCACCAACTGCTTCCTCCGTTGCACACGGTAGAAGTCGCGGATCTCGCGATCGCTCGCCACCAACGCGCGGAGGCTGGCGCGAAAACCTCGCCAGCGCTGGTGATGAGCGAGGAACACCCCGACGACGCGCTCGGCCCGGTCGTCGACGGTTCCGGGCTCGGCCAACGTCGCGCCGACGTCACGGAATTCGCGCGCCACCCACTCTTCGTAGACGGCGAGGAAAACCGCGCGCTTGTCGACGAAGTGTTTGTAGAACGTACCCGGCGCGTACCCCGCCTCGCGCGCGATGCGGTTCGAATCGGTGCCGTCATACCCGTCGCGATTGAAGGCCTCGGCAGCGGCGACCACCAGCCGTTCGCGGGTCTCCTCCGGCGGACCACGACGCGGACGCGGTGGAAGCTTGCGCGCGAGCGCGAGGGCGAGTCGCGCGCGCCCCATCAGCTCGCCGCCTGGTGCACCTGCACGACGTCGGCGTCGCCCTCGGCAGCAGGCAAGGCCGCGAGCCAAGGCGTCAGCGCCGCGAGGAACGCTGCTGGGTCTTCCACGAACGGCGCGTGCCCCGTGGCGAGCTCGACGTAGGACGCATGAGGCAAGAGCCGCCGCGTCCGCAGTCCTTCCACCGACGGGCGCACGACGGGATCACGTCGGCCCCAGACGATCAACGTCGGCGCACGCACCGCCGCCACCTCGCTCGAGTGATCACTCTCGCTCGTCGCGAAGCTCCGCCACATCGCCGCGTGCATCTCGACGAACGCCCTATTTTCGTGGGCCGCCGCGATCCGCGCGAGCGAAGCCTCGACGTGTTCGTTGCGCAATCGAAAGTAGTGACGCGCGAACGCCATCCCCGTCAGCCGCCGGACTGCGACTCGCCCCTGCACCCAACAGAACGCTCGCGCGAGCACGCTCCGCTCGAGGAGCCCCCCAGTGGAATCGACGAGCACGAGCCCACGAACGCACTCGGGCCGCCGCGCCGCCAGACGAAGTGCCGCGTTGCCGCCGACCGAATTTCCCAACAGCACGACGCCAGAGAGCCCGAGCTCGGAGACGACGTCCTCGAGCGCATCCGCCATCCCCGAGGCCGTCGCGCTCGCGGGTGGATCGAACATATCGGAGCCGCCGTGGCCGGGAAAATCGACCGCGATCGTGCGAAAGCGAAGGCCGAGCTCGGAGATGACGGCGTCGTAGTCGTGGTGATCGTGGCCGACGGAGTGGAGGAGGACGAGGGGCGGACCCTCGCCGCTGAGGTCGACGGCGACTTTGCCTAGGCGGGTCGGGATGAGTTGCATGGGGGAGCCTCCAGAGGGAGATAGTGATATTAGTATCACTATCTGATTGGTCAAGTGGGTGCGGGCCCGGGCGTGGATCTACCCGAGCACTTCTCCCACCGTTCCGGTCTGACGCACCCTTCCCCCTTCGATCTTCACCACCGCCTTCGCCATGCTCCGGGCGACTGCCTTGTCGTGGGTCACGAGGAGGGTGACGATTCGAAGCTCGTCGATCCAGGTGCGCAGATCTTCGGCGAGGGCGTCGCGGAGGGGTTCGTCGAGGCCCGAGAGAGGTTCGTCGAGGAGGAGGAGACGCGGGGACATGGCGAGGGCGCGGGCGAGGGCGACGCGTTGGGCTTCGCCGCCGGAGAGCGTGAGGGGGCGGCGCGTGGCGAGGTGGGCGATGTGCATGCGCTGCAACATGGTGCGGGCGCGATCGTCGCGGGCCTTGCGATCGAGGGTACGAGCGATGCCGTAGGCGACGTTGGTGACGACGTCGAGGTGAGGGAAGAGCGCGAGCGATTGGACGACGTAGCCGATTGCGCGCAAGTGCACGGGCGTGTCGATGCGCGCCTTGGCGTCGAAGAGCGTGCGCTCGTCGAGCACGATGCGACCACCGCTCGGACGACGAAGGCCGGCGACGACGTCGAGGACCGTGCTCTTGCCGGCGCCCGAGGGACCGAAGAGCGCGGTGATTCCAGGCTCGACGTCGAAGGCGATATCGAGGGAAAAACCAGGAACTTCCGTGCGCACGTCGATCGAGAGAGCGCTCATCGCCGACCTCTCTCGGCGCGGGCGGTGAGCACGTTGACGCCGAAGAGAATGGCCACCGCCAACGCCGTCAAGAGCGCGACCATGCCGGCGGCGGCGCGATCTTCACCGGCCTGTACGAGATCGTAGATCGCGAGCGAGGCTGTCTGCGTCTCGCCCGGGATGTCTCCCGCGACCATCAAGGTGATGCCGAAATCGCCGAGCGCGCGGGCGAAGGCGAGCATCACGCCGGCGACGAGACCACGCGCTGCGAGCGGCAAGCGCACCGAGAGAAACGCGCGCAGGGGCGAGGCACCGAGCGTACGCGCGACCGCGACCAACGTCGGATCGACGGCCTCGAAGGCGGCGCGCGCGGACTTGATGGCGATCGGGAGCGCCGAGATGGTCGCCGCGATCACCGCGCCGGTGCGTGAGAAGACGATCGGTGCGCCGGTGAGCCGCTCGAAGAGAGCGCCGAGCGCGCTGCGGCGGCCGAGGAGGACGAGAACGTAGTAGCCGAGCACCGTCGGCGGCATCACCATCGGCGCCGACAGCACCGCGTCGAGGAGCTCGCGACCGCGAAAGCGATTCGACGCGAGGAGCCCGCCGACGACCACCGCGAGCACCGCGCAAATCAGCGCAGCGAGCGTGGCCACTTGGAAGGACAGAAGTAGAGGCGCGAACGACATGCGCGCTCAAGGGCCGCTGGGAGCGGCGGAAGCGACGGAAGCAGCGGAAGCGGCGACGGGAGGATCGAACCCGTGCGCACCGAGGATGCCACGAGAGCGAGCGCCTGCGAGAAAGGCGACGAAGCGCCGCGCGAGGGACGCGTCTTCGGCGACGCGGGTGACGATCGCCGCTTGTTCGAGCGGCGCGTGCAAGTTCCCGTCGACGAGCAGCGAGACGCCGTCCTCACGAAGTGCCAGCGAGCGCGCGATCACCGCGACCTCGGCGTTGCCGCTCGTCGCGAAGGACAGCGCTTGTTGCACGTCTTCGCCAAAAACGAGGCGATTCGCCGCCGATGGCAAGACCCCTGCGCTCGTCAAGGCCTCTCTCGCCGCGCGCCCGTACGGCGCATGGTCGGGGTTGGCGATGGCGATCTTGCGATAGCCGGCGTCGAGCAAGTCCGAGGGCGCGCTCGGATGCATCGGGGCGTCGCGGCGGGTCCAGACGACGAGCCGTCCGCGCGCGTAACGGGTCAGGCTGTCGGCGAGCGCGAAGCCGTCCTTCGCCAACTTCTGCACGTACCCGAGGTCGGCGCAGGCGAAGACGTCGAACGGTGCACCCTCGGCGATCTGCTTCGAGAGAAGGCCCGAGGACCCGAAGGTGAACGTCAGCTCGACGCCGGCGGCGCCACCGACCTGCGCGGTGAACGCGGCGCCGATTTCGGGAAATGCGCGCGCCAAGTCGGAGGCGGCGGCGATGCGCAGGCGAGCCTTGGCGGGGCTCTTCGAACGACAAGCGACGAGGAGCGCGGAGGCCCCGAGCACCGACAACGCCTGTCGCCGGCTGCATCCGATGGCTCCGGGCGGGTCACGAAACGTACGCATTCCCCACAATAGGTAACATGCGTCACGCATGGGCGCGAAGGCGCCTGGTGCTCAACGGGTGAACTGCTCGACCGCGTGGTAGTCGGCGCGGCGTCCACCGAGCCGACGCCGGACCCATTCCTTGGTCGCCGCGCGCGCGCGTGCGTCCCACCATTCGTCGACGCGCGGGACCGATTTGCGCAACGTCTCGCGCGCGAAAATGAGGGGCGCCTGCATCGCCGGGTGGAGCCGCCAGAGGCCCGGAGAGGGAAGTCCGAAACGATGGTGGGTCGTCGGCGGGAGGAACCAACTGACGTACCCGCGCTGCAAGCCGTGCTCGAGACGCTTGGAGAGCGCCGCGCGCGGCGGATCGTCGGCGGTCGGCGCGTACGACTCGAGATAGCTACGCGCGAGCTCGCGACCGTCGTCACCGGAGAGGCCACAGCCTTTCACTTGCGATGCGAACATGAGGCCGAGCGCCTGATCGACGTCGGCTGGGTACCAGCGGGGCTGCACGCCCATGAGGTGCCCGACCCAACGCCAAAAGTGCATCATCGCCTCGATTTCCTCGCGCGAAGTGCGATACCCGAGCACCTTGAGGCCGTAGCCGGGGACGAAGCTCCCGCCCATCAGCGTGAGCAGCGCGTCGCCTTGGCTGATCGGTACGCCCCACGCGTCGAGGTCCCACTTCGGGTGGGCCATCAGCCGCGCGCGCACGTGCACGTGCATCAAACGGACGCGCATCGCCGTCGCGCGACCGCGACCTCCCGGCGAAAGCGCGTTCGGCTCCGAGACGTCGATCCAGAACGAAGCGGTCTCGAGGAAGCGCTTGTTCGCCGAGCTCCCGTTGTACGCCCCGGTGAACGCGAGCGGCTTCGCCACCGAGGATTCGCGATAGCCCTCGAGCGTGATCGCGCCCGCAAACGAGTGCATGTGCGTGCCGAAGCGGCGAAAGACGCGCGCGCCGAGCTCGACGAGTCGATCGTCGACCCAGCGTGGCTTCTCCTCCGACTCGGCGAAGAGGCGGCGCAAAGAATCGGGCGCGTCGGAGTCGACCCCGTGCGCGAGCGCGCGCTCGACCATCCCGCGCGCTTCGCGTTGACCCTGCACGAGCACCACGTCGCGGACGAAGGCCTCGGCGACCGGATCGGCGTCGTAGTAGCTCTCTGCCCACGCACGGACGTGCTCGTCGGGCAGGCGCGGATCGCAACCGAAGACGAGCGTGAGCGCCCGGCGTATCACGCGCACGCGCGAGGTCTCTAGGTTGTCCCAGTAGCGGAACTCGCTGGGGATGCGCCCTTCGGACACCAAGAGCGCGTATCACGGCGCGCGTCGGGCCTCCCTTGCCTTGCGGATGCGCACGACACATGCGCGAAATTTCCAGGCGACGACGCTGCGCATCGAACGATGGTAGAGACCGGACCCACCGCGCCATGATGTCCGTCGCCGCACGACTCGCCGAGCTCCACAGCGCCGAGAACCTCGTCACCTGCTGGGTGCGCGAGGTCGGAAGACCGGCCGACGACGCGCGGTTCGTCGCCATCGATGCCGTGCACGAGCTGCGGCTGCGGCTGCGGGTCCACGGACGACGACGTGAGCTGCGCGTGCACGTCGCCCGCCCGACGTTGATCGGCGGCTTCACGATGACCTCGATGCCGCGACTCGCCATGCTCGACGGCGACATGTCGATTCGTCCGCTCGACGTGCAGGAGCTGACCGAAATCCTCCTCGATGACCTCGCGCAACGGCAAGAAGGCGGGCAGAAAAAAACGCTTCATCCGGAGCTCGCCACGCTCGTCGCCGACAGCCGTAAGATGCTCGAACGCATCCTCGCCGCCCCACATGACCAGGCCGACGCCGGCATGCTCGGCGCCGAGCAGTCGCTGATCTTCGGTCACCCCACGCACCCTTCGCCGAAATCACGCCTCGGCTTCACGCCGGCCGAGCTCGATCGCTACTCGCCGGAGCTGGGCGCGCGCTTTCGACTTCATCTCGTCTCCGCCCGCCGCGAGCTGACGATCGACGAGTCGCTCGAGTCGCGAGCTACGTCCAGCTTCGACGCCTGTGCCGAGGACGCGATCGGCGCGCCGCTGCCCCATCGCGACGGCCACGTGCTCATTCCGGTGCATCCTTTTCAAGCGCGCAAGCTCCGCGAGACGCCGGAATTCCGGCTCCTGCTCGATCGCGGCGATCTCGTCGACCTCGGGCCGCACGGTGAAGAGGTGTGGGCCTGCTCGTCCGTACGCACCGTGCAGCGGCCAGGCGCGAGCTTCGCGCTCAAGACCTCGCTCGACGTTCGCGTCACCAACTGCCTTCGTCGGAACGCGGTGCACGAGATGCAATCGGCGCTGCAAGTGGCGCGCTGGATGCGAGCCGAGTCCGCGCGCCTCCGCGTCGTCGCGCCGAACTTCACCGCGCTCGACGAGGTCGCCTTCGTCTCGCTCCTCGCGCGCGACGAGTTTCCGAGCCTCGGCGTCCTCGCCCGCGACGTCTCGCCCTGCCGCGCAGCCTCGCCGGCAGAAGAACCGAAGGTCGCCGCGGCCCTCTTCGGCGATCGTCACCTCGGTCGCGAACGCATCGCCCGTCTCCTCCCGAAGGCGGCGAGAGCGCGGTTCTTCCGCGGATATCTCGAGGCGCTGGTGGTGCCTGCGCTGCATCTCTTCTTCGAGGTCGGGCTGATGTTCGAGCCGCACCTGCAGAACGTGCTCGTGACGATGACCGGCACCGACGCGCCGCGCGTGTTTTTGCGTGATTTCGACAACGCCAAGGTCGTGGAGGGAATCTTCGACGAGGCGCGCATGACGTCGGTGCTTCCGACCGTCGCGGCCGAGCTGCGAACGCCTCTCGAGGCTGCGTTCGATCGCTTCGTCTACTGCCTATTCGTCAACGACGTCGCCGAGGTCGCCGCTGCGCTCGCCGACGGTGATGGAACGCTCGAGCGCGCCCTCGCCCGCGACGCCGCCGAGGTGGTCGCGTCGTTCCGCGATCGCTCGGGGAATCCCCGCGCGAAGACGATGCTCGACGCCCTCCTCTCCTCACGCACCCTCCCTGCCAAAGCAAACCTGCTCACCCGTGCCTTCAAGCACAAAGATCGCGAAGCCCCCTTCGTCGCGGTGCCCAACCCGCTCCGCGAAGGCCTCCGCCCGACGGTGGTGACGCCGACCCCCACACGCGCCACGTTCCGCGAAGACTCTGGACAGCGACCTTCCTGAGCCCACCGTCACGCGCTATGAGCAGCGCATCCGACGTGAAGAGCCTGCGCGAGCCGAGTCAGCCGAGTGAGCCGAGTCATCCGAGCGATGCAGGTGGTGCGGCTGAAAACGGAGGACCTTCGAGCGATCGGCGACGCCAAAGCGCGACCTGGGCGGTGCTGCAACACCATGACTTTCGCTTCTATCTCGGCGCGCGCTTCCTCGCGACGACCGCGATCCAGATGCTCGGCACCGCGGTCGCCTTTCAAATCTACGCCATCACCCGCGAGCCGCTCGACCTCGGTTTCCTGGGCCTCTCGCAGTTTCTCCCCATCGCCGTCCTCTCGATCTTCGCCGGTCACCTCGCCGACCGCGTCGACCGGCGCGCGGTGCTCTTCGTGTCCGACCTGGTCTTCACCGTCGCAGCCGGGGCGCTCTTTCTGCTCGCCCGTGGCGGCGCACCGAACGTCTCACTCGTCTTCGCGATCTTCGTCGTGCTCGGCATCGCGCGCGCGTTTTACGGGCCTGCCGGCTCGTCGCTGCTCGCAGCGCTCGTGCCCCGCGAACAGCTCGTCGGCGCGGTGGCGTGGCAATCGGCGAGTTGGCAGCTCGCGGCCATCGCCGGACCGAGCCTCGGCGGCACGCTCTACGCCCTCACCAGCCCGGCCACGGTCTACGCCATCTCGACGATCGGTTTCGCGCTCGGCGCCATCCTCCTCGCCGGCATTCGCAAACGCCCGATCGTCGGCACGCGCGAGGCTGCGTCGCTGAAGACGCTCTTCGCCGGCGTCCGCTACGTCGCCAAGCAACGTCTCCTCCTCGGCTCGATCACGCTCGATTTCTTCGCCGTCTTCCTCGGCGGCGCGACCGCGCTCTTGCCGATGTTCGCCACCGACGTGCTTCACGTCGGTGCTGGTGAAGCCGGAGCGATGCGCGCGGCTCCGGCCATCGGCGCCGGTCTCGCCGCCGCATTCCTCGCCGTTCGTCCGCTCGGCCGTCGCGCGGGACCGAAGATGCTGATCGGCGTCGCCATCTTCGGCTTCGCCACCGTCGTCTTCGGCCTCTCGCGCTCGCTTCCCTTGACGATCGTCTCGCTCGTCGTCCTCGGCGCCGCCGACATGATCAGCGCGGTGGTGCGCGGCACGCTCATCCAGACAGCCACGCCCGATGCCCTGCGCGGTCGCGTGAGCGCGGTCAACCTCGTGTTCATCGGGGCCTCCAACGAACTCGGTGAATTCGAATCGGGCACGCTCGCCGCGTGGATCGGTGCAGTGCCGTGCGTCCTCGTCGGCGGCGTCGGCACGCTCCTCGTCGTCGCCCTCTGGACTCTCCTCTTTCCCTCCTTGCGCGGCATCGACCGCGCCGAAGACGTTCGCCCCCTCGAGCCCGAATGACTCTCGCATCGGCTCTCTCGCGCCATCTCGCGCCCCGCTCGCCGCGAGGACGCCCGCGCGCTATCGTCGGGTGATGGCTCGCCGCTTCGATCGCCGCGAAATTCTCGCGCAGGCGGGCACCGTCAGCGCCGCGACGCTCCTCGCCGCGTGCAAGCCGACGGGCGCGCAGACCGAGACCAGCAAGGCTCCGCAAGTGCGCGCCGTCACCCGCGTGCTCGACTCGCAGCCGACGATCGAAGGCGCCGGCGTGCACCTGCGTCGCGCGCTCGGTGGCAACGCGCTCTCGCTCCTCGACCCGTTCCTCCTCCTCGACGAGTTCCACTCCGATCGTCCAGAAGACTACGTCAAAGGCTTCCCCAGCCATCCGCACCGCGGCTTCGAGACCGTCACGTACATGCTCGAAGGTGCGATGGAGCACCGCGACAGCATCGGCAACAGCGGCCGCCTCGGCCCCGGCAGCTCGCAATGGATGACCGCCGGCCACGGCATCATCCACTCGGAGATGCCGCAACAGCAGAACGGCCTCATGTGGGGCTTCCAACTGTGGGTGAACTTACCGGCGGCGCAGAAGCTGAAGAAGCCGCGCTACCAAGACATCCCTCCGCAGAACATCCCCGAAATCGCGCTCGGTGAGTGCGTCGCGCGACTCGTCGCCGGCGATGCAGGCGGGCACACCGGCCCCGTCTCCGGCATCGTCACCGCGCCGCAGATGCTCGACGTGAAGGTCCCCGCGCGCGGACGTCTGGAGCACGACACGCCGCGGGGTCACAACTGCTTCGCCTACGTGTTCGAGGGCGGCGTCACCTTCGGCACCGGCAAGACGCCCGCACACGCCACTCAGCTCGTCGTCTTCGGTCCTGGCGATCGCGTCGTCGCCGAGAGCGTCGAAGGTGGCCGATTCATGTTTTTCGCCGGCGCCCCGATCGGCGAGCCTGTCGCCCGCTACGGCCCGTTCGTCATGAACACCGACGCCGAGCTGCAACAGGCCGTCGACGACTACCGCAGCGGTAAGCTGGTCGAGATCTAGTTCGTTTCGGTTCGTCGTCGTTCGACCGCGCTCACTTCGCGGCAGCTTCGGCGGCGAGCGCTTGGCTCACCGACGGGCGAGCACCCACGCGTTCGACGTAGCGCGCCAGCGAAGGCCACTCCTTCGCGAGCTCGATGCCGACGCGCTTCGTCCACCCGAGCACGGTGAAGAGATACCCGTCTGCTACCGTGAAACCTGCGCCCATCAGGTAGGGCTGCTCTTCCAGCGTCTTGTCGAGAAACGCCAGCTTGCGGCTCAAGATCTGACGAAAGAGGCTCTTCTGTTCGTCGGGAAGGAGCGCGTTGAAGAGCGGCGAGAAGCCCTTGTGCACCTCGGACGCGATGTAGTTCAACCAGCTCATCAAGCGATAGCGCTCACGCGTGCCCGCGGGCGGCGCGAGCTTCTTCTCCGGCGCGAGGTCGGCGATGAGCTGCACCATCACCGCGCCCTCGGTGAACACTTCACCGTCCTCGAGGCGCAGCGCCGGCACGTAGCCCTTGGGGTTGATCGCCAGGAAGTCGCTCCCGTCCTTCATCTTCTTCGCGCGATGATCGACCCTCTCGAGCTCGTGCGGCACGCCAGCCTCGATGAGCGCGATGTGGGGTGAGAGCGAGCACGTTCCGGGCGCGAAGTAGAGCTTGAGGTTGGCCATGGCTGGTTCACCTTCGATGTCCGCTCGGTCCATTTCGTCGCATCACTCGAGACTATTGACTTTCGGTCAATAGATGTCATTCTCGCAGAATGAGCGATCGCATCCTCATCATCGGAACCGGTTTCGCAGGGCTCGGCATGGGCATTCGCCTCAAGCAGGCGGGCATCCACGACTTCGTCATCGTCGAGCAAGCAGCCGGCGTCGGTGGCACCTGGCGCGCCAATCACTACCCAGGCGCCGCGTGCGACGTGCAATCGCACCTCTATTCGTTCTCCTTCGAGCCCAACCCGAAGTGGTCCCGTGAGTTCGCTCCGCAGAAGGAAATCCTCGAGTACCTCGAGCATTGCACCGACAAATACGGCCTCCGGGAGCACATCCGTCTTCAGACGTCGGTGCGCGCGGCCACCTTCGACGAAGCGACGGGCCTCTGGGAAGTGCGAATCGCCGTCGGCGGAGATGCGCCGCGAGAAGAGACGTTGCGAGCACGCGTGGTCGTCTCCGGCTGTGGAGGTTTGAGCCGCCCTGCCCTCCCCGACATCCCCGGGCTCGAGAGCTTCACCGGCCAAATGTTCCACTCGGCGCGCTGGGATCATGACACCCCGCTCGAGGGCAAGCGCGTCGCCGTCATCGGCACCGGCGCGAGCTCGATTCAGCTCGTACCGCAGCTCCAACCGAAGGCGCAGTCACTGAGCGTCTTCCAGCGCAGCGCGGCGTGGATCACCCCCAAGCCCGACCGCGCCTTCACCGGCGTCGAACGCGCCCTCTACGCGCGCTTCCCGATCACGCAGAAGCTCGCCCGCCTCGGCATCTACTGGCGCCGCGAGGCACTGGCCATCGGCTTCGTCGTCGAGCCCCGCCTCTTGCGCGCGCTCGAACCACTCTCGCACTTCTATCGCAAGCGTCAGGTGCGCGATCCCGAGCTGCGTCGCAAGCTCACGCCCGACTACGCGATGGGATGCAAACGCATCCTTCCCACCAACGACTTCTACCGCGCACTCTCGAAGCCGAACGTCTCGCTCGTCACCGACGGCATCGAGCGCGTGACCGAGCGCGGAATTCGAACGAGCTCGGGCCAAGAGCACGCGTTCGATGCCATCGTCCTCGCCACTGGCTTCGAGGCCGCCGAGGCCGCCGCGCCGTTCGCGATCACCGGGAAAAATGGCCGCGATCTCAACGCCGAGTGGCGCGACGGCGCCGAGGCCTACCTCGGTACGACGGTGGCCGGCTTCCCCAACATGTTCATGATCGTCGGCCCCAACACCGGCCTCGGTCACAGCTCGATGGTCTTCATGATCGAAGCGCAAATCCAGTACGTGCTCGATGCGGTGAAGCAGATGCGCAAGGGGCGATGGAAGCTCGTCGACGTGCGGCCCGAGGTGCAGACGGCCTACAACGAGCGCCTCCACGCGCGGCTGCAGCGGACCATTTGGGCGAGCGGATGCAAGAGTTGGTATCGCACCAAGAGCGGCAAGAACACGACGCTCTGGCCAGGATTCACCTTCGAGTACCGACTTCGCACGCGTCGCTTCGACGCCGAGAGCTACCAATGCGTGCCCCTCGATGCAGCCGCGGCGAAGTCGGCCGAGCCCACGACGGTGCCGCTTCGGGCGGCGAACCTGGTCAACTAGCACGATCGCCTTTTCAACCGACGGCTCGCATCTTCCTGCAATGATGCGGGCGGCATGAACGTCCTCGACGCCATCGGTCGCACGGCGCTGGTGCGGCTCACGCGCATCGACGCTGGCCTGCCCTGCCCCATCTACGCCAAGTGCGAGCACCTCAATCCGGGGGGCAGCATCAAAGATCGACTCGCCCGCGCCATCGTCGACGACGCCGAATCACGCGGCGTGCTGCGGCCGGGAATGACGATGATCGAAGCGACCGCCGGCAACACCGGCGTCGGTCTCGCGCTCTTGGCCGCCACGCGGGGCTACCGACTCGTGTGCGTGCTGCCCGAGAAAATGTCGACCGACAAGCGGGTGGCGCTGCGAATGCTCGGCGCCGAGGTCGTGATCACGGCCAACGCTGCCCCTGGCACCCCCGATCACTTCCGCACCGTCGCCGAGCGATTGGCCGAGAAAAATGGCTGGTTTCTCACCGATCAGTTCGAGAACCCTGCCAACGTCCGCGTGCACGAGTCGACGACGGGCGTCGAAATCCTCGAGCAGACCCGCGCCGCCTGCGGAGCACTTCCCGCCGCCTTCGTCGCCGGAGCCGGCACCGGCGGCACCCTCAGCGGCGTCGGAAGAACCCTCAAGCGCGCCTCACCGACGACCCGCATCGTCCTCGCCGATCCCGTCGGCTCTCTCCTCGCAGGATGGGTCGAGACTGGTGAGCTCCTCGAAGAAGGCGGCCCCTACGCCGTCGAAGGCATCGGCGCGAGCGCAATTCCGGGAAACCTCCACCGCGACGTGATCGACTCCGCTGAACGCATCCCCGACGACGAAAGTTTCGCGATGGTGAAGCGCCTCGTCCGCGAAGAAGGCCTCCTCGTCGGAGGTTCGGCTGGCACCAACGTCGCCGCCGCCCGACGCCTCGCCGCGAGCGGCGCGATACGAGGCCCGATCGTGACCGTGCTCCCAGACGGCTGGGATCGGTATCGCGCCAAAGAGTGGATGCAGGGCTGGTAGCGCCCGCACCCGCGCCCACGCCGAAACGTTTGATTGACCTGCCCCCTCCTCCTCACGAGGATCCCCCCATGCCCACCCCCAAGGGAGCCCTCGAACGTCGCGACCGTAGTCCTCGACGTGGCTTCAGTCTCGTTCGACAGATTCGAAAATTTTCTCGCTGGGTCGAGGCGGGGGCGCAGAACGCGATCGAGGTGATGCGGCTCGGGCAGCTGGCGCCGACGATGAATGCGCCCTTCGAGATCGTCGATCGCGATCGCATCCACCGGCTGCGTCGTTATCCGCGTCCCGAGTCGGTGGCGCACGGGCAAGGGGCCGACGCGCCGCTGCTGCTGGTGCCGCCGCTGATGCTCACCGCCGAGATCTACGACATCTCGCCCGATCTCAGCTGCGTCTCGCGGCTGACGAACGCCGGGGTCGACACCTGGGTCGTCGACTTCGGAGCGCCGGAGACGGAAGAGGGCGGAATGGAGCGCACGCTCGACGATCACGTGCGCACCGTCGCCAAGGCCGTGCAGACCGTGCGGCGCATCACCGGTCGCGACGTGCACCTCGCCGGCTACTCGCAAGGCGGCATGTTCGCCTACCAGACGGCCGCGTATCTGCGCTCGGAAGGACTCGCCTCGGTCATCACCTTCGGGAGCCCGGTCGACATCCACCGCAACCTGCCGCTGCTTCACGAGGGTGCGGCGGCGGCGGTGATCAAGGTGCTGCAGAAGGCGATCGCCTTTCCGCTCGAGCGCATGGAAGGGCTCCCGGGAACGCTCAGCAGCACCGCGTTCAAGCTGCTGACGCCGCGCAAGGAGCTGGAGCAGCTCATCGACATGGTGCGCATGCTCCACGATCGCGAGCAGCTCGAGAAGCGCGCGGTGCGTCGGCGTTTTCTTGGAGGCGAAGGGTTCGTCGCCTGGCCCGGACCGGCGCTGCGTACGCTCATCGACGAGTTCGTGGTGCACAACCGGATGATGCACGGCGGCTTCGTCATCGACGGGCAGACCATCACCCTCGCCGACATCACGGTGCCGATTCTCTGCTTCGTCGGCCTCCGCGACGACATCGCCAGGCCAGCCTCGGTGCGGGGCATCCGTCGCGCCGCGCCGCTCGCCAAGGTGCACGAAATCACGCTCGAAGCTGGCCATTTCGGTTTGGTCATCGGTTCGCGCGCGCTCCGCGAGACGTGGCCGGCGGTGGTCGAATGGCTGAGGCACGGTGAGGGCCGTGGTCCTCTTCCGGCGCCTCTTCTTCCGGCACCTGCCCCGGAGCCGGCCGAGGAAGACTGGGAAGAAGGTTCGGACGCTTGGAACGTCGACGTCTCGCTCGACTACGAGCTCGCGCTCGACACCGTCGGCGCCGCCATCGGCAGCGTCGGCAAGCGACTCTTCTCCTTCTTCGGCGACGCCAAAGAGACGATGGAGGCGCTTCGCTACCAGCTACCTCCCCTCCGTCGTCTCGAGAAGATCGTCCCCGAGACGCGCGTGTCGCTCTCCGCCGAGCTCGCCAGGCGCGCCACCGAGACGCCCGATGCGACGTTCTTTCTCTGGCGTGGACGCGCGTTCTCCTGCAAGCAGGCCAACGAACGGGTCGACAACGTCGTCAGAGGTCTGCATCACGAGGGCGTTCGACGCGGCGATCGCGTCGCCGTGCTCATGGAAGGGCGCCCCAGCCTCCTCAGCATGATCTCCGCGCTCGTCCGCATGGGTGCGGTCGCCGTCGTCGTGCCGATCGAAGCGCCGGACGCTGCCATCATCGCCGCGCTCGCCGACCAAGGGGTGACCGCGATCACGTGCGACCCCGAGCACGCGGCAAGGGCCCAAAGGCTGGCCCCATCGACTTCGAAGAAGGTGCTCGTCCTCGGTGGTGGCGGCGAGACCCGCACGCTCGCGCCAGGCGTCATCGACATGGAAGCGATTGATCCGACGAAGGTGCAGCTGCCACCAGGTCACGTCCCCGACGCGGGCCTGGCGCGCGATCTGGCGATCGTCTTCCTCCTCGCCAGCGCGGGAAATACGGCCTCGTTGCGACCGGCGGCGATCACCAATCATCGTTGGGCCTTCTCCGCCCTCGGCGCCGCTGCCGCTTGCACGCTCACCGAACGCGACACGGTCTACGCCTGCTTGCCGCTCCATCACCCCGCAGGCGCGCTCGTCTCGGTCGGAAGCGCGCTCGTCGGTGGGGCGCGACTCGCGCTCGGCAGCGCCTTCTCGGAGGAGACCTTCTGGCCGGAGGTGCGCCGCTATGGCGCGACGGTCGTCTTCTACGCCGGCGAGATGGCGCGCGCGCTCGTACAGACGCCCGCGACGGGCTTCGATCGCAGCCACCCGCTGAGGCTGTTCGCCGGCAGCGGCATGCGCCCCGACTTGGCCAGCGATCTCAAGCACCGCTTCGGCGTCAGCATCCTCGAGTTCTATGCTTCGACCACGCTCAACGTCGTCTTCGCCGACGCCAGTGGTGAAAAGCCGGGCGCGCTCGGGAGGCCGCTCCCGGGCAGCGCCGATGTCGCCCTCGTGCGCTACGACTTCGCCACCAAGAAGCCGCTCCGCGACGCCGAGGGGCGCGTGGTCCCGGCCCGCATCGACGAGCCTGCCGCGGCGCTCGCGCCGACGACAGCGCACACCTTCGCGGAGTCGCTCACGCGCGATCGCGCAGTTGAAAACGCCTTCAAGCTGGGCGACTCCTGGTGGCTGCTCCCCGATCTGCTGCGCCGTGACGGCGACGGCGATCTCCACTTCGTCGACGCCCGCGCCAACGTCCACCTCGCCGCGGAAGGTCCCGTCTTCCCGCGCCTCGTCGAGGGCGCGCTCTACCGCTGCTCCGACGTCGATCGCGCGGTGGTCCAGCCGGTCGGCGATCGGCTCGTCGCCAGCGTCTCGACACGCAAGCCGCTCGATCCGGAAGCGCTGACCGCCGTCCTCGCCGATCTCGCACCGCACGCAAGGCCGGCGGTGGTGCGCGAGGTGGGACAGCTCTCCGTGTCGACGGGCTTCCGCGTGCTTCCACCGTCGCTCACCCCGGGCGACCTACGGCCTGGGCATGGCGTCAGGATCTTCGTCCGCGACGCCGACGGCACTTATTCCGACGCGACGCCAACGGACGACTGAACGCGTGCGACGTTTCACGCGGTCGGCAGGTGCTTCTTTCCGTCGCCCATGATCCCCGAGAAAAAGTCGTTTCCCTTGTCGTCGACGACGATGAACGCGGGGAAGTCGACGACCTCGATCTTCCAAATGGCCTCCATCCCGAGCTCGGCGTACTCGAGGACTTCGACGCTCGTGATGCAGTCTTTGGCGAGGCGCGCCGCGGGGCCGCCGATGGAGCCGAGGTAGAAGCCGCCGTGCTTCTTGCACGCTGCCGTGACGGCCGGTGACCGATTGCCCTTGGCGAGCATGACCATGCTGCCGCCGTGCGATTGGAAAAGGTCGACGTAGGAGTCCATGCGGCCGGCGGTGGTCGGACCGAAGGAGCCCGACGCCATGCCGACGGGCGTCTTGGCGGGGCCTGCGTAGTAGACCATCGAGTCCTTGAAGTACTGCGGCATGCCTTCGCCGCGATCGAGGCGCTCTTTGATCTTGGCGTGGGCGATGTCGCGGGCGACGATCATCGGACCGCTGAGCGAAAGACGCGTCCTGATGGGATAGCGAGAGAGCTCCGCGCGCAGCTCGCTCATCGGACGGCGCAGATCGAGTCGCACGACCTCGCCGGAGAGCTCCTGGTCCTTCGGCTCGGGGAGGTAGTGCGCCGGGTCGGTCTCGAGCTGCTCGAGGAAGACGCCGTCGCGCGTGATTTTTCCGAGTGCCTGACGATCGGCGCTGCAGGAGACGGCGATGCCGACAGGACACGAGGCGCCGTGCCGCGGGAGACGGATCACCCGCACGTCGTGGCAAAAATATTTTCCGCCGAACTGCGCGCCGATCGAGGTCTGTTGGGCGACACGAAGGATTTTTGCCTCGGTCTCGAGATCGCGGAAGCCGCGGCCGAGCTCGTTTCCCGAGGTGGGGAGCGAGTCGAGGTAGCGCGCGGAGGCGAGCTTGGCAGTCTTCAGGGTGTACTCGGCGCTGGTGCCGCCGATGACGATCGCGAGGTGGTAGGGCGGGCACGCGGCGGTGCCGAGCGTGCGAATTTTCTGGTCGACGAACTCGAGGAGGCTCGCCGGATTGAGGAGCGCCTTCGTCTCTTGGTAGAGGTAGCTCTTGTTGGCCGAGCCGCCGCCCTTCGCGAGGAAGAGGAACTTGTAGGCGTCGCCGTCGCAGGCGTAGAGCTCGATCTGCGCCGGCAGGTTATTTCCTGTGTTTTTCTCGGTGAACATGTCGAGCGGTGCGAGCTGCGAGTAGCGCAAGTTCGACGTCTGGTAGGTGTCGAAGACGCCCTTTGCGATCGCCGCTTCGTCTCCGCCGCCGGTGAAGACGAGCTGGCCCTTCTTCCCCATCACGATGGCGGTGCCAGTGTCCTGACAACCGGGGAGGACGAAGCCGGCGGCAATGCTGGCGTTCTTCAGGAGCTCGAGCGCGACGAAGCGGTCGTTCTCCGACGACTCCGGATCGTCGAAAATTTTTCGCAGCTGCGCGAGGTGGCCCGGCCGCAGGAGGTGGGCGATGTCGCGCATCGCCTCGCGCGTCAGGAGCGTCAGCGCCTCGGGCTCGACCTGGAGGAACGTCTTTCCCCCACCTTCGAACGAGGACACGTGGTCCTTCGTGAGGAGGCGGTACGGGGTCTCGTCCTTGCCCAACGGCAGCATGTCTTGGAATTGAAATTCGGCCATTGCGACGTTTGCTCTACCACGCCGAAACGCGCGCGGCAGGACCGCGGAAAGCGCTAGTTTTCGTGCTGGTTCGGCAGCTCGACCCAGAAGGTCGCGCCCTCGCCGGGCACGCTCTCGACGCCGATGGTGCCGCCGAGTTGCTCGACGATGGCCTTCGAGATTGCGAGCCCGAGTCCGGTCCCGCCACGGCTGCGGGTGTCCGAGCCGTCGAGCTGTTGGAACTTTCGAAACAGTCGCGGCAGGTCTGCGGCACCGATCCCGGGGCCGTGGTCACGCACCGAGAGACGGATGCCACGAGGCAGCACGCGACAGGCGACCGTGACCGTGTCTCCACCGCGGGAGAATTTGATCGCGTTCGTGACGAGGTTACCGATCACCTGCGCCAGCCGATCGGGGTCGGTCTCGAGGTGCGCTTCGCTCGGGTCCTTCGCGCCGACGACCAGGCGAACCGAGCTGGCTTCGGCGAGCGGGCGCATCGCCTCGACGACGCGGGCGACGAGCTCCGTCGGAGAGACTTCGACGAGCGCCATCGAGAGCTTTCCTGCCTCGATTTTCTGGAGATCGAGGAGATCGTCGATGAGGACGACCAGGCGATCGGTGTTGCCGGTGGCGATGCGTACGAGCTCGCCGGCTTCTCCAGAAAACGACCCGGCGACTCCTCCCTCGATGAGGCGCAGCGCTCCCTTGATCGAGGTCAGCGGCGTGCGCAGCTCGTGGGAGACGACGGAGACGAACTCGCTCTTGAGACGCTCGACGGCCTTGCGCTCGCTGACGTCGCGGTAGCTGAAGAGCTCGCCGAGGTAGCGCTCGCCTTCGAGGATTGGCACGTAGTCTTGCTCGTAGACGAGGCCCTGTTCACCGACGAGCTCACGACCGAGATCGAGCGTGCGCCCGCTGCGTAGCGCCGAGAACCGACGTCGGAAGGCGTCGCCGTCGACCAACCGACCGGCCACCGCTTCACGCACCTCGTCGAGATCCATGTCGACACCTTCGACGAGCGCCGCGCTCTCCGACGATCGAGGAAACATCTGGAAAAATAGCCGATTCGTCAACACCACCTGACCTGCCGGGCTGGCGACCACCACCGCCGCGGGGAGCGACTGCACGAGCTCACGGAGGCGCGCGGTCGTCTCGGTGAGCGCCTCGTTGGACGTCAGGAGCTCGCGCGTGCGCTGGGCGACGGCCTCGATCTGCCGATCGGCGGCGCGCCGACCGGCGAGGGCGAAGAGGAAGACGACCACCAGGAGCGCGAGATGCCCGCCGAGGATCTCGCTCCCTTGCGCGACGAACTCGGGTGCGAGCGCGTAGCGATGTGTCGCCGACATGACGACGAAGCACGCGGCGGTGATGCAGGTCCAAATCAGCGCCGCACGCGCACCTTCCTGATACGCGGCGAAGAGCGGGATGGCGAGGAAGTACCAAGCCGCCATCGACGTCGCGTGACCGCTGAGAATGCAGGCACCGATCAGCCCGACGAGCGAGATGGCGATGGCGACGTGGGCGGCGATGCGCACGCCCGTGACCTCGCGCTGACGGAGGAGAAACATCCGCACGGCGACGGTGGCGAGGACGATGAAGACGTCCAACGTCGCCGTCTTTTGGCGACCCATCATCACGTACTGCGCGGCGTAGAGGGCCCAGCCGCCTGCCGTCGTCAGGAGCAACCAGTTGAGACGCAGCGTCGTCGGACGCGCGGCCTCCGGCACGCCGAGCCGCGGAAAAAGCATTCGCGCGACGAGACCACCTTCGCCTTCGGGCGCGTCCGGACGTGGCGAGGGCACCGCGCGATGGTACTCGGCTTCGACCTTTCGCCGTTTCGGTTTGCCTCCGCGCGCTCCCCGATCCCATGCTGGGGCATGGGTTTGTTCCGTGTCGATCCCCGCAAGCTGACGCTTCCGAGCGCGAGCGATGCGCTCCCCGGCCGCACCACGCGCATGCCGGTCCCCTCACGACACTTCGTCACCGGTGAGCCGCTCGAGCCACCGTTCGCCGCCGGCACCGAGCGCGCGATCTTCGGCCTCGGGTGCTTTTGGGGCGCCGAACGTCGCTTCTGGCAACAGTCGGGCGTCGTCACGACGGCGGCTGGCTACGCCGGCGGACACACCGCGAACCCGACCTACGAAGAAGTCTGCAGCGGCCGCACCGGGCACAACGAGGTGGTGCTGGTCGTCTTCCGCCCGGCCGAGGTCTCGTACGACGCGCTCGTCGGCGTCTTCTTCGAGAGCCACGATCCGACCGAGGGAATGCGGCAGGGCAACGACGTGGGCACGCAGTATCGCTCGGGCATCTACTGCCAGGGACCCGAGCAACGTGCAATCGCCGAGGCACGTCGGCGTGCCTATGGAGCCGTTCTCACGGAGAAGGGCTTCGGAACCATCACCACCGAAATCGTCGACGCGCCGCCGTTCTACTACGCCGAGGAGTACCACCAACAGTACCTCGCGAAGAATCCAGGCGGATATTGCGGCCTCGGAGGCACCGGCGTGAGTTGTCCCGTCGGGCTACCCGTGGGCACGTGAGCGAGCCCACGGCCAAGACCGGAGACGAGCAGCCGCCGGGCGACGTCGTCGTGCTCGGTGGCCCGACCGAAGATGGTCGCGGCGCGCGGGTGCTTCGCGTGCGCGATCAGTCGGTCAGCATCGGAGAGGTACGCCCGCTCGAAGAAGGCAAGCCGATCCATGGTGAGGTCGTCGCGCTCGCTCCACGCGCCGAGCAGCCGCGCATCTGCGACGTACGCACGCTGCACACGCCGCACGCGCAGGCGGACGCCACGACGCCGACGCGCCTCGAATCGAATTCGCACGCCGGCCCCGCGCGCATCGCCAGCTCCGCGTATCGCGAAGGTTGGGACGCGATTTTCGCGAAAAGATCGAGTGATCCGCGTATGAACTGAGACGCGATGAGCGACGCTCCCGAGGACGTGGCCGCCTGCGACCAGAAGTGGCTCGCCGAAGTCTACCGCAAAGACGAGCCGCAGCTGACGTGGCGCGCGGCCCTGACCGGCATGATCCTCGGCGGGCTCCTCAGCGCCTCGAACCTCTACATCGGCCTGAAAATAGGCTGGAGCTTCGGCATGGGGATCACCTCGGCCGTCGTCGGCTTCGCGGTCTTCGCCGCGCTCGGACGCGTCTTCCCGCGCATGGCGCCGCTCACGATGCTCGAGAACAACACCTCGCAGACGACGGCGTCGGCGGCGGCGTACATGTGCTCGGCCGGGCTCGTGAGCTCGTTTCCGGCGATGATCATGCTCCAGCGAGAGGGCGTCCCTGGCGTCGTCCCGCTCGAGGGCGCCAAGCTCGTGGCGTTCCTCCTCGCCATTTCTCTCCTCGGCGTCGTCGTCGCGATCCCGCTCAAGCGCAGCCTCATCAACATCGAACAGCTCCGCTTTCCCAGCGGCATCGTCTGCGCCGAAACCATTCGCCTGCTCCATCAGCAAGGCTCGGAGGCGAGCGCAGCGTCGTTGAAGCGGGCGCGCGCGCTCTTCTCGGCCGCAGGAATCGCCGCCGTCTTGAAGTTCATCTTCGACTGCAAACTCGCCTTTCTCCGGAAGCTCCCCGACGTCATCGCCTTCCCTGGCGCCATTCGAGGACACGGCATGAGCGCGTGGTCGTTCGGGGCCAACACCAGCCTGCTTCTCTACGGCGCGGGAGCGATCATCGGGATCAAGGCGGGGCTCAGCCTCGCGCTCGGCGCGATCGCCAACTATGCGGTCGTCGGGCCGTGGCTGCTCGATCACGACATCCTCCGCGTCGCCGATCCGGCGATCGCCCAGAGCCCCGGGGCCTACCGCGCCTGGGTCAAGACGACCGAGCTCGCGCACGCGATTCCGCTGCCGAACGCCGAGGCGATCCACGCCGCGATTCGTTCGAAGTGGAGCGTCTGGCCAGGCACCGCGCTGATGGTGAGCGCGAGCCTCGTCGCCTTCGCCTTTCGCTTTCGTGTCGTCTTCCGCGCGGTCGCCGGGCTCGGCAAGGCCTTCCGTCGCGGGCCGCGCGAGGAGGATCCGATCGCCGCCGTCGAGGTGCCGACACGTTGGTTTGTCATCGGGCTCGTCGTCTGCGGCAGCGCTTGCGTCTACATGCAGCGCGCGTGGTTCGAAGTGCCGATCCTCGAGGGCATCCTTGCCGTGTTGCTCGCGTTCCTCCTCTCGGTCGTCGCCGCCCGGGCCACCGGCGAGACCAACATCACGCCCATCGGCGCGATGGGAAAAATCGCGCAGCTAACGTTCGGCATCCTCGTCCCTGGCAACGCTTCGGCGAACTTGATGACCGCGACGGTGACCGCGGGATCGACTTGCCACTCGGCCGATTTGCTCACCGAGGTGAAGGTCGGCTACCTCCTCGGCGCCTCGCCGCGAAAACAGATGATCGCGCAGATCCTCGGCGTCTTCGCCGGCGCGGCGGTGTGCGTGCCGATCTACGCGCTCATCGCCAAGCCCGACCAGCTGGGGACGACGCTCGCTGCACCCGCTGCCGTCGCCTGGGCGAGCGTGGCCAAGCTTCTCAAGGACGGCGCGCACAACCTCCCGAGCGGCGCGCTCACCGCCATCATGATCGCCGTCGCGCTCGGTGCCGTGCTCGCCATCGCCGACGAGGTCACGCCCAAACGCTTCAAATCCTGGGTTCCGAGCGCGACGGCGATCGGCATCGCCTTCGTCATCGACGCCAACGACAGCATGGCGATGTGCGCCGGCGCCGTCACCGCCGCGCTCCTCCAGCGTCTACGCCCGAGCGTCGCCGAGACGTACACCGTCAGCGCGGCGAGCGGCATCGTCGCCGGCGAAGGCCTGATGGGCATCGCCATCATTTTCCTCCGCGACGTCGTTCATCTGCTCCCCAAGTGACTGCCGAGACGACTCGCTAAGTGTTTCCAATCGCGAGCTCTTGCCCGAGACGGGTGGTGAGGTCTTCGGCGGTGGTGAACACGTGCGCGCGCATGCCCGCGAGCTCGGCGGCGCGACAGTTTTCGGCGCGGTCGTCGACGAAGAGGCACTCGCTCGGAGCGTGCTTCACGCCGGCGAGCACGTGCTCGAAGAAGCGCGGATCGGGCTTGCGCACGCCGAGCCGACAGCTGACGAAGACGCCGTCGAAGTGGGCCTCGAGGTCGAACGTCTGCATCACCTCGTCGATCCACACCGGGTAGTTGCTGGCGAGGTAGCGGTCGACTCTTCCTGCGAGCGACGCCAAGAGCGCGTTCATGCCCGGGAGCCAGCGGTAGCCTTCGCGCCGCGCGCCGTGGAAGGCGTCGAGGTCGAACTGAAGACCGCTTTCGACTGGAAAATATCGGCGCGCGAACTCGGTCTCGTCGATGGCGCCGATTTCGAACTCCGGCCAGCAGTGACGATCGCGGGCGCGCGCGGCGATCTCGAGCGGCACGCCCGTCGCCGCGATCAAGGCCTCGCGGTACGGGTCGTAGACGACGGTGTCCATCAAGTCGAAGATCGCCGCGCGAATCACCGGCTCACAGTAACCCACGCCAGAGCGGGGCGCCGTCGATGAAGGCGACCGCGCGAGCGATCGATTCGCGATCGCGCAGCATCCCGGCGTGACCGAGGCCGAAGGCGCGCTCGAGGCGGCCACCCGGCCAGGCCTCGGCGATGCCGCGACCGTGCTCCCAAGGGACGTCGTCGTCCTCGGGGTCGTGCATCACCAAGAGCTCGCCCGACATCGACGGCGCCAAGCGGCGCACGTCGAGGGCTTCGAGGTCGTCGATGCCGAGCTGGGCACGCACGTGCCGAAGCATGCCTGGACGAAGCTCCCGCGGGAGACCGACCACCGCCGCCGCACGACGTACGAAGTGACTCGGCTCGGCAACCGGCGCGAGGAGCACGACCTTGCGCGCATCGATCTTGCGCGTCTCGCCGGAGCCACCTGCGCCGCCAGCGCCACCCGAGAGCGCGAGCACGCTGGCCGCGCCGCCGAGCGAGTGGGCGACGACGGCATGGATGGGCCCAACGGCGTCGATCACGCAATGAATTGCCGCGTCCATTTGGACGACGTTGGTGCGCGGGGCGAGGCCATGTCGCGAGCCGCCGTGCGCCGGCATGTCGAAGGCGACGACGCGATAGCCCTCGGCGACGAGCGGGGCGACGAAGCCGCTGAGCTGCGCCGCATCGCCCTCCCAACCGTGCACCAACAGCACCACCGGGCCCGTGCCCCAACCAAAGGCGTGGATGCGACCTTCACCCTCGAACGGCAGGATCATCGATTGCGCGACGAGGCCGGCGACGCGAGGGATGCGCGGCGCGCGACCGAAGGGGGTGAAGAAGAGGCGCGCCGCCCCTTTCTGAGCAGCCTCGGGCGCGAGCTCGCCCAAGGCGCGAAAGGCGAAGCGCACGATCGGGAGAATCGACATGCGAACGTTCGTGCTATTTTCTGATGCGACTTGGGCCATGGCGAGCTCCTCGATTGGGGCGTTTTCGCGAGTTTCGTTTCAGATGCACGAGGCGACGGTCAGTCTCGCGATATCTCGCCACGCCCGCGCATTCGCTCGGCTGACGAGGAGCGTGTGGCGCGGCCAGGCGTGCTGCCATGGCCGGCGTTCGCGCCGGCGAGGGTCGGAGCCGCCGAAGCCCAGGCGAGCACGCGGTCGAAGGCTTCTTTCGCCCAGCGCTCGGCGTTGGGCTCGCGAAGGAGCCGCTTCGCGTGGTGGAAACCGAGGACGATGGATTGGACGTCGAAGGCCAGCTGTCGCGTGTCGACGTCGGCGCGGAAGTGTCCTTCGTCGACGGCGATGCGGGCTGCCTTGGCGAGGGCCGCGTGCCAATCTCGCTGCGCCTTTTCCACCATTTCACGCTGCGGGCCGGGTTGATCGTCGAACTCGACGGCGGCGGCGACGATGACGCAGCCGCCAGGCATCTGCCGGTCGTTGCCCCAGCGCAGCCAGTTGTCGAAGAAGGCGCGTAGACGCGGCTCACCCCGGGCGGCCTCGAGGCCCGGACGGATGACGTCACGCTTGAAGCGGTCGACCGCGGCCTCGAGCACCTGGAGCTGGAGCTCGTCCTTGGAGCCGAAGTGGGCGAAGAGACCGCTCTTGCTGAGACCGAGCTCCTCGGCGAGCGTGCCGATGGTGAGGCCGCGGAAACCATCGCGACTGGCGAGGCGCAACGCTCGATCGACGATGCGCCCTCGCGTCTCTTCGCCCTTGCTCATGCACCTACAATAGAACGTTCGTTCGTTTCGGCAAGGCGAGGTTCGTCGATTTACGCACGGTCACGTAGGCGTCGCACCCACACGAGCCAGGCCCCGGTCGCGGAGGTAGCCTGCTTTCGCGAACCACTCGAGCGCGTCGCGAAGGGCATCGTCGATCGGGGTCTGCGGCATGCCGAGCTCGCGTACGGCGCGGCTGCAGTCGGCGGCGAGGCCGAGCTCGGCGATGGCGACGGCGGCGCCGGTGAGCGGTGGGGCGCGTCGGGTGAGCCCGCCGTAGAGATCGCCGACGCGGCCGGCGATGCGCGCGAGGACGCTCGGGACCTCGATGACGGGCCGATCGAGGCCGACGACAGCGAGCGCACGACGCGCGAGGCTGGCGAGGGTGAGGTCTTCGTGGCCGAGGAGATACGTCTCGCCGCGTACTCCGACGCGCGCCGCGGCGACGTGTGCACGGGCGATGTCGCGCACGTGGGCGAAGTTGGTGACCGTGCGGGTGACGGCGACGACCGGGAGCGAGAGCGCCGCGATGAGCAATCGACCTGTCGGCGTCGGTCCGACATCGCCGGGTCCAATCGGTCCGCAAGGCGCGACGATCGTCACGTCCTGATCTCTTGCGGCGAGGACGGCGACCTCGTGCGCCTCTGCCTTCGACGCCGCGTATCGATCGCCCGTCGGCCCGAGCGCGAAGGAGCTCGCCTCGGTGGCGCGACGCCCTCGCCCTTGACCACCGAAGCGCGCGATCGAGCTGGTGTGGACGACGCGCGCGACCTCGAGCTCACGGGCGAGCTCGAGGACGTTGCGCGTTCCCTCGACGTTCACCGCGCGAAAACGCGACGGCCTCGGGAGCCATAGCGCGTAGATGGCCGCGAGGTGGAAGACCCAATCGCAGCCGCGCATCGCCCGCCGCAGGCTGTCTCGATCGGTCACGTCGCCGATGACCCTCTCGATGTCGAGGCCTCGCAAGTTGCGCGCGTCTTCGCCGGGCAGCGTCAGCGCGCGCACCTCGATTCCGTCGTCGAGGAGCGCACGCACCACATTCGAGCCGATGAAACCCGCGCTCCCGGTGACGAGCGCCCGCACTAGGAACGCTCGTGAGACGCGTGAGACGCCTGAGACTTGGGGAGCGTGAGGCCGAAATAGAGACCGAGGTGCTCGGCGCCGGAGACGCGCAGCCACGCCTGACCGAGCCAGAGCCCCGGCGAGAGCTCGCGGATCTCGTCCTTGATGGCGCGGATGAAGAACGGATTTTCCGGCAGGTCGTAGTCGAGCTGGACGGCGTCGAAATCGCCCGCCCGTGACTTGCCGACGAAGGTTTCGAAGCGGAAGAGACGGAAGCGATCGCTGACGACGCGGTTCATTCCTTCGCCGGCGGCGTCGGTGCGCGGCATGAAGCTCTTGCCGCGCCAAGGAAACCAGCTCTGACGAGCGAGGAAGCGCGGGAGCTCGCCGACCGGGTTCTTCTCGAGGGCCGGGATCGCGAGCATCCGTCCGCGCAAATCACCGTGGACGTCGGCGAGGACGGGGACGCTCGCCCCACGGTAGAGCCCGCCGAGCTCGACCGAGTCGAGGTCGAGGAGCGCGTCGAGGGTGAGGTCGACCACGCGGCGCGACGTGGACCGGGTCGAGTGGCTTGCGTGGACGCTGGACGTGGCGACGGACGAATCGGCGACGGCGGTCATGGGGCCTCCTCTGGTTTAACATACGGTGTCGTATGTCAGGTTGCTATTTCACATACGACGTCGTATGTCAAATGGGATGGCCGCTCGACGCACCCGCACGCTTGAAAAGCTGCCCGATTTGGGCGTTCGCCAGCAACGGGCAGAGGAGACTCGGGCCGCGCTGGTGGAAGCAGGGACCGCCCTCTTCGCCGAACAGGGCCTCGATGGGCCGAGCCTCGACGCCATCTGCGAGCGCGCCGGCAGAACGCGCGGCGCCTTCTACGTGCACTTCGAAGGTCGCGACGAATTCCTCGTCGCCGTCATGGACCGCGTTGGCAGCGAGTTCCTCGATCACGTCTTCGCGCCGCCCGCACCCGGGGAGGCGACGGACTTGGCGAGCACGGTGGCGCGCTTCGTCACCGCGGCGTCGCGCGGCCGATATCCGCTCACCAAGAAGGGTGGCGTGAAACCGCACCAACTTCTCGAAGCGTGCGCGCGCAGCCCTCGCATCCGTGCGCGCTACGTCGAGCTCGTTCGCGAGAGCATCGCGCGCCTCGCCAGCGCGGTCGCGACGAGCCAACGCGAGCGCTTGCTCCGGAGCGACGTCGACGCCGAGCAGGTCGCGGCCATTCTCCTGGCGGGCGTGATCGGCGCGCAGACGATGATCGAGCTGCGCGTGCCGGTCGATCTCGCCGGCACTGCTGCCGTGCTGCTGACGATGCTCTCGCCGGTCTCCTAGAGAATCTCGGAGGGCTCATGGAGTGCTCTCAGAGATCGCGCAGCGCAACGGTGCGGTCGGGATCGGGTCCCCCGACCTTGCCCCGGCGAATGCGCTGCGCGGGGTAGATGCTGCGATGGCCGGAGGCGAGATAGGCGACGACCATCACGAGCATCACGTGCGGCAAGACCTCGCCGCCGAGGAGCTCGACCGCCATGACGACGAGCGCGATCGGCGCGTTGGAGGCGGCGCCGAAGAGGCTGGCGAGCCCGACGCCGGCGGCCATCCCGAGCGGCAGACCCATCACGCGACCGAGCAAGTTGCCGAGCGCGGCGCCGACGAAGAAGAGAGGCGTCACCTCGCCCCCGAGGAAGCCGGCGCCGAGCGTGACGACGGTGAACGCCAGTTTGAACGCGAAGCTCGCCATCGGCAGTCGGTCGTCGGAGAACGCACGCACGATCGTCGGAACGCCGAGGCCGAGGTAGTCGGAGCTGCCGACGAGCTGCCACATCGCCACGACGAGCACGCCGCCGAGCGCGAGCCGCAGCGGCATCGAGGAAATACGCGTCGTCAGTAGCTTCTTCAGCGCGTGCGTCGCCTCGACGAAGACGACGGCGACGAGGCCGATCGCGAGGCCGAAGACGATCCACTTCCCGATCAGCAGCGGCGTCAGCGAGAGGTGGGGCAAGAGCGGGTAGTGCGTGTGCTCGACTCCGAGCCGGCGAGTGACGAGATCGCCGACGGTGGCCGAGACGAGCGCAGGAAGGAGCGCGCGGTACTCGATGCGGCCGACACGCACCACTTCGAGGCCGAAGAGAGCGCCCGCGATCGGCGTGCCGAAGACCGAGCCGAAGCCTCCGGCGATGCCCGCGGCGAGGAGCTCGCGACGTAAATCACCCTTGATTTTCAGACGATGCGCGAGCTCGTCGGCCAAGCCGGCGCCCATCTGCACGGCGGTCCCCTCGCGACCGGCGCTGCCTCCGAAGAGGTGGGTGAGGACGGTGCCGAGCAGCACCATCGGCGGCATGCGCGAGGGAAGTTGCGGCGCGTGCTCGGCGTCGTCGAGGGTGTCGAGGACGAGGTTCGTGCCACCGGCGATGGGCGCTCCGAAGCGCGAGAGGATGGCGCCGAGGACGAGGCCGGCGACGGGAAGCGCGAAGACGATGACCTGGTGCGACTCGCGGAGATGGGTCGCGCGATCGAGGAGCAGAAGGAAGGCCGCCGACGCGATGCCGGAGAGCGCTCCGACAACCGCGCCGAGCAGCGCCCAGCGTAGAACCGCCCGAATTTTCTCGATGACTCTGCTCACCACTGCGCACTCCGTGGCGGGATTCCACCGCGTCATGCGTTATGCGTTACAAGGCATTCAAGTTGATCACGAGGGGCGTCGTCAAGCAACCATGGCTCATCGGCCTGCTCGCACTCGCGACGTGCGCAGCGGCGTGTCCCGCTCGGAAGGACGAGGTCGACCCTCGAGCGTCAGCGCCCGATGCCTCGTCGGAAGCTTCCGTCGCGATGGCGACGTCGCCGTCTTCGAAAACCGTCAGCTCGAGCTCGACCACGAGCTTCACCTCGGCCGCGCCCACGCCGCTCCCGGTGCCGGGATTCGGAGACGCGCTGGTGGTCTTGCCGAAGCCGGGTCGACGTCCGCTCGTGGTCGTCACGCATGGGCACGGGGAGGCGCCCGAGGGAATCTGCGCGCTCTTCTCGCGGCTGGTAGCGGCGCGCGCGTGGGTGCTTTGCCTCCGCGGGACGCTCTGGCCGATCTCGCAAGTCCACACCTACGAAGGAGAGAACGCGCTCGGAGAGGAGCTCGACGCCGCGATCGCTGCGCTCGTCGCGCGCTACCCGGACGTGGATGAGGCAGACGCGATCTATGCTGGCTTCTCGATGGGAGCGACGTTCGGTGTTCCCGTCTTGGTCGCGCGCGCGACCCGATTTTCTCGGGTGATTCTCGTCGAGGGCGGGATCACCGACTGGAGCGCCGGACGCATCGCCGCCTTCGCCCGGGCTGCGAAGAACGGGGCTGCGAAGAACGGGCATCGGGTGCTCTTCGCGGTGGGCCGCGCGGTCAAGGTGCCGCAGGCCGAGGCGATCGTCCGCAAGATGAAGAGCGCTGGCATCGCGGCCCAAAGCGTCTTTGGCGTCGACGAAGCGGGAGCCGAGTACGGCCACGGCTGGGATGGACCGGTCGCTGCGCAGATCGAGCGCGCCCTGCCCTGGCTCCTCGAAGGGGACGTTCGCTATGCCCAATGGTGAGGTCATGCCTGGAGAATTCGATACGAAGAATCAGGACCGATCGTGACCGGCACGCTCGTACCGTCGCTCGTCGTGCTCGTCGTGCTCGTCGCCACCGGCATCGCCTCCGCCTTCGTTCCTTCCGCGTCCGAGCTGGCGTTGCTCGGTGCCGGGTACCTCGTCTATCGCGATCTAGGCACCGCGATTCCGGTCAGCATCGCGGCTATCGTCGGCGTCCTCGTCGGTGACGTCGTGGTCTTTCGCCGCGGCCGAGGCGCCAGCCCACTCCCGTCCCAAGGCGGACGACGCGCGCGCGCCGAGGCCGTCTTCGACCGCTATGGAGACGCGGCGATCATGATCGCGAGGATCGCCATCGGCGCGCGTCGAGACCTCTTCTTCCAAGCCGGCCAGAGCGGGCGGGCGCTTCGTCGCGTGGTCCTCCTCGACGCCCTGGCGGCGAGCCTCCATGTGCCCCTCTTCGTCACCGCCGGCGCGTGGTTCGGCGCCGAGCTCGAGCGCGTGCACGTCACCTTCCAACTCCCACGACTCTCGGCCATCGCTGCGGCCTTGGCGGTGCTCGGCGCGGTGGCGCTCTACCGTCGCATCCGCGCGCGAGCACCCAAGGGCTAGAAGGCCAGAAAATCAGGCCTCGATGATGAAAAGGAGCCGCTCGGCCGCTTCGGCGTCGATCGATTGCAGCGCGCGGTACTGCGCCATCGCCGCATCGCGTGAGCCGAGGTTGGCGTAGCAGACGCCGAGGTCGTAGCGGAGACCGCCCTCGCCCGGCGCGATGAGAATTGCCTGCTGCAACGGCGGAATCGCCTCCTTGTGCTTGCCGAGCTCCATGAACGCAGCGGCCGCCTTGCGGTTGGCGGTCGGGTCTTCCGGCATCAGCTCGGCGAGCTGCAGGTAAGCCTCGGCGGCTTCTTCCCAACGCTTGAGGTTCTCGAGCACCTTCGCGAGCGCGAGCTGGACGTCGACATCGCGGAGACCGAGACGAACGGCGTGCTTGTAGGCCGCCGCAGATTCTTCGAGGCGACCGAAGCGCGTGTATCCGAAACCGAGCGCCGCACGCAGCGAAGCGTCGGTCGGCGCGCGGGAAACGGCCTCCTCGAAGGCGGTGATCGCCTCGGCGCCGCGTCCGAGCTGCATCAAGGTGACCGCCAACCCATAGTGCGCGGTGGCGTGGGCGGGATCGATTTTGAGCGCCCTCTGCAGCGCGCCGGCGCTCTCGTCGTAGCGACGGAGCGCCTGCAGCGACATGCCGAGTTGGTAGTACGCGTTGCCATCCTGCGGGCGGAGACGCGTCACTTTTTGGTAGGCCTCGATCGCGGGCTCGGCTTGTCGCAAGTCGTCGTGGAGCTTGCCGATGCGCGCCCAGAGATCGGCGTCGCCGTCGCGCTTCGGCATCAGCTTGCGCAACGTAGCGACGGCCTCCGCCTTGCGCTCGCTCGCCTCGTAGGCAGCGGCGAGCGGCTCGATCGCATCGGTGAGATCGGGTCGGTAGTGAATCGCCCATTCGAGGGCCGCGGCGGCGTCCTTGGGATAGCCCGCCTCGGAATAGCGCTGACCGAGGAAGAGATACGACGGCACGTGATCAGCCTTGATTTTCAGGCCCTTTCCCGCCGCGTCCCACGCCTCTTGGGTGTTGCCGAGCGCGTGATAACAACGCGCGAGCTCGAGGTAGAGATCGGCGTCGGGCTTGGTCTTGACCGCCTCTTCGTACTCCGTCGCTGCTTCGTAGTGACGTCCTTCGTCCCGATAGAGACCGGCGACGACGAGGCGGAGATCGCCCATCGAGACGTCGACCGAGAGCGCCTTTTCGAGCGCTTCGAGCGCCTGCGCCTTCCGGCCTTGTTCGAGATACGCGAGGCCGAGCGTGCGCTGCGCCGGTGCGTCGTCGGGGTCGAGCTGCACGAGCTGCTCGTAGGTCTCGAGGAGCTCTTTTTTCTGGCTCTTTTGACCGTAGAGCGTCGCCAACTGCCGCAGCGCCTTCTCGTTCTTGGCGTCGACCCGGAGCGCCAGCCGGAAGGCCTCGATCGCCTCCTCGGCACGGAAGACCCGAATGAGCGTGCTCCCGAGCTCGACGCGCGCTTCGGCGTTCTTCGGCGCGAGCTTGATCGCCTCCTTGAAACGTTCGACGGCCTCGAGATCTTTGCCCGACGCGAGGAGCGCGCGTGCGTGCTCGACGATCACCCCAGCGTCTTGCGGCTTGAGACGCGCGACGTGGCCGAAGGCGTTGGCCGCCTCCGCGTGCTCGCCCGCCTTGCGAGCGCTCTTGGCGACGACCTCCCACGCCTCGACGGTGTCGGGCGCGAGCTGGGTGACCCGCTGCATCGACGTCCGCGCGCCAGCCTCGTGACCGAGCTTGTCGAGGACGAGCCCGAGACGCATATGCGCCTCGACGCGATCGGGGCTGAGCGAGGCCGCGCGCGCCAGTTGCACGCGCGCCGGATCGAGCTCCCCTGCATCTGCGAGCACGGCGCCGAAGCCATATCGCGCGTCAGCGTCGTCGGGATTGGCACGAACGGCTTCCTCGAGGTGCGCCCGCGCGTCGGCTCCGCGCCCCAATCTTTGCAGCGCGACGCCGAGCGCACGTTGCACTTCGGCGTCGCCTGGCGAGAGCCAATTGGCGCGTTCGAGGGCCTCCGCGGCTTCGGCGTCACGTCCCGCGGCCGAGTGCACGAGGCCGAGGAGGCGATGTGCCGCGACGTCGTTGGTGTCGAGTTGAACCGCCTTTTTCAGCGCGTCGAGCGCCTCGTCCTTGCGACCGAGACCGCGCGCCAAGCTGGCGAAGCGAACCAAGGTGTCGGCGGAGGGGAGCTGCGCTGCCGCCTTGCCGAACGCATCGGCAGCTTCGGCGTTTCGCTTTTGCTGCTCGAGGAGCCCACCGAGTTGATAAAGAACGTCGGGTTGATCGGGCTTGGCGGCGATCGTCGCTTGGTATGCGACGATCGCTTCGTCGGCGCGCCCGGTCTCGGCGAGCGCACCCGCGAGCTCGAGCTGCACCTCGGCGTCGTTCGGTGCGCGGCGCGCGAGCTCGCGGAGGGCGTCGACCAACTCTGCCTTGCGGGCGAGTGCGCGGAGAGAGGCGACGAGGCCCCGGTGAGCGTCGACGTTGGTCGGCTCGAGCTCGATGAGCTTTCGCTGCGCCGTCGCTGCTTCGGCATGCGCCCCGAGTTGTGCTGCGAGCCGCGCCAGGCGCCTCTGCGCGTCGACGTTCGTCGGCGCCAACTTGGTCGCCGCCGAGAGCGCTTCCATCGCCCCCTTCGGATCGCCCTGTTCTTCCCGAAGCCGACCGAGGGTGATGCGCACCTCGGCGTCGTTCGGCGCGAGAGCGGTCATCCGATCGAGCGTGCGAGCCGCATCGGCGCCTCGTTGGAGACGTTGTTGCGCGAGCGCGAGATCGCGCAGGGCCGCGAGATCGGAGCCATTCTGCGCGACCATCTGTTCGAGCGCGGTCGCGGCGTCGCCCCACGATTCGGCAGCCATCGCCGACTTGGCGAGGAGCGCGACGTCGGCCGCATCGGGACGGAGACGCACCGCTTCACGCAGCGCACCGACGGCCTCGGCGTGACGCGACGTACGTGCCAGCGCAGCGCCGAGCGCCGAGTGCAACGCGGCGTCGGTGGCTTGGACGAGGATCGCTGCACGTAGCGCATCAATCGCTTCCCCATCGCGTCCGAGCGTGACCAAGAGACGCGCGAGCGCGAGCTTGGCGTCGGCGTCCGCTGCGTCGAGCGAGAGCACTTGCCGATGGGCGGCGATCGCTTCGTCACTCTTGCCGAGCGCTTCGCAGGCGCGCGCCAAGGTCTTCTGCAATTCGAGCGCGAGACGCGCGTCGCCGCCGGGCGGCAACACCGACAAGCACTCGACGATCGCCGCGCGCGCGGGCTCCCATTGTTCGCGACGCGCCGAGAGCGATGCCACCTTCGAGAGGAGCGCCGAATCGCCCTTTTTTCGGCTGCTTGCTTCACGATAGGCCTCGAGCGCTTCGCCGTCGCGACCGAGACGTTCGAGCGCGCCGGAGAGACCGATCCATCCTTCGACGTCGTTGGGCGCGCTGGCGAGGGCTCCACGGAAAGCCTCGACGGCGTCGGCGTCACGACCGAGCGACACCGAGAGCCGCGCGAGCGACGAGCGCCCTGCCGCGAAGGTAGGATCGAGCGCCAGGGCACGCTTGAGCGCGTCCGCCGCCTCGTCCGTACGACCGAGCCCGAGGCACGCGTCGCCGAGCGCCTTCCATCCTTCGACGGCGTCCGTCTTGGTGCGTAGCGCTTGCGTGAGCGCGGTGCGCGCACCCTCCCAACGCTGCGCGCGGGCGCACGCGAGCCCGAGATCGAGCCCGAGCTCGGCGTCGGACTCGGCGCCGGGACGTTTGCTCGCGCGCTCGAGCGGATCGATGGCATCGGCGTTGCGCCCGAGGCGCATGAGCGCACGACCGAAGAGCGAGAGAAGCGCGACGTCTTCACTCGAACGCGCGAGCTCGGTCAACGTCTCCACTGCCGCCGCGTCGCGACCGAGCGCGACCCGCAGCTTTCCGAGCGTCCATTTCCCTTCGTTCCAAGAGGGATCGAGCGAGACGGCGCGCTCGTACGCCGTCGCCGCGTCGCTCTTCAGATCGAGCTTTTCGCAGGCGATCGCCAGCGCGCGATGACCTGGCGCGGAGTCGTTCGCCTTGCCGAGCGCGGCGAGGAGCACCGGCCGCGCACGCTCGAATTTCTGCGTCGCCACCAGCGCGAGTCCGAGCTCGAGCTTGAGGGGCGCATCGTCGGGTCGCAGATCGCTCGCCCGCGCCAGCGCCTCGATCGACTCCTCGTCGCGTCCGAGCCTTCGGAGCGCGCCCCCGAGGCCCGCTTGCAAATCGCCCTCTTCTGCCGCAACGAGACCACCCGCCTTCAGCGCAGCGCGGAAGGCCTCGACCGCCTCGGCGTCGCGACCGGAGGTGGCGGTGAGCCGCGCGAGCGCGACCTTGCCGTAGCCCCAATCGGGATCGAGCTGGAGGGCTCTCCGGATCGATTGCGCGGCTTCGTCGTTGCGACCGAGCTTGAGGCAGGCTTCGCCGAGTAGCTTGTGGGTGTCGGCGAGATCACCGCGCATGCGCGACGCAGAGGCGAGCGCCGTCCGGGCGGGCTCCCAGCGACCGAGCTTGGAGAGAGCGCGACCTTGCTCCACCAACAGGACGTCGTCGTCGGGCGCGAGACGCGTCGCGGCGTCGAAGGCATCGGCCGCGAGCTCGAAGCGCTCGAGTCGCACGAGTGCACGGGCGAGCATCGCCGCCAACGCAGGATCGTCCGGAGCGCCGATTTGCGCCTCCTTCAGCGAGGTCACGGCCTCGTCGTCACGACCGAGCCCGACGAGCAGACGACCGAGCGCCGCGTAACCAGCCGTGAAGCCGCGATCGAGCGCGACGGCCTTTCGATAAGCGTCGATCGCTTCGCGCACTTGCCCGAGCTTGTCGCAAGACTCGGCGAGCCCCTTGTACGCCGCCGTCGTCGTCGGTCCGGTGGGGACGATGCGCACGTGCTCGGTGAAGGCCTTCTTCCCCGGCTCCCAACGCGCAGCGCGCACGCAGGCTTGCCCGAGCTGGAGTTGGAGATCACCGTCGTCGGGACGGAGCCGCGCCGCATCGCCGAGCGCGTCTGCGGCTTCGTCGTGCTTGCCGAGCTTGGAAAGCACGCTGCCGAGGCTCGCCGCGCAGGCAGCGTCTTCTGGCCGCAGGCGGTGCGCTTCTCGGTACGAGGCCGCCGCATCGTTGGCACGGCTGGCCCCATCGTAGAGCCTACCGAGCGCAGCGTGGCCGGCGCCGAACGTCGGATCGAGCGAGACCGCGCGCTTGTAGGCGTCGATCGCGTCGTCGGTGCGCGCAAGCTTGTCGCACGCCTCGGCGAGACCGCGGAGCGCCTCGTTCGAGTCGGAGCGCAGCCGCACGCTCGTCTGGAACGCACGACGCGCGTCGTCCCAACGCTCGGCCTTGCGACAGAGGACGCCGAGCGTCAGCACCGCGTCGGCGTCGTCGGGCGCGAGGCGCACCGCGCGCTCGAACGCATCGGCCGCATCACCCGGTTTTTCCAGGCGATCGAGCGCTCGTCCGAGCTCGACGAGCATCCACGACTCTTCCGGGAGAACGCGCAGCGCCTCCCGCAGCGAGTCGACGGCTTCGGGATCGCGACCGAGCGCGACGTAGAGCCGACCGAGCGCGGCGTGCCCACGCGAGAACGACGGATCGAGCGTCAGCGCCTTGCGGTAGCTCTCGACGGCGTTCTTCGGATCGCCCAGCGTCTCGTTGGCCTGTCCGAGGAGCTTGTGCGCCTCGGCGATTTGCCCGCCCTCTTTCGTGCCCGCGGGAGCGCTAGGACGCAGTCGCAAGCTCTCGAGGAGGCCGCGACGCGCCACGTCCCAATGCGAGACTTTCGCCGCCGCGAAGCCATGCGCGAAGTGCAGCGACGCATCTTCCGGGCGGAGCTTCACCGAGAGCGCGTAAGCCGGCTCGGCCTCTTCGAAGCGCGAGAGACGCTCGAGCGCGCTCGCCCACGACACGTGCACGGCGTCGTCGTTGGGGAGCAGGCGCGCCGCCTCTTTGAAGGCCGCTGCCGCATCGCCGTCCCGCTTCTGCGCCTCGTAGAGCTTCGCGAGCGAGACGTGCCCACGGACGAAATCGGGATCGATTTGCGTCGCCTTGCGGTACGCGGTGATCGCCTCGTCGACCTGTCCGAGCTCGCCGCAGGCCTGCGCCAGCTCGACGAACGTTTCTTTGTCCTCGGGCCGGAGCCGCGCCGCGCGCGTCAACGCCGCCTTGGCTTTGTCCCACGATTTCAGGCGATTTCGTGCGACGCCGAGGTTGAAGAGGAGCTCCGGATCGTCGGGCTCGATCTCGACGCCCTTGGCCAGCACCTCGGCCGCCTCTTCGTTGCGCGCGAGACGCAAGAGCACGCGCGCGAGCCAACCGTGGAGGACGTGATCCTCCGACTTCATCGCCAGCGCGTCCTTGTAGGACTCGGCGGCGTCGACGTCTTGCGCGAGCTGCTCGTAGAGCTTGGCGAGCTCGATGCGCCCTTGGATGTATTTCGGATCGAGCGAGAGCGCCTTTCGATAGGCCTTCACCGCCGCTTCGTGCTTGCCGAGCTGCTTGTTCGCTTCGCCGAGGCACTTCTGCGCTTCGAGGTGATCGGGCCGGATGCGCGTGCTCTCGACGAGCGCGGTGCGGCCTTGCTCCCATCGCGCGATGCGGACGCACGTGGCGCCGAGGTTGAACAGCACCTCGGGATCGTTCGGCAGCAGTTTTGCCGCCCGCTCGAGCGGATCGATCGACTCTTCGTAGCGTCCGAGCCGCGAGAGCGCGCCACCGAGCCCGGCGATCACCTCGAGGTCTTCGGGGAGGAGCGCGAGGGCCTTCTTGTACGACTCGACGGCCTCCGGATCCTTCGTCAGCTGCGCGTAGAGCTTGGCGATCGACGCGTGTCCGAGCGCCCACTTCGAGTCGAGGAGGAGCGAGCGACGATACGCCTGCACCGCGTCGTCGACCTTCTTCAGCTTGTCGCTGGTGACGGCGAAGGCCTTGAACGCGTCGGCGTAGTCAGCCTCGATGCGCACCGCTTCTTGATAGGCATCGCGCGCGAGGTCGAGCTCGGGGATCGCCGCATAGGCATTTCCGAGCTTGAAATAGATCTCGGCCACGTCGGGCTTGAGCTTGAGCGAACGCTTGAAGCGATCAGCGGCTTCTTCGTAGCGCTGCGCGCGATGGAGCACGTCACCGAGCGCGATCTGCAGGTGCGGATCGTCGGCGAGGACCTTGAGCGCCTCTTTGTATTCGGCGACCGACTCGTCGAGCTTCTCGATGCGCGAGTAGATGCGCGCGAGGAGCACGTGACCTTGGATGTATGCCGGCTCCAGCGCCAGCGCCTTTCGATGGGCGTCGATGGCTTCGTCGAAGCGCGCCATTTCGGTGTAGACGTCGGCGATCAGCTTCCACGCAGCGGTGTCGCTCGGCCTCGCGGCGACGACGGCGCGGAGGGCGATGCGGGAGCGATCCCACTCTTTGCGTGCGTGGTAGCTACTGCCGAGGAAGACCTGCATGTCGACGTCGTCGGGACGCAGCTTGGCCGCGCGCTCCCAGACGTCGCAGGCCTCTTCATGCTGACCGAGCGCGGCGTAGCTGTGGCCGGCGTGGATGAGCGCGTCTTGATGATCGGGCTGCTGCTTGATCACCTCACGGAACGCACGGGTCGCTTCCGCGTGTTGGTTGGTCTTTCCGGCGCTGGTGCCGAGCGCGTACCAGCCTTCGACGAGCGAGGGCTTGAGCTTCACTGCCTCTTGCAGCGCGGTCACCGCCTCGCCGTGATTGTCGACCGAGAGCAGCGCGAGCCCGAGGTTGAGGTGCGCGTCGACGTAGTCGGGCTTGTTGGTGATGACCCGCTTGAAGGCGGTCACCGCGTCGCCGACCTTGCCCATCTTCTGGTACGTCATCCCCAGCTGGAACCGCTTGAACGGATCGTGCGGGTTCACCAGAAGACTCGTCTTCAAGTAGTCGAGCATTTGCTCCAACTGCTGCTCGCTCATGACACTCCTGCGGCACGTTCCGACGACGACGACGACGACCACTACCGAGCCTCCGCCGCGCGTTCGTAATGCGTTCGCAACGCGATCGCGCCGCGGAGGGGAGACGAGCATATCGACTCGCCCCTCTCGCTTTCCAGTGCTCTTGTCGGGCTCCCGTCGGTCTTGCCGGACGCCGTGCGCCGGCGTTCTTGTCGTTCTTGTATAGTGCGCGCGTGTCCTCTCGCGCCCTACCCGTGGTGAGAAATGCCGGAGAAATCGCGAAAACTGCCGAGGTCGGCCCCGAGGCGCACGACGTCGACGACGGCGTCCGCGGCCGCGACGGGCTGACCGACGGCATGCGCGATGCCAGCTACGCGCTCGCCGAGACGCTCTTCACCACCGCCGAGGGCCCTCCCGACGAAGAACGCTTGACTTGGCTGGTGAATGATCTCGATCACTTCCTCAGCCACGCCGGGCCCCGCGCCCGCAGCGTCTACCGACTCTGTCTCTTCGCCGTCTCGTCGCTCGCGCCGGCGATGATCTTCAAGTTGCCTCCTTTCCGGCGCCTCTCGCTCGAAGATCGCGCACACGCGCTCGAGCGGATGGAGCAGAGCCCCGTGGGGATGGCGGTCTTCGGCGCGAAGGCGATTCTCTGCATCCTCTGGTTCGAGCACCCGGCTTCGGCGCGGGAAATCGGCTTCGACGGAAAGTGCCGAACCCGATGAGCTACCACAGCGCGCGCGATCACGTGGGCGACTTGGTCCTCGACTGCGACGTCGTCGTCGTCGGCTCGGGGGCGAGCGGCGCCGTCGTCGCCACCGAGCTGGCGAGCGCCGGACTGAAGGTGATCATCGTCGAGGAAGGGCCCAACATCCCCTCCGCGAAGCTCGGACAAATGCGCGTCAGCGAGTCGATTCGCCACGTCTGGCGCGACGGCGCGTTCACCATCGCCATCCCGCTCGGCGACACGCCGGCCATCAACGTGACGATGGGCCGCGGTGTCGGTGGCTCGTCGATGCTCACCGGCGGCGTCTGCTTCCGCATCCCCGATCCAGTGCTCGACACTTGGGAGCGCGAGCTCGGCCTCGTCGAGTACACGCCGAAGAAGATGGAAGAATTCCACGCGCACGTGGAGAAGGCGATCCACGTCGAAGAAGTGCCGAAAGAGATGCGCTCCATCGGCACCAACCTCTTCGCCGAGGGCGCGGCGAAGATCGGCCTCACCGTCGAGTCGATGCGTCGCAACACCAAGGGCTGCAACGGCTGCGGTCGTTGCAATTTCGGCTGCCCACACGGCGCCAAAATGAGCGTCGACGTCAGCTACCTCCCGCGCGCGGTGGAAAAAGGCGCCCAAATCTTCTCCCACTGCCTCGTCGACAAAATCGTGATGGACGGCACGCGCGCGGTCGGCGTCCGCGGCCGGCTCCTCAACAAGCGCGGCGGCGCCCCCGGCGATCGTCTCACCGTGCATGCCCGTCGCGTGGTCATCGCCGCCGGCGCTTGGCACACGCCGCTCGTGCTCGAACGATCGGGCCTCGGCAACCGCGAGGTCCTCGGCAAGAACCTCACGCTGCACCCTGCCTTCCGCATGCTCGCGCGCTTCGATCAAGAAGTGCGCGGTTGGGAGGGCGCGCTCCAGAGCGCCTACTCGCGCACGCTCGAGCCCGAGGGCATCACCTACACGGGCCTCTTCGTCCCGGTCGGTGTCCTCGGCGCGACGATGCCCGGCGTCGGCCTCGAGCTCGCGCAAAATGCCAAGAAAATAGGCCATTTGGCGATGTTCGGCGGACTCATCCACGACCTCGGTGGCGGCACCGTCCACCGCGGGCTCGGGCGCGAGCCGTACGTCACCTATCGCATGGCCGCGCGCGATCGAGCGGTGATGCCCAAGCTCATCCGCACGATGGCCGAGGCCTTCTTCGCCGCCGGCGCGCGCGAGGTCTTCCTCCCCGTCCTCGGCATGCGTGGCCTCGATGCGGACGCATTGAAGCAGCTGCGCCTCGAAGACTTGCCCGGGAAACGCTTCGAGTGCGCCTCGCAACACCCGCTCGGAAGCGCGCAGATGGGGAGCAGCCCGCGTCGCTCGGTGGTCGACGGAGACGGTCGCGTCTGGGGAACGCAAGGTCTCTACGTCGTCGACGGCAGCGTCCTCCCGACCTCCCTCGGCGTGAATCCCCAGCTCTCGATCATGACCGTGGCGACGCGCCTCGCCTGGCGAATGCCGCCGATTTCCGCCTCATGACCCGCGCGGTGCTCGACGGGCCGATCACCGACGATCGCCTCGACGACGCGCGCCTCGCGCTCGGTTGGCAGCTCGTCAACGTGCTGCCGAAGACGCGCACCTCGCCGAGTCAGCTCCATTTTCTCTCCCGCGATCGACGTTCGCTCGTCGCCGTGGTCGACGATCCGCAGCTCGATCTCACCTACCTCGCCGCCTCGAGCCCGACGCCCGAGCTGCTTCGAGCCGAGCTGTCGGCGATTCGTTCGACGCTGCCGACGCTCGAGCTCGCGGTCATCGATGCGCTTCTCGGCAGCAGTCGCGCCGGGCCTCCTGCGATCGAGTCCCTCGCGCGTGGGCTCGGAGCGGCGGCCCTCGTGGCCGACGAATCACCGGCGCGATCGGCTCGCTTCGTCGCAGCGCTCCAGCACGAGAGCCGAGAGATTCGCGTCCGTGCGCTGGTCGCGAGCGCCTATGCGCGGTGGCCATCCCTTCGTCCCGCGATCGGCGAGGTCGCGCGCACCGACGTCGACCTCACCGTGCGGTCACTCGCGGAGAACGCGCTCACTGCCTTCGCAGGCCTTCCGTGAGCACGCCGCTTCGTCCGCGCCTCGCGCCGTGGGTGCGCCCGCGCTTGCATCACTTTCGTGAGTCTGGCTCACACGCCTCGCACGTCGTCCTCCACGACGCCCGCACCCACGAGAGCGTGCACCTCGAGACGCGTCTCTTCTCGATCGTCGCGCTCGCCGATGGCACACGCGATTTCGACGCGCTCACCCTCGCCGCCGAGCGTGACGGCTTGCTCCAACGACGCAGCGAGCTGCGCGCGCTCCTCGATCAGCTCTCCGCGCGTGGCCTCCTCGTCGACGGCATCGCCAACCCGGGCGAATCGCCTGTCCCCCCCGATCCCGCAGATCAGAGCCAGCGTCCGCTCGACGTCCTTCCCATCCACCTCGCCTGCGACGGCCGAGGTGGATGCTGCCGTCAGTATCCATCGATCGCCTTCTCCGACGCGGAAGCGACGCGCGCGCGGGTCCACGCCCCCGCCGTGCTCGATGGCCTCGCCGATCGAAGAAGAGTCTTCTTGCCGTTGTCGGGCAACACCCGCGAGGCCCACGGGGTCGCCTTCGTCGACGGCGCCTGCGCGTACTTGGCCGACGCCGACGCAGAAGGCGCGCGCGCCTGCGTCATCCACCCCGTGCGACCGCTCGGCTGTCAGCTCTATCCGGCCACCCTCGTCGATGATGGCGAGGCCATTCGCGTCAGCGTCAAGGTGGAGTGCGATTGCGTCGCGCGCAGCGTCGGTCTCCCTCCCGAGAAGGGCGAGCCGCTCGTCGCGCGCGAGGTGAAGCACCGCGGCGACCTCCCCGCCGGGCTCGACGTCGTGACGCTCCCCGCTCGCATCACGCTCGACGAAACGACCGAGATTTCTCGCGCAGAATGGCTCTTGCGGCGGGCTCGTCTGCTCGATCTCCTGGTGACCGATGGCGCCCGGATCGACGACGTCGCGGCGATGGCGTGCACGTTCGCCGACGCCGTCCGTTCGCTCGGCACGCGCCCGCAGCTTCCGAAGAGCGCTGCCCCTTCCTTCGCGTCGCTCGAGTCATCGATCAATGCGCTTGCCGCGCGCACGCAGGCGATGTCGGAGGCCGCGATCGCCTGGCGATCTCCGCGCGATCGGGCACGAAGGCTCAGACTCCTCTGCGCCGAGGCTGCTGCTCGGCTCCTCGGGACGAAGAAGCTGCCCCCACCACGTGATCACCAGCGCGCCCTCGAGGTCTTCCACCTCCGCGCCGCCCTCTACGGTCATCAACTCGTCTTCGGAACGCTCGCGACGGAGCTGCGCGCGCTCGCCGTCCGTGTGTACGTGGCGCGCATGATCGACGACGAGAGCGAAGGCGCCCCCCTCACCCTCGTCGAAGCGACGATGCGCATCGCGGACGGTCGGGACTAGACCGACGAAGTACCTGGATTGGCCGCCAAATACGTCTTCGCCAAGCCGGCGTTGTCGTGATCGTCGGGATGGAAGTCGCGTCGCAGATAATCGAGGAACGCCTTCTTCAGATCAGCCCGATCGGAGTCCTCCGCCTGACGGATGCGACGACGATCGCGGAGGAGCGCACGAAGCGAGACGTCGCGATCTTGGCGCATCAGATAGCCTGCAGCGGCGAACCAGAACGGCATCAGCGTCGCCGTCGCCACCACCAGACCGGCGATGCGCAGGGCGTAGGAGTCGTCGACGCGACGAAGGACGTCGAAGGCCACCGCCTTGTGCTCGATCTCTTCGGCGGCATGCCAACGCAAGAGGTCGCGCATGACCGGATGCGCGTGATCGAGGAACGGCTTGCTCAGCGCGGCCTCGGCCATCGTCGCCGTGAAGTGCTCGAGCGCGACGGTGACCGCGAGCCCCAGCTTTTCGGGCGCGACGCGCTCGATGAAGCCGAAGGCGATGCGCTCGTAGGCCTCGAGAAAGGGCTCGATGCGATAGCCCTGGCCCTCGAGCACTTCGAAGAAACGCTCGTGCTCGAGACCGTGCCGCACCTCTTGCGCGATGAAACCGCGGACGTCGGCTCGGAGGCGCGGATCGTCTTCGACGTGGCTCATGTAGCGACGAACGCTGCGGATGAAAAAGCGCTCACCGAGCGGAAAAAGCAGGTTGAGACCGTTGGCCATGTGCGTCGCGAACGGGCTCGCGGCGAACCAATGACGAGGGATGTCGCTTCCGAAGGGGAAGGCGGGCTTGCGTGCGCGAATGGGCTCGCGAGACTCGCGGGGCTTACTGACGGTCGCGGCGTCGTGCATCGGGTCCTCGGAGCACAACCTAGCATCGATTGAACGTTGGTCAATAGCGCGCGAGCGTGCAGGAAAACGTGCCTTTCGCGGAGACACTTGGCACAATGCACGGGCTCATGCCGCGCAAGCTCGCCCGCGCCGCGCACCTCGCAACTGCGCCGCGCAAGCCACCTCGCGTGCGGCGTCGGCTCGCCGACCGACGCGAGCAACTGCTCGACCTCGGCCGCGCCCTCTTCAACGAGCGCTCTTACGACGAGATCTCGATCGACGACATCGCCGCCGCTGCCGGCATCTCCAAGGGGCTCCTCTATCATTACTTTCCGAGCAAGCGCGTCTTCTACGTCGAGGGCGTGCGCGCCGCGGCGGCCCACATGCTCGACATCGTCGAGCCGGTCGATCGCGATCTGCCTCCGATCGATCGTCTGCGCGTCGGGCTCGATCGCTACCTCGATTACGTCGAAGCCAACGCCCGCGCCTATGCCACGCTCTTTCGAAGCGGCATGGGCGTCGATGCGGCGGTGAGCACGATCATCGAGGAGACCCGCGAACGAATCCTCGCGCGCATCGTCGAAGGACTCGGTGACCCCCTGCGGGTCATCCCCCCGGTGGTCGCCCTCGTACTTCGTGGATGGATCGGAATGGTCGAATCGGCGAGCCTCGATTGGCTCGAACGCCGTCGAGAGGTGCCGCGGGACATTTTGCGCGACCTCCTCGTGACGAGCGCGCAGACGCTCGTCGTGGCTGCGCTGGAGCGCGGGTCGACCTGATTTCGTCGGCCGTACTTTTCTTTGGGAACGGCCCCGCTCATGATTCGACCCACGAACTGGGGGAGACACGTAGCAGCGAATCGAGACATTCCATCTCACCGCGTGGGCGCCTACGCCATGCCTAGGTTAGGATCGCACATGATCTTCGACTTCCGGTCTGCTCCTGCTTCGCGACTCACGATCGCTCTCGGTTTCGGCCTCGCCGTCACAGGTCTCGCATTCGGGTGTTCGTCCGGCTCCGACGACGTGGTGACGGCGCCCGACACCGGCGCTCCCGACACGGCCAAACCCGACACCGGCAGCCCCGACACCGCCGACACGCGCCCCGTCGAAACCGGCACTGCCGACACCCTCGCCGACGCGCCGGCCGACTCGACGGTGAAGCCGTTCAGCACCAAGCTCTCCGAGACGAGCCTCTACTCGGACTGGGCGAAGAAGAAGATCGCCCCCGACGCGCTCGAGTTCTCGCCGGTGTACACGCTCTGGGCCGACGGAGCCGAGAAGCGCCGATGGATCCAGCTGCCGGCCGGCGGAAAAATCGACACCACCGACATGGACAACTGGATCTTCCCGATCGGAACCAAGTTCTGGAAGGAGTTCACGTACGAAGGGAAGCTCGTCGAGACGCGCCTCATCGAGCGCACCGACACGACGACCTATCGTCAGGGCTCGTACGTCTGGGCGGCCGACGGCAGCGACGCGATCTACACCGAGGCCGGCGCGACGGCGGTCAACGGCACCGATTGGAACGTTCCGACCAACACCCAGTGCCTGGCTTGTCACAGCACCTCGCCGAGCAAAATCAACGGATTTCAAGCGATTCAGCTGTCGAAGACGACCGACGCGATCAACATCGGGACGCTCGCCGAGAAGGGTCTCCTGACGGCGCCGCCGGCGAAGGGCACGCTCTTCCTCGTGCCGGGTACCGCCGCCGAGAAGGCTGCGCTCGGGTACATCCACGCCAACTGCGGCCACTGCCACAACCCGCGCTGGGACTTCTTCGCGCTCACCAATCAAGTGCTTCGTTTGACGACCGACACGTTGAAGACCGTCGCCGAGACCAACACGGTGACGACCACGGTCTACAAGGCGACGACCTCGTACAAGCTCAAGCCGTGGCGCATCGTCCCCGGCGATCACGTCGAGAGCGCGATTTGGATCCGGCCGAGTCACCGCAGCGACACCGATCAGATGCCGCCGATCGCGACGAAGAAGGTCGACACCGTCGGTCTTGCCGCCATCCAGACTTGGATCGACGGTATGCCGAAGTCATCGCCCCCCGACGCTGGGACGGGCGACGCCGGGACCGACTAGACGAGTAGACCGGCCCGAGAAACGCCCGGTGGACTCGCCATCCATCGGGTGTGCACGCCCCGAGTGCGCCACCTAGGCACACTGCCGCGTCGCTGATTTCACGAGAAATCGTGCAAATCGCAATCGGCATGGAATTGGCTTCGCACGAAGGGAAACCGCTCCCTCGGAGGTCGTCCCCATGCGCCGCTCGTTCGCCCAATCCACGCTCGCCCTGCTCGGCGTGACGTTGTCCGTCTCCTGCGTGACCGCGCTCGCCGTCGGCTGCGGAGGTCGCGTCGACCCGCTCGTCTGTCCGACGGGCGAGTGTGAGGACACGGGGACGCCCGACACGGGGACGCCCGACACTGGCACCGACAGCGCGTTCCCGGACACGGCCTATCCGGAGACGTATCCGTATCCCGACACGGCGCCCGACACCTATCCGTACCCCGACACCGGGAGTTGCGGATGGGGACGATGCACGCCGGGCGAGTCGTGTGGGATCCCGTGCGGGAGCTGCACCTGTTATCCCGACGGTACGTGGGCTTGCGCGAGCGATCCGGGCTGTTACGACAGCGGTCCGCCCGACACGCCCGACTATTGCCCGCCGGGAATGCCTCCTGGTGGCAGCGGCTGCTACGGCTCGTCGCGCTGCTATTACCCGTCGGCATGCGGAGGGTTCGACGAGGCCGACTGCGTGGGCGGCTCGTGGAAGGTGTCGATCACCAGCTGCGGCGGTTGTCCCGCGAGCGAGCCGCCGTCCGGCACCTACTGCCCGAGTGAGGGAGCTTCCTGCAAGTGGCCGAACTTCTGCGGCGGTGCCGACTACGGCAGCTGCCTCGGCGGTCGTTGGAGCATCACCGGTAGCTCGTGTCCGCCGCCGCCCCCGCCGCCGTGCCCGATCGATACACCTCCGTATGGAAGCTATTGCCCGAGCGAAGGCACGTACTGCAGCACGCGTAATTCGTGCGGCACCTACGACGACTCGTACTGCTCCGGGCACTCGTGGATCGTGAAGTACGGCACCTGCCTGCCGCCGCCCCCGCCCTGCCCTGGGTACACGCCGCCCGACGGCAGCTACTGCGGAGGTTCCGAGGGCGCGTCGTGCAGCGCTCCCGACACCTGCGGCGGCACCTCGTATTTCTATTGTTCGGCCAGCACCTGGCATGTGAAATCGAGCTGCATCGGAAGTTGCCCGACGTACGCGCCGCCGAGCGGCACCGGTTGCTCCGCACCGAGCTCGACCATGTGCAGCTACCCGAGCGCGGGGGGATGCGGGCAGAGCTGCTTCTGCGCGAAGGACTTCCGCTGGGCTTGCTACGATCTTCCGTGCCCTCCGCCACCGTCGTTCGACGGAGGTGTCGTCGACGTCGGCACGTCGTTCGACACGCACTTCTAGTTTCTCGGGACGTCCGCCCTCATCGGAGCGCGGACGTCGCATCGGTGTGACAGACGACAGCCTTTCGATCGTTGCGTACGATCAACCTCATGCAGTGCAGTCGTCGCTTCTCGAGCCTCTCGATCGCGAGCTTCGCAGCTTTCACGATGCACACCCTCGCGTGCTCGTCGGGAAGCATCGACGATGCGGGCGGCGACGAGGATGGCGGTGGCAGCGGTAGCGACGACGCGCGCGTCGGTGGCGACGAGACCGCAGCGAGCGGCGACGCGGCGGCGAGCGACACGAGAAGCACGGTCGATTCCGCGAAGAGCGATCCCTGCGTCGGACGCGCCGATGGCAATTTCTGCGACGGCGACGTGCTCGTGCACTGCAAGGGCGGAGTGACGTCGACCACCGACAAGTGCGCCTCGTGGTGTGCGCCGAGCAAGACGCCGGGCGCCGACGTCTGCGCCGACAACACGGTCGATCCATGCTTCGACGATCCCGACGGCGTCTACTGCGGGGGAACCATCGGCGGCGACGCCGTCACCCTCTACACGTGCAAGGACAAGCACACCGCGAAGGCCGACAAATGCGCGACGTGGTGCTACGACGCGCCGGCGCCCGAGCCCGACAAGTGCGCCGACAACGCCGTCGATGCGTGCTTCGACGACGCCGACGGCACGTACTGCGGCGCGAAGATCGGCGGCGACGCCGGCAAGCTCTACCACTGCAAGGACAAGCACACCGCGGCTGCCGATGCCTGCGGCGCGGGCTGCGCCGACTATCCTCCGTCGATGTGTCACGGCGAGCTCGCGTGCGGTCACCTGCAATGGTGGAACACCGCGCTCACCTACGGGCCCTATCACCCGAGCGGCTCGACGTGGTGGGACACCGATCTGGCCGTCTCCTCGAGCACGCCGGTGCAGCTTCGCCACGACTCGCGCCTCGACAAGGAAGGCGTCTACGGCTGGGGATGGATGCCCGAGTGGACCGACATGGTGACGGGCCATCGCTTCCGCTATCTGCACCTCCGACCTTCGGCGAAATACACGACGGCGGTCGGCACCATCTATCCGGCAGGCACCGTGGTCGGCATCTCGGGCGGCGACACTGCCGACACCGGCTTGCCGACGTACTCGACCGGCGCACACCTCTGCATCCAGACGCTCGATCTCTATCGCGACTGCTTTCCCACGGGAAAAGACACCTGCAAGTGATGCGTTAGCGACGCTGACCGCGAGGCCGACGACAGACACCGAGCGCGAGGCCGGCGAGCGCGATCAAACCCAACGACGTCGAGGCGTCGGAGGACGAAGACGATCCGGGCATGCTGCATGAGCACGCGCCTTTGGTTTCCTTGTCGGCTTCCCCGAAGGTGGTGCCGCCACCGCTGTCGAGAGAACTGGCATCGCCGACCGACGAGTCGTCACCGGGGAATCCGCCGTCGGGGAAGACCACGCCGCCATCGCCCGCGTCGTCGACACCGCCCTCGAGGCCGCCGTCTCCCGCGACGACCGAGGCCTTGCAGACGCCGAGCGCGCAGGTCTGCCCCTTCGGACAAGTGACGCCGACGCACGAGTCGACGCACGTGCCCCCCGACTCGCAGTGCGAACCCGCAGGACAGGTCTTCGCAGCGCAGCCCGCCGGCAGACACTTCTTGCTCGTCGCGTCGCAGGTGCTGCCCGTCGGACATCCGGCGCAGGCGCAACCGGGCTTGCAGAGGCCGCCCTCGCACACTTCGTCGGAGCCGCACGCGAGGCTCGCGCAGGGATCGACGCAGACGCCGACGCGGCAAATCAGGCCGGTCGGACACTTCACGCCGGTGCACGCATCGACGCAGGTTCCGGCGACGCAGGTGGTGCCGTCGGGACAGGTCTTGCCGACGCAGCTGGCCTCGACGCAGATGCCGGCGTCGCAGACGGTGCCGCCGCTGCACTTGAACTCACCGGTGCCGCACTTGGGAATGCACGCGCCCTTGGTGCAGATGGTGCCGTCGGGACAAGGCCCGTCGTCGAGCTTGCCGTCGCAGTCGTTGTCGAGCCCGTTGCACTGCTTGGCGCCGGGGAGCACGGCGTCCTTGCACAGCTCCTTGCCGTCGACGCAGGAGATCGAGCCGAACGCGCAAATGCCCTTTTTCCCCGTGTCGCATGCCTTGCCGGAGGCAGCGCAGACGAGGCCGGTGAAGAGGAAGACGTCGTCGTTGAAGTCGCCGTCGTTGGCGAACGACGAGCCGTCGACGTTGCCGTCCTCGAAGCCGAGGTAGTAGGCGTTGGGCGTCTTCTTCGACTGATACGTCAGCGACAGCACCCACGGCGTCGCCGGTGAGCACGAGGTGCAGACGACGTTCCACTTCTGCTCGGAGTAGTGGATCTGGCCGCCGATGAGCGCGAAGCCGATGGCGCCTCCGGTATACGCAGGGTCTTTCCGAATGTCGGTGCCGCTGAACTTGGTGCCGACCGGCGCGCCGGCCGCAGTGATGACGTGAATCGCCGAAGCAGGCGGCGGCGTCTTGGCGGCGGGATCGACGTTGTACCAACCGACGCCGAAGTGGCTGCCCGCTTGGTTGAGGACGAACTCGCCGGTGAAACCGCACAGCGGCGAGAACGTGTCCGGCGTCGTGTGCGCGTCGACCTTCTCGTCGATGGCATCGCCGACGCTGGAAAAATAAGCCGAGAGTTGGATCTCGGAGCCGATCGAGGAGTCGCCGGGGACGACGAGCCCGTTCGGTTCCGTCACCGACGCGCCAGCGTTGGTTGCCACGAATCCCAAACAGAGACTCGTCGCGGAGAGCGCGACGGAGGAAGCAAGCCGACGACGCATCATCCGCGGAGCTTATCTCCGCCGAAGAAAGAAGCTGCTTTGTCGACTGCAGTACGCCCGCGCTGCACGCGCTCTCGTTTTCACGCAATTCCGTGAATGCGCTATTTCGAGAACGTGTTTCAGCGCTCTATTTCGAGAAGTCGACCTTCAACTTTTCGCAAGTCTCGAGGTCGAAGAAGTCGGCGATGCTCGCGCCGGAGACGTTCACGTGCCAGGCCGGGCGATCGGTGTCTTCGGGGTTGATGATCATCTGCCCCTTGCCCGACTTCCAGCCTTCCTTCTTCAGCGCCTTGGTGAGCTTGGCGGCCGTGCACTCGGGGACCGGGGTGACGTCGTCGTCGTTCCATGCGCGCTGCATGTCCCAGATCTTGTCGTAGACGATGTCTTCGCCGTTGAAGGAGAACTCCTTCATCGCGTCTTTCTTGTTGCCTGGCGAGATGTACTTCACGACGACGTTGCCGTCGGTGAGGTCGATGGTGCCGTCGGGGTTGACGCCGTTGGCGGTGACCGAGAAGAACTGCGCGTTGGCGCGCCACTTCTGGGCGAGCGTCTTGGTGCCGGTGATGATCTTGTCGAGGTCGGCCTTCTTGGCGTCGGTGATGCCGATGTCTTTCACGACGGCGTGACCGGGCTTCTTGAAGATGAAGCCTTTGAGGACCGTGAAGCCGACGCTACCGACGATGGCGAGGAGAACGCCGCCGATGATCAGCCCGACGGGCGGCTTCTTCTGCTGGCGGAAGGCCATCGGGTGCATCATCGCCTGCTGCGGCGCCGCGGCCTGACCAGCTTGCGGATATTGAGCAGCGGGCTGCTGCGCCGCCGGCTGTTGCGGCTGCTGGGCGGCCGGTTGCTGACCCCATTGCTGCTGCTGCGGCTGCTGGGCTTGCTGACCCCACTGCTGCTGCCCTTGCGGCTGTCCGTACCCTTGGGCCCCTCCCGAAGGAGCGACCATCGTCGCGGCAAATGCTGCCTGACCTTGCGGGGCGGGCGCCGCGGCTTGGGGCGCACCACCTGCAGGCATCGAGTTCGGCGTGTGGCAGGAAGGGCAGTAGCCGACGCCGGCCGCGGGGGAGATCCAAACCGTGGCACCACATTTGACGCACGGGATCTGAACGAACTGGGGGTTCATGAAAACGACTCCTTTGCACTGCCCGTTGGACCGAGCGCGCGAGTGGGGTTGCCCCCCTCTGTCGCCCAGTGTGCTGCGCCGTTACGCGGGGCCCCTCTCGACCACCACATATTCGATGCCGACGACAGTGTACTCCGCGCTCCCCTTCGGGCGCGAGACCGTAACGACGTCGCCGACGGTCTTTCCCAAGAGCGCCCGCGCGAGGGGCGATTCGATGCTGATTTCGCCGCCCGCGAGATCGAACTCGTCGGAGCCGACGAGCCTATAGACGACGCGCCCGCCGTCTTCGTCTTCGAGAGAAACGCGGGCACCGAAGAAGATCTTGCCTTCTTGCTCCGGCGATGGACGCACGATGGTGAGGGCATCGAGTCGCTTGCGAAGGAAGCGAACGCGGCGATCGATCTCACGGAGGCGCTTCTTGCCGTAGATGTACTCGGCGTTCTCCGAGCGATCGCCCTGCGCGGCGGCGGCGGTGACCTCGGACGTCACCTTCGGTCTCTCGACCTTCCAGAGGTGCTCGAGCTCGAGCTGGAGCCGACGAAAGCCAGCCGCGGTGATGTACGCGGTGCCCGTCGGACCGGCCCGACGGGCGTCTTGCTCCTCCTGGTCCTCGCCGACGCCGTCGTCGCCGTCGTCTTTGACGAAGGCCTTCGACATGCGAGCTCAGCCGCCGTCAGGCGTGCCACCGACGGAAGACGCGGCGCGCTTGGCGCGCTTGCGAACGTCGACGTGCAGCGACTCGTCGCGGTTGATGGCGGCGAAGGCTGCCTGCGCTTCCATCTTCTTTTCGAGCCCAGCGAAGGCCTCGGCCTCGTTCCAACGGAGCTTCCAGTCGCGCTTTCCGAGGTCCGTCAGCTTGGCGGCGTCGGCGATCACGAGCTCGAAATGACGGAGGCGCGCGAGCTCACCCCACCACTCGGCGCGCAAGTCGTCGTCTTGCGGGGCGAGGGAGACCGCCTTCTCGAAGAGCTCGAAGGCGACGTCGGAGTTGCCGGTGATGAGCTTGGCGCGCGCGAGCGAGCGAAGCACGCCCGCGACGTTCGGGTGCTTGTCGGCGTGCGCGGTCAGCGGCGGGATGGCCTCGAGCACCTGCTGCAGGTCGTGTCGATCGCGCGGCCAGAAGCGCATGTCGAGCGCCATCAGGTCACCGGGATCGATCGCCAGCGCGCGTTCGATCGCCGCGTGCGCTCCGTCTCCGTCACCGACGTCGGCGAGCGCGCGGGCGAGCTGGACGTGCGCCGTCGCCTCGCCGTCGTGCTTGGCGACGTAGTCCTTGGCGAGCGCCACCGCCGCGGCCGCGTCGCCGCCGTCGCGAAGCGCGTTGATCTTGGCGACGACGAGACGCGCATCGTCTAGACCGCTCTCGAGCGCGCGCGTCGCCGCCGCGAGCACCACCTGCGGCCGCTTCTCCAGCTCGTGGTAGTTGATTTGATCGAGCCAATAGGTGACGTCGCGCGGCGCGGTCTTCCACAGCTCTTCGAGGTAGGCGAGGACCGAGTCGGTGCGCACGTAGGTGAGCGACGCGGCGTCGCGTGGATCGTCGTAGATGGCGATGAGGACGCCGAGCCCCTTCAGCGCATCGAGCGCCGCTTGGTTGCTCGGATCGGCCTCGAGCGCGAGCACCAGCTCGCCCTTCGCCGGCTCGCGCTCGTTGAGCGAGAGGAGGACGTTGGCGTAGGCGACGTGGAAGTCGGCGTCGTCGCCGAACGTCTCCTGGATGGCTTCGAAGTGCTTGCGCGCGCCGGGATAGTCGCCGGTGTTGGCGAGCGCCGAGGCGAGGTTGAGCTTCGAGGCGTGGTCGTTCGGATCGAGGTTCGAGAGCATGCGGAGCGTGCCGATCGCTCCCTTCATGTCGCCCTTGGCGAACGAGGCCTGCGCCTTGTTCCAGAGATCGGCCTTGGCCATGAAGGCCTCGTACGATTTCACGAGCGCCGCGTTCTCGCTGCGCCAGCCGGAGTTGCTCGGGGCGACCTGCATGAAGGCGGCGACCCACTTGCGCATCTGCTCGATCGACAGGCCCTTGTCGGCGAGCCCTTCGAAGTCCTTCTTCGGAACCGGAATGCGCGCCGGCACGCCTTGTTTGCGCGCGAGCTTCTCGTCGAGACCGATCAGCACCCACTCCCCGCCGCTCGCTGCCTGTTCGCTCATGGACGAACGGTACAGAAGCCCTCTCCGCCGAGCACCAGCGAATCCCATTGCGCTTCTATACCTACATATGTATACATCGGCCCCATGAAGTCGGCTCGCCTTGTTTTGTCGCTGATCGCCCTCGGTTCGTTCGGCTGCGCCGCCCGCGCTGCTCACCCGGATGAAGCGGCCTCGGAGCTCGGCGGCACAGACGACCTCGGCGTCGGCTCCATCGAAGGCGAAGAAGGCGTCGCCAGCACCGAAGATGCGCTCGGCAACTACGGCGCGGCGACGACGTGCAAGCCGATCCCCGTCGTCGAACCTCTGCGTGATCCGGAGATCGTCATCTCTCTCGACGGTCTCACGCTCCACCTGCGCGATCGCGCCGGCGCTTACGATCGCGTGTTTCCCATCGGCCCGGGCGCGCTCGAAGACGGCAAGAGCAAGACGCCGATCGGTCAGTTCTACACCGGCAGCGACACCCACGAGGTGAAGGACGCGGGCTGGGGCTACTTCTATCCATGCAAGATTTGGTGGACCGATCCGGACACCAAGAAGCAGAGCCCGGTCTTCGCAGGTCTGCCGTTCATTCGCCTCGCTGGGACGCCGACGGCCGGTTATGGAATCCACGGACCGATCGACGGCTACACCGCGGCGAATGGTGGCGCGCTCCGACGTGGCTACGTCTCGCACGGCTGCGTGCGCACGGCCGCCAGCGATGTCGTCGAGATCTACGGCCGCATTCACGCCCGTCCGCGGACGCCGGTGCGCATCCAGCAAGCGGTCGAGCGGCGCAGCGATGGCGCGCTCGTGACGCTGGTGAATCGTTGGGTCGGCGAAGAGTGCCAAGCCGACACCGATTGCTCGTACGCGGGCGGCCTCTGTCGCAAGCACGATGGCGCGACGGTCGGCGTCTGCACCGCCAAGTGCACGCACGGATGCTCCGATCGCGTCGGCGAGGTCCCCACCTTCTGCGTCAGCGACGGCGCTGGCGGCGGCATGTGCGTGCCCCAAGCGTCGCCCACCTGGAACGCCACGTGCGCGCGCTACGAATCACGCGAGGCGTTCACCGCCGCAGCGTCGCGTCCCGATCACTCGGCGCTCGCCGACGTCTGCGCGCCGAACTGACGAACGCGACGCTCAGGGCTCCCAACCGCAGGTCTCGCCCTTGTTCGCTTCGGCGAGGAATTTCTGCAGCGGGGCGAAGTATTCGAGCATCGCTCCGGCGTCGGCCTTCGTCTCTCCGGAGTCGCCGGAGATGGCGGCGAGCGCTTCGGGCCACGGCTTGCTCGCGCCCATCGCCAACATCGCCTGCAGTTTCGCGCCAGCTTCCTTGCTCCCGTAGATGGAGCACGTGTGCAGCGGACCGGTGTGACCTGCGGCCTTGCAGAGCGCCCGATGGAATTGGAATTGGTAGATCGCGGCGAGGAAGTAGCGCACGTACGAGGTGTTCGAGGCGACGTGGAACTTGGCGCCCGGATCGAAGTCGTCGTCGGTGCGGTTCGTCGGTGCCTCGATGCCTTGGTAGCGCCTCCGAAGCGCCCACCAGGAAGAATTGTACTGCTCCGGCGCGGTCTTTCCCGAGAAGACGTCCCAGCGCCATTGATCGATGAGCTTGCCGAAAGGAAGGAACGCGACTCGTTCGAGCGCGCGCTTGAGCTGGACGTTGACCACCGATTTTTCGTCTTCGGGGACGACGTCGAGGAGGCCGATCGACTTCAGGTATTTCGGCGTCACCGAAAGGCCGAGCGTGTCACCGATGGCCTCGTGGAAGCCGTCGTTGGCGCCGTCCTGAAACAACATAGGCAGCTTATGATAGGCGTGGAAGTAGTAGTCGTGACCGAGCTCGTGGTGAACCGTCAGGAGATCGACCTCGTTGATTTCGACGCACATCTTCAGTCGTAAGTCGTCGTCGAAGGAGACGTCCCACGCGCTCGCGTGACAGACGACGTCGCGATCGCTCGGCTTCTTGAAGAGCGATCGTTCCCAAAATGTGGCCGGCAGCGGGTCCATGCCGAGCGAGACGAAGAAGCCCTCGCCGATGCGAACGAGACCTTTTTCGTCGAGCGCTGGCTTTTTCGCAGCGAGCTTCTTCGTCACGTCGAGCGAGGGTTGTCCGGCGTAGGGCTCGACCTGCGGGTAGATCGTCTCCCACTCCTGCGCCCACATGTTCCCGAGCAGATGCGCCGGGATGCGTGAGTTGCCGTCGAGCTTTTCCTTCGGGTAGGTCTTGCGGAGCTTGCTGCGCACGTAGCAGTGGAGCGACTCGTAGAGCGGCCGCACCTCTTCCCAGAGTCGCTCGACGTCGCCGGTGAAGGCCTCCGGTTTCATGTCGTACATCGAGCGCCAGAGCGCGCCGGCGTCGGCGAAACCAATCGATCGCGCGCCCTCGTTGGCGAGCTCGACGAAGCGCGGATACGAAGCGCGAATTTGTTTGCCGACCGCGTGCCAACCGCTCCACGCCTCGAGGAGCTCTTCCGATTTTTGGCTGGTCGCCATCACGTGCTCGAGCTGGCCGAGATCGAGGCAGCGGTCTTTCTCGTTCTTCTGCGAGGCGAGGCGCGGAGGACAGAACTTTCCTTTGCCGTAGGTGCTGGTCATCGAGACGGAGAGCTGCGAGAGCTCCTCGCGCTTCTTCGCGTCGAGCGGTGCGGGGAGCGTCGTCGCCGTCTTCAGGCGCGTGTGCATGCGCGCGAGCGGCTCGGGGAGCGTCAAACCGTCGAAGCGGGTGGCCTTGGGGATGACCTCGGCGAGGTAGGCCATGAGCGACTCTTGCGCGCTCGCCGCCACCTGGTCGCTGTCGTCGGTGATGTACGTCTCGTTCACCCAAGCCGCCCGCTGCGCAGCGACCGATCGCTTGCGGAGCTCGGTTTCCACGGCGTCGTAGAAGGCCTTCGCGTCTTCGACGGTGGGACCCGCGGACCCAGCGACGTTCGCGGAGGCGCTGGCCTGGCCCGACGCTGTTGCACTGGTCGTCCCCTGCGGCGGCGTCGGATTCGGCGAGGCGCCGCGATCGCAGGCGACCGAGACGAGCGCCGACGAACCGAACGTGCAGACGACGGCGAGCGCGCGGAGAGAGCTGGGCTTCACCCCTACGCGTCTACCAGGGAATGACGTCGCCCTGGCGATAATCGAGGAAGAGGCCGCTGCGTTCGAGGGTGAGCCCGTCGATGACACGAAGGAGGCCGGTGACGGACTCGCTGACGGGCGTCGGTGCGCCGCTGCCACCCATCTCCGTCTGCACCCAGCCAGGGTTGAGGACGACGCTGATGATGCGTTCGCCTCGGTAATTCACGGCGATCGACTTCGAGGCGATGTTGAGCGCGGCCTTCGACATGCGATAGCCGTAGGCGCCGCCGCTCGTGTTGTCGCTGATCGAGGCCATGCCGGTGGAGATGTGCGCGACCTTGCGGGCCTCGCCCTTGCGGAGGTTGGGGAGGAGCGCGCGAGTGACGGCGAGCGCGCCGAGCGCGTTGACTCGGTACGTCTGCACCATGTCGTCGAAGTCGAGCTCTTCGAGGCTCTGCATCTTGCCGATGATGCCGGCGTTGTTGACGAGGACGTCGACCGGACGGCCGTCGATCGCCTTGGCGAACTCGCGCACCGAAGCATCGTCGGACACGTCGACCCGATGGATGCGCAACGTCGCCGCGCCGGCGGGACGTTTGGCGAGCTGCGCCAGACCCGACGCGTCGTCCGGTGAACGAACACCGGCGTCGACGTGTTCGCCGCGCGCGAGGAGCTGCTGCACCAGCTCGAGCCCGATACCCCGATTCGCCCCGGTGACGACCCATTTCATGGTGGTGAATCCTACGATGCAGCAGGCCGTGCCAAGGAAGCAAAGATCGCGAGGCCGTACTATCCTCCCGGGCCCGTGACTTCACCCCTGTTCGAGCCCCGATCTTCCTCGTCCCCGCCGGCGCTCGTCCTCGGGACGATGAATTTCGGCGCGCGAACGCCGGCGTCCGAGGCGAAGGCGATGGTGGCGCGGGCGCTCGAACGGGGCGTGCGCCTCTTCGACACCGCCAACGTCTACGATGATGGCGCGTCCGAGCGCATCCTCGGCGAGGCCCTCCGCGACGCCAAGCCGCAGCATCCGGTGCACGTCGCGACCAAGGTCGGGCTCGCACGATTACCTGGAAATAAAGGCAAACCGGAGGGTCTCTCGCGAGCCCGCGTGCACGCCGCGGTCGACGAGAGCCTCTCGCGGCTCGGCCTCGAGACGGTCGACCTCTACTACGCGCACGCGCCCGACAAGGCGACGCCGATCGACGAGACGGTCGTCGCGATGGGCGAGCTGATCGCGCAGAAGAAGATCGCGCGCTGGGGCATCTCCAACTTCGCCTCGTGGCAAATCCTGGAAATTCACGGGCGATGCGACGTGCTCGGGGTGCCGCGGCCGGTGGTCTCGCAGGTCATCTACAACTTGCTGATTCGTCAGATCGAGGTCGAGTACCTCGCCTTCACCCGCGCGCACCCCATCCACACCACCGTCTACAACGCGCTCGCCGGCGGGCTCCTCGTCGGGCATCACGTGCCCGAGACGGGTGTGACGAACGAGAAGCCCGCGCGCAAAGAGGACATCCCCAAAGGCTCGCGGTTCGACGGCAATGGGATGTACCAGCGGCGCTATTGGTCGGCGCGGCTCTTCGAGCTCGTCGATGCGTATCGAACGGTCGCGCGTGAGCACGGGCTGACGCTGGTCGAGCTCTCGTACGCGTGGCTCGCCTCGCGCGAAGGGATCGACTCGCTCCTCCTCGGGCCGGGGAGCACGGCGCACCTCGACGCTGCCTTCGACGCCGTCGAGAAGCCGCTCGACGCCGCCGTGAAGAAGGCAATCGACGCGATTCACACTGGTTTTCTCGGCTCCGACGCGCGCTACGCCCGATGAACGAGCTGGTCCTCGAAGATGCGCTGACGCGTCCGCTCGGCGACGTGCTCGAGCGATTTCGCACCGAAGGTTTCGCCGCGATGGGTCCGGTGCTCTCGCGGCAGGGTCTCGAGGCTCTGCGCGCGCGCGCCGACGACGTCATGCTCGGCCTCGTGCCGCAGTCGATCCTCGACGCGCTCTTCTTCCAGCACGATGCGCCGAGCGGGCGCTACGACGATCTCGTCCTCGGTCAGGGGTACGTCGGTCCGTCGCTCGACTACCGCAAGGTCGAGAAGCTGGAACACGAGCCGCTCTTTCGCGACTTCATCGACAACCCGGTGTTTCGCCGCGTCGCGCGCGCGCTCATCGAAGGGGACGTGGTCATCTATCGCGCCGTGCTCTTCACCAAGGGCGCGGGCGGCGGCACCTTCCAACCGTTCCATCAAGACGGCGGCACGTTCTGGGGGGTCGATCGCGCGCCATTCCTCCAAATTTGGACCGCGCTCGACGATGCGCCGTTCGACGCCGGGTGCGTCGAATTCATGCCGCGCACGCACCTCGCCGGACTCGCGACGCCGCTCGGTGGGGTCGTGCCGGCGAACGTCTTCACCGAGCGTGGCGTCGGTGAGAAAGACGTGGTGTCGATGCCGGCGCGGGCAGGCGAGGCGATCCTCATCCACAACCACGTCTGGCATCGCTCGGGTCACAACACGACGGGTCGCACGCGACGGGCGATGACCGTCTGCTACATGACCGGGGCGACGCGTTGCCTGCGCAAGAAACGCGCGCCACGCTCGTTTTTCCATGTGTTTCGCGATCGTGACGAGGCAACGTGAAGCTCACCCGTCTCGCGCTCGGGCTCGCGCTCCTGGCGGGGCTCTACGTCGGGGTCGCGGCGGCGGTTCGTGCGATTCATCTGCCGCTGCCGGGAAACCTGGTGGCGCTCTTCGTCTTGCTCGCGATCTTGTGGACGCGCGTCTTGCGCTTCTTGCCGGCGATCGTCAGCGAGTCGATCGAAGCGGCGGCCGACCTCCTGCTCCGGCATCTCTCGCTCCTCTTCGTCCCCGCAGCGGTGGCCGTGGTGCGGTACGCGCCGCTCGTGAAGACACACCTCGGGGACGTCGCGCTGATCTTGATCGTTTCGACGATCGTCGTCCTCCTCGTCACCGGCGCGGTCGCCGAGCGACTGCTCGGGAACGCGCCGAAGGAAGAGCCGTGACGACCGTGAACGCCGAAACGGTCGGCATCGCCAGCCTCGGTACCGTCGTGCTCTACGTCGGCGCGCGGGTGCTCGCGGCGCGCGCTGCCAAGGCGCCTGGCTCCATTCGACGCGTGGCGGTGGCGCTGACCTTGCCGATCGTCGTCACCGGCGCGCTCGTGCTCCTCGCGCTCTCGGTCTTCGGCGTCTTCCACGGCGACGTCGCCACGTACGAAGAAGGCGCCGGCTTCCTCTCCTTCTGGCTCGGTCCCGCGACGGCCGCCTTGGCGGTGCCGGTGTACCGAGAGCGCGCGCGAATCGGCCGTAATTTACGAGCGATCCTCCTCTCGGTGGGCACCGGCGCGCTCGTCTCGATGGGAGTCGTCGTAGGGCTTTGCCTGTCGCTGAAGGTGCCCGACGTGCTCTTGCGCTCGTTGGTTCCCAAGTCGGTGACGACGCCGATCGCGATGCCGATCGCCGCGCGGCTCGGAGGTATCCCGTCGATCACCGCGGCGGTGGTGGTGCTCACCGGCGTCCTCGGCATGCTCGTCGGTCCGGCGCTGCTCACGCTCTTCGGCGTCAAGAGCGAGCTCGCCCGTGGCCTCGCGCTCGGCACCTCGGCGCACGGCGTCGGCACCGCAGCGGCCTTGGAAGAGAGCAAGACCACGGGCGCATTCTCCAGCGTGGCGATGGTGCTCGCGGGCGTCCTCACCGGGCTCATCGCGCCATGGATTCCGTCATGAGGATTCCGCTCCGAGGATTCCGCTGCGCGTCGGGGGAGGTGTAGCCTCGATCGATGCGCCGTGCGCTCGCTCCTCTTGGTGTCTTCGTCCTACTCGCGTCCTCGCAACCGTCGTGTGGCAGCGACAGCAATCCTTCGCCGCTGAAGGCGGGGACGCCGCCGCGTACGCGCCTGCCGACCAGGCCGCCGATCACCCTCGGCGTCGGAGAAGCGCGCGTGCAGATCGATCTCGACGTCTTCGCGCTCCACGTCAAGAACGCGCGCGACGAGGTGGTGCTCGATACGCTTTTGGACGAGAAAACAGCGGCCCTGAGCGATCCCGACGCGACCCATGCCTATGGCGCGCTCGGCGCGACGCACCGCGAGACGCTCTTCAACAGCGCGATCATCGAGGGCTGGGATCACACCAGCGCCACCGATTCGCCGTGGCATCACGCGCTCGCGGTCGAGGCGGTGACCGAGGCGACTTCGCTGCATGCCTCGCTCGTGCTCTTCGATCCGACAGACGACAAGCCCAGCTACCTCGTCGAGATCGGCATCGAAGGCGCTGCCGTGCGCATCGATGCCCACGTCGAGGGCGCGCACGCGGGACCGGACGAGCCGATCAACGAGATGGGCATCTCCTTCGCGCTCCCCGACGACGAGCACTTCTTCGGGCTCGGCGAGCGCTTCGGCACGGTCGATCACCGAGGCCAGCACTACGAGTGTTGGACCGAAGAAGGCGGCGTCGGCGGCGGAGAGGGACATGAACCAGGGCACGACAATCCCGGCCCCAACGGCATCGGGATGACCCACGTGCCGATTCCCTTCTACATCTCGAGCAAGGGCTACGGGCTCTGGCAAGAGACGTCCTATCGCACTGGCTTCGTCTTCGGCGCATCAGGCGCGAAGGCGAGCCGCATCTACGCCGAAGAGCCTGCCTTGCACTTGCGCGTCCTGGTGCACGACGATCCGAAGCAGACGCTGGGGCACTTCACCGCGCTGACCGGGCGAGCGCATCTGCCTGCGCCGTGGGTCTTCGGACCTCGGCGACGCGTCGATCACGGAGCGATCCTGCCGAAGGACGAAGGGACCGAGGAGGACCTCTCGCTCCGTCGCCATCACGTGCCGACGACGGGCCTCGACGACGCCACGCACTTTCTTCCGACCAACAGCTCGGCCGAACGGCAGGCGTTCCTCGCCGACTGGACCGATCGCGTGCACAAGGCTGGTTTCAAGGCGATTGGTTACTTCAACACGTACGTCTCGCTCACCGATCCGAAGGCCAAGCCGCTCGTCGACTACGGGCGCATGCACGACCTCTTCGTGCAGCTCGACCCCAAGGCCACCGAGGGCGGCGTCGGCGGCGAGTTCGACACCTTCATGGTCTCGGCCGGCGGACAGACGGTCGCCACCATCGACCTCACCAAGCCCGACGCCGTCGAGTGGTTCCAGTCGCTGCAGGGACAAGCCCTCGCCCTCGGCTACGACGGTTGGATGCTCGACTTCGGCGAGTATCTCCCGCAGCAAGCGAAGATGTACGACGGGCGCACCGGCTGGGAGATGCACAACGCGTTTCCCGTCGTCTACCAACACGCGTCGTACGACTACTTGCGCAAGGTGCGCGGCGACGACTTCATGTTCTTCGCGCGCAGCGGCTACACCGGCACGCAGGCGACGGTGCCGATCGTCTGGTCGGGCGATCCGACGTCGAGCTTCGACGAGGCGCGCGGGCTTCCCGCCAACGTACGCGCTGGCATCAATGCCGGCATCTCCGGCATTCCATTTTGGGGGAGCGACATCAGCGGCTACACCTGCTTCGTCGACGTCGCCGACAAGGAGGTCTACCTCCGCTGGGCCGAGTTCGGCGCGCTCTCCTCCGACATGCACGACGAGAACGCGTGCGCGCAGAAGGCCGCGTCGGCGCCGGCGAAGTGGACGCTCTGGTCCGACGCCGAGACCACAGATGTATATGCACGTTATGCGTTGCTCCACACCCGTCTCAATCCGTACATCGTCGCCACCGGCAAAGAGGCGGAAGAGCTTGGTTTGCCGGTGATTCGGCATCCGATGCTGATGCACCCGAAGGAGCCGGGCGCGCTCGCGAGCACCGTCGACTACTGGTTCGGCCCGTCGCTCTACGTGACGCCGGTCGTGCATCGCGGAGATCGCACGCGCAAGGCGTGGCTCCCGCCGGGGACGTGGTTCGATTTCTGGACGGGCGCAGCGATCAAAGGCGGCGTCGAAGTGACGGGCGATGCGCCGCTCGACGTCATTCCCATCTATCTGCGCTCGGGCGGCATCGTCGCGATGCTCGATCCGAGCGTGGAGACGCTGGCGCACGACGAGAGCGACGCGGTGGTGAGCGCCGAGGACGTCGCCGGAATCCTCGACGTGCGGGCGGCGATTGATCTCTCGGCCGACGAGAGCGGCACCGCCGGCACCGGAACGGCGCGTCTCGTCGATGGCACCAACTTCTACGTGCAGCTCAAGTCGGGCGCTGTGGCGCTCCCCGCGGGGTTCACGCTCGCGCCCGACGAGGCGACGCTCGCGACCTGCACCAACTGCGGCCGCATCGACGACTTGCCCGGCGGGGTGAAGCGCGTGCGACTGACGACGGGCAAGGTGACGAGCACGACGTTGAATGCGGGACAGCTCCTGCTACGCGCCGAACGTGCGCCGACCACGACGCGCTTCCGTTGGGACGTGGCCGTGTTGCCTGGTTGACGTGAGCCGAGTCTCAGCTCTCGCCGATCGACGCGCGCAGCGGCTGCGGCTGCATTCGCTCTTTTTCCAGCTCGCCGAGGGCCCTTTCCAGCTCGGTCTCGTCGTCATCGGCCGCTGAGGTGAGGGCCACGCGAAGGGCTGGGGACACGGTCGTTTCGGCAGCGATGCGGATGCGCGCGCGTTCGTCATCGTCGAGATGCGTAGCGACGGCAGCGGCGGCGGCGGCCCGTTCGAGCTCGGGACGACGACCGTCGAGGGCGACCTCGATCAAATCGGCAGCGCGTACGCCGGCCTGACGAAACGTCTCTTCGCGCACGACCAAGTCACGCAGTCCGCGAATCCAATCGCCGAGCGCGCGCTCTCCGCGCACGAGGAGCGACTCGTCGAAGGGCTTTCGTCCGTGCGCCGCCTCCATCGCTTCGTAGATGCGCTCGGCGAGGCGCCGCTTCTCGACGTTGCCCGAATCGCGTCGGATGCGGAGATCGATGGTGCGGCGATCGTGGAGGAAGAGGAAGACGCCTTTGGGGCCGACGTCGAAGCGCGCGATGTCGGAGAGCCGGTAGCGCTTGCGCGTCCACAGCCACTTGACGACGACACCATCGGCCCCGACGACGACGCGCGCCGACAAGAACGCGTAGAGCACCAAGGGCACGATGCCGAGGATGAGGAGCGGCTTTTGGAAGTGCGTCGCGAACCAGACGGTGCTGAGAAGGACGGCCCAGACGGGCGCCGCCCATGGGGTCGCCACCCGGTGCTCGGTCGTTACCGAAGCGACATCGACGCCGAGCATTGCCATCGCCTCGAGCGCGGCGCCTCGCGTGGGAAAGGAGAAATTGTACTGCGTGCGCCCGACGGTGCTCTCTTCGAGCGTGAGAAATGCGCCGCGCTCGGTGACCAGGAGCCCGGGTTTTCGCAAGAGGCGGGTCTCGGTCAGGCGCTGCGTGCCGAGGTAGACGACGCCATCCCGGACGGTCAGCGTGCCGTTGCGCGTGCTGCCGCGAGTGCCGGCGACGATCGAGAAGGCGATGGCCGCGAGCGCAGTGACGGCCCAGGCGGCGAACGCGCGCGGACTGCCGGTGACCATGCCGCCGATGAAGGCGGCGTAGGCGAAGACGCCGATCGCTGCGGCGAGCCGTGAGAACGTCTTCGCGCTGCGCGAGACGACGACCTGTTCGATCGGCCGGGGCTGGTTGCTCACGGGTCGAGGATGAGCGCGCCGAACGCTTCCGGTACGTGAAAATTGGGCTTCTTCGTGCGCGCCGGGCTCCACGCGAGATAACTGCGCTTGCCGATGCCCTCCATCCGGAAGAGTCCGAGCGGAAGACGCGCGCCTGCCTTGAGCACGCGAACGATTGCCGGCGCGGAGAACGAGGCTTCGATGGTGGCGGTGTGCGCGCTCTTGTCGTGCACCGCGGCGATCTTCGGCTCACTCGTCCAGTCGAGGTCTTCTTTCCCCGACTTGCGGTTGACGTCGAGGTCGAAGAAGTGCCCGAAGGGCCCGAGCTCGATCTCGTAGTAGTGCTTCGGCACCTGCGGATCGGGGGTGAAGAAGAGCTCGACGCAGTCTTCTTCGTAGAGCTTCTTCCGCTCTTCGGCGACCGGGTACTTCTCGTCGACGACGAGCCCCGCTTGCGTCAGCGAGAAGAGCACGTAGAGCGATTCGCCCGACCACGCCAGCTTCACGCGCGTCTCGATGCCGGTGTCTTCTCCGGCGTAGTCGGTGTCGAAGACGGCCTCGGTGGCGCGCTTCCACACCGCGTCGTCGCCCTTGCCGTCGATCGCAATCGTCTCGTTGCCGAGCGAGACGGCGTGCACCGTCTTGCGATCGTTCACGACGAGCGTCGGCTTTTTTCGCGGGGGCGGCTCGATCGGCGGCGCGGGGACGCCGTCGGACTGGAGGACGAAACCCGCCATCGAGACGTAGTGCACTGGCCTCGTCACCTCGAGGAGCGGCGCTCCGTCACCGACGACCTCTACCTTGTCGAGGCTCGCGAAATCGACGCCGAAGCGCTTCATCGCCGCTTCGATGAGCGGCGAGGTCTTGTGCCCGAGGAGCTCGCGATCGAGCGACGGGTTGTTCCAAAGCCCGAGAATTTGTGCTCCGACGCGATCGACGGCGAGCGGGTTCTCACCACCGATGGCGACGCTCTCTTTCGACGGCCAGAGCCGCTGGAAGCCGTCGCCCCCCATCGCTGGCGCACCCTCGGCGAGCACGACGTCGGGCGCTTCGATCTCGAGAACGTCGACCATGCGTTCGGAAAAGGCCTCGAGCGCAGCGACGTAGGCGAGCCGCCAATCGGGCTGCGCCTTCTTCTCTTTCGAGTCCTTGAGGAGCGCGTTGAGCTCTTTGTGCGAGCGAGCCTTCTGCCGGAACGCGGGCGAGCCGTCGCCCATCATGACCGTGCCCTGCATCCCCTTGATGGCCATCGAGATGACGCCGAAGCGATGCGTCTTCACCTTCGGCAGCGAGATGTAGAGGCCATGATCGAGGTGCTCGGCGAGGATCTTCGGCATCACCAAGGTCGGCATGCCGGTCTTCTCCATGCCCTTGATCGCCACTGGTTTTCCCGGCTGATCGAGCTCGACGTCGAAGACGCCGTCGTCGTCCATGGCGACGAGCATGACGCTCTCTTCCTGGGCCATCGCCGCATAGCCGGAGACGTTCACCAGGTGCTCCCAGTCCTTGTGCGTCGCCCCCCACCCTTCGGCGATGGTGATCTTCTGGTGCCCGCGCGCGCGCAGACAGCGGATGACCCCGCGGACGAACTCGGGATCGGTGGTGCGTCCGTAGACGCCGTCGTCGCCGCTCCCCTTCGAAGGATCTTTGAACCAGTCGAAGCCGCCGATGTTCGGCTTGAGGAGGACCGGCGTCTCCTTCGGGCGCTGCGGGACCACGTCTTCGCAGAGGCGCTTTCCGAGCTCGAACGGCGTGCCTCCTTGCAGCAGCGTCACCTTGCCGACGCGCGACAGCCTCTCGCGGTTCTTCTTGCGCAGCGCCTCTCCGTCGACCGCGCCGGTCAGCATCACCGACGCCGGCTTGCCGCCCGACGGGTTCGGCGAGGCCTGTGAGACGGCGTCATGATTCCACCCGCTCCCAGAGCCACTCCCCGAGCCGCTCGCGACCGCGCCGGTGCTCGCGCTCGACGAGGTGCTCGGCGCCGGCGAAGGTTCACTGGAGGACGAACGCTTGCACGCGGCGACGAGGCATACCGCGGTGATACAAAGCGCGCGCGCCCTGGATTTCAAGGAATTTCCTCGCCACCTTTGTCGACGTTGTCCTTGGTGTAGAGGCGCGTGCCGAGGGTCGTCTGCTTCGCGAGCTGCTTCTTGTTCTTCAGGAGATCGAGCGCCATCGCGATCGCCTCTTTGCCGCCCGTCGGATAGGCGAAGGTCGCGTCGAGGATGCCATCCTTCACGTACTGCACGCCTTCGTGCGGGAGCGCGTCGATGCCGACGAAGACGATGCCCGTTCGCCCGGCTGCCTTCGCCGCGAGGTAGGCGCCGTGCGCGCCCGGATCGTTGTGCGCGTAGACGACGTCGACCTGCGCGTTGGTGGTGAGCGCCGAGTCCATCTCTTTGCGCGCGTTCGGTTCGAGCCACTGCATGTCGGCGGTGAAGACCACCTTGACGTCGTCCTGCTTGCCGAGGCCTTCGACGAAGCCGTCGTGCCGATCGCGGCCAGGAGTCGAGGTCATGAGACCTTGCAGCTCGACGATTTTTCCATGGCCGCCCACCTTCTTGGCGATGAAACGACCGGCCTCCCGTCCGATCTTCCGGTTGTCGGCGCCGATGAAGGCGGTGAATTGATCACCGTCGACGGCGCGATCGAGCACGATCACCGGAATGCCTTTTTGAAAGGCCTCGGCGACGGGCTTGGTGAGCGGCGCGGCTTCTTTCGGGCTGATGATGAGGAGGTCGATGCCCTCTGCGACGAGCTCCTCGACCTGCGCCCGCTGGCGGAGGGAGTCGTTTTGCGCGTCTTTCCAGACGATTTTCAGCTCGGGGCGCTCTTTGGCGGCGGCGGCGAGATCGTCGTTCATCTGCACGCGCCACGGCTCGCCGAGGTTGCATTGGCTCATCCCGATGACGAACGGATCGGCCGCAGTGCCAGCGTGACCTCCGCTCGGCGCCTTCTTTTTACAGCCGAAGGCGAAGAGGCCGAAGGCGAGGAGGAGTGCGAGGGTGAGCGTGAGCGTGAAGAGAACTCGTGCCGGGCCGCGGAGCATCCGCGCTCTTTACTCCCGTGGCGCGACCCGCTCAATCGCGCTCGGTGATTTGCGTGACGAGCGCCCTCAGCGCGTCCATCTTGAACGGCTTGGTCAGGGTCGGGACGGTCGTGTCTCGGAGGAACTCCACCGCCTGCGGCGTGAAGGCGCCACCGGTGAGGAAGACGAGGCGCCCCGCCAGCTTCGGACGCGCGTCGCGCAGCCGCTCGTAGAGGGTGATGCCGCTCATGCCCGGCATCATGAGGTCGCAGAAGATGACGTCGTAGTCGGCGCCGTCGAGCAACGCCTGCAGCGCGTCGGCGGGCACGCCGATCAAGTCGACGTCGTGATCTCGAACGAGGACGCGGCGGATCGATCTGCCGATCGACGGCTCGTCGTCGATGACGAGGATGCGCCTTCGCACCGATTTCTCCGCGCGCCGCGAGCTCGGGGAGCTCGGGGGCTCGGCGTCCTGGTGCGCGAGCGGCGGCAGCGTCACGATCACCTTGGTGCCGACGCCGAGCGTACTCTCGAGCGTCAGATCGCCGCCGTGATCGCGCACGATCGCGTGCGAGAGCGAGAGGCCGATGCCGCTGCCGAGGCCAGCCGGCTTGGTGGTGAAGAAGGGTTCGAAGACGCGGTGGAGGTGCGCCGGATCGATGCCGACGCCATCGTCTTCGACGGTGACGAAGGGGCGGCCATCGGGCGCGGTGCCGACACGAACTTCGATGACGCCCTCGCCTCGGCCGCGATCGGCGACGGCGTGACCGGCATTGACGAGGAGATTGGTGAGCACTTGCACGAGCTCGCCGGCGACCACGTCGACCTCCGGCGCCTTCTCCGCCGAGAGGTGCACCCGCGCGACGTGCTGCAATTGATGCCGCGTCTGGGTGACGGCCTCGCGCACCAGCGCTTCGAGCGACGCCGGCCGCCTCGGCAGGACCTCGGAACGGACGAACGCGCGCAGACGCTCGACCACGCCTTTGACGCGATCGCCGCCGTCTCGAGCTTCTCGCAGCGCTTCGAGCAAGTCGGGCCGGACCGGCGCAGCATGCGCGCTGGCCAACGTTCGCTCGACCGAGTCGATGCAGAACGTGAGGTTGGCGAGGACGTAGGTGAGCGGGTTGTTGATCTCGTGTCCTAGCCCCGCCGCGAGGGTGCCGAGCGCCGCCAGCCGTTCAGTCAGGACCACGCGTTCTTCGAGCCGCCGCCGTTCGGTGACGTCGCGGAGGACGACGACGCCGCCGAGGACCGTGCCAGCTCCGTCGATGATCGGCGCCGCGCGATCGTCGACGCCGACCGTGCCGCCGCCCTTGACGGAGAGGGCCGCCTGCGCCGGGAGGTCGACCACCTGCCGACGCTCGAGCGCCTGGTGGATGGGGCTCGGGAGGTCTTGGCCGCGCGGATCGACGAAGTGGAGGACCTCGTCGACGCGGAGGCCGAGCGCGTCGGCGCGCTCCCAACCGGTGACTTTTTCGGCGGCGCCGTTGAGAAACGTCACCCGCTCGTTCGCGTCGGTGGCCACGACCGCATCGCCGATGCACTGCAAGGTGGTGGAAAACCAATTTTCACGCTCTTCGATGCGCCTTTGCAGATTGCGACGTTGGAGCGTGAGCTCGATGGTATTGCGCAGCGAGCGCTCGTCGAAGGGCTTGAGCAGGCAGGCGTACGGCTCGGTCCGCTGCACGCGCGCGAAGGTCTCGTCGTCGGAGTAGGAAGTCAGGTAGACGATCGGCGTCCCGAAGCGCTGGCGGATGACCTCGGCGGCCTCGACCCCGTCCATCTCGCCGCGCAGATGGATGTCCATCAGCACGAGATCGTGTCCGAACGACTCGACGGCGGCGATGGCGTCCGTGCCCGTCGCGCTGGTCAGCGGGACCTCGTAGCCGAGCCGACGCAGGGTGGCCTGCAGGTCGTCGGCGATGATGCCCTCGTCTTCGACGACCAAAATCTTCGATGCGACTGCGTGCGCTTGCACCCTCCGAGGGAAGCATGAATTCGTAAGTCGTGCCCCGAATTTGCGCGTTCCTCAGCCCCGCGGGGACACCAGTCTCCGCAAACATCCCAAAACGCCGGAGGACCGCTGGGGCGCGTTTCAGCTGGGAAAGCGAAGCGTCGCCACCGTGCCTGTGCTCGAGCTGCGAACGACCAGCGCACCCTCGAGTTGGCGCGCGAGCGTGCGCACGAGTCGCAAGCCGAGCGTGGTGCCGTCGTCTCGTTCGACGATCGCCGCTTCGACGCCGACGCCGTCGTCGATCATCGCCAGCTCGGTCATCCCTTCGCTCGCGGTCATGCGCACGATGACGTGTCCCGGCTCCGTCTTCGGGCGTCCGACGAAGGCGTGCTTGAGCACGTTGGTGAAGAGCTCGTTGGCGATGAGCCCGCAGGGCACCGCCGCGTCGAGGCCGAGCTTGACGCCGTCGATCTCGAACTTCACGAGGAGCCTTCCGCCCGCTGGATACGTGCGACGGAGCTCGCCGACCAAATCGGTGAGGTAGCTCTCCATGTCCACCGTCGCGACGTCGACCGAGCGGTAGAGCTTCTCGTGAAGGAGCGCGATCGAGCGCACGCGGGCCCGACTCTCGGAGAAAATCGCCAGCGCCGTCGAGTCGACGATGCGCGCGGCCTGGAGGTTGAGGAGGCTCGAGACCACCTGGAGGTTGTTCTTCACGCGGTGGTGAATTTCGCGCAGCAGCGTCTCCTTCTCTTCGAGCGCGCGCCGGAGCAGGTCGACCTGCTTGCGATCGGTGATGTCACGGATGGCCGCCGAGACGAGGAGCCCGGTGTCGGTGTCGAGCGGGCTGAGGCTGATTTCGACGGGGAATTCGCTGCCGTCCCGACGTAGGCCGAAGAGCTCGAGGCCGGAGCCCATGCTGCGCGCGTGGGGGTCGGAGAAATAGCGTGCGCGATGTCCGCCATGGCCACCGCGAAAGCGCTCGGGCACCAGCATCTCGACCTCTTTGCCGAGCAGGTCTTCGCGCGGATGACCGAAGAGCCTCTCGGCCATGCCGTTGACGATGACGATCTTCCCTTGGGCATCGAGGATCACCATCGCGTCCGGCGCCGACTCGACGAGGCCACGAAAACGAGCCTCGTTGCGGCGCCTCGCGGTGACGTCACGCACCGCGGCGATGGTCACCGCGAGGCCGTCGATCTCGAGTGGCGAGAGGCTGACGTCGGCAGGAAATTCGGTGCCGTCGCGGCGGAGACCGAAGAGCTCCATCCCTGCCCCCATCGGTCGCGCGCGGGGACCACCGGAGTAGCCCTCGCGGTGACCGCGGTGCACGACCTGGAAGCGACTCGGGATCAACGTCTCGAGCGGCTTGCCCACCAGCTCGCTGCGCCGATAGCCGAAGAGCTGTTCGGCGCCGGCGTTGACGACGACCATCGTGCCCGCGCGATCGACGACGATCATCGCGTCCGGCGCCACCTCGAGGAGCGCGGCGAGCTCTCCCTTGGCGGAGACCTCTTCGCGCACGTGGACGACGTAGAATTGCAGCGAGCCATTCTCGACGGATCCCGCGACGGTGCGCATCGTCCAGGTGTGCGCGTGACGCTGTCCCTCGCGCGGCGGCAGCGTGATGGGGCCGGATTTCCCCCGCATGAGCGACGCGAGGAAGACCTCCCGCGCGCGCACCGGGTTGTCGAGCGGCACGATGTCGACGAGCTCGCGTCCGAGGGCCTCGTCCCGACCGCGGTTGAAGATGCGCGCGGCGCCTTGGTTCCACTCGAGGACCACGCCGCCGAGGTCGACCGCGATCAATGCGTCGGGAGACTCGTCGAGGAGCCCCGCGGCCAGAGGGCGCTCGGCTGCCGTCATCCGGCCCTCATCGATGCAGTCTCATGCCGAGCACGCTGCCTCGCTCGAGCCTGTTTGGTCAAGCCCGCCTGCGCTGCAAAAGCGCCGCTCCGACGATGATGGCTCCCGTCATCATCAAGCGTGCCTCGGTGGTGAAGGCGTTGATGCTGAGGATTTTCTGCAGGTATCCGATGGTGAGGGCGCCGAGCAACGTCAAGAGCGGACCGCCGCGACCTCCCGAGAGGCTGGTGCCGCCGATCACCACCATCGCGATGGCATCGAGCTCGAAGCCGAGCCCCGTCTCCGGATCGCCGTGCGTCTCTTGCGCTGCCTGACAGATGCCGGCGATCGCGGCGAGGAGCCCGCTGTAGGAATAGGCGAAGACGGTGACGAGCCCGACGGGGACTCCGGCGAGACGCGCCGCCTCGGCGTTGCCACCGATGGCATAGATGAAACGGCCGATGCGCAGACGCGCGAGGACGAACCAGGTGACGACGACGACGCCGAGGAAGACGAGCGTCACCACCGGCACGTTGCGATCGAAGACGCGCTCGTCGAGCACGTCGAAGATCTTCGGCAACGGGTGCGAAAGGCCTCCGAAATAGGGTGTGATCTTCTTTCCCTGCGCGACGTACTTGGCGAGGCCGCGGGCGAAGACCATCGCCGCGAGCGTGGCGATGAACGGTTGCAGGCGGAAGCGCGCGATGACCCCACCGGTGGCCGCACCGAGCCCGGCCCCGGCGACGAGGACGATGGCGATGGCGCTCACGGGGGAGAACCCGCGGGGCATCGTCAGGAGCGCGAAGAGCACCGCCGAGAGCGCGAGAGTGCTGCCGACGGCGAGGTCGATGCCCGAGGTGAGGATCACGACCGTCATGCCGCAGGCGAGGATCCCGGTCACCGAGACCTCGCGGAGCATCCCTTGGTGCGTCTGCCAGGTGAAGAACGCGCCTTCCTTGTGGAAGAAGCACCCGAGGACGACGATCGCGAGGAGCGCCGCGAGCGCGCGACCGAGCGGCGCGTGGAGCACGTTCTTGGCGTGAGAGCTGGCGCGGGCGAGGAGTTTGGCCTGCATTTCAGGGGACTCCCGCGGATCCCGCCGATCGGGCAGATTCGGCGGATCTGGTGCTCTCGGACATCGACGAGGCGAGGATGCGCTCACGCGTCGTCTCGCTGCGATCGAGCGTCTCGGCGAGGACGCCACGGCGGAGGACTGCGATGCGATCGCAGAGCGCGAGGAGATCGTCGGTCTCAGCGCTGCGGACGACGAGCGAGACGCCCGATCGAGCGAGCTCGCGCAACGCCGCATGGAGCTCGGCCTTGGCGCCGACGTCGACCCCTCGCGTCGGTTCGTCGAGGAGTAGCACCTTCGCCTTCGCCAACATGCCGCGCGCGATCACGACCTTCTGTTGATTGCCGCCTGAGAGCGCCGCGACGTCCACCTCGAGCGACTGGGCGACGAGATGGAGCGTCTCGAGCGCTGGTTTTGCCCGCTCCTCGTCGTCGGCACGTCGCACGAGCCCGAAGAGAGGCCTCTGCGACTCGACCGTGAGGAGCGCGTTCTGCACGGGATCGAGGCTGAGCACGAGCCCCTTTCGTTTTCGATCGCCGCTGAGGAAGACCATTCCAGCGGCGATGGCAGCGCGCGGATCGCGATCGCGGAGGACGACGTCGCCGACGCGCACGGTGCCGGCGACGCGTCCGGCGTGGTCGCCGAAGAGCGCCGGCAAGAGCGCCTCCGCGCCCGAACCGACGACGCCGGCGATGCCGAAGATTTCTCCGGCACGGACGCGGAAAGACACGTCGTCGAGCTCTCGCCGCGCGCGCAGAGGGAGGCTGAAGGCGACGATGCCAGAGACGTCGAGCGTGACCTTTGCCGGCTTTTTCTCGGTGATTTCTTCGTGCACGCGACCGACCCGGGAGGTGCTGGTTCCCAACATCGCGATCACGAGGGCGTCGCGATCGAGCTCGGTCGGCGTGCCGGTGGCGACGATGGCGCCGTCACGGAGGACACTGATGCGATCGGCGTGTGCGTAGATCTCGTCGAGGCGATGGGTGACGAGGAGCACCGCATGCCCACGTTCGCGCAGCTCGCCCACCTTGGCGAAGAAAGCCTTCGCTTCATCTTCCCCGAGCGCGCTCGTCGGCTCGTCCATCACCAGCGCCCGTGCGGTCGTGATCCCCGAGGCGCCGCCGATCACCGCCAGCGCGCGTGCGATTTCGATGCGCTGCTGCGTCGCCAAGGGCAGCTCCTCGACGAGGCCGTCGACGTCGAGCGAGAGACCGACGTCGGCCAGTGCGAGTGTGGCCTTCTCCCGACGCGCGCCGCGCGAACCGGTCTCGCGGCCGAGGAAGAGATTGTCGACGACGCTCATCGACGGCACGAGCGAGAGCTCCTGATGGATGACGGAGACGCCCCGCGCGCGCGCATCGGCCGGCGACGTGAACCTGGCGAGGGTGCCGTGAAGCTCGAGCTTGCCACCATCGGGAGCTTCTGCGCCGCAGAGAATGCGAATGAGCGTGCTTTTTCCGGCTCCGTTCGCGCCGGCGAGGACGTGCACCTCGCCCGCGACGAGCTCGAGATCGACGCCACGGAGGACGAGGTTCTCTCCATAGGCCTTGGTCACGCCGGTGAGCGCGACGACGTTCTGGCGATTCATGGAGCAGATGAAGATGAAGATGCAGACGAAGAGGGCTTGGCGCTCGAGGCCGCTGCGCCGCCATGGAGGGAGTCGGCGAGCGCGCGGACGTCGTCGTTGTGCAGGAGCTTGCTCACGAGCAGGTTCATGGCCGCGCCGGAGAACTCGAGATCGGCTTGTTCGCGCGAGTGGACCGTCTTGACCACCGCGCCGCTGCCGGTGAGCACGCGCAGCTCGACGTCGGGATTCACCTCGAGGTCGACCAACACCTTACCCGCGCGCACCACCGAGACCTTCGCGGTGTAGCGCGCCGTCTCGTGGCTCAAGGTGTTGATGTCGTCGGGATCGTCGGTCTTCTCGATCAGCTCGGAGATGTCCATCGAGACGGCGAGGCGAAGCTCGAGATCGGGGCCTTGGGATGCACCTGGCGTCGCGGGTGCTGCGCTCGCGCTCGCGGAAGCGCTGGGACTCGGGCTCGCATTCGGATCGAGGACCGAGACGTCGGCCCGCGCCAGCGCTCTCTCGAGGGCCGAGCGGTACTTTTTGTCGGCGGTGCCAGCGACGGTGACCGTGAGCGCCGCCAAGGAACCCTCGGCCTTCGACGGCGGCGTCCCTTCGGCGTCGTCGGTGGAGGGCTCGAAGTCGGAGGTGCGAGGCGTCGGCGGACATCCGACGATGGCTGTGGCCGGACCGAGCGCGACGATGGCGAGGAGGGCGAAACGGCGCAGCATCGGCGTGGTCCTTTCTACCAAGAGCTTGCTCTCCCGCGCGTGAAAAAGTCCAAGATCGAAGCACAGGCTGGTTCGTACAAGGACCATGCTTCGCAAGAAGGTGTCCGCTGCCCAGGTGCTCGAGACCGCGCGGGGCGAGTTGCGGACGCCGCGCGGGCTCGTCCCCAGCAAGCCCATCAAGGAAGGCGCACGCATTCCGACGGCCCTGGCGGTGCTCTCGCTCTTCGCCCTCGCCGGTTGCGGAAACGGAGAACGCAGTACGATCCACGCCGACGGTGTGCACCCCGAACGCCTCGTGGCGGTCATGACGGCAGCGCCGCCCGAGACGCCCGACACCAAACCGGGTGGGACCCCGAACGACGACGTGCCGATCGCGATCGGGCCAACGAAGACCGGTCCGATGATCGGCGGCAGCGTCATGACGGTGTCGACGACGGTCGCGACCGCGATTCCGACGACGCGGCCGAGGCTCGGAGGCGTTCGTCCGCCGGTGCATCCGAGGCCGCCGGTGATCCCCGTCGCCGGTCCCCTGCCGGCGAGCTCGAGTGGGTGTCCGACGCCGACCTCGCCGACCCTCACGACGTATTGAAACGCGCGACCTGCTCCGACGTACCCCTCGCGTCCGTTCGCATCACTCGGCCAGTGCGCGCTCGCACGGCCCTATTTTTCTAGGCTAGAGACCCTCTTCTCCAGCCGCATCCTGAGGGTGTACCGTCATGGGCATGCAAATCGCGATCATCGGGTTGGGGAAGATGGGTGGGAACATGGTGCAGCGCCTCCTCAACGGAGGTCACACCGTCATCGCTTACGATCGCGATCCGAAAGCGATCGCGGCCGTGGTCGAGAAAGGCGCGGTCGGCGCAGGCTCGCTCCAAGAGGTCGTGCAGAAGTTCACCGGACCGCGCGCGGTTTGGGTCATGGTCCCGGCGGGCGACCCGACCGAGAAGACCATCCAAGATCTCGCCGGGCTGATGTCGCCTGGCGACACGATCATCGACGGCGGCAACAGCAACTGGAAAGACTCACAGCGTCGCTCGAAAGAGCTGGTGGCGAAGAAGATCGACTTCATCGACGCCGGCACCAGCGGCGGCATCTGGGGCCTGAAGAACGGCTACTGTCTGATGGTCGGCGGGGACAAGGCCGCCGTCGAGCGCTGCCTGCCGGCGTTCACCACGCTCGCCCCGCCCGACGGCTTCCTCCACGTCGGTCCGAGCGGCTCGGGTCACTTCACCAAGATGATCCACAACGGCATCGAATACGGGATGATGCAGTCGTACGCCGAAGGCTTCGAGATCCTCGAGAAGAGCGAGTTCAAGCCCGACCTGCAGAAGATCTCGCACCTTTGGAACCAGGGCTCGGTCGTCCGCAGCTGGCTCCTCGAGCTCGCCGAGAGTGCGTTCACCAAGGACGCGCACCTCGACGGCATCAAGGGCTACGTGCAGGACTCCGGCGAAGGTCGCTGGACGATTCAAGCCGCCATCGACGAAGACGTCCCGGCACCCGTGCTCACGCTCGCGCTGCTCATGCGCTTCCGTTCGCGTCAGGAGGAGTCGTTCGCCGCCAAGGTCAACGCCGCGCTCCGCAACGAGTTCGGTGGTCACGCCGTGAAGAAGTCCTAGAGACCGGCGACCGAGCGAAGCGAGTTCGACCGGGCGGTCAAAGTTGCGAAGCAATCTTTGACGAAATGAGACTGTCCTTCGTGGAGAATCATTCATGAGCAAGAACCCCTTGCGCGAGGGGCTCGTCACCGAGCGTATCCCCGCGCCGTGCACCGTCGTCATCTTCGGAGCGTCGGGCGACCTGACGAAGCGAAAGCTCCTCCCTGCCCTCTACAACCTCGCGGTCTCGCGGCTCTTGCCGCCGGGGGCGAGCGTCGTCGGGTATGCGCGTCGCGAGAAATCGGACACGCAGTTCCGCGAGGAGCAAAAGGCCAACGTCGCCCAGTTCTCCAGGCGCAAGCCGGTCGACGAAGCGATCTGGAACGACTTCGCGCAAGGGCTCTTCTACGTCGCCGGTACCTTCGAAGATCCGAAGGGCTACGCCAAGCTGAAAGAGACGCTCGATCGTCTCGATCGCGAGCGCGGCACGCGCGGCAATCGTCTCTACTATTTGTCGGTGCCGCCGTCGGAGTTCGGCGTCATCCTCGAGCGTCTGCGCGAGGCCGGCCTCGTCAGCGGACCGGATGCGGCCAACTTCTCGCGCGTCGTCATCGAGAAGCCCTTCGGCTCCGACCTCTCGACCGGCGAGGCGTTGAACCACAAGCTGCTCTCGGTCTTCGACGAGCGGCAGGTCTTCCGCATCGATCACTACCTCGGCAAAGAGACGGTGCAGAACCTCCTCGTCTTCCGCTTCGGCAACTCGATCTTCGAGCCGATTTGGTCGCGTGAGCACGTCGATCACGTGCAAATCACGGTCTCCGAGGACATCGGCGTCGAGGGGCGCGGCAAGTTCTACGAAGAGGCGGGCACCACCCGCGACGTCGTACAGAACCATCTCTTGCAGATCATGAGCGTGATGGCGATGGAGGCGCCGGTGGCCTTCGACGCCGACTCGGTGCGCAACGAGAAGGTGAAGGTGGTCCGCGCATTGCGACCGATCGTCACCCGCGAAGACGTCGCCAAGCACACCGTGCGAGGGCAGTACGACGCCGGCACCTTCAACGGACAAGCGGTGCCTGGATATCGCCAGGAGCCCGACGTCCCTTCCGACTCGCGCACCGAGACGTACGTCGCCATCCGCGCGCACGTCGACAGTTGGCGCTGGGGCGGCGTGCCCTTCTACATGCGCGCGGGCAAGCGCCTCAACAAGCGAATCACCGAGATTTCCCTGCATTTCAAGAAGGTCCCGCACGCGCTCTTCGCGGCCACGGCCGGCGAGGTCGAGCCCGACGTGCTCTCGATTCGCATCCAGCCCGACGAAGGCATCTCCCTCCGTTTCATGTCGAAGGTCCCCGGCCCGACGCAGACGCTACGGCCGGTGACGATGGACTTCCGCTACGCCGGCTCCTTCGGCGAGACCGGACCCGAGGCCTACGAGCGCTTGCTCCTCGAGGCGATGCTCGGTGACGCCACGCTCTTCGCACGCAACGACGAAGTGCGCGCCGCGTGGGAGTGGATCACGCCGATGCACGAGGCGTGGAAAGAGCTGCCGGCGCCGCGCGAATACGCCGCAGGGAGCTGGGGCCCGCAGGAGTCCGACGACATGCTGCACGCCGATGGCCGTCACTGGAGGCGGCTATGACTGCCGAAGGCTCGACGTCGTCGGGCCCCGCTTGGGCGAGTCGGCGAGCGACCCCGATCGATCGCATCGACGGCGACCTCCGCGCGCTCTGGGCCAAGGCAGGTCCAGGCGGCGCGGCCGTCACCCGCACGCAGACGATGACCGTGATCGCCGTTTGCGAGACACCTGCATACTTCGAAGCGGCGGCGCAGGCGGTCGGCATCGCCGGCACCGTCGGCGCGCGCACGATCGTCGTCGCCGCCGACGAGCCGCAAGCGGCGGCGTCCATCACCACCGAGATCGCGCTGCACCCGCGCGACGGAAAGACCGACGTTCCTGGCGGCGAGTCGGTCTTCCTCCGCGCGCACGGCAAGGCGCGAGCGTTCATCCCCGACACCGTCGGCAAGCTGCTGACGCCGGATGTGCCGGTCTACGTCTGGTGGGTCGGCGATCTCCCCGACGACGACTCGCTCTTCGATCACCTCGCGCCCCTCGCCAAGCTCACCATCTTCGACACCGCCGAAATGGACCTGCGCGATTTGGCGCCGCTCGATCGACTGGCGAAAGGCGCTGATCGCTTCGCTCTCGCCGATTTCGGCTGGCAGCGGCTGCGCACGTGGCAAGAGCTGACCGCTCGTTTCTTCGACGATCCGCGCGCCGGTGACGAACTCGCCGCCCTCGACGAGATCAAGCTCACCTTCCATCCGCGTCGCGATCACAAGCGCACGTCCGATCCGTTCAGCAACCAGGTGGCGCTCTTCGCCGGCTGGCTGGTCTACGCACTCGGCCTCCGGCTCGGCGAGTGGACGAGCGACCTCTCGGCGACGCTGCTTCGTGCCGACGGCGGCAAGGTGCGGCTCGTGCTCGAACCGGTCGATCGCAACGACGTGCCGATCGGCGCGCTCATCGCCGTCGATCTCCGCGGCAAGGACGCGCACTGCCACGTCGGTCGCGACGACGCCGACGCGCTGGTGATCTGTTGGTCAGGCGAACGTCCCGGCATGCCGATACCCGCACAGTGCGTGCGCATTCATCCGCCGGTTCCGGGTCGCATGCTCGGGCACGTCCTCGAGCACGCGATCGCCGACACGCTCTTCGAGCACAGCCTCGAGACGGCCGCCGCCTTGGTCGCGCCCGTCGCACCGGCCGCGCCGCGGAAGTCGGAGCGTCCCGAGGAGCCGAAATGAGCGCGCGCTTCGAGCTCGTGGCCGACGTCGCCGCCTTCGCCGAGAAGGCCGCGACGATCGTCGCCGAGCACGCCGAGAAGGCCATCGCCGCTCGTGGCCGATTCGTCTTCGCGCTCACCGGCGGCTCGACGCCGATTCCGCTGCACGAAGCGCTCGCAAGCGCTCCCTTCCGCGATCGCATCGATTGGACCAAGGTGCACGTCGTCTTCGGCGACGAGCGCGCCGTCGCCCCCACCGCCAAGGACTCCAACTTCGGAAGCGCGCAGCGGACGCTCCTCTCCAAGGTCCCTCTGCCCGAAGGCAACGTACTCCGGATGGAGGCCGATCTGCCTGATTTGGCGGCCACGGCGCGCGCCTACGAAGAACGACTTTTGGCGCTCTGCGACGGCCGGGTCGATCTCGTCTGCGTCGGTATCGGCAAGGACGCGCACATCTTCTCGCTCTTTCCCGGCTCGCCGGCGATCGACGAAGCCCACCGCTTGGTGGTCGCTGAGATCGATCCTCCGATGAACCCCGCGCTCTCGCGCATCACCTTCACGCCGCGCATGCTCGATCGCGCCGGTGCGGTGCTGGCGATTGCCACGGGTGCCGAGAAATCGGCCGCCGTCGCCCATGCGCTCGCGAGCGCGCGAGAGCCCAGCCGCTTCCCCGCGCAGCTCCTCGCGCGCGCGAGCGAGACCATCTGGGTGCTCGATCGAGCGGCCGGCGCCGAGATTTCGCGCTCACTCCCGGCGTGAAGCGCGCGACGGATTCTCAGCCGCAGACCGGGAGCGCAGTGCCACAGTAGCTGGCGACGAAGACGCCGCTCGATGTGAGGCCGTGCACGCCGTCACAAGCGTAGTAGCGGCCGGAGACGCTGGTCGACGTCGACGAGAGCGCGCCGTCGACACGAAGGACGCCGTCCCATTGGACGAGATCGAGCGGCGCGCTGCCACCCTTGGTGAGCGCGAGGTGGTTCACCGACGACGAGGCGGGCGCGGCGGCGCTGAGCGAGGCGGTGACGTAGCTGTAGCCGGGAAGCGCGCTCGTCGCGCTGGTGTCGCTGCCGTCGATCGAGCAGCTCGCGGTCTGGTGCAGCTTCGTCAGGTGCTCGCAGAGCGCGGGATCGTCGGAGAGGACGACCTGCACTTGATCGGTCCCCGGCACCGGCACGAGGGCTGCCTGCGTGAGGTGCGTGACCTTCGCGTCGTGCGTGCCGACGAGGAGCTGCGCATCGGCTTGACCGGCGAGCATCGTCTCGGTCGACGTGTCGGGCACGGCGTAGCGACACATCACTGCGCCTGGGGCGTCGGTCGGCACGGGGATCGGATCGGTCGAGGGCGAAGGCGCCGGCTTCGGTGGATCGTTGGGATCGCTGGGATCGCTCGGCGCGACGGGCGCCACGGCCGACGGGCCCGGATCCGAGCTCGGCGAAGGACCGGCGTCGTTGGTCGGCGCCGTGCCGTTGCCGATGACGCCACCCGAACCATTGGACCCGTTCGAGGCGTGGTGTCCCTCGCCGCCAACGGTGATGCTCGCATCGAACGAAGCGCTGCACGCGACGAGCGACGAAGCCATCACGGTGGCGAAGAGCACGGAGAGAAGCCCTGACCTGATCGACCGGGTTGCGTTTGCCATGCTTCCCATTCAATGCATCGCCGATGCCGGATGCCAGGCCACGAAACACGATTGAATAGGGCTCATTTGCCCGCGGATCGTGCGTGCGAAATAGTTCGGTAACGAAGATCGCCAACGCCGGTTCACTCCGTCGTCTCTGCGCGGTCGCGACTCAGGATGTGTGCGCGAGCAAGCCGCGGATGCGTCGCATCAGCTCGGTCGGATCGAACGGCTTCTGCAGCAGCGAGGCCGACGCGTGGGCGAGCTGCGGATCTTCGGCGTAGCCCGACATGTAGAGAATTCGCAGCGTCACGCGAGCTAGCCCTCTTCGGGGCGTGGGGCCTTCGGTCCAGAACCCGCGCGGGGAACGTCGTGCCGCGGCATGATGCTCGCGCGCCCGGAACGTTCACTCCCGACGAGTTCTCCATCGCCTTCTGCTCCGTGCTCGGCCCCTTCGAGCACGGTACGCAGTTTGGCGACGATGAGATCGAGCGCGACGCGATTGTTTCCCCCTTCGGGGATGATGAGATCTGCCCAGCGTTTGCTCGGCTCGACGAACTGATTGTGCATCGGCCGGACGGTTCGATAGTACTGCTCGCGGATCGACTCGAACGTGCGCCCCCGCTGCTCCATGTCCCGACGAATGCGCCGGAAAATGCGGATGTCGGCGTCGGTGTCGACGAAGATCTTGATGTCCATCTGCTCGCGAAGACCCGGCTCGACGAAGACGAGGATGCCTTCGACGATGACGATCGGCTTCGGTTCGACGCGAATCGAGTCGACCTGGCGACGGTGGGTCTTGAAGTCGTAGTGCGGTACGTCGACCGCGCGGCCGGCTTTGAGCGCCGCGAGGTGCGACACCAGGAGCTCGGTCTCGAGGGAGTCGGGATGATCGAAGTTGAGCTGCGCCAGCTCGTCGGGCGAGAGGTCGCTCCGATCGTGGTAGTAGGCGTCGTACTCGATGGTGGCGACGCCCTCGCTGGGCAGGGCTTGGGCGATGGTCCGGGCGACCGTCGTCTTCCCGGAACCGGTGCCACCGGCGATGCCGACGATCAGCGAGCTCATTCGCCTCTCCTCACGGCGACGGCATAGCACGCTTTTCCGCCAGGAAAGACGCTTCGGCGACCGAGCGCTTGCGTGCTTGCGTGCGATCCCGTGGAATCGGCCGGCGATGCCGTTTGGGCTCCCCCGTCTCCCGCGCCTACTGGGCCTCGCCTGCGCGACGCTGATTACGCTCGCCGGCTGCAAAACCAGCCCCGAGAGCCTCTGCGAGCACCTCATCAAGCTGAGCGAACGTCAGTTCGGCGATCTCGACAAATCCGCGCCGGGCATGCGCGACCAGGCGCTGCAGCGCTGCGTCGTCGAGAAGCGCGAGCTGAAAGCGCAGAATCCGAAGGGCTTCGATTGCTTCGCCGCCTGCGCGACCGATCAGAAAGACCTCCCCGACGTCGCCGAGTGCGAGCCGAAGTGCGGCCTCGTGAAGAAGGTGACGTCACCGTCGGGAGCGGCGAGTGAAGAACCCGTCGAAGGCATTCCCGGCCTTTGGGTCGATCCGTACGCCGATGCGCACGAAGACACGAACCAAGAGTCGGACGCGAAATCCGACGTGAGCACGGCAGCCAAACCTTCGGCCAGCGTCAGCGCGAAATAGCCTCTATTTCACGCCGCCGACCATGATGCGCTGCACGTACAGCGTCACGTCGATCGGTGGAGGCGCGAAGCCGCAGTCGAAGTCGCCCGACGAGGGGCCGGTGCCGCCCAAGCTGACCGCGACGCCGGTCTCGGAGGCCGCGCCATCGGGCGTGGTCATCGTCACCGTGACCCAACCGGTGTCGTAGGTGCCATCGGCGGCGGGCTTCTCGGGCATCTTCACGAGGGTGCCGCCGTCGGCGATTGGCTTCGCGCCGGGGCTCGCGGTCTGGAAGTTGACGATGCCGGACGGGAGGCTGCCGCCAGCGCCCAACGTCGGCTTGGCGACGACGCGCACCGTGAAGAAGACCCCGCCGTTGCCGACCAGCGCCACCGCGAGACCTGCTTGGCTGCCGCGTCCGCAGTAGCTGGCCTTCACCGGACCGATCGCAAAACAAGGCTTTCCGTCGGGGCAAGCGTCGAGCGCAGCGACCGGGCCCCACACCGTCGCGAGCGAAGTTCCGCCGCTCGCTCCGAACGATTCGAGCACCGACGACTCGAGCTCGTTCACTGGCTTGGCGTTCGTCACGAAGGCGAGCGATGAAGCCGCGGAGGCGTTGCCCGCGAGGTCGTGGACGATCGGCGCCTGAATCGCGAGGCCGAGTGGATCGGTCCAGCTCTGGAGGCGGAAGGTGAAGCCACGATCGCGATCTCGCGGCGGCTCACCCCAGAGGAGAGACGTCTTGGTGACGCTACCGTTCACGCCCTTGCCGAGGGTCGCCAGCGTCAGCTGCTCTTCGTAGGGCTCGCTGAAATAGATCGTGCGCTCGTCCCATGGCAGCGCGACCGCGCCGAAGCCGGCGACTGCGGAGGCTCCGACCATCGGTGCATCGGCGTCGGGTGCGATCGTGAAGTGCATGCTCGCCTTGCCCATCGCGCCGACGTCGCCGGCGAACGAATTGGCGGTGCCGGTGGCCGTCCCCGAAGTCGGCACGCCGCGCGCGTCGAGCTGGAAGGTGAAGTTGCCGTAGATCTCCGAGACGTTGTAGCCGTCGGAGCGCGAGGAGATCGAGAGGCCGGAGCCGGTGCTCGAAGACGTGTCGCCGAGGAGCACGAGCGGGTTGGCGAACACGCCTCCCATGCCGATGGGTTCGCCGAACGAGGGCACGATCGCCGCCCCTGCCTTCTTCGTCGCGTTGCCGAACCCGTTGTCGAGATCGATGCGCGTGCGGTAGCCCTTCGAGCCGGCCTTCCCCCACGAGCCGCCGCCACCGCCTCCCGTCCAGTCGATGGACGCATCGTCGATGGTGAGCGTGTACGAGTGGAAGCCGGTGACCTGCTTCCCCGGATCGATGATCACCGTCGTTCCATCGGTGGTCTTGCCTCCGCAGCCGGCGAGAACGCCGGAGGCAGCCAGGGAGAGGACGGAGAGAAGAGCAAGGAGCGGGCGGCCAGTGTGTGCCATGCGCATGTTGCTCAGGGAAAAAGCAGCATGCATGCCAACCGTCGGCACATCATGACTTGGCGTGCTTCCAGAACCTTTCGACGAGCGGATGGTTCGTCGGACAGAGCGGATCGAAGGCTGGCCCACTGACGGCCGCGAGCTGCGAGGCCCCGCGCGCCTGATCGGGAATGAACTGACGTAGGTGCCAGAGATGGAGGAAGACGCGGCGATCGGACTGCTGGGCTTCGCGCCTCGTGCGCGCGACGAGCAGCGAGGGCACGATCACGATCGCGAGACTGGCGATGGTGAGGAAGGCGAAGGCCGGCACCTTGGGGAAATCGGCCATGCGCGGCAGCAGCGTGATGACGCCGTCGTGGAAGCTCATCGAGGGCGGGAGGACGCCGCAGAGCTCGAGAATGAGCGGCAATCCGATCGCGGCGGTCCCTCCGAGGAGGAAGAGCTTCACGGTGCGGAGCCGCGGCTCGTGCATGGCGAAGAAGAGCGTGTTGGAGGCGATGAGGCCGGGGATCATCACCAGCGGTCCGAAGATGAGGGAAGAGACGCCCGCCGCGATGGTGCTGGCGACGAAGACGAGCGCGCCGCCCTTGCGATCGTCGAGCGTGCCGCGACCGATGAGACGCGCGACGCCGAAGGCGGTGGCGATGGCGACGCCGAGCACGATCAGCGCGGGAACGTGGCGAATTCCCATCCAGAGAAGGAACGGCGCGCAGACGATCCAGGTGAGATAGCCGAGCGAACCGACGCGCTCGGTCTCGAGGCGACGCTGACGGAGCGTGGCCTCGAACTCCTCTTCGACCTCGGGCGGCACCTCACGTGGAACCTCGACGAGCAGCCGGAGCATCGTCGTCACCGCACCGGCGTGCGTCGGATCGAGCGCGAGGGCGCGGTTGACCTCGCCGATCGCCTCGGCACGTGCGCGTTGGACGCCTGCGCCGACGAGCTGCTTGCCCTCCGAGGCCAGCGTCGTCGCGCGAACGGCGGCTTCTTCCGCGCGCGCAGCGTGCTCGGCGGCGAGCTCACGACGACGCGCGGTGTCGCGATCGCCATCGAGATAGCGCTCGAGCTCGTCGACCATCGCACGCACCGAGGGAAAACGGTCTTCCGGATCGAGCGCGGTGGCGCGGACGAGAATTTCCTCCAGCTCGGGAGGCACGGCGCGCTCGGGCGTCCGCAGGGAGGGCCGCGCCTCGACGCCAGCGAGCGTGTTCACCAGCACCATCTCTTGCGAGACGTCACGCCCGTGCAGCGGCGTGGTGGTGAGGAGCTCGAAGAGAATCGCCCCCAGCGCATAGATGTCGGTGCGCGGATCGAGGAGATGGAGATCGCCCCGCACTTGTTCGGGCGCCATGTACCCCGGCGTTCCCATGATCGTGCCGCTCGCGGTCGGCGGGGCGACGTGGGCGAGGTTCTTCGCCGACAGCTCCTGCGTCTCGTCGGTCTCGAGGCGAGCACGCGTCTCACTCGCGCCATTCACGCCGTTCACGCCGTTCACGCCATTCGCCCCGCGCAGCGACTCGGGCACCGATCCTTCGGTCTCGATGGTGTTGTCGCCGAGGAGCTTGGCGAGACCCCAGTCGAGGACGTAGACCTCGCCGAAGTCGCCGAGCATGAGGTTCGCGGGCTTCAAATCGCGGTGGAGCACGCCGCGCGAGTGCGCGAAGGCGACGGCGAGGGAGAGCTGGACGAAGGCGGTCAAGAGGCGGCGCGGCGTGTGCTGTTCGGCCTCGGAGGCTCCTTCCTGCCCTTCACGAACGGTGGCGATGATCTCTTCGAACGTCTTTCCGCGCAGGCGCTTCATCGTGAAGAAGGCGGCGCCGTCCTCGCCGATGCCGAGATCGTAGACGGGCACGATCGCCGGGTGCTCGAGCTGGCCCTGTACACGCGCCTCACGCTCGAAACGCAGGCGCAGGTCCGATCGCGAGCCGGAGCCGGGGCGGATGATCTTCATCGCCACGTCGCGACCGATGCGGCGATCGCGGCAGAGACGGACCTCGCCCATGCCTCCTTCGCCGAGCACCGAGCGTGAGTGATATCGCTCGCCGAAGCCGCGCTCGTCGAGGGGTGCGGGGGCGACGTCGACGGGCGCCGGCTTCGAGCTCGGATCGGCGGCGCCATCCCGTAGCGCCGGCTTCGGCTCGCGCACCAACGTCGGCGGATCGGCTTGCGTTCCAGCGCTGACCCGTTCGAGGGTCACGCCGTCGACGTCCGGGAGGGTGTCCGAGCTCTTCTGGGCCTTCAGCAACTTCTCGAACTTCTCCGCCATGCCGGAAGGGTATCGCAACTTGGCAGGGTCGCTCCGCGTGGCTTTGCGCTAAGAGCCGAGCTTCCGTGCGCGAGCCCCGTGAGCCGAACGAACCGCGAGCCTCCAGCCCGCCTTCCACGGCTACGGCGTCGGTTTCGGCGTCGAGACGCGCGCTCTTCGTCCTCATCGGGAGCGCTGCCTTCGCCACTGCCTCGCCCTTCGCGCGCTACGCCCGTCCTGCCGATCCGATGATCATCGCCTTCGGTCGGTGCCTCGTCGCGACGCTCCTGCTCTTCCTCCTCGACGTCGGCGGCGTCACCAAGGCCATTCGCGCGATTCCCGGCCGCGACCTCGCCCGCGTCTTCGGCGCCGGAACGCTTTTGGCGCTGCATTTTGCGCTTTTTCTCGTCGGTCTCGACCTCACCTCGCTCCCCGCCGGCATCTCGCTGGTCTCACTCGAGCCGATGAGCGTGGTCGTCTGGGCCTTCGTCATTCACCGCATCGTGCCGACGAGGCTTGAGTCGATCGGCGTCTTCATCGCGACGGTCGGCGCCTTCGTCGTCGCGCGCGGCGCCGGGTCGGGAGAGCATCGGCTGCTCGGTGATCTGATCGTCGTTGCCGCGGTCGTCGTCTACGGCCTCTACGTCGCCTCGGCGCGTACGCTAAAGGATGTGATGGCACCGCACGCCTACGCCGCCACGGTCTACGGATCCGCCGGCATCGTTCTCGCGCTCGCGCTCCTCTTCGTGCCCACCGCCGGCGTTCGATTTCCACTTCCGGGCAACGCGCTCCTCGCCATCGCCGGGCTCGCGCTCCTCCCGACCCTCGTCGGTCACACGCTGGTGCAAATCGGCTCACGCACGCTCTCGCCGTCGACCGTCGCCCTCATTTCACCGGGCGAAACCATCGGTGGGCTGGTCATCGCGGCCGTGGCGATGCACGCCGCGCCGACCGGAATCGAGATGATCGGCGGCGGCATCGTCCTCTTCGGCGCCGCCATCGCCATCTTCGGCGCGCGCGCCTGAGCGCTCCACGAGAAGCGATTCAGCGTTTGAGCGTGGCGTCGAGGAAGGCCATCGTCGTGCACGTCGGCGTCCGGAGGATTTCTCCCGAGCCGAGGACGAGGAACCCGTGCGGCAAGTCGGGCAGCTCGAGGAAGAGCGACGGCACACCAGCCACCTGCAACGCACGGGCAAATTCGCGCGATTGTTGGACCGGCACGACCGGATCGGGCGTCGCGTGGAGCACGAGCATCGGCGGATCGTTCGCGTCGAGGTGGGTGATTGGCGAGGCCAACGCCACGAGCGGCGGATCCAACGCCGGGCGAGCGCCGAGGAAGGCCCAGGTCGCTTGCTGGATGCTCTCGGGATAGGTGCGAAACGCGCGCAAATCGAGGGGCGCGTAGTCGAGCACCGCGGCCTGCACGTCGGCAGGCTCGTCGACGATCGGGCAGGTGCCATCTCCCGGAATTTCCGGCGCCACCGCGAGGAGCGCCGCGAGATGACCGCCCGACGAATCCCCGAAGGCGGCGATGCGATCGGGATTGCCCGAGAAGCGACCCGCCTCACGGCGGAGCCATCGCACCGCGCAGCGCACGTCTTCGAGGGCGGCAGGAAAGGCATTCGCGGGCGTCTTCGCCAGCCGATAGTCGATGGTCGCGGCGACGTAGCCTGCGCCCGCGAGACGAAGGATGTCGTTGCGGTGGTACTCGCGATCGCCGCCGACCCAGGCGCCGCCGTGAATCATCACCACCATCGGGTGCGCGCCGGGAGCCTTCGGCCACGCCAAATCGAGGTGCTGCGGCTGACCATGCGGGGACGTGTAGACGACGTCGTAGAGGCTCCCGACCTCCGTCGGCACCGGGTTGGGCCACGGCGTGCATTGCTTCACCGCCGCGAGCGCGAGGGGCGCCCGCGGCGGTGGCAGCGCTGGACCTTCGGATGGCGCGCCTTCGTCGCCCGCAGCGTTCGCAGCACCCGCAACGGCGGTCGCGGCATTGGCGGAATTGGCGGAATTGGCGGCCGGCATCGTCGGCGTTTCGATCGCCGACGCGCGAGGCTCGCCGTGCTTGGTGTCGGCACCGCGACAGCTGAGCGCGAGGGTCGAAGCGAGCACGACGAGGAGTCCACCTCGCGTCACCCTGCGGAGCCAGCTCCCTCTCGACTTCGACTGCATCGACTGCACGTGAAGCATGTCATGCAGCGAAGATGCCGGCCAAGGTGACGTCGAATGGCGTAGGCAATCACGCGAATCACCGGCGCTCTACTGTGACGACGCCGTCGCAGCGAAGGACGGTTCGCACCCGGGACGCGCGTTTTCGTAGCGCGCCGCCGCCGCCGCGACGTAGGCGATGGCGAAGCTGGTGAGCCCCAAATCGTCGAGCCAGCCGAGGATGGGGATGACGTCGGGGATGAGATCGATCGGCGAAATCAGGTAAATGAGCGTGGCGATGGCCAGCAGCTGGGGGAAGCGCGGCGCCGCGGGATCCATCAAGAAACGGTAGAGAGAGCGCGGGCGACGCAAGAGAGTCCACATGCCGGCGCGACGTGCCCCGCGCATGCGCGTGCCTGCAGCAGCAGTGTTTGCCATGGGTCGGAAGGTAAGTCGCGAGCCGCGCGTGTCGAGGGCGTAGCCTGCGGCTCGGGATGAACGCCTTCGTTGCTCCTCCGCTTTCGCGCAAGCGCGCGTGGACGTTGGCCCTCGCCGCCACCTTCACGATGGCGATCAGCTACTTCGATCGTCAGACGCTCGCCGTCCTCGCGCCGACGGTGACCGAGAAGCTGCACATCAGCGAGACGCAGTACGGCTGGCTCACGGCTGCGTTCTCGATCGCCTACCTCGTCGGCGCGCCCGTCGCGGGGTGGCTCATCGATCGCTACGGCGCGCGTCGTGGGCTCCTCGTGGCGGTGCTCGTCTGGTCGTTCGTCGCCGCGCTCCACGCTGTCGCCCCCTCGTTTGCCGCGCTCTTCACGCTGCGGCTCGCGCTCGGTGCCGCTGAGAGTCCCTCGTTTCCCGGCGCCGCGCAGGTGATGACCCGCGCCCTGCCCCTCGCCGAGCGGGCCCGTGGCTTCGGCATCCTCTTCACCGGTAGCTCCTTCGGCGCGATGCTGGCGCCGCCGCTGGCGACGATGTTGGAGGCCCGCTTCGGCTATCGCGTCGCTTTCCTCGGTACGGCGTTGGTCGGGCTCTTGTGGGTGCCGATTTGGCTGCGCGTCGCGTTCGCCAGCGACGTTCGACCGCACATCGACGAGCCACACGTGAAGCAAGGCGACGTACCCGAGAGGCGCACGCGGGCGATCGATCTCCTTCGCAGCGCCGCGATGTGGCGCACCATCGTCGTCGTCGTCGCGGTCGTGCCGGTGATGGGATTCGTCCTCAATTGGGGCGCGAAATACCTGGTCGTGCATCAAGCGATGACCCAGCGCGAGGTCGGCAAGGTGCTCTGGCTGCCGCCGCTGCTCTACGACGTCGGCTCGATCACCTTCGGCGATTTGGCGTCGCGTCACCTCGCGCGCCACGCCGACAGGCGACCTGCGCGTCTCTTGCTCGCGGTGGCGGCGACGCTCGGTGCGACCCTCGTCCTGATGCCCGAAGCACGCTCCCCCTGGCAGGCTGCCGCGATCGCCGCGATGTCGCTCGCCGGATGCGGAGGCCTCTTCGCGATCTTCACTTCCGACCTGATGATGCGCGTGCCTCGCGACGCGGTCTCGCTGGCGGGCGGCATCAGCGCGGCCGCGCAGTCGCTGGTGATCATCGCCGTCAGCCCGCTCCTCGGCGCGGTCGTCGGCCACGATCATAGCTACACGCGCGTAGTCCTCGTCGCCGGTGCGTGGCTGATTCCCGGCGCGCTCGTCTGGATCGCGTGGAAGCCGCCAGCCCCGGCCCAATCCTGAGCGCGTGCGTCAGCCCGCGAGGTAGCTCATCGAGCCTTCGACGAACATCTGCGCGCCGACCGAGAGCGCGGTCTCGTCGATGTCGAAGGCCGGGTGGTGGAGGCCGTAGCCGGGATCGATCGGGTCCTTGGCGCGTCCGCCGATCCAATAGAAGCAGCCGGGGATTTTCTCGAGAAAATAGGAGAAATCTTCGGCCCCCATCGACGGCGCGACGATCTGCGCCTTGCCTTGCCCGAGCGCCTGGTCGGCGACCGCGAGCACGTGCGCGACGCCCGACGCGTGGTTGATCGTCGGCGGGTAGTGGTACTCGTAGTCGAGCTCGTAGCTCGCGCCGTAGGCTTCGGTCACGCCGCGCACGATCTTCTCGAGACGGGCGTGGAGCTCACGACGAAGCGTCGCGTCGAAGGAGCGGACGGTGCCCTTCATCTCGACGACGTCGGCGATGACGTTGAAGTTGTAGCCGCCGTGAATGGTGCCGACCGAGACGACCGCGCTCTGCAGCGGATCGACGGTACGTGCGACGATCGCCTGCAGCGCGGTGATCACCTGCGCGCTGATTTGCACGGCGTCGACGGTGAGGTGCGGATAGGCGCCGTGGCCCCCTTTGCCGCGGATTTTGAGGAGAAACTTGTCTGCCGCGGCCATCGCTGGACCATGGCTGACGCCGACCTCGCCCGCCGGCTGCAAGGGCGTCATGTGCTGACCGAGGATGAAGTCGACCCCTTCGAGCACGCCCGCCTTGATCATCGGCTCGGCGCCGCCGACGCCTTCTTCGGCGGGCTGGAAGAGTAGAACGACGTCGCCGGCGAGGTCGTCTCGAAGCTCCGTGAGGACGGTCGCGGCGCCGAGGAGCATCGTCACGTGCGCGTCGTGACCGCACGCGTGCATCACGCCGGGGACGGTGCTGGCGTAGTCGCGGTGACCGACCTTGGCGTCTTGGATGGGGAGCGCGTCCATGTCGGCCCGAAGCGCGATGGTGCGATGTTTCCCCTTGGATTTGCCGCGAATACGCCCGACCACGCCAGTGCCGAAGACCTTCGTCTGCACCTCGAGGCCGAGGCGCGTGAGCCAATCGGCGACGATCTCGGAGGTGCGATGCTCGTGCAAAGCGAGCTCGGGGTGACGATGGAAATCGCGCCGCCGTTCGACGAGCGTGGGCTGGAGCTCGGAGAGCCGAGCGACGATTCGATCGCGCATGCGCCAGCCTATACCGCAGGCGGTGCGGGGCGCCGATCCGAGCTGGGCGTCCGAGCGGAGGGTGTGCCTTCGCGGAGCCGAGTCACGATTTCGACTTGGCGATCGGCGCCACCGTCGCGGAGGCGGCGCGGAGGTAGTCGGCAGGGGCGAGGAAGATCTGCGTCCCGCGCACGCCGGCGGAGACCGAGACCACGTCGCAGAGCTCGATCATCTCGTCGACGAAGACGGGATAGTCCTTCTTGCAGGCGAAGACGGTGACGCCGCCGCGGATGTATCCGGTGAGCGGTTGCACCTCTTTCAGACCGACGACCTCGACCTTGCGATCGCCGCTCGCCTTCGCCAGCGCCTTGAGATCGAGCTCGGCGTCTCCGGCGACCACCGCGAGGAGGATGCCGCTGCGATCGCCGCGCGCGACCAACGTCTTCCACACCTGCTCCGCGGGGAGCCCGACCTTCTTCGCCACCGTCTCGGCGGAGAGGTCGTCCTCGTCGACCTCGTACCCGCGGAGCTCGTAACGAATGCCGAGCCGGTCGAGCACCCGCACCGCGTTCGTCTTCACCGGCGCGCTCACGTGAGCTCGTCCTCGAGGGAGGCGAGGAACGCGCGCATCGCCGAGACACGCGAGACGGCGAGCTTTCGCGCGGCCACCGTGTGGAGGCCGGCGTCGATGCGCAAGAGCTTGCGATAGAAGTGATCGAGCCCGAAGCGCTTGTCCTCGGGCGGGCGATTTTTGCAGAACGGATCGCTCGTCGCGAAGAACGGTCTTCGCATCTCGGTGGTGGTGGCGAAGCAGCGCGCGATGCCGACCGCGCCGATGGCGTCGAGGCGATCGGCGTCTTGGAGGATGCGTGCCTCGAGCGACGGCGGGCTCGCGCCTTTGGAGAACGCGTGATCGCGGATGGCGGCGACGACGGCCTCGATGAAGATCGCGTCATGGCCGCGCACGCCGAGGACTACGGCCGCCTCGATCGCGCAGAGATCGCCCGAGCGTGAGGAGTCGGGATGATCTTTCGCCAAGTTGACGAGCTCGTGGAGGAGCGCAGCGGTGACGCAGACGTCGACGTCGGCGCCTTCGGCTTCGGCGATGCGCGCGGCGAGCGACGCGACGCGATCGACGTGCGAGAGATCGTGCGCGGGCATCCGCCCTTCCATCCGCCTCTCGACCTCGGCGCGAAGGTGCATTCGTGCGTTATGCTTTTCGTCCATCGCCGCTCGATTTCTTGAGGAATCGCTGCGCTTCGGCGGTGAAGCCTCCCATGTCGACCGGCATCCGCAGATCGACCGTGAGGCCGCAGGCCTCGGCCTTGGCGACGCTTCGATCGGCGCGTGGAGAGATCCAGACGAGGCTGCCTCCGACAGGGAGCAGGGCGGCGGCGTGGGCGACGAAGCCGTCGAGGAGCTCGCCGACGTCGTCGTCGATGCGTACGCGCTTGCCGAACGGAGGGTTGGTGATGATGACCGTCGGCGCCAGCTCGGGACGGGCACGCCGGGCGTCGCCGACGAAGAGTTGGGCGCGCACGCCGGCGCTCTTCAGGTTTCGGTGGGCGACCTCGAGGGCCTTCTCGTCGAGGTCGCTGCCGTAGAGCGCGCGCACGTCGCCCGCGAGACCACGTTCGACGAGCTCGAGCCCCGAGCCGACGAAGGGATCCCACACCACGTCGCGTCCGTCGATGCCGGCGATGCGCACCAGCGCCGCGGCGATGGTCGGATGCGAGGCTCCGGCGACGTCACCTCGTCGCCAACGCGTGCGCGGATCGTCGAGACCGCGCGGCCATAGCTCCACGAACGTCCGACCGCGCCCGATGGCGACGACGGCCTCCCAGTCACTGCCGCGCGGATCGTTGACCAACATCGGAGAAATACGGCCGATTTCTCGCGCGCATTCGTACGTCGCCCCGCGCTGGTGTCCGGCCGCGGCCCACTCGAGTCGATAGCGCACGGGCCCGCGGGTGATGGCGGCGAGGAGCGCGCGCGTGCGCTCGTGGGTCATCGCCGAGACCACCGCGGCGCTCGATTCGCCCGATTTTTCGACCTCTGGCGCAGGGAGCGGGAAACCGAAATAGAGAGGCGTACGCACTTCTTGCAGCTCGGCGAGCGGGCGGTCGGTGACCAGCATCACGGCGCCGACGCGGGCGATGCGCGTACGTTCGCCGCGAAAACGTTGGTTGAGCTCGTCCTCGACGAGGGCCTCGAGGCCGCCGCGACAATGAAAGACGACCTCGGTGTCGCGCGGCAGTCGGGCGCGCAGGTCGATCGGCGTGACGGAGGCGACGGATCCTTCACGCGCCGGGACGCGCAACAACTTGGTCAGCGCGTCGGCGAGCACTTTCGACTGCGAGGCGTCTTTTTCCGTGCCTGCGTCGATCGCGCGCAACGCTTCGAGCGCGCGTGCGCCGCCGACCTTGCCCAGTGCCTCGACGAGCGTGCGCCGCAACGGAGGCGCAGCTCCTCCCAGCTTTGCCAGCAGCGCCGTCTCCACCGGTTCGCTCTCACCCAGCTTTCCAAGCGCCTGCGCCGCCGCACGCTGACCCCGCGGATCGACGTCGTCGAGACCACCGAGGAGAGATTGGAGCACGCTCGCCTGCGTCTCCGTGCCGACGTCACGCCTTTGCGCCACGCGACCGAGGACGCGAAGCATCGCCGCCCGGGCTTCCGGCTGCGTCTCGACAGCAGCGAGGTGCGTCTGCACCAACGCCGCACCGCTGGCGCCCATCCGCGCGAGCGCCCGTTCGGCGTGCTCGCGCACTTTTTCGTCGGCCTCGTCGGCATCGATGAGCAAGGCGAGCACCGCCTCGCCCTCTTTGGCCGCTGGCGTGAACGAAGGGTCGGCGATCGCCGCGCGCAACGGAGGTCGGTTCGACATCGCCCTCCGGGTACCACCTGCGGCCGCGTGCGTCGTCAAAAACGCCCGATTCGCGGGAGTCCGGCGACCGAGCGAAGTGAGATCGACCAGACGGCCAAAGTTGCGAAGCCATCTTTGGCGATACGAGCCTACGCTGGCTCCCCATGGACGCAGCCTGCGACAAGTGTGGCGCACCCTTCAAGGCCGGAGAGATCGTCTGCGAGTTCTGCGGAACCGCCGGCGAAGATGGCGCGAGCGCGGTCATGTGCCCTGCTTGCCACCACGCCAACATGCACGACGCCTCCGCCTGCACCAAGTGCCACTACGTCGCGCAGTGCCTCTTCTGCACGCGCACCTCGATGCTGGTGGCGCCCAATTGCCAGCAGTGCGGGGAAGCTTTCGCCGGCATGAAAGAGCGCAAGGCCGCCCACGACGAAGCCGTCCGCAAACAACAGCTCCTCGCCACCGGCGCTGCGGTCCTCGGCGCGGCGGTGCCGATCCTCGGCGCGCTCTTCGGCGGTGACTCGTCCAGCTCTTCTTCGGGTTCGAGCTCGGGTTCGAATGGCGGCGGCGGCGTCCTCTCCGAGTTCAACCAAGTTATCGGCGGCGACGGCGGGAGCTCCGGATCCACCGGCGGATCGAGCGGATCGCGCGGTGGCGGTGGCTTCGGCTCCTCCGACGACAAGTGAACCGATCTCTCGATGAGCCGGAAGGACGTCTCTCGCGCATAGCGGCGGCGTTCACGCGCTTCGCCGAACGCTGGGTGCCGGACGCCTTCGTCTTCGCGCTCGCGGCCACCGTGCTCGTGGTCGTCGCTGCGGTGTGGACGCGCAAGAGCAGCGTCGGATTCGCGACTGCGACGCACGAAGTCGTCCGTGCATGGGGGCGCGGCTTCTGGTCGCTCGCGCCGTTCACGCTCTCGATGGCGATGGTGATCATCACCGGCTACGTCTTGGCGACCACCAAGCCGATGTACCGACTGATCGCCGCGATCGCATCGGTCCCGCGCGATCCACGACGCGCCGTCGCGATGGTGGCCGCCTTCGCGATGATCTCCTCGTGGTTCAACTGGGGATTCTCGCTCATCTTCAGCGCGATGTTGGCGAAGGAGGTCGCCCGTCGCGTGCGCGGGGTCGACTATCGCGCGCTCGCCGCCAGCGCGTTCCTCGGCCTCGGCAGCATCTGGGCCCAAGGGCTCTCGGGATCGGCCGCTCTGCAAATGGCCACGCAGAGCGCGATGCCCGAGAAAATAAGGATGATCGTGCGTGGACCGGACGGGCTCGTGCGCGACGGCGTCATCCCGCTGACGAGCACCATCTTTCTTTGGCAGAGCCTCCTCAGCGTGCTCGTCGAGCTGATGTTGGTGACGCTCGTGATGTACCTCGCCGCACCGAGCAGACGCTCCGCACGCAGCGCCGAAGACCTCGGCATCACGCTCGGCCCCTCGCCACTCGACGCTCCCGATCCTCCGAGGCGCGGCACTCCCGGGGAATGGCTCGAGCACCAGCCGCACCTCAACATGCTCGTCGCCATCCTCTCGCTCGGATACCTCGCCGGGCACTTCTTCGAAAACGTGAAGAACGGCACCGGGGTCCTCAACGCGCTCACCCTCGACACCCTCAACCTCGCGTTCCTCACGCTCGGCGTGCTCCTTCACGGAACTCCTGCGCGTCTCATGCGTGCCGTACGCGAAGCCACCCCCGGGGTGTGGGGCGTCATCCTCCAATTCCCCTTCTACGCAGGCATTGCCGGGGTGATGGTCGGCTCCGGGCTCTCCGACGCCATCGCGCATTTCTTCACCAAAATCGCCGGGCCGCGCTCGTTCCCCGCGGTCATCGCCATCTACTCGGCGGTGCTCGGCGTCTTCGTCCCCAGCGGTGGCTCGAAGTGGGTGATCGAAGCGCCCTACGTCATGCAGGCCGCGCACGACTTGAAGGTGCACGTCGGCTGGATGGTGGCGGTCTACGATCTCGGCGAAGCGCTCGCCAACTTGGTGCAGCCCTTCTGGATGCTCCCCATTCTCGGGCTCTTCGGCCTGCGCGCGCGCGACGTGATGGGCTACACGTTCTTGGTCTTCTTGGTCCTCGTGCCCGTCGTCTTGGTCTTGGTCACGGTGCTGGGCGCGACGCTGCCGTATCCGCTCTGAAGGCGCTCCGAGGCGGCCTCGGAAGGAAGTTTCTCGTTCGCCAAAGATTGCTTCGCAACTTTGGCCGCTTCGGTCAATCTCGCTTCGCTCGGTTGCCGAAGCATCCGCGCATCTTTGAAGTCTTCGAGATCGTCGAGGCTGCGCGGCCAGTCGTCACGCAAGAGACGCGAGAGCGCGCGATCGGCGAGGAGCTTTCCTTCCGTCTGGCAGACCGCGCAGTAGTTGGTCTCGTTCTCGGCGTGGACGATGCGCTGCACCTTGGAGCCACACACCGGGCACGGCTGCCCGTACTTTCCGTGCACCGCCATCTCCGATCGGAAGGCGGTCACCTTCTCGGGAAAACCGTCGCCGGCTTCCTTGCGCAGACGCTCGGTCCACTCAGGCAGCACGGTGCGCGTCGCCTGGTAGAGGCGATCGATCTCCTGCTCGTCGAGCCGGCTCGTCCACTTCACCGGCGAGACCTTGGCGCGGTGGAGAATTTCGTCCGAGTAGGCGTTGCCGATGCCGGAGAACATGCGCGGATCGGTGAGCGTGCGCTTGATGGTGTGGTTCTCGCGCGCGAGCACGGCGGCGAAGGTGGCGCGATCGATCTGCAGCGGCTCGAGGCCCTTGGCGGCGAGGGCGACGAGGGCGTCTTCGCCGCGCACGAGGTGAATCGAGGCGCGCTTCTTCATGCTCGCCTCGGTGAGGATCACCGTCGCGCCGGTGAAGTCGAACGCGGCGATGCCTAGTTTTCCAGGGATTCCTGCGTCGGGCTTGTCGTTCCATTTGAAACGTCCCGCGACCATCAAGTGGACGACGAGGAAGAGATCGTCCTCGAGGACGAAGACGATGCGCTTGCCGAGGCGCCGCACGCCGGTGACCTTTTTTCCCGCGAGCGCCGAGATCGGCGGGTCGAAGGTTCGGAGCACGAAGGGCGTTCGCACCCGGAGGCGCGTGATCGCCTTGCCGACGAGACGACGCGCGAGGACCTCGCGATAGACCTCGACGTCGGGCAGCTCCGGCATCGTCGTCATGCTACCTTGGCGCCGCGTGGCAACCAGGGCGAAGAGTGCGCCGAAGGGCCCCCAACAGGAGATCCGCGCGGTCCTCGATGGCGTCCGGCGGCTCGTCCAAGGTCTTCACAACTCGTCGCGTGACACCGAGAAGCGCCTCGGTCTCTCGGCGGCGCAGCTCTTCGTCCTCCACAAGTTGGCGAGCGAGCGCGGCCTCTCGGTCAACGCGCTCGCTGAGCGGACGCTGACGCACCAGAGCTCCGTCTCGGCGGTGGTCTCTCGTCTCGTCGAGGGTGGCTTCGTCAGCCGCGCGCCTTCAGAGGCCGATCGCCGTCGCGTCCAGCTCTCGCTCACGCGCAAGGGTCGCGCGACGCTCGAGAAGGCTCCCGAGGCGGCGCAGGAGCGGCTCATCAGCGCCATCGAAGGCCTGAGCAAGGCCGAGCGGCGCGTGCTCACGAGCGGACTCGCCAAATTGAGCTTCGCCCTCACGCCGACCGAGACGCCGGCGACGATGCTCTTCGCCGACGACGGGCCGACGGCAAAAAAGCGCTGAAGTTCGCCGCTTTTTGCGTATTTCTCAGGGAAACTGCAGCCTCGCCAGCTTCTCGTCGGCGAGCACGCTGTAGAGGCCGGCGATGCGACCCTCGGCGTCGAGATCGCACATCACGACGAAGCGTGGGGCCTCGCGCTTGTCGACGTCGGCGAGCGGATCGACCCCGAGGAGCGCTGGCAGACCGTTGAGCATCCGCAGCTCGACGCGGAGCGGTCTTCCATTGCGGCTGATGTTGACGTGGAAGCGCGCCACCTTGGCAGCGCCGACGATCGGCACGCGGGCCGCGAGGTACCGACCCGCACCATCGCTGAGCGCGCGCACCGAATCGGCGAGCAGCTTCTCGACCGCGGCCACGTCTTGTCGGACGAGGCCGAGGAGGAAGCTCTGCAAGACCTCGCGCGTGGCTGCCTGCACCTCCGCCGTCGGTGGACGACGCCTGCGATCGTAGCCCTCCAGCGCGTGCCGCGCGCGATGATGCGTCGTCTTCACGTTCGGCTCCGAGAGCGTCAGCGCCTCGGCGACCTCGCGCACCGAGTAGTCGAAGACGTCGCGCAAAAGAAGCACCGCCCGCTGCGTCGGCGTCAGGGCTTCGAGCGCGAGGAGAAATGCGAACGAGACGCTCTCGAGGAGATCGTAACGCCCTTCCGTGGTCGTGCCCTCTCCCTCTGCGCCCTCTCGCTCTGCGCCCTCGTGCCCTGCGAACGGCCCTCCGAGAGGAACTGCGGGCTCGAAGGCCGGGAGCGCCGCGTCTTCCGTTTCGATCGGCGTTTCGATCGGCGTCGGCAGCCATGGCCCGTCGTACCCACGACGCCGACGTCGGCGGAGCGCGTCCTTCGCCAGGTTGACGGTCACGCGCACGAGCCACGGTCGCATCGGCTCGTCCGTACGCCGTGGCGGCGACTCGATCGCGCGGGCGAACGTCTGCTGCACGAGGTCGTCGGCGTCGGCCGCGCTCCCCGTCATCCGATAGCCGATCGCCCACAGATACCGCTCGTTCGCGCGAAAGACGGCGTCGAGTGCCTTTGCGGCGAGAGGCGCCGTGACGAGAGGCGCCGTGAGAGGTGCGGTCATCTCGGTCTCCACGATAGCCTCACGCAGCGACGTTCGCGTGCGAGGCGCTGCGAGGAGGTGCGCCGAGATCGACGTGGCCATCGAGCGCGGCGAGGCCCGCGAGAATTTGCGTCGCGGCCATCTCGGCGCTGGCGAGCGCTGCGTCGAGGAGCATGCCGCGCGCGCCCACCCAATCGCCGACGACGAAGGCGCCTGGAATCTCGGGGATGGCAACCGAAGGCCTTCCCATGAGACCTCCTTGACTCGCCTGCACGAGCGCACCGGTCACCGTCATGCGCGGCAGGAATCGACGCCTGTGGATGAGCCCCGAAGCACCTGGTTGCAGCAGCTCGAGCGCCTTCGTCAGCTCGGCTTCGGCACCGTGTCCGTCGTCTCCGGGCGAGAGATATTTCGCGAGGTGGACGACCGCTCCCTCGTCGGGCCCATCTTGGTCCACCAGCCTCGCCCAGCGCGTGTGTACCGAGGCATAGAGCGGCACGTCGATGCCGAGCGCGAACCATCCGCTTCGTCGCGGCACCTTCGTCAGCGCCACGTCGAGACACGCGGCGCGCACCGGAGAAGCCTCCGCCGCGTGCCGTACGAGGGTCGCGCTCCCTGGAAAAATAGTGCTCGCCGCGATCGGCGTGCTGGCGGCGACGACCTGCTTGGCGAAGATTCGACGACCCTCGACGAGCTCCACGCGATGAAGACCCTGCGATTGCGCGACCTGCGTGACCTTCGCGCCAAGCTCGATGACCACGCCCGCCGCCTTCGCCACCTCGGCCACGGCGGTCACCATGTTCCCCCACCCTCCATCGACGTAGAGCACACCCCGCGCATTGGCGAGCTGCAGCTGCGCGAACGCCGCACCGGCGCTCTGCCGTTCGTCGTCGTTGGCATAGGTCGAGACGCGGAAGAGCGCGCGCGCGAGCTGCCTCGCGGTGTCGTCGCGAAGATGAGCGTCGATCCACTCCGAGAGCGGCGTCTCCGCGAGCGGGCCGACGTCGATCGCTTCGAGCCGCGCGAGGAGACGACCGATCTCCATCTTCGCCGAGAGCCCGAGGAGGCCCGTCGTCAGGAGCGAAAAGAAGCCGCCCGGCAAGGTCTCGAGCTGGCCGCGATGGAGCGCGAAGCTCCCCCCGATGCGCGGCACGCCCCCGCGCGGCTCGACGCCGAGTCCTCGTAAAATCGCGTACGCCGGCCCCGCGAGATAGACCGCGTGCGGTCCGAGGTTGAAGCGGACGCCGGCGTCTCTTTGCGTCGAGGCCCGTCCGCCGAGGGTGCTCGCCTTCTCGAAGAGGCGCACCGAGGCCCCGCCGCGCGCGAGGAGCGCCGCCGTCACCAGCCCCGAGAGCCCTCCGCCGACCACCGCGACGTCGACGACCTCTGCGTGATCGCCGGAATTGCTCGGATTTTCGTGCTCCATGGCCGCTCTCCGTTCTCGTGGGTTCTCGAGGGCGAGCGCGATCGTCGCGCTCTCGAGGGAGACACGTTCGAGGGTGCCAAAAGGTTACTGAAGGGTGAGCGTCGCGGCCGAGCCGAGAATCTCCGCCGCCACCCGCAGGTCGGCGATGAGACGCGCCAGCTCGAGCTCACGGGTCTGCGGATCGGGCGTGCGGAGGAGGGACGACGGATGCATCGTCGCCACCACGTGCGGCACCTTGGGCACGAGCGGTGATTTCAGGATCTCGCCTCGCTGCGTCGTCACCCGAAAGGCCTTGCCGAGGATCGCCTGCGCCGCCGTCGAGCCGAGACAGACGAGCACCGTCGGCTGCACCGCCTCGATCTCCGCCACCAGCCACGGCGTGCACGCGAAAATTTCGGCGGCGTTCGGCTTCTGGTGGATGCGCCGTTTGCCGCGAGGCTCGAATTTGAAGTGTTTGACGACGTTGGTGACGTACGCCGTCTCGCGCGTGATGCCCGCCGCGGTCAACGCTTGGTCGAGCAGCTTGCCCGCCGGACCGACGAAGGGACGACCCGCCAGGTCTTCGTGATCGCCCGGTTGCTCGCCGACCATCATCAGCCGCGCGCGCACGTCCCCTTCGCCGAAGACGGCCTGCGTCGCCGTCTCGTGGATCGGACAACCTTTGCAGTGGGTGACTGCTTCGGTCAATGTCGCGAGCGTGCGCGTCACGGGGAGAAAGCGACTGGCGTCTTCTTTTCGTGGAGCCATCACCTCCGGTTCTACCAGAGCGATCAGCCTCCGTGGGGCGCGGCGGACCTGCCGTCGCGACGACGCACCTGCACGGGAATTCCGCCCTTCGGCCGCAACGTCACCAGCGGCTCGGCCTCGACGCGGAGACCGAGACGCACTTCGAAACGAACACGCTGGGCGAGCGTCGCGAGAAGCAGGTGCCCCTCCATCAGCGCGAAGTGATTGCCGATGCAGATGCGCGGCCCAGCGCCGAAGGGAAGATACGCGTACTTCGGGATCGTCTTCTCGCGCTCGGGGAGAAACCGCTCCGGCTCGAAGCGATCGGGATCGGCGAAGAGGCTCGGACGTCGGTGCATGCCGATGATCCCGACGACGACCACGCTCCGCTTCGGCACGCGATAGCCACCAATGGTCGTATCGCGCACCGCCAAGCGACCGATGACGTAGGCCGGCGGATAGAGGCGTATCGCCTCCTTGAAAACCGCCAGCGTGTAGGGAAGTCGTTCGAGGAGCGCCAACGTCGGCGTCGCACCTTCCAGCGCGTCGATCTCGCGGTGCATGCGCTCCTGCGCCGCGGGGTTCTGCGAGAGGAGATAGAACGCCCACGAGAGCGCGTTCGCCGTCGTCTCGTGGCCCGCGAGGAAGAGCGTCATCGCCTCGTCGCGCACCTGCTGATCGTCCATCCTGTCACTCGAGGCGCTCGACTCGGCCTCGTCACGCGCGAGGAGGAGCATCGAGAGGAGATCGCCCTTGTCGACGCCCTCGCGCCGTCGCTCGCGAATCATCCGAAAAATCGTCTCGTCGAGGCGGGCGATGGCGCGTCGATTGCGAAGGTTCGACGGCGTCGGCCACGACCTCGGCGTCGGCACCACCGAGCTGAGCATCCCCATGAGATGCTCCATCACCGCCGTCACCGCCTCGCCGATCTCCTCGGCCTCGTCGCCGACCTCGGCGTCGAAGAGCGTTTTGCCCACGATTTCCAGGGTCAGCGCCATCATCGCGGCAGAGACGTCGAGCTCTTGTCCGTCACGAAGTCGCTCGGCGAAGCGGGCCGTGCGCTCGACCATCACCTCGGCGTAGCTGGCGATGCGCTTGTGGAGGAACATCGGCGACATCATCCGCCGCTGCTTCTTGTGAAAGTCGCGCTCGCTCGTGAGGAGGCCCTCGCCGAGGAGCGGCTTGGCGAAATACGAGAGCCCCGGCGCCTTGATGAAGTCGTCGACCTTCTCCACCAGCAGCTCGTGGACCAGCTCGGGCGAGGTGATCATCGTCAGGCGCATCACCCCGGCGCGCAGCTCGGCGATGTCACCGAACTCGCGGGCGACGCGGATTGCCACCGCTGCACGATCGCGCCGCAGCTGCAGGAGGTTGCCGAGGATCGGCAGCCCAGGGACGCGAGGCATGACCGGGAGACTGCGGCGCATCTTCCAGGTATATGAGCGATCACTCACATTCACCACTCGCATTCCGCCGCGGCAGAAAAGGCAGGAATTTACCGAGCCGTAACCAAGCAGCGACGTGCAGGGCTCACGAGGCGTGGCTATAGTCGAGCGCTCGATGGCACCCAGGCCGAAGACCCTCCCCCGCAAGGCGGCGACGCAAGAGCGCTCCAAGGCGACGGTCGACGCCATCCTCGGCGCCACCGCCAAGGTGCTGGTGAAAGAGGGCTACGATCGCGCCAGCACCAACCGCATCGCCGAGGCCGCGGGCGTCAGCATCGGCTCGCTCTACCAATATTTTCCCAGCAAAGAGGCGCTCGTCGCCGCGCTCATCGAACGCCACATGGACGAGATGGGCGCCGTCGTGCGTGACTCGATGGCCCGCCTCGCCGACGCCGAGCTCGAGGTGGCGACGCGCGAGCTGGTGCGCATGATGATCGACGCCCACGCGCTCGATCCCAAGCTGCACAAAGTCCTCGTCGAGCAGGTCCCGCGCGTCGGTCGCCTCGAGCGCATCCAAGATCTCGAAGCCCACGCCATCGCCCTCGCTCGCGCCTACCTCGAAGCACGCCGCCACGAGCTGCGCCCGAAAGACCTCAACCTCGCCACCTTCGTCGTCGTCCACGTCGTCGAGTCGGTGACCCACGCCGCCGTCCTCCGCAGCCCCGAGCTCCTCGGTGATGCGCTCATCGGCGAGCTCGCCGACATGATCCTCCGCTATCTACGGCGCGACGTCTGAACGCTTCGAATCCTGCGCAATTTCCCGCGCCGTCTCCCGCACCGAATCGGCGAGCGCTCGCAAGTCATCTGCCGTCGTTCGCGGGTTGATGATGGTGACGCGAAGGTACGTTCCGCGCGGCAATCCGGTGCTCACGAGATAAAACGCGCCCGAGGCGACGATGCGCGCACGCACCTCTTTTTGCAGCCGATCGAGCGCCGCGCCGTCGACGCCGGGGACGAGCAGCCGGAAGCAGACGATGTTGCACTGCGGCTCGGTCGCGACTTCGAAGTCTCCCGCTTCCGTCAGCATCGCCGCGAAGTCGCGGGCGAGCGCGAACGTACGGTCGACGTACTCGACGAAGATGCCAGGACCATACGTCGAGAGACAGAGATGGAGCGGCAGTCCCATCATCTTCTTCGTGCACTCGACCGTGCGTACCGCCGTGTTCCACCACTCGTCGCGCGGCGTCTGCCCCTCGAAGAGATACGACGCCTGCTGCGCGAAGACGTCGAACGAACGATCGCCGTCGCGGAAGATGACCGCCGTCACCAGCGACGGCATCAGCATCATCTTGTGCGCGTCCCAGACCACCGAGTCGGCGCGCGCGATGCCCTTCACCAAGTGACGGTGAAGAGGCGAGAGGGAGGCCACCGCTCCGTGCGCGCCATCGACGTGGAGCCACGTGCGCTCGCGCCGCGCCGCGAGAAAATCAGCGATTTCATCGATCGGATCGAACGCTCCGGTGGCCGTCGAGCACGCACTGGCGGCGACGGCGATGACCCGTCGACCTCGCCGCTCGGCTTCGGCGAACGCGGCCTCGAGCGCGCCGACGTCGAGACGAAAACGCTCGTCGACCGCGGCGAGGATCAGCCCTCCCTCGCCGAAGCCCATCATGTCGACGGACCGCCGGATGCTGTAGTGCGCCTGCGAAGCGGTGATGACGGCGAGCTTTTCACCAGGCGCGTCGGTCTCGTGAAGACGCGCCATCGCCTTCCGAGCCGCCAGCATCGCCGTCAGATTCCCGAGCGAGCCACCCGACGTGAGCACGCCCTCGGCGCCGAGTTCCCCCGCGCCCCCAGCTTTCGCTGCTTCGCCAGCCTCACGAACGTGAAATCCGAGCGCGCTCGCCATCCAGGCGATCACCGCGCGCTCGATCGCCGTCCCCGCCGGCCCCATCTCGAACACCGCCATCGAGTTGTTGAGGAACGCCGAGACGAGCTCACCGAGCGCCGCGAGCGGCAGGGGCGCGGTCACCTGATGGCCGACGTAGCGCGGATGATGAAGATGGTTGGAGGCCTCGACGACGCGTCGCACGAGCGCCATCGGATCGGGCGCAATTGCCGGAAAAACAGGCGCGAATCGCGTCACCAGCTCCGTCGGCGTACCGGTCGGGAGCACCGGCATCCCTTCCCGTGCGCCCGTCTTCGCGAGGTGATCGGCGAGCGCATCGACGAGCTGCCTCCCGAGCGCGCGGAACCCTTCGACGTCGTACGCTTGCTGGAGGTCGAGCGCGCCCATGCCGCGAGGCTGCCACGAAACGAAGCTCGCGAGCATGGTTCTCGTTTCGCCGAAGGTCCTTCTGCAGTATGGTCCGGCGGTGAGCACGGCCGTCACCGAGGGCATCCGCGTCAGCGTCCGGAGCTTCTACGTGCCGGAGCAGTCGGCGCCACGGGCGAAGCGGTACGTGTTCGCCTATACGGTGCGCATCGCCAACGAGGGGGCCCTCACCGCCCAGCTCCGTACGCGCCACTGGGTCATCACCGACGGCGACGGTCGCATCGAAGAGGTTCGCGGCGATGGCGTGGTCGGCGCGCAGCCGACGTTGAAGCCGGGCCAGCACTTCGAGTACACGAGCGGCTGCGTCCTTCGCACGCCTCGCGGGGCGATGCGCGGCACCTACCGCATGCACTGCGACAACGGTCACACCTTCGACGCCGAAATCGCCAGCTTCGCCTTGGCGCTGCCGCAGACCTTGAATTGAAGGTTGCGACGCCGGGCGCGCACTGGCATCGAAGCGGCACGATGATGGACGAGTCGCGCTATCTCCGCCTGGCCCAAGACGCCTTCAAGCGCGTCGTCGATGCCCTCGAAGAGGTCGACCCGAGCGACGTCGATCTCGACACCGCCGGCGACGTCGTCACCCTCACGCTCAAAGACGGCATCCGTTGCGTCATGAACACGCAGCGTCCGACGCGGCAAATCTGGCTCGCCGCGCGCGCACGCGCCTGGCACTTCAACTTCGACGAAGCGAGCTCGCGCTGGCTCGACGACAAAGGCACCGGCGCCGAGCTCTTCGGCACCATCGCCGACGTCGTCAAGCAGAGCGCCGGCGTCGAGCTGAAATTCGCCTAGTTTTCCCGAGTAGAATCAGAGCGTGAGGCGGAGGTCGAGGCCGATCGACCAGACGCCGTAGTTGCTCGTCTTCGCGATCTTCGGGTTGGCGTCGGTGCACTGCTTGGCTTCGACGCCGTTGACCGAGGGGATGAAGCAGCCGCCGGCGGAGAAGACCGGCGTGTAGAAGAACGACGGCCCCATCGCGATCATCGGGAGAATCGGATAGTCGACGCCGAACCCGAGCGGCAACGCCACGCCGCGGTGCTCGAGGGTCCAGGTGCCGGGCAGGTTGCCCGCGGTGGTGGGAACGGTGCCGTTGTATTTCTGCGAATCGAACGTGTAGCCGACGCCCGCTTGGACCCAGAGGTCGACGACCGGCACCATCGGGAAATACGCGCGCACGTAGGGAGCGACGGTGAAGGCCGAGCGCTTGAGCCCGTCGCCGTCGGGAATGGCCGACGCCGAGCTGTTACGGAAGCCAGCGCCGAGACCGACGCTGATGTACTCGGCCACGCGGGCGCCGACGTAGCCGTCGAAGACCAGGCCGCCACCGTAGGGCGAAGCTTCGCCGGTGAGGAGCTTCGGGCTTCCGGCCGGCGCCACGACGTTGCTCTCGAGCCCGACCGGCGAGCCCGATCCGGCGCTGCCGTAGCCGGGGCGAATCATGATTTCGAACCCCTTCACCTTCTTGTCGTCGGCGAAAGCCGAACCGGTGAACGCCGAGGTGACCAGGGCGATCGAGGCGATCGAGGCGAGAACGACGGGCATCCATCCGAGGCGGCCGAGGCGCGGGCAACGTTGCATGGTCGCGGACCCTAGCACGCGGCCTTTCGCAGGCGGGCCGGGAGTGACCAAGAAGTGTAATCGAGCGTGATCGAGCGCAGCGGTCGTGCGACACTGACCCGCCATCATGTCGAGCGACCGGCCTGGTCACCCTGCCCCCCCCGCGCCGCGCGAAGACCCTGCGGCGACGATCCCCGTTACCTCCCTGCCCATCCCGGGAAGGAGGGCGACGGCGATGGAGACCGTGCCCAACATGCGGGAGCACGTGGCCATCCCGCGCCTCGAAGTGGTCGTCGAACGCGAGGGCGAACGCGCCAGCAGCAACGTCGTCCAGCTCGAGGGGGGCGTGCTCCGCGTCGGCACCCATCCCTCCAACGAGCTGGTCCTCAAAGACCCTACCGTCAGCCGCTTCCATTGCCGCTTCACCCTGGAAAACGAGGTCTGCCGCGTGCAAGACCTCGGCTCGACGAACGGCACCTACCTCGAGAGTCTGCGCATCCGCGACGCCGACGTCGCCGCCGACACCAGCGTGCGCATCGGCAACTCGGTGCTCCGCGTGCGCTCGCTCGCGCCGACCAACAACGACGAGGTCCCGGCCTGGCCCGCCTACGGCACGCTCCTCGGCACGTCCCTCTCGATGCGCCGTCTCTTTGCGCTCCTCGAGCGGGTCGCGCGCGCCGACTGCAACGTCCTCGTCCTCGGCGAGAGCGGCGTCGGCAAGGAGCTGGTCGCCGCCGAAATCATCCAGCACAGCGTCCGCAAGGACAACCCCTTCGTCGTCGTCGACTGCGGCTCCATCTCACCGAACCTCGTCGAATCGCAGCTCTTCGGCCACGTGCGCGGCTCGTTCACCGGCGCCGATCGCGATCGCATCGGCGCCTTCGAAGCAGCGCACACCGGCTCGATTTTCCTCGACGAAATCGGCGAGCTCCCGCTCGATCTGCAGCCCAAGCTCCTGCGCGTCCTCGAAAGTGGAGACGTGCGGCGCGTCGGCGAGACCAACACCAAGAAGGTCGACGTCCGCGTCATCGCCGCGACCAATCGTGACCTCGAGCGTGAGGTCAACAAGGGCCGGTTCCGCGAAGACCTCTTCTACCGACTCTCGGTCGTCACCGTGCACGTGCCCTCGCTGCGCGAACGCAAGGGCGACATCGAGCTCCTCATCCACAATTTCCTCGAGACGCTCGGCGCCAAGGGGTCGCGTCAGCTCTTCACGCCCGAGGTCATCCGCGAGCTCGCCGAGCACGATTGGCCGGGCAACGTCCGCGAGCTGCGCAACTACGTCGAGCGCGCGGTGGTCCTCGAGTCGACGGCGCTGCATCCGCCCCCGAGCGGACGCGGAGGCGAGTTTCCCAGCGGAGAAGCCGGCGTCGGCGCGCGCCCGATCGACCTCGACGTGCCCTTCAAGATCGCCAAAGAAGGTCTCATCGACGAGTTCGAGCGTGCCTATCTCGGCGCGCTCCTCGCGTGGGCCGGCGGCAACATGAGTCGCGCTGCGCGTCGCGCCGGCATCGACCGCATGTACCTCCACCGCCTCGTGCAGCGCCACGGCCTCCGCGCGAAGTGAGCCGTCTCGTTTTCGCCTGAGGTGTGCAGGCCGCAGCGACATTGATCGCTCGTCTGCGGTCTCCTATCCGCAGCTCTCGGGGTGCGGTCTACACACAGCAAATGCCTATGGTTTCCGCCACTTGAGCTAGTCAAAATCTCACGGCACCGGAGCTGCAGAGACGCTCTGCATGCGCAGTTCGTCCTTCGCCTCGGTCGTCTCGGTGGTGGGATCGTCGCTCGCCGCGGTCGCCATCGTGCTCGTGGCCCTCCCCGCCGCCGCGAAGGTCGCCTCCGAGACGTCGCACTGCCCCGCCGAAATGGCCCAGGTCGGCAGCTCGTGCGTCGACAAGTGGGAGGCCTCGCTGGTCGTGATCGGCGACGGACTCGGCGCTGCCGCCGAGATGCACTCGCCCTACGTCTCGCCGGAGAAGACGGGCGCCAAGGTGATGGCGGTCTCGCGCCCCGACGTCGTGCCGCAAGGTCACGTCTCGCTGGTGCAAGCGAAGGACGCGTGCACCCACGCGGGCAAGCGTCTCTGCCGCGCCGACGAATGGAAGAACGCCTGCAAGGGACCGAGCGCGACCAAGTATCCGTACGGCGAGACGCACGTCGCGGGCGCCTGCATCGACACGGGCCGCACCGGGCCGCTCGGCAAGCTCTACTCGAAGGCGGAGATGTTCAGCGGCAAGGCGATGAACGACGAGCGCCTCAACCAGATGCCGAACACGGTGGCGAAGACCGGCGAAGCGGCCTCGTGCACCAACGCGTACGGCGTGCACGACATGGTCGGAAACCTTCACGAGTGGGTCGACGACGGCGCCTTCCACGGCGGCTACTACCTCGACACCAAGCAGAACCGCGAAGGCTGCGACTACGTCACGACCGCGCACGCGCCCACGTACTACGACTACTCGACCGGCTTCCGCTGCTGCGCCGACGTCGACTCGATCGAAGCCCCTGCCCCGGCCCCGACGCCCGCTCCCGTGAAAGAAGAGCCGAAGGCCGCTCCCCCGCCGAGCGATGAAGAGTCGTCGCTCTTCGCCAGGCTCGCGCAGCTGATCGACAGCCCCCTCGGCAGCACCGGCGGCAAAGCTGGCGCCGCACTTTCGCTCGCCGCGGCCGTGATGCCGATCCCGCAGGGCTCGGGCAGCGGCAGCATCAAGCGCAAGCGCTGATCGCGCGCTGACTACTTCGGCTTCGGGCCCTTGCCCTTGTCTTTGCCGTTCGCGTTCCCGTTCGCGTTCGCGTTCCCGTTCGGGTTGCCGTTGGCGTCGATGCTGTTGCCACCGTTGCCGGTGGCGACGGGTGCGGCGCCGATCGTCGTCCCGATGTTGGACGCGACGGTGGCCCCGGGCGGAAGCTTCGGTTGCGGCACCTTCGTGCTCGTCGGCGTCGGCTTCGGCTTCGCGGTCACGGGCGCGACGGGCTTCTTCACGGTCGTCGCACCGTGGAGACCCTCGGTGGTCGCGGCGGGAACGGCCTCGGACGTGGGCTGGTCGAGCACCTCGTCGGGCTCGTCGTCCGCGGCGGCGGTCGCCGGAGGGGCCGGTTTTTCAGGCTCTTTCGGGTCTTTCGGCTTCTCGGCTTCCTCGTCGACGGTGGCACTGATGGCGCTCTTCTCGACCGGCGCGTCACCCTTGGCCGCAGACGACGAAGGGAGCACGAGGAAGAGAATGAGCCCGCCGAGCGCGAGCACACCGACGGCAACCCCGACGTAGAGCGGCGTGCGTGCGCGGGGCGCCGTGCTGACGACGAGCCGAGGGCTGGCGTCGGCGAGCGGCGCCGATGCCGCCACGCTCGGCAATCCGGCCACCGTCGCTACGGCCGTGACCGGCGGAAGCGGGGCGATCGCCGCCACCGGCGCGAGCGGCGGGAGATCGTCGTGTTTGGCCGTCGTCGGCAGCTCGGGAGTGATGGGAGCTGCCGCCGGGCGCTCCATCGACGTGGGGACGTCGCCCGCCGTGGGCTCGCCGATGCGCGGCTTGAATGATCCACCCGCGCCACCCGCGCGAGGCGCCGCCGCGGCCGTTCGCTCCTCGGTGACCGCTGCTGGGGACACATTCACGACCGCATGGCGAAGAGGTGCACCGTCGAGCGCCGCGCGCACGTCTTCTTGCATCGCCTTCGCGTCGACGTAGCGATCGTCCTGATGGAAGCGGAGCGCGCGATCGATGATCGCGGCGACGGCCGGGGAAATCTGCGGTGCAACGCTGCGAATCGGCCGGGCCGGCTCGCTCGCCATCTTCGCCAGGATCTCGGCGGCGCTCGGCGCGTCGTGGACGCGGAGCCCGGTGAGCATTCGCCACATCGTCGCGCCGATGGCGAAGAGGTCGGTGCGCCCGTCGATCGAGTTGCGGCGACCTTGCGCTTGCTCGGGCGCCATGTACGTCGGCGTCCCGAGGGCGGTGCCGACGCGCGTCTTGCCGGCGCCGTCGGCGATGCGGGCGATGCCGAAATCGAGCACCTTCACCCGGAGCTTGGAGGGACCTTCGACGAGCCGAGACGGCGGCGGATCGGAGCCCGACGTCGACTTCACCAGGAAGAGGTTTTCCGGCTTCAGATCGCGATGGACGATGCCCTGCGTGTGCGCGGCGCCGAGCGCATCGAGGACCTGCTCCATCATCTGCAGGACCTCGCCCTCGGGCACCGCTGCGCCCATCCGGCGCGTGTACGCGAGCAGCGACTCGCCTTCGAGCAGCTCCATCACCAGATACGCAGTGCCCTCGTCGCCCGCCGAACCCGAAGTGACGACGTCGTCGTCGAGGACCTGCACCACGCCGGGGTGCTCGACCTTGTTGGCGGCGTAGCCCTCACGGAGGAAACGCCCCCGCACGTCGGCGTCGGCGCCGAGCTCGGGGTGGAGGATTTTCAGCGCCGCCTTGGCCCCATTGCGGTGACGGCCCGCATACACGGAGGCCATGCCCCCGATTCCGAGCAGCCGTTCGAGGCGCCACTTGTCGTTCAAAAGACGCCCGATGCGCGCCTCTGCGCGCTGTTCGAGCTCGTCCATCACGTGGTGCCGACCTTCGCTGTCATGACGCGGATCCGAAGCTGGGCAAGATACTACGGACGGCGGGGGGGCGCTCGCGGTCGGTGGGCCGCGCGGCGTACAGACGACGTCGCAGACCCGTTATTCACCTGTCATTCACTCCTTCACTCGGAGCCCTGCCTAGCTATCGGCTCCTTGGCTTGACGCGACCCGACGTCGGCGACCCCGTCGGCGGAGCAAGGTCAGCGCCGCGACCACGAGATACGCGGCCGGCGAAAAGCGAATCGGCACGCCACCTTTGGCGATCGCGCATCCTTTGTCGGAGCCGCTGCTCCCACCGCCGCAGCCTCCGCTTCCGCTGCTCGAGCTGCTGCCGCCACCGCAACCGTTGTCGCTCGACGAAGAGCTCGAGCCCTTGCCGCAGCTGCTGTCGCTAGAGCTGCTGCTGCTTCCGCCGCACCCGCTGTCGCTCGAGCTGCTGCTGCCTCCGCCGCACCCGCTTCCGCCCGAGGAGCTGCTGCTGCTGCAGCCGTCGTTGCTGGTGCTGGTGTTGGTGCTCGAGCGTCCGCAGCCATCGAAGACGGCGGTGCCGCTGCAACCGTCGTGGACGATCACTTGGGTGGTCGGCGGGTCGGGAGGAGGATTGCCGCCACCGCCACCGCCGCCGCCACCGCCGCCCCCTCCGTACGGATCGATGCCGGAGTCGATCGGCTCGAGACCGCCACCGCCGCAGGCGCCGACGCCAGACGTTTTTGCTTCGTGAAACGCCGGGACCGAGCCGCTGTGTGCGTCTTCGAGGCCGTGGTTGATCGTGGAGGCGGCGCTCCCGAGCTCGAGGCGCGTGAGCCAGACCTTCGAAGGGACGAAGCCGCCGAGGGCCACCGAGAGATCGTCGTCGGCGTTGCACGAGAGCTCGCTCGCCGCGATCGCGTCTTTCGGGGGATCGGCGCAGGGCGGCGGCTTCTGTTCCCCGTCGGCGAGCTTCCACGTCGGCGTGGTCGGGCAGCTGACGGCGACCGACGAGAGCGCGCCGCCGAGCCCGTAGGACGCGGCCCGCTTGGCGCACGTCCAAGGACCGGTCGTCGCGCTGTCGGTCGCGCCGAAATACGCGCGCGCGAGCGAAGGAATGGTGGTCCCGACCGAGCCCGCTGGCTGATCGGCGAAGAGCGCGTCGGGGCTCGTGAAAGGCAGCACCTGCCCGCCCTTGCTGAGCGCACCCTCGACCAAAGCCGTGTAGTTCGAGGAGGCACCGAGCCACGAGAGCGTGTCGAAAGGGATCGGCTGCAACGGGATTCCGGCGATCTGCGTGCTGCTTCCGGCGAAGAGATACGCATGCGCACGCGCCGATGGGCTCGTCGGGTTCTCGTAGAGCGCGAGGGGAAACGGCCGGCCGGGCGGGCCGAGGACGCGGACGACGGGGGTTGCGCCGCCGCTCGCTGCCGGCAGATGGAGGACGACGACGTCTTCGCCGAGGGAGTCGATGGCGAGGAGGCGAGCCTCGGTCGGCTTGTCGACGACGTACCCGAGCGCGCGCAGCTTGGTGATCGCGTCGAGCGCCGAGCCCTGGGGAAAGAGCTCTTTGTCGAGCGGTCGCACCGGCGGGCCGTCGCCATCGGCGGTGATCTCGCGCGGGGTCGCCGCCGAGCACCCGAGGATCCGTGCGGGGGCCACCGTCGGCGCGGTGGTGTCGTCGAGGGCGGTGAGGAATCGATCGCCGGCGCTCTCGATCCAGCCGCCTTTTTCCCGCTTCGGGACCGCGAGAATCCACGCCAGCTCGCCGTGAGAGTCGTCGAGCACGAGCTGCTCCCAGACGACCGTGCGCGCAGGGGTCGACGCGAAGGCGAGACGTTCGCGCGCGACCTTGGCGAAGGGTCCGCTGCCGCCACTGCCATCGGGTTTGCCCACGACCACCGAGGCTTCGGCGGTGCGGGGGCTGACGAGCGAGACGCCGAGGAGCGCGATCGGCGTGAGGATCGGCGTGAGGATCGGCGTGAGAGCCGACGCGAAAGAGAAGAGCGCGGCGAAGAGACCGAGACCTTCGCGGCGTCGGCGCCGGCGAGGCGTGGAGGAGGAGGTCACGACGACTGCGTCCGCAACCTTCGTGCCGCACTGCCAAATCGGCAGCGCAGGAACGCCCCATCGAAGTCGGGCTCGCCGTTATCACCCGCTATGACACGCATGACATTCTCGCCCTCATCCGCCATCGCGTGCATCGGCGGCGTCCGATCCGCCGTCGGTTCCACCGTCGCTCCCGACTTCCGAGGCGTCGCTGCCACCGTCGCTTCCCGCGTCGAGATCGGGCGGGGCCTCACCGATCTCGCCTTGGTAACAAGTGTCCTCGTACGAGTGGCCGTAGTGCGCGAGGTAGAAATTGCGCAACGACTCGGCGTCGAGGCATCGACTGACGAGGTTCCATCCCCACGCCGCGGCGGCGACTTGCACGCCCTCGGGGAGGTCGGGATCGGGGAGGACGAGGACGCGCGCGGAGACGCCGGCGCCCGCCGCGGTGCAGAGGGGATCGGTCGGCAACGCTTTGGCGACGGCTTCGACCTGCGCCGCGAGATCTGGACAGGCCGCACGGCTCGCGCATCGATAGAGGAAGACGACGCCACCGTGCTCGAGGTTGTGCACCCAATGCCCAGCGGGGAGCGCCTTCTGGTGAATGCCCCAAATCGCCCAGATGGGATAATGCGGCCCGCCATACGGAGGGTTGGTCGGGTAGGCGATGGTGCTGCCGATCGGCACGTGATTGCCGGTCTCGACCGAGTAGTTCCGCGTGGTGACGCCGCATGCGCCCGCGTCGGAGAGGAGCGACGGACCCGTGTCGGCGACGACGGTGGGAGACGACGAGCTGCTCGAGCAAGCCTCGACGAACGAACCGCAGGCGACGAGCGCGACCAGCGAAAGGAAGCAAGAGGACCAAGACGAGAACGAGCGCATCTCTTCACTCTGGCGGAGTGCCGACGACGGAGCAACGCGCCTCGTGCGACAAAAAAAAGAGAAGGCACCCGAAGGTGCCTTCTCCAGAGCTACCGATGTCGCTGGCCAGGTCGTGAGACTAGGCCGACGTCACCAGTGAGGGGCTCATTCCTCTTCGCTCTTGCCAGCAGCCGCAGCGGCCGGAGCGGCCTTCTTCGCGCTGCGCTTGCCGCCACGCTTGGCCGGCTTCTTCGCGGCCTTCTTGGCGCCGCCCTTCTTCGCGGCCTTCTTGGCGCCGCCCTTCTTCGCGGCCTTCTTGGCGCCGCCCTTCTTCGCGGCCTTCTTGGCGCCGCCCTTCTTCGCGGCCTTCTTGGCGCCCTTCTTGGCGCCCTTCTTAGCGGCCATCTCGGCGGGGCGGGGAGCGGACATCGTGACGACTTCGTTCGTCTCGATGGTGGTGTTTTCGATCATGAGATCCTCCTGGTTGTCGGCATCGCGCGTCGCCTGGGTTCGACTTCGTGTCTCGCGCATCAGTGCGCGGTGATGTCGGAGTCGAGGGGCGGTTCGCGCGTCGCGTCGCGCGTGTGCGCGACCGTTATGGATTGGATGTTAACCAGAAGAGATCGACGACGTCACGTTCGATGTGATGATCGATTGCATTTTTTTTTCGAAATCGTGTCGTCGATGACGACGGTGATGCACAGGCCCATCACTTCATCGCGACCCGATCACCACGCGCGACGACGACGAGCATCGCGATCGTGTGTCGAACCGCACACACTTCGAACCCGACGTCGTCGTCGTCGCGATGCGTGACGTGCGCTCGTGCGACGGTCGTCGGACGGTCCGCGCGACGGCGATCACGACGACGTGAAGGCGGCGTGAAATGCCTTGAAAACAAGCGTGAATCGCGCCTGATCGAAGAACGCGAAACGGTCGATCGGCGCCACCATCAGGGCGCGCGATCGACCGCTCGGGCTCGCCGACGACGTGGTCGGCATCAAGGTTGCCAGTCTCGTCAGGGAGACTTGAAGGCGCCGTTACGAACCGGGAGGACCGACGCACCCGACTTCCGGACCGTCAGCTTGTCGACGACCACGGTCTTCTTGGTCGGCACGTCGGTCAGCGAGAGCGAGCCGCGGAGCTCGACCGCGCCGTCGGCGATGACGACGGAGAGCGCGCTCTTCGACACCGTCGCGAACGCTTTTGGAGGCAAATTCGTGGTCGATCCGTAGCTGGTGAGGAATGCCTCGACGTCTTTGGCGACCACCGCTCCGCCGGTCTCGGGCGCGAGGACGCGGACCGAGATCGTGGTCGGACGCTCCGCCGCTTGGTCGCTCCGGTAGGCGCGGACGACCGCCGTCACCTCGACGACCTTCTTCCCGCCGGGAGCGCGGATGTAGGCAACGGAGAGATCGGCGGAGGCGTCGAGCGGGTCGAAGGTCATCTTCTCGTCGCCGCCGACGGCGAACGAAGCGGTCGTCGTCCCGCCGTTGCACCCGCAGCTGCCAGCGCCGCTCGAGCCTGAATTCGTGCTCGAAACGCCATTCGTGGCGCTCGTGCTGCCGGCTCCCGCGACGCTGCTCGACGCGCTCGGACCGTCGGCGTGACCGCTCGCAACGGGCGAGGGCAACCCCAGCGAGGGGCCGCAGGCGAGGTGGACGCCGTAGAGGGCGAAGCTTCCGAAGACCGAGGCCAACCCAACCAAGAGAGAGCTCGAACGCGCCATCCCGGGTTGGTAGCACGAGGTCGACGAGCGACAGGAATTCGCTGCGAGCCTTCCTCGGTGGGATCGTCGGAGTCAGAACTGGAAGTACACGAACGGCACCACCGCGGTGCTCGAGACCTCGCGGAGCACGAGCGCGACCGCGAACAGCACTACGCCTTGGGCGACGGCGGGGAGACGAACGAAGCGGTCGCGGAGGCGATCGAACTCCCGCTCTGGAAGGAGGTGGGTCGCGAAGCCGGCGAGGAGGCAGAGGAGGATGGTGCGCGAGAGGTTCTGCGTGTGGAAGCCGCCGACCGCGAGCTGTTTCAGGACCGTCATCGCCTGACGGAAGTTCTGCGCGCGGAAGAAGACCCAGGCGAGGCAGACGTAGTGGAAGGTGAGGACGCCTTTGAGGATGCTCACGACGCGCGAATCGGCGGGGAGCTGATCTTCACGAACGCCGGCGCGGGCCGCTCGGAAGCGCTGCCACATCCTCGTCACCGCCAGCGCGCCGCCGTGCATCGCGCCCCAGAGGACGAAATTCCAGGAGGCTCCGTGCCAGAGCCCGCCGAGGAGCATCGTCACGAGGAGGTTGCGATAGGTGCCGGTCGGTCCGCCGCGCGAGCCGCCGAGCGGGACGTAGAGGTAGTCGCGGAGCCAGCTCGAGAGCGAGATGTGCCAGCGGCGCCAGAACTCCTGGAGGCTGGTCGACTGATAAGGAGAGTCGAAGTTCTTCGGGAGCACATACCCGAGGAGGAGCGCCGAGCCGATCGCGATGTCGGTGTAGCCAGAGAAATCACAATAGATTTGCAGGGCATAGGAGTAGATCCCTGCGAGAACCTCTGGAGACGAGAACCAGTCGGCGCGGTCGAAGACGCGGTCGACCATGTTGAGCGCCAGGTAGTCGGCGATCACCACCTTCTTGAGGAGGCCGCAGACGACGAGGAAGATGCCGCGCGAGGCCTGCTCCGGATCGAACTTCGGATCGGCCCGCAGCTGCGGCAACATGTCCTTCGGCCGGATGATCGGCCCCGCCACCAGGTGCGGAAAGAAGCTGATGAAGAGCATGTACTCGAGGAAGCTCTTCGTCGGCACGAGCTCGCGTCGATAGACGTCGATCGTGTAGCTCATCGTCTCGAACGTGAAGAAGCTGATGCCGATCGGGAGCACCACGCTCAACGTGCGGGGGTGCACGACGAGGCCGGCGGCGCCGAGGACCTGCCGAACGGTGTCGATGCCGAAGTTCGTGTACTTGAAGTAGACGAGGACCCCGAGGTTGTAGACGACCGAGAGGATCATCAGCCGGAAGCGGCGGCGCTTCGCCCACTCGGCGCCCGTGCTCTCGTCGGCTCTGCCTGTCCCGACCGCTTTGGCGCGCGGATCGTCGTCGACGTGATGGATGGCCTGCGCGAGGAAGTAGTCGATGACCGCCGACCCGAAGAGGATCGCGAGATAGACGTAGCCGAGGCGCGGGTGCCCGTTTCCGTAGTCGAAGCGCGTGTAGAAGAAGGCCGACCCGAGGACGAGCAAGAGCGTCCGCACCACGTGACGGCGACGCAGCGCCCAGAAGGCCGCGTAGGTGATCGCGAAGAAAATCGCGTATTCGAGGCTGTTGAACGCCATGCGCGGAAGCGCGCGTGGTCTACGCGAAATGCGCGGGCGAGAAAACCGTCAGGGTTTCTTCATCGCCTGCGGCGACGACACGTAGCCTTCCATCAGCGCGCTGTAGAGCAGATCGCCGAGGATCGAAGCGCCGGCGTAGGTCGGGTGGGTGTAGTCGCCGCCGCCGAGCTGGGTCTTGGCCTTGACCCAACGGCCCATCGCACCGTTGCCGCCCATGGCGAGGAAGGTGTCCCAGAACGCGCAGCCGACCTTGAAGGCGACCTTCCGTTGCGCTTCTTCGAGCCGGATGATGATCGGCAGCGTCTCGGTGCCGCCCTTCCCCGCGCGATCCATCGGACCGACGACGAGGCACGACGCATTGGGGAGCGCGGCGCGGGCTTGTCGGAGGACGGCCTCGAGCGTCTGCTCGTACTGGTCCATCGGATAGCCGGTGTCGGTGCTCTCGTTGGTGCCGTACTGAAAGACGATCAAGGCCGGATCGCGCGCACGCAGCGACGCGGCCCAGTGCGCGTCGTCGTTGATGTCGAGCATGCGCGCGCGACCGCCGAGGACGCCGAGCGCATCCCAGACCACGCCCGGCACCTCACGCTCCATCGCGACGCCGAAGAGACGAGCCTCGGCGCCGCCGCCGACCTTGACCTCGAGGGTGTGCTCGCCGTCGTCGTCGGCCGCGACGGTGACCGTCTTCAGGAGCTTGTCCTTGCCGTCGGTGTCGACGGTCTGCACTTTCTTGCCGTCGATCGAGAGGTCGAATTTCCCGCCCTTCGGCTGCTCGAGGTAGTGCACCTGCCAGCTGTGGACGCGACGGCCGAAGCCCTCGTCGGGGAGGCCACCGGGAGGAGGCTTCGAGGTGCCGAACGTTGCCTTCACGCCCATTTCCGACGAGCGGAAGGAGATGCCGCCGTAGCCATAGAGCTCGTCGGCGATGCGCGGGTTGACGATGCGATTGACCGTCCAACCTTCGCTCGACGTGTGCGAGACGTCGTAGTGCAGGTACCACTTCCAGGCTTTGGCGATGAGGATGAAGCCGTGGCCAGCGTCGCCGAAGCGCGCTTGGAAACGGCGCCGCAACGTCGAGCTCATGAAGTCGGAGACGATCAGCGAGTCGCCGTAGTGGGCGACGCGGACCGCGCTGTTCGGCACGCCGGAGGCTGTCTTCGCGAGGGCCGCATAGAACGACTCGAGCGCGTGACCGCTCGGATCTTCGACGGAGCGATGCGCGGCGCCGACCTCTTTGGCGATGTCGATGAGCGGGATCTTCGGATCGGCGGCCGACGCAGCGGGCGCGACCTGGACCTCGACGGGCGCGTGCTGCTCGTCGGTGGGGATCTCGTCGTCGCCCTTCTCGGCGAGCGTGTCGCCCCACTCCGGCGCGATGCCGGTCGGACCACCATCGGCCATGTCGAGGCTGTGATCCCACGGCGCATGCACGAGCCGGAAGCGCTTCAGCTTCGGGTGCACGTAAGGAATCGCCGCGAGCACGAGGAACCAGGCCATCGCTTGGATCGGCTTGCTTCGCAGCGGCGCGAAGCGACCCGAGAGCGCACCGAAGCGGCGTGCTTCGGGCGGCGCATCGCTCGCCTGCACGGCGTCAGAGGCGTCCGATTGCGATTTCGAAAGCGAGCTCGAAAGCGAGCTCGAAATCGACGGGCCCACCGTGGGAGGCGGCTGCGGCGTCACCGCCATCGGCACCGGCGTCTCGTCGACGATCGTCGGAGGCGCGTTCGACGACGGCGCATGCGGATCACGGACCGTGTCCGCGTTCTTTCCGCTGCCGCTCTCTCGAATCGACGCCGACATGAGGTACCTCTTCGGAGCCTAGGCGAACGAGCCGCCACCGCAAAGCTTGCAACGTCGCTTGTGCATGCAGATATATAAGCCGGTTATCGGCTGCGGAGCGGTGCGCAACGACGCAAGACCACGCAACGCGAGTCGCGAACGGCGCGAGACCGCCAGCCTTGCTACCATCGCAGCTCGATGCGGCGAACGACGGTGACGTGCGTGGTGTTCCTCGCGGCGGCGAGCCTCTCCACGCCGGCCGACGCTGCGCCGAAGAAGAAACCGCCGAAGCCGGCCGCGACGCCCGACCCGCCGCCGAGCGAGAAGCCGGACGAGAAGACCGAGAAGGCCGAGAAGGCCGAGAAGCCCGAAAAAACCGAGAAGCCGGCGAAATCCGAGAAGTCGGGAAAGAGCGGGCCGATCGGCGGCGTGCGCGCGTACGTCTGCCCAGACGGCACCAGCATCGACGTGCTCGAGCCAAAGACGTTCCTCACCTTCTTGAGCAAGAAGTGCCACCCCATCGGGCGCAAGAAAGAAGCGACGACGATCGACGGTGACGAGCGCATCGTCGTCGTCTGCGTACCCGGCGGCGGAAGTGACGGAAGTGACGGAGACGAGAAGCCGACCGACGTCGACGAGATCGCTTCGTGCGGCGTCAAAGGCACGATCGCGCGTGGGGAAGACGACGCCGAGGGCAACGCCAGCGCGCGGCTCTCGGGCGACGGTGATCTCGCGCTCTCGATCAAAGCTCCGCGGCTCGCCAAGGCGCTCACGCCGAGCAACGGCGTCGTCCTCACGCTCACGCTCACCAAAGGCGACGCGCAAGATCGCCTGACGCTCGTCTATCGCACGTCGGTCGAAGGCTACGGACACGGTCTCTACGTCTGGCTGCCGCTCCCGATGTTGACCACCGACTTCACGTTTTCGGGGCAAAACACCTCTGGATATCGCCTCGGCGTCTCGCCCTTCGCGCTCGCGGTCGGTGCCAAGTTCTTCCCCTCACCGACGTCATCGGCCTACGTCGGCCTCAGCGCGTTCGGCGCTTGGAACCTCGTGGTTCCCAACGACACGCAGACGTTGAGCAACGGCACGCAGGTGCGCATCAACTACAAGGCGGCGGGCGGCGGGCTGCTTTTCGACGCCTCGGGCTGGGTCGGCATCGGCGTCGGCGTCGGGCATACGTTCACGAGCGATGCGCGCACCGATTTTAGAGGGTGGCTTTATTTTGGGCCGAGGCTGCTCGAAGCGCTGACCGATTTTTGAATCACTTCACGAGGAAGAAACACGTCTCCGCGCTGGCGCCGGAGGCGTCGTAGACGTCGGCGCAGAGCTGCCTTCGGCCGGATTTTCCGAGGAGCGTTGGTGTGAGCGCGAACGTGAGCGGGGCGTGGCCGAGGCGACCGACCAGCTCTTCGGGATCGAGGGCGCGGAGCTCGAGGCGATCGAGTTGATCGATGGGGGTCATCTCGAGTGTCAGCGAGGCGCCGTCGCCGACTGCGATTTCGAGGTCGCCGCCGTTGTTGGTGGGGATGGGAGTGAGGACGCGGACGTGCGGCGGTCCGGGGACGAATTGTGCCGTGCGCTCGCCGTTGCCGCCGCTGCACGCCGCGAGACCGAGGAGGGCGCAGAAGGCCAAAAACGAGGTCGATCGTGCGCGGCGACGCAAGAGACCGATCGCGCCGGCAAGCATGAAGAGGGTGAACGAAGAAGCATCACGACCGATCGCGTTCGAAGACACCGCGCATCCTTCCTCGGGCCGTAGCGGCGCTGGCTCGAGCTTCTTGTTGCCGCAGCCGAGGTCGCCGCACGTCGCGACGGCCATCGCGCGCGCATCGGCCACTGCCTTCGAGGCATCGAGGATGCCCGCGCCGCAGCCGGGATCGCAGCCGCCGGGAGGGAGCACGCTCGCGCGACGAAGGACCGCAGCGACGACCTCCGGACGAAGGCTCGGTGCCGCCGCACGCACCAAAGCCGCGACGCCGCTCGCATGGGCCGCTGCTTGCGAAGTGCCCGCGAGATATGCGAGCACCGGCTGCTTCGACGAGCGCACGTAACTGAGCGACCAGACCGCTTGCGGAGAATCGATCACCGGCGCCTCGAAGCTGACCGAGCCACCAGGCGCCATGACGTCGACGCGATCGCCGAAGTTGCTGTACGAGGCGAGGAGCCCGTCGGGACCGCTGGCGGCGACCGAGATGACGCCTTCGAGCGCGCCGGGCACGTTGTCGATCGCTTCGCGCGACGAGTTGCCCGCCGAGGCGACGATCACTGCTCCGCGGGCGACGGCGGCGAGCACCGCGTCCTGGAGAATTTGCGAGTATCCGGAGCTACCGAAGCTGAGGTTGATCACCTTCGCCGGCGTTTGGTTCTGCGGCACGCCCGGCACGTTGATACCCGCGGCCCAACGGATGGCGTCGGCGATGTCGCTGTCCTTGCCGGTCGCGCGATGGACGCCGAGCGCGCGAACAGGCTGGATTCTGCAGCGCCAATCGACGCCGGCCATGCCGAAGCCGTTGCCCGTCGAGGCGCCGAGGATGCCCGCGATGTGCGTGCCGTGGAAGCCCGTCGACGACTCGGACTCGTCGCCTTCGTCGGTCGGGTTGGCGTCGCGCCCGCTGCCATCACCGGCGTTTTCGGGATCGGTGATGAAGTCGTAGCCAGCAACGAGCCGCGCCTTCAAGTCGGGGTGATCGAGGATGACCCCGGTGTCGACGACGGCGACGACGAGATCGGGATCGCCGGTGATCACGTCCCACGCTGCCTCTGCGTGCATCTGCACGAGCGGCCACTGCTTGCGGATGTCGTAGTCGTCGGGGACGATTTGCGCGCGACGAACGACGTCGACGTGGGCATCGATCGAAGCCGCACGCAGCGCAGCGACGTGATCGATCGTGGCCTCGGCCGTCAGCGCGACGCCGCTGTCCATCTCCCAACGCTCCCAGAGATCGGGACCGCGACGAACCAAGACCGTGCCCGGCACCACCACTTCGGCCTGCGGGAGGGCGATCGTCCGCGCGGCCGTCGACGTCGTCGGCGCCGAGCTCACCACGTCGGCGACGAAGAGCGACGCCGTGGCCGCGAAAGCCGCGATTGCGGTAGCGAACGAGTTCGGAGAAAGTCTCATGAAGGCCCGGCGTCCTCGACGTCCGGCGGCGGACCGACGTCTTTGCCTGGGATCGGCGCGTCACTCGGGCCGGCGTCGGTTTCGGGATCGATGCCCCCTGCTTCGAACGCTGCCCCGACGCAACGGCCGTGCGCGTTGCATTGATCGGAGATCGACGTCGCGCGCACGCAGTCTTCATCGGCGAAGCAGTCGGTGCGGCAGATCTTGGCGTCGGTGCAGTACTGCTGCGTGCTGCAATCGGCGTCTTTGGTGCAGCGATGCGGAGAGCCAGAGCTGCTCTCGGGAGGAGGACCGCAGCCAAGGGCGACGCGCGCGATGGCGACCGCGAGGAAGCCGACCATCATGGCCGCGCTCACGCTCGAGCTTGCTCGACGCGCTAGACGCACTCGACGCACTCGTGAGCTTCCTCGTGAACCGCCCGACATCGCCTACCGATGTTAGCAAGACAGCCGCCAAGGGCCGCTTTCTCGTGCGATATCTCGATCAGCCGCTCGAGACGAGCACGCCGAAGGTCACGCGCGTGTGACAGCGATCAGGGCGCGCGCGTCAGCGTCAGCGCGTGTGGAGGCGTCGACGGGAGCGACCAAATTGCCGTTCCATCGGGCGCGAAGTCGATGTTCGAAGGGCCATAGCCGGCATCGATGGTGACGCGAATCGGCGGCTGCTCGCTGATGACCTTGTAGTCGCGGGAGAACCAGGGTGCACCTCCGCGCGTGAGCGAGACGTTGGTTGCGGTGAAGACGACGCCCGAGCCGGCCGCGTAGGTCGCCGGATCCATCGGATCGCTACCGCCGCCCGCGGCGCCGATCGGCTTGCCGTCCATCGAGGTGACCGTCCACTTGCCGACGATCGCCGCACGAGGCGAGACCGGAAGTCCGAACGGAAGACCCGGAATACCGATGATTCCAGTGTTGGGCGTCGTCGGCGCTGCGGTCGCGGTGGCCGTCGGGGTCGGGGTCGGCGTCGGAGCTGCGGCCACGGTCGTCGTCGCCGTCGGCGCTGCGGCGCCCTTTCCCTTGCGCGGCTGGCAGGCGACGCTCGTCACCACGCCGAGGCCCCCGATGAGTAGCACCGCCAACGGACCGAACCGAAGGCGAGACACCGGCGGGCGAAGGATGAGGCTCGGGCTCGGGCTCTGGCTCTGCATGAAGGGCGCACTCTACCTGAAGCCCGATAGACGAGCCCAGCGCGCAAACTATTCTTCGTGCCGATTCATGCAGTGACGCACCTCGCCATCCGGCGATTTTCGACACGAGACCCCGATGCCCCCTTCCCTCGCCCGCACGCCAAAGCCTCCGTATTGGGTCGTCGTCTTCACGTCGATTCGATCTCCGGAGGATGACGAGGGGTACGCGCAGACAGCCGACGAGATGGTGCGCCTCGCGGCTGAGCAGCCTGGGTATCTCGGCGTCGACAGCGTGCGTGATGCGAGTGGTGTCGGTATCACTGCGTCGTATTGGGAGAGCGAAGAGGCGATCCGCGCGTGGAAGGCGGTCGCTGATCATCAGACTGCGCAGAGGCACGGCAAAGAAAAATGGTACCGAGCCTTCGAGATGCGCATCGGCCGCGTCGAGCGTGCGTACTCGTTCGGCGACGACGCGTGAGCGACGATCACGTCAGCAGAAACGGATGTTCTGCGCGTCGTGCCACGCCCAGTAGTCGATCGAACCGCTGATGGCCTCTCCGATCACCGCGACAACGAGCACGCGTCCGAACGGCACGCCGCGATAAGCAATCGCGGTGACGACGATCCACGCCACGAAGCCGGCGAGGAAGAAGACCGGATAGAAGATCGCGGGCTTGTCGGCGAGGAGCACGAGCCCGTAAGCCATCACCGCACCGATCCCCGTGCGCGCGATCGCACCGAGGATTCCGACGAGCGGCGGGGCGGCGATCTTGCCGGGGAATTGCTTGCGGAAGCGCGCAGCGAAGATCCAGAGGAGCGCGACGTAGAACAGCGGCTTGACCAGCCAGAGGAGGAGGCCCATCGAGGGCAAGATTAGGTGGTGAGGTCGCGACGCTGAAGGAAGAAAGGCTTCCGACGTCGTCCTGGAGCTTCCGACGCGTTCCGAAGGGCGTCCGGCGTCTTCCTGAGCGGTTTGCCGCCGAAATTTGACCCATCTGCCGGCTTCCCGAAAACGTCCGGCGCGGGCGCAAGGCCGAGGGGCCTTGTTTTTGGGCCTTTCGGCGTCGTGTCGGAAGCTTCAGGAAGACGTCGGAAGGTCTCCGGAGCGCGTCGGAGGGTTTTGGGATGACGTCGAACGGTGAAATAGGTGCAAACCACCCGGTATCTGCCTCGCCGCGATCCGCTGCGCTCGAGATCGGGCGATACTCGGGAGCTTTCATGGGTCTATCGATCGAGTTTTACGCCGGTGACCCCGACGAGATCGGTCGGGTCTTCACGAATGTAGGGTTCGATGGACTGCGCGATGGGTCGGTAGCTCACGGCTATGCGGACCTCTCGCTCCACTTGTCGCCCGAGCATTTCGATTCCCTTTCGGAGCAGGCCGGCGCTGCACTGAAGCGGACACCGGTCCTCCTACTCGATTCACTCGAGCGCACTGTGGGCGGCACCGAGGGAGAGCGCGGCGCCGACGTCATTTCCCCACGGTGGGTCGGCATGATGGCGGCGGTCCCCACCGAGCTCGTCGCGACAATCGCAAAGAACTGGATGGCGGTGGTCGCCGAGGACGTCGGCGACCCCACGATCGGAAGCAGCGCGGACGTCGAGAAGGCGCTCAGCGATCTCATCGAGGTGTGCCGCATCGCGGAGCAGCGTTCGAGCAGCGTCGTGTTCGCCTGGTACCTTTGACGGGAGGTCGTTCTCCCGTGGGCCACCGTCAGCCCGCCTCGATTGCCGCTTCGACCAGGTTCAGAATCGCGACGCGTGACGGTTCAGCGCCCGCTTGCTGCCTGCGGATCGCCTTCTGCGCAATCGGCTTCACGTCGACATCGATACGACCCTCGTCGACAAGCTGCCCGAGGACGATCGCGATGATCGTGGCATCATGGGTGAAGTGGTCGGCGTAGTCGGACTCGTCGCCGATCCAACTGATGCAATCGATGAGCGGAGCGTCGGGGTTCTGTCCACGCCATGCGCGGTACTCGGCGTAGGCGTCCGCGCCCTCGTCGCTCCCGAACGGAGCGTCCTCGTCGACGCAATCCCACAGCTCGTCTGCGAGGAGCTCCCTTGCGCGTGGGTGGCGCTGCTCGGGGTCGTTCCAGGGATCGTGATCGTCTGAACCGGTCATCCCTCAACGCTAAACGGTCATGCCAGGCACGCGGCAATTAACGGGGTGTCACACGCACGTCGTCGCGCGATCGTCCTGGCGACGATCGATGGCAACGGTTGCTCATCGTCAGGACGCGTCGACGTCGCGCTTCGCCACCACGGTGAGCGCCGTCGGTGTGGCTTCGCCTCCCGAGGACGCCCGCTCCTTGCATCCGCGCACGCCGCGCACGCCGAACGCGAGAGCTCGGACGACAGTGGCGCTCGAACGACGGAGATTCATTGGGGCACTCCTTGCGGTTTCGTCCAACGTGCCGTCCCGGCCACCTTGTCGATCTCTTCTTCGAGGTCGCGCAGCTCGGGGGGGGCGGTGACGTCCAGATCGACGCGGACGCCGTCGCGGATCGTCTTCGTCTTGCCGCCCATCGTCACCGTGACGATCGTCGACGATTGGTCCGTGGTCGGCACTGGGTAGTCGTCCTTCATGTCGAAGAAGTGGGCGGCGCGGAGGTGCTGGACGAGGGCGAGGAGCTTCTCGCGCGCGACCATCGTGCTCCCGGCGTCGGCGGCCAGGGCCTCACCGAGGCCCTCGAATCGGGCGTAACCGTCGGCCGTCACCGTCACGCGATAGCCGACGTCGGCACCCATGGTGCGCCCGCGCTCGAGGACGATTTTGGTGTCGTCGGGGACCTTGGTCGGCTCGTCGACCTTCGACGTTCCCGCCTCGGCGGGCGTGCCCGACGCGTCGCTCGACTTGCGCGAGCAGGCGCCGCCGAAGATGCCGAGGAGCATGGCCAAGCTCCCCGCGAATGCGAACGCACGTGCCCCGACGTCGACCCCCATCGAACTTGCGTATCGGAGCGTCTGCTCGTCGACAACCGCGCGGCGCCGAAAAGACGACCGCTGCTTGCGCGCGCCCAGCTTCGTTCGCTCCCCGAGGGTCAAAGCGCGATCCGGTGGGACAGGGCAGCGCTCGAGGCATCGGGTTGCACCCCGGCAGCCACCGTCGTCGTCGCCGTCAGCTTCGCTCGAAGCCGCCACACGACGCGCACGTCGACCGTGATCACGCGAGTCGACCGCATGAGCAAGCGAGACAAAGCGGCGAAGCGCCGCTCGGCGGTGGCGAAACCTGAGCCCAGCCGCGTTGCGCAAACGACTGCTTCTCCATGGACCTGCACTCCCCATCCATCCACCGTTTCGGTCGCTGGCTGCTGGTCTCCGGCGCGGTGGCATGCAGTGGACCTTCCGGCGAGGCGGAGGCGCCACGAGACTCCGACACGAGCGCTACCGACTCGAACGTCGAGGACGCCGCGCACGACGTCGCGACCTTCGACACGAGTGGTACCGACACGCACCCCACCGATGCGAGCGACCTCGACTCGACGCCGCCCATCGATGGCGGGTGCACGACGCCACCTCCCTCGAGCGCGCTGGTCGGCTGGGCTGCGGTGTCGGGCACCCTCGGCGGAGTCACCGTCGCGACCACGACCGGAGGCGCTGGGGGCGCCGACCTGACGAAGAACGCCGGCGGCACCGACGCGCGCATCCTCCAAATCAGCGGCACGATCACCGGCGACGTCACCATCGGCTCGAACAAGACGCTCGCCCACAACCAGTCGAGCAGCTCGGGCACGGAGCTCGCGACGAGCTTGCCTGCGTCACCGAAGTTCTGCGTGTCCACGTGGCGATAGACCGAACCTTTGGGCTCGAGCAGTACGAGGTAATCTGAGTTCGCGTGGTACGAGATCACGATCGATCCTGCATGCCCCTCGATGAGGACGCCACACCACTGCGACGCGCTGGCCTCCATCCACTCCGCCAGCGGCGCGAGCCCCCAGTACGCGCGCCCTTCGTCGAGGTTCGCCCAGAGGTGGATTCCGTCGACGCGGCGCACGAGGGCGGCGAGGTCGTCGGGCAAGCGCCGTTGGCGGCCGTCGGCGAGCCATGCCGCGAGGCCCGACGCCCCGACACCCGGTCCAAGTCGGTGACCCCAACGAAGCATCCGGCGCTCCGGGTGCAGATCGCGGTGCCCCAAGAACTCCAGAAGCGGCATCCCTCTCCGCGTCGCCAGCTCTGCTTCGAGCGCGGGTCCGGGCACCTTCACCACGCGCTCCTCGCTGAACGATTCTTCGGATGCGACCCGCGCGAGGAAGTCGTCGACGTTCATGCGGCCAGCGTAGGTGCCGGGCGCGGGGTAGTCTTCTTCGAGGCCGGGGAGGCCGGACGAGTGACGAACCGCGCGGGCGCCTGCCCGGACGCACCGAACCTCCGCGCGCGTCCCGCGCCATCGACCTCGATGCCGGAGGCGCTCCGTTCTCCAGCAGATACGACTCTGCGCCGCGCGTGGACTTCGCTCCATCGACAACTAGAATTTGGACATGAGTCTCGAAGACGCACTCGCCAAGTATTCGAGGCTCCCCCGACAGTCGATCGAGCTTCTCGAGGCGGACGCTTCGCTCACGTCGGTCGACAGCGGGATCAAGAACGGCCGCGTGGTCGGCTCCATTTTGAACTGGGGCGCTCCTCACGTGAGCGAGCAATTTCGGCAACTCAGCCATGCTCTCGGAGAACCGTAGCGCTCCTCATGCAAGCACTGCTGTTGAAGCCGCTGGAGCGGGTCCAGAGGATGTCGTCATCGCTGGATGCGTCGACATCCTGCCTACCCACTCCTCCGCCTCCGCGACGGCCTCCGCGGCCATCGACGCCTCGAGCGCGACGCCTTCCGCCCTTAGCAACGTGAGATCCCGGAGCCGAGCAAGGACGCTCCCGACCGAAGCCGGCACGAGCCCGCGCGGAACCAGATCGCGATAGAGCATCGCGACGAGTGCGCCGTGATCCATCGCTCGCCGTGTGCCCGACGCCTCGTCGGCAAGTGCGATCGCGGACAGTGACGACGCGAGCGCCTCGTAGGCTGCCGATGCCGCATCTGCAGGGAAGCCTGCATCGAGGACCACACGCGCGAATCGCAAACGCTCGCGCGCGGGCGAACGGGTCACGCCGGACGCGACGTGGTCGACTCCCGGCGCCGCCGGAGATTGCCCAGCCGACGTCTCCGAAGTCGGCGTGGCCGCGATCGCTGCGGCACTCTCCGTCGCCACGCTGATTTCCTCGGCCTGGACCTCGACCTCGACCGCTTCGGCCGCAGGGGGTGCCTCGGCCCGCGCGCGCTCGAGCTTCTCCATCGCCTCGTTCAGTTGCGCCAGGAAGACGCTGAACCCGACCGCCGTCACGCCGTCGACGTCGCTCTCGGCATCGAGCGCGGCGCTGCGCAGGGCGCGCTTGGCCCCCAGCGTGCCCTCGATGCCCCGCTCGATCCCCGACTCCGCACAAAGGCACGTCACCGACACGCCGCGCGTCTGCCCGAGCCTATGGGCGCGCGACGTTCGCTGGTCGAGCTTCGCGGGATTCCACGGCAAATCCAGATGTACGACGTAGCTCGCTTCCTGGAGGTTGAGCCCGACCCCGCCCGCATCGGTCGAGAGCAGCACGCGCACGTCGGCATCCTCGCGAAACCGTCGCAAGAGCTCCGGTCGCTTGTCGGTGGGAATGCTGCCGTGGAGCATCTCGTGACGAATACCCAGCGCATCGAGCCGCGCGCTGGCGAGCGCGAGCATCTCGACCCACTCCGAGAAGACGAGAATCTTCGCCGTCCCTTGCTCGACGATCTCGGAGACGAGCTGCTCGAGCTCGTCGAGCTTCGGCGAGCCCTTTCCTCGGCGGGCGTCGCAAAGCTCGACGGCGTCGCACGCTTGCCTCGCCTTGAGCAGGTGCCCCATGAGGCGCTGCAGCTCCTCGGGGCGCAGCGCTCGCTTCTCGGCGAGACTCATGAGCTTCGCCGCCTCGGCGCGGTGCTCGCCTTCGAGGCGCACCTGCAGCTCGGTCATCGCGGTGTAGCGCGTCTGCTCGGTGAGCGCGGGGAGCTGCGAAAGCACCTCTTCCTTGCGACGCCGCAGCAGCACCGGCGCGAGCCGTGTGCGCAGCTCGCCGAGGTTCTTGGTGCTCGTGACGCGCCCCTTCTTCGCCTGCACGTGAAACTCGTGGTTGAAGCGCCAGAGCGGCCCGAGGAGCGACGGATCGACCAGCTGCATCAGTGCGTAGAGATCGTCGAGCCGATTCTCCACCGGCGTTCCGGTGAGCACGAAGAGAAAGCGCGACGGCAGCTCGCGGAGCGTCGTCGCCGTCTTGCTGCGGAAATTCTTCGCTCGCTGCGCCTCGTCGAGCACGAGGATATCTGCGTCGAGCGCCTGAATCCGCTCGAGCTCGCGCCAGGTCAGCTCGTAGTTGACGATGCGATAGGGCGCGTCGCTCTCGAACGCGCGGGCCCGCGACTCGCCATCTCCGCCGACGATGATCGCGCGTTCACCGGTGTAGCGAGAAATCTCGCGCGCCCACTGATCCTTGAGCGATGCGGGGGTGACGACGAGCACGCGGCTCGCCTCGCCGCGGCGACGGAGCAGCTCGCACGCAGCGACCGCCTGCACGGTCTTTCCGAGGCCCATGTCGTCGGCGAGGAGCGCACGACCCTGCTTGGCGAGGTGCGTGACGCCGTCGAGTTGATAGGGAAAGAGCGGCGCGCGGAGGACGTCGAGGGCCACGCCCTGCTTCGAGAACGCGCGGGTCACGGCGGCGGTACGCTTCGAGCTGGCCTTGCGCAGCTGCCACCGCTGGGCGACCGGGAGTGCGGCGTGAACGATGCGGACGTTGCCTGGAGGCGCCGCGAGCGCGTCGACGCTCTCGATCGGCTCGACGCCACGCGGTCCCATTCGCAGGCCAAGCCGCGCGACCGAGGCTTCGGTCCAACGGCCGACGGCGAGGATCCGCGCGATGCCACGCCCGTCGACGGTCAGCGTCGGCGTCTCCGGCACAGCCGGCAGCCGACGGTGCGCTGCCGTGAGCCGCGTGCTCGACTCGATGGCGCGATGGACCGCTTGCAGGTGCTTGCAGGTCCCGAGCTCGTTGGTGAGATAGTCGGGACAATTGCAGCAGTCGTTGCCCCGGGATCCGTCGACGATGTCCACGAGCCATCGCGAGCCACGCTCGCCGTGGACGAAGAACGTGCCGTCGATCGCCAAGGGGACCTCGAGGAGGAAGGGCTCGGTGTGCGCGCGGTGGACGCGCATTTCGCGCTCGAAACGGACGACGGAGGCGTGATCCTCGTAGTCGAGGCAGATCGGGGCCGTGTGGCGGACGGGCTTGAGCGTTAGCGTAGGCACGGAGCTTCCTTCGACGGGAGCACGCGCGGCGGCAAGAGGCTCCGACGAGCCCACCGACTCGACCCGATCAATGCACCCGGCGACTCCACCTCGACTGCTCGAGGCGATCGACCAAGGCGCGCATGTACTGGCGCGGCGAAGAGTCGAATCATGTCCGTGAGGCATCGCCGCCGGCGCCCGCCGGCGAATCGCCGCCACCCGCCAGCCGCGGAGGCACGATCCTCGAAGAACTCTCCCGGCCCACTTCCTGCTGATAGCAGTCAGCATGTCGCCGATTCGGCTCTCCTTCGATCGAGGCACCCTCCGTGTCGATGGTGCGGTCGAGTCGATTTCCGAGCTCGTTCGTCGCGACGACCGCACCGGGTTCCATCGCGCGCCTGCTCACCACTACGCAACCGTCCTCGATGCCTGTCGCCGTCGTGCCCTCGACGTCGAGAATCGCCTCGAGCCCACCCTCCGCTCCACGCGGACGCAGGAGCCACCGCCTTCGCTTCGGCCGTATCAGGAGCAGGCGCTCTTCGCGTTTCACTCGTTCGGCCGACGCGGAGTCGTCGCCCTCCCGACGGGAAGCGGAAAAACCCGCGTGGCATGTGCCGCGATCGCACGGGCGGGGGAGCGCACGCTCGTCCTCGTGCCGACGCGCGTGCTCCTCGAGCAGTGGTCGTCGGTGCTGCGCGCGCAGTTCGGCGGTCCCATCGGCATCGTCGGCGACGGAGTGAAGCAGCTCGAGCCGATCACGGTCATGACCTTCGAGAGCGCCTATCGCTGCCTCGATCGATACGGCGATCGCTTCGGGATGCTCGTCGTCGACGAGGTTCATCACTTCTCCGGCGGCGGACGAGCCGAGGCCTTGGAGATGTGTGCCGCGCCCATTCGGCTCGGTCTGACGGCGACGCCGCCCTTCCCCGGATCGCTGGGCGCCGAACGCCTCCGCGATCTCGTCGGACCGGTGGTCTTCGAGCTCGAAATCGCCGACCTCGCCGGTCGCGATCTCGCGCCGCTCGAGGTCGTGCAGGTTTGCGTCGCGCTGACAGCGGACGAACGGCTCGCGTACGGGCGCGACATCGAGCGATTCGCAGCCCTTCGTCGCGACGTCTTGCGTCTGAATCCCGACGCCGACTGGCTCACTTGCGTCAAGGCCATCGCCCGCACGCCGCAGGGAAGCGACGTGCTCGCAGCCATGCACCGAGCGGGCGCGCTCGCCGCCTTTCCCTCGGCCAAGCGAGCCGCCGTCCGCGAGCTTCTGGCGCGGCACCGCAGTGACCGCACGCTGCTCTTCACCGCGACGGCCGACGACGCTTACGCCCTCGCCGAGGAGGCGCTGATTCCGGTGATCACCGCAGACGTGGGACGGGCCGAGCGGCAGACGATTCTCACGGCGTTTCGTCAGCGGCGCGTCCCCGCGATTTGCAGCGCGCGCGTCTTGAACGAGGGGGTCGACGTGCCGGAGGCCAACGTCGCGGTCATCGTCGCCGGCGCGCTCGGCGTCCGCGAGCACGTCCAGAGAATCGGTCGCGTTCTCCGCCCCGAGCCGGGCAAGAGGGCGATCGCCTACGAGCTCATGACCATGGACACCGTCGACGAGGCGCGCACCCGCGCGCGAGGGAGGCGTTTTGCTGCCGGCCGATCTTCTTCTCCTCAACGCGCGTGAAGGCCACCTCGCCGGCGCGTCGCCGCGCTACCTCACGGGGCGCGACGAGGTGTGGGTGCGCGCGGTCATCGATCGGTTCGACGGTTACGTCGGGCGCACGGTCCGCGAGCGCGACGCCGAGCTCGTCGATCGCGTCCGCTCGATCGCGCGGGACCACGGCGTCTCGACGCGGGCCGCGGATGGCGTGGTTCATGTCCTGTCGCGCCGGTTCAAGACCAAGGTCGATACTCCGCTCGACCCCGTCGCCGTGCGAGCGGCCGTCTTCGAGGAGGCCGGACGGGATGCGCACTACGATCGCGCCCTCGCCCTTTCCCGGGCGGAGTCTCGCCTCGGTGTGCCAGCTTCCGAGATCGTTCGCGCCCTCTTCGCAGATCGTCCCCCCGCGCGTCGCATCGTCGCCCCCGCGGCGCCGCCGTCTCCGGCCGTCGTCGTGGACGCCTACAACCTCGCGCTCGTGCAAGGGCTCCTCCTTCGAAGCGAGCGCGTGACCGTGGACGTGCGCGAACACGTCCGCGCCGTGGTTCGCTTTGCCAAGCTCGCCGGTCTCCTTTGCACGTATGCCGTCGGCGAGAACGGCACGCGGCTCGAGGTCTCCGGCCCGCTCTCGATCTTGCGACACACGACCAAGTACGGGTTCGCGCTGGCGTCGTTCTTTCCCGCGGTCGTCGCCACCACCGGATTCCGTCTCGAGGCGAGGTGCGTGCTGCGCGATGAGCCCGTCGTCGTCCACGTCGGCGCCGCGGATCGCATCGCCCGTACGCACAAGCTTCCCAAAGACGCCGACAGCGCCGTCGAACGGGCGCTGGCGCGCGACGTTCGGCGCATTGGCGGGCCTTGGTCGCTCGTCCGCGAGGCCGATGCCGTGAACGTCGGCGGCCGGCCTTTCTTTCCCGACTTCACCATCCGGCACGTCGACGGCTTCGTCGCCTTGGTCGAAGTGGTCGGGTTCTACACGCCCGAGTACCTGCACGGAAAGCTCGAGGCCCTGCGGGCGGCGGCGTACCGGCCACTGATCGTGTGCATCGACCAATCGTTGGCATGCGAGGACGGCGACGTGGCGGGTGCCGTGCTTCGCTTCAAGAAGCGCGTCGACGCGGCTGCCTTGCTCGCGGTGGCAGAACAGCTCCGTTCCTCGACCGCGCGACTCCCGTGACGTACACCACCGAAGCTCCGTCAGGTCCAACGCCGCCAAGCTCATCGAGCTACCGCACGACCTCCAGGCCTTCGCCGAAGAGCGCGTTCGCTCGGGTAAGAGCTCGAGCGTCGCCGAGGTCGTGCGTGAAGCGCTCGAGGAGCAGAAGCGAACCGACTTGCGCGAGGCCCTCGACGCTGGCATCGCGGAGCTCGACGCTGGCCGTCGCGTCGTGACCTCTCCCGACGAGATGGCCGAGGCCTCGCCGCCGCTGGCATCGTTCGCTAGAGCGCTGGGGCGATGCCAAAGAGCGCGAGTATGGCGAGTTGATCCGCGAAGCTCTCTCCGCCATCGCGGCGGATCCACGATGTGTACGACCTCGCGACGGCGTTCGACCGGGCGTTCTTGCTCATCACATCCGCCAGCCCGGCAGAGCGGCCCGCCACATCGTCTTCTATCAAATCGGCGCGGCAGGCGTCGTCGAGGTCATCCGTGTGCTGCACGACTCGATGGACTTCGCCGAGCGCTTGCCGTAGCGCCCGACCTCGCTCGTCGTCGGCCGTGGTCGGGTGCCCGACTCATCGAGCTGACACCCGTCTTCTCCTGATCGCCATGGGGCCTCCTTTGCGGCTCGACCGGCCCACGCGGAGGCAAAGCGCGGCGCACCGCGAAGCGACACGCCGAGCGGCTTGCGCGTAGTGCCTAGTGTGATATATTGGGCACTACAGATGTCGTTCGTCCGAAGGAAGCGAGGTCAGGTCCTCTTGGTTCACAACGAGCGCGTCGCCGGCTCGTCGCGTGTCCAACAGCGGGAGCTCCATCGGTTCGCTTCGCCCGCGGACCTCGAGGCGGCGCTCACCCACGGAGAGTGGACCAAGTGGACGCGCGCAGTCGCGTGGCGCGAGGACGCGATCGACTTCGACTGGCCCGCCATCCGGGAACGGCTCCGCGAAGAGCTCGCGGCGTGGCGTGCGGCACCGGGCGGAGCGACGCATCGCCGCGACGGCAAGCTCGAACGACTCGCCGCCGAGCTCGTCGTCGAGCTCGCGCCGCTGTCCGTCGCGAACGCCGCCGACGGCGCCCTCGTTGATCGCGTGCGCCCATCTCTCCTCGCGCTCCGCGACTCGCTCTCACGCCTGCTCACCCCAACCCGCCGCGGGAACGAAGCGCCCGCAGCCAAGGAAACCCAAGTGCCTCACCTCGATCCCCTGCGCAGCGATTCCGCCGACGACCTGTTCGATGAGGGCATGGAGCACTGGTGGGCCGGAGACCGACGCCGCGCACTCACCGTGTTCCGGCGCGTGCTCGAGGTCGATCCGCGTCACGCCGACGCCCACAACCACCTCGGAATCGCTGCTCTCGACGCGAAGAAGGCGAAGGTCGCGGAGCGCCACTTCCGCGCCGCGGTCGACGGCGGCGCGCGCGCTCTCGAGCGCGATGGTGCGCACATTCCATGGGCGGCCATCGAGAACCGGCCTTACCTCCGCGGACTCGGTAACCTCGCGCTCGCACTCGCGGCACAGCGACGGTGGCCCGAGGCGCTCGCAATCCATCAGCAGATGCTGCGGCTCAACCCGAACGACAATCAGGGCGTTCGATGGTTGATCGGTGTGGAGCACTTGCAGGTCGGCGACGACGCTGGAGCCATCGGGGCGTTCACCAAGCACATGTACGAGGAGGTTGGGTGCGCGTTCGGTCTAGCGCTCGCCCGCCTTCGCGCGCTCGGACCGTCGGCCGAAGTCGGCGAGCCGTTGCTCGTGGGCTTCGCCGCGAACCGGTACGTCGCGCCGATGCTCCTCGGCGAGCGCTGGGAGCGCGTCGCCGGCTTTCACGCGTCGAGTATGGCAGAGCCGGAATGGGCGAGCGACGTCGTCGAGGCTCAGTCGGATCTATGGCACGCGGTGCCACGCGGCGCCGAGGTTCTTCGATTCTGGTGGAGCGCGCCGCCGGTCGCCGCGTGGAGGCGCAAGCTCGACGAGATGATGGAGCGCCTCGGCAGACTCGCCCCGTCCGACGAGCGCAGCGCCGTGGTCGCCAAGGGCCAGGCGCTCCTTTCGAATACGGCGATTCGCTCGCTGGTGCAGACGGTCCGCTCGACGTCTTGAGGCGGCGAGATCTCACCGGCGCGTCGGAGAACGCGGTGGAAGACAACAGGTGCACGCGGTACCACACGTTGCTGTGTTGAAACCGCGCTCGTGCTCGTCACGGAGGCCGTCATCCCGAAGCCGACCGCGCCTATCGGGTCGAGACCGTCCTCTTCCCGCTCGTCGCATCGATCCGAGACAGTCGAAGGACGCCGCAGAGGAATGCCGGGGCGTAGCGACCTACCTAGGAGCCTTGGCGCCGCCCTTGCGTTTGATGCCATAGCCATAGCGATAGATGTCAGGCACGTCGATACGACCGTCATCACGAACCTCGACCACGCCGATGCGAAGGAGCTCGTCGAGGACAGAAGCACCATTCTTTCCAAAGCCGTCGTCCGCATCTGCACCACGAGAAAGGCTGTCGATCACCTTCCGTCGATCCATCAGCATCGTGGCGCCGGTGAGGTTCGAGAGCCGCTCGACAAAGCGATACTCCTCCTTGAGCTCGTTGACGCGATCGCGAGACGTCTGCTGGAGGGCACCTACGAGACGCGTCGGTTCCATCAGTGGGCCTGTCAGAGGGACCGACTGCCTCGCGGACTTGCCCGCGTAACCGATGAGCCGAAGAAACGAGCGTGGGACGATCATTCCGCCGGCGTCCTTGAGACGCGCCGGTATCCACCGATGCGTGTACCCCTTCCGAGCGCCTTTGCCCATCACCTCGCCCGCGAGGCGCGCCGCGAACTGACGTTGTTTGCCCTCAGGCATGTCACCCGGGACGACTCCGAAATCGGTGCCGCCTTCGTGAGCATCGAGCCCGAGCCCGGCCGCGATGAGCCAAGCGCGCATCTCCGCAACGTGCGGTCCGCCGTTCGCAAGGTGTCGGATCGTGAGACGGTACAGAGACTCGACGTCCCACTCGAGCGACACCGATCGGGGACGGAGCTTGCTTGCGTCGGGAAAGCTCCTCTCGGCTTCCTCGAAGAGATCGGGACGCAGAAAGATCTTGCCGCGGAGGTGACGAAAGCGCGTCGAATTGGAGAGCCAAAGTGCAACGAGCGATCGAACCAGGCGCTGCCGTGTATTGCGGCTGCCCTCGAGGAGACCGAGGCGATCGAGGTAGTCGTACGAAGCGAAGACGAACTGCTTCTTTGCGGCAAGCGCCGCGTCCACCGCATCCAGGGCGGACATTGCGATACCGATGTTTTGCTCCGCGATGGCCACCCATGCGCCGAGGTCATGCGCGTGTACGGCCCTCGCGCGTACGATCACTTCAGGTACGATGGCACCCGGCACGCGCGCATCGACGAGGCGCGTGAGGAGATGTGCAATCCAGAACGCACGAAGCGCGGCGTCGCGGTTAGGATCGAGCTCTCGGACCAGCTGATCGAGCGCGGCGGGGGGCGGGTGATGTCGCTCTTCGCTGAAGGCATCGACCCAGGTGGCGGAGGGAATCGAGGGGTCCTCGAAGAAGGCCGGGACTCGTTTGCCAAGCTCGTTGACGAGGCGGAAGAACGCCGTTTTCCCGGCGCCGCGAGTGCCGGCGATGATGACGATCTCCGGTCGCAACGCGAGCCGATGCTGGGCCAGCGGAAGGAAGACCCGGCGTGCCTCGCCGATCACAGCGTCGGCGTCCGTCGCCAGCGAACCGATGTGCTCGAGGAGCTCCTTGCGCTCCACGGGCTTGACGACGGCTCGCGCGCTCACTGGCCGACCTCGGGGACGCACAGCTCGACGATGCGATCCTTCGCGCGCTTATAGTCGTCGGCGAATAGCTCCTGTCGACGCGACGACAGCGAGGTGAACGTGACCAAACGGTTTTGAAAAAGGACGACACTCGGAAAGTGATGCGCATCGTCGTCCTCGACCGTCGGGTCATCACTGTCCGCATCGGGATCGTTTGAGTATACGTGCGCAAGGAATGCGTCATGACTCCTCCGGCGATATTCCCCGGTCACGCGCGCATACTCCGCCGACTGCGAGTCGTCCGGGGCCATCGTTTGAGCGACGACGCAGCGCAGGTCCTCGAAGCGCCGCCGGCGTCCGATCGCTTCGACCGTCAGTTCGAGCCCGCGATATCCTTGGTCGGAGTCGCGACCGACGAGCACGTCAACGTGAGCGAGATCGTGAAGTGAGAGGCCAGCGACGTCATGCAGACCGGCGCGTGAGTCGAGGAGAATGTAGTCTGGTGCCGGAGCGCGACTAGCGACCGCCCTCAGCAACGCACGCAGCCCGTCGCGAACCGGCCGCTTCTCCTCGGGATCCAGGAGTGAACCCACGAAGTCGAGCCGGGCAAGCTTCTCGAAGTAGCGCGCGTCGATGACCCCAGCCGGGATGACGTCGACGAGAGATGCGAGATCGCCGAGCTCATGGGCCGGGGCGGCCAGATCATCCAGCGACGTGGAAGCGGTGGCCGCGTGATCGACGAGGAAATCGAGCACGCCACGCCGCGTGTCGGCCCCCAGGAGCGCTCCAAGGCCTGGCGCTTCAACGTCGAGGTCGATCGCGACGACGCGTTTTCCCTCGGCCGCGAGCTGCCAGGCCGTCGACGCAAGCAACGTGGTCCGACCGACGCCGCCCTTGAACGAATAGAAGGTCACGATCGCTGGCCTCTGTCGGACCAAGGGCCACGGAGGTTTCGTCTTCTCGCTGCCCACCCAATCGAGCTTCGACACGTGGCGCTCGATGCGATGCCAACGACCAGGCGGCGGCACATGCGGACTTCCCGTGGCAGGATCCGTCCAGCGCGCGCCATTCCACGGAGCCATCTCGCCAAGCACCATGCCGCGAAGGCGAGAAAGCTCGCCCGAAGTTTCGGGACCGAGGATCGGGCGCGCAAACCAGCTACCGAGGGCCGTTCCGAGCACAGCTTCGAGCGATGCGATGTCCAGCGGGCCCGTCGGGACTTTCAGCGCGATGCGAACATGCCCGCGAATGTCGCGCACGACCGTCGCCCTCTCGACGCCGCCGAAGCCCGGGAAGTTTTCGCAGGTACGCAGGAGAATCTCCAGGACGTCGTCGAAGCTCACCATGAGAAATCCTGAGGAATTGCGCCGTCCATCCATAGCGTGAGGACGATTCGATCGACGATCTCACGAGCCTCCGCTACGACAACGGCAACCTCGGAGGCGGCTCGCTGTCCCGTGCGTTCGTAGCGGGCGCTCTCGCTCCAGTTGGCGAGCGCAGGAAAACGAGCCTGCCAGCCCTCCAGGTCGTATCGACGAGCGCCCGGGTCGATCGCGATCGCGGTCTGAAGGGCGACCTCACTGGCGGCACCGATGCCATGCCCAATCGCTCTGTCGTACGTCCTCTTCGACAAGGTTGCTTTGCGCGCGCACTCGGGAGCGAAACCTGCCAGGTGGTACGCTTGATCGACGGATGTGGTCGGGCCAACACTGACCAGGTGCTCTGCGTCACGAACATGACGTAGTGCGGCCGAAAGCAAGTCGTGCGACCGAGGCTCCATTTGAGGGGTCGAGCATACTCGATGCACACCCGGATTTGCGCGGACGTCACGTTCGCTTGCGCTCTTCGCGTCGGACTTGACGATAGCGTCGTCAGGCGAACGTCACCCAACGGCCGGCAAGCGCGCCTGGTCACTTGTCACGGGCCTGCTGTACGACGCCTAAGGGCTCGCACCGGACGTCGAACGCATCCACCGCGCATGCCCAACGCGCGTTGAGAGGCACTTGATCGTCATCGTGAATCGTGGGCCAGCCAGATGACCTCGGCATTCGCGACCCCAAGCGCGGCCGACCCAGCCCGCAGCGAAGCGCTGGATTCGTAGTCGTTCCACGCTGCCGGCACCGTGCTCCCGCGCCGAACCTTCCCTCGAAAGGCCGAACTCGCAGCCCACCAATCAACGATACCCCGCGTCGCATGCACCGCCGCACACGCGGCCTCCGTCACCGTCAACACCCGCAACGCCGTCGCCGGCAACGAAGCCCCGAAGACGTCCGCTATCGCCTGCACTTCCGCGAGCGTCAGCGCCTCGGCACCTCGGCACATCGGCTCGAGCATCCGCCGCGGAAACAGCAACTCGCTCGCAAAATCACTCGCCTCCGATTCAACCCGCCGTCGCGCCGGCCGCCCCTTCACGGCAGTGCACCGCGCGAAGTCGTCGTGGCCCTGATGCAGCAGGAAGTGTCCGAGCTCGTGCGCCAACACGAACCGCCACTTTCGCGTATGCAGCGCATCCTCCGCGATCATCGCGAGCCCGTGCGACCCGGCGCGCAGCAAGTGCCCCTCTTCATTCATCAACCGACCAGGAAACGTGAACAGGCCGCAGTGCGCCGCGATCAGCGAAACATCGATGTCCTCCGGCGCCTCGATCGCCAGCTCGTCGATCAGTGCCGTCGCCGCCTCGACCGCCGCCGGCGCGGGCTTCCGTATGACGCTCACGACAGGTCCCTCGTCCCCGCGCGATCTCTCATCGTTTGCCGCCGCCCTCGCCTTTCGTGCCCTTCCCCTCTGCCGACGCAATCGCATCGAGCGCCGCGATCTCGTCGAGCAGAGCACACAGCTCCTCATCACTGCTTTGCTCCGCATCGCGCTTCCGAAACGCCGCTGCCAGCGGCGCCGCAAACCGTCCATCACGACGCGCGGCATCGAGGCGCGCGAGCAGCTCGACGCGCGGCAACTTCGGCGTCTTCGGTACGCCTGCCGCCGCAGCACGCGCCGTCTCGAGTCGCGTCCGCGCAGCCGCTTGCCACCCGAGCCGACCGAGTCGTGCCTCGTGCTTCGCCGCGTGCGACGCGCCTGCTCGACCGATCGCATCGGGATCGGCCCCAGCCGCGCGCAACTCGGCCGCGATCTCCTCATCGCTCATCGCGAGCACATCGTCGAGCGCGTCGTCCATCTCCATGGCCTCGACCGCCGGCAGCACATCGCCCTTCTTACGCTTGGCCATGCTGCACCTCTTCGTCGACGATTCGTATCGCGGCCGCGACGTGCGTGGAGAGTCGGCGGCGCGCATTGCGAATCTCGAGCGGCGTGCGTCCGCTCACTTCGACCTGCGCCGCTTGCGACTCGACGCCGTCGTCCAAAAGGTCGAGCACCGTCAGCACGATCGGATCGTTTTCGGCACGCCTTCGTGCGAGCGTCGTGATCGTTCGTCGTCGTTGCTCCTCGACCAGCGCCTCTTGCGGAGGCTCGATCGACTCCGCGAGGCGCACGAGATCTTCGTATCCCCAGCTCGTTTCTCGCCGCGTGGCGCGTCCGCGCCAATGATTGGAGACGAGGCCACGAACGATCTTGACGAGGTGCAGAAAGAGGTCGGGCTCGGCGCTCGGATCCCAACGTTGGTACGCAGGATCGAAATGCTGTGCGATGGCATCCTGGGCAAACTGCTCGGCCAGATCCAGCGAGCGGCGCCGAAGACAGCGCCAGGTGTAGTGCGTGAGCCGAACGCTGAGAGCGTGCCATTCGACCTCACCTGGCGATGGGACGGGATTGGCGGCGCGTGTCTCCATCGGCACGACCGAGAATCTATTCGGCGCGCTTCGCTCATCAAGCAAAAAGCCGTGCCCCGGCCGTGCAGCTGCACGACCGGGATACGAGGCGACGACTCCATTCATGACGGGAGTGACGACGGCCGCGGCGCAGTCGTCGTCGGCAACGTCGCACTCGGACTCGGACTCGGACTCGGACTCGGAGAGGCCGTCGCAGAAGGCGACGTCGACGACGATGCCCCCGGCTGCGGAGCCGGCGCTTTCAGACGCTTCCGAGTCCGACGGGTCGCGACCGCCCGGCGAGACGCATCGGCTCGCGCCGAAACGAGCCGCATGAAGGCGCCCAGCTCCTGGCCAATCGTCGGATCCGTCGCCTCCGCGGCGAGCAGCGGCGATCGCACGACGTCGAGCTGCGCGATCACGTAGTCCCACGCGAAGCGCGATTGCTGCGTGGCGTAAGCCTGCCACGCCTCGGCCGCCTTCGCGTGCCGGCTCCACGCGAAGGCGAAGTCGATCGCGTCGGCAAGCATGCCGGCGTGCGCAACGCGCGACCCCACCACCGCAGAGAACGACGTCGATGCCCGCAGCTCACGCGCGGCCTCGGGTGCCACGTCGAGGTGAACGCGCGTCACCGGCGAGAGGCTCCGCGCCTTGCTTGCAGCGCCGACTTCCTCGGGCGGCGTCGGCACCATCGCCGTCGGGAGCGGAGCCGCGCCGCCCACAGGACGGAGGGTGTGGAGGGTCGAGCTGCGAAGGTTCTTCTTCTTGTTCTGGAGGGAAGAGGACATGGCTGTCTCCTTGACGTTGCTGGTCGAGGGCGTGTCAGTGCGCCTTCCCTTGGTTAAGGTAACGAGACGGGCCTCCGTACGATCGGCATGTCGATTTATTTTCGTGCCAGCGCAGGTCGATCGCACGAGGTCGAACCGCAGCGAGTCGTCGTCGAGGTCGCATCCCGAGCCCGACGTGCCGCGGGCATCGCCGTGTCGGAGAATCCGGACAGGATGTAGTCCAAGAGATACACGTTCTACGTCGCCGAGATCGCCGAGGACCTTTCGGAGATAGCGGAATCAGTCGCGAGGTGACTCGTGGACCCTCCAGAGATAGCCGAGTCCGTCGCGAGCTCAGTCGTGGACCTTCCGGAGATAGCGGACTCGGTCGCGAGGTGAGTGGTCGAGCCGGCCGAGTGAGTCGTGTCGATCGGCGACAGAGTCGGCGATCGCGCAACGTCCCTGATGTCGATCGGCGCGGTCGACGTCTCAGTCATCCCGGAACAAGTCCAGCGTGGGCGCGAACCGCCGCGCTAGATCGTGGAGGAAGGCTTCGACGTCGAAGGGGCTCGTGTAGACACGCTGCGCACGCTGCATCGCGAGCGCATCAGCTGGGCGCGTCGGCGCCACTGACGCGAGCACGCAGCGCCGGGTTTCGGGCCACATGATCGCGACGGCTTCGAGAAGCGCGAACGCGTCAGCGCCAAGGTCTTCCGCCACGAGGACGATGTCGAACGTCTCGCTCGAAAGCAGCCGAAGCGCACCCCCCATCCCCGGCGCCGTCGCCACGCTGTGCCGCTCGCGAAGCGCCTCGGCACGAGCAAACCGCCGATGGTCGTTCGGCTCGACGACGAGAATGCGCTTCCTTCGCGAGCTCGGCGGTCGCGACACCGGTGCACGAACGGGCGCCATGTCGACCGTGCGGTCGTCCTCGGCCGTATCTGCCGTGACCACGATGGCAATCCGCTCCTCGTCTGCACGCGGCGACTCGTCCGTCCTCGATCCCGAAGGTTGCAACCTCATGCGGCCTGCCCTTTCACCGGGCGTGCCAGATGTGCACGATGAGGACTCGAGGCGTGGACATGGCGATGTCGGCCTGCGCGACGCGCGCGCCGCCGTCAGCACTCGTCGTGCCCCGTTCGTTTTTCGTCGTTCCCTCGAAGCGGCCTGCTTCGTGCGCTATCGTCTCGCCGTGGGTCGCGACGACACGACGAAGGAACAAGCGCTGAGCATCCGCAGCGCGGGCATCCCGCAGCCCGGCATCGTGCTCTCGCTCATCGGCGGAAAGCCTGCCTTTCGCGTCTCGCCGATTGGGACCGAGGTCGTCCTGGTCGGCCGTGGTGGGCGCAGCTCGACCGAGCTCGACGATGAGCATTGTTCACGCGAGCATGCCGAGATTCGTCGGACCGACGAGGGCGTCTTCGTGCGCGATCTCGGCAGCCGGAACGGCACGTTCGCCGATGGCGAGCCTGCAGGCAGCGATGGGCGCGTGGCGACGCAGACGATTCGTCTCGGGCAATCGGTCCTGCTCGTTCATCCGGACGTCGCGCGACTCGGCGGACCGCACGCGATCACCGACCCGCGCATCGTCACGGGCCCGACACTGCAGGACACCTTCGACCTCATCGCCGACTATGCGAAACACACGCGCCATCTCCTCATCCTCGGCGAAACGGGCGCGGGCAAGGAGTTCGCGGCACGGGTCTTCCACGATCGTGGCCCCTGCCCGACCGGTCCGTTTCGCGCGGTGAACACGGCGGAGGTGAGCAAGGAGCTGTGGGAAAGCACGCTGTTCGGTCACCGAAAGGGCGCCTTCACCGGCGCGCACGCCGACCAGCTCGGGCTCTTCGAGGCGACGCACGGCGGCACGCTCTTCCTCGACGAGATCGGCGAGCTGCCGATCGACGTGCAGCCGAAGCTGCTCCGCGTCCTTCAGGAGGGAGAGATTCGCCGCGTCGGTGACGCCGTACCCCGCCGGGTAGACGTTCGGGTCGTCGCGGCCACGAACAAGGATCTCCACAAGGCGGTGGGCGCGGGGCAGTTCCGCGAGGATCTCTACTACCGGCTTGGCCAGAACGTCGCGGGTGTTCCGCCGCTTCGCGATCGCTGCGAAGACATCGCGTTTCTGATCGCCCTCGGCGTCGCCGAGTTCGGCCTACCCATCGACGCGACGCTCGTGGAGGCTTGCGTCCTTCGCCCCTGGCCGGGGAACGTGCGTGAGTTGCTCGGCGCAGTGCGGCGAGCGGCCATCGAAGGCGTACGGAACGGGTCGAAATCGGTCACTGCCAGCCGACTCGCGCCGACCGCTGGGCACCCGATGGGTTCCGCGCAGCCGGATGGTCGACCCGTGACACCTGCCGACCGAGAGCGTGCAGTGGTGGACATCTTTCGCCGGCAACCTGGCACGCACCCGAACGAGGTCGCGCTCCGGCTCGGAATCGATCCACGCACGGTGTACCGCTACCTCGAAAAGAACGGACTGAAGCGCGCGACGGAGTGACCGGCTGACCGGGGCGGGCGACCGACGATGTCGGATCGATCCGACAGCCGTCGCAACCATCACCTATGGCTTGGTGACCGGCCGCGCCGTTCCGAACAGCATCGCGACGGCCTGCGGTTCGAGCTGGCGATGCCGGGCCTCGTACAAACGCCAGAGCGCTGCCTCCTTGAACGGCCCGAATCGCATCGACGCGCCGCCTCGCGCGTACTCGCCCTCGATGCTCTTCGGTGCCAGCGCGTCGAAGATCCGCTTCGCCCCTTCGGGCACGGCCAGATGCTCGATCACGGCATCGGCAAAGATGCTCTGCACCGCGCGCAACGTCTCGTTGTTCGGATCCTGCCAATCGAGCGCATTGAGCGCGAGCTCGCCGGCATTGGCAGCGGTCGTCGCCGCCGTGGCGTCGCGAAACGCTGGCGGCGTGAGGTCGACGAGCGCCCGCGTCTGCTCGACGGCGTCACGCGTCGGAATGAAAGTCTCGAAGAGCAAGTCGAGCGCGAACTTCACCCGCCGCAGGAATTGCAACACGCTTTCGGGATCCTCCGGTGTCGGCGCCGAGCTCGCAAAGGTGGTTGCGAGATGTTGGAGGCCTTGTAGCGCGACGTCGCGAGGGTCGCGGCCGCTTGCAGCCGGCGTCTCGACGAACGCCTGCCAAGCCTGCGTTGCATCTTGTGCGGCCGGGTTCTCGGAGACGGCCACCAACATCGCCGTGCGATCGTCGCCCCCCTGCTTCGCCATCATCGACAGTGACGCTTGGAATCGGAGCGGCCCGATCTCGAACACGTAACCGCTCGCCGCCAGGTCATGTCGCTCGTGCGCGACGATACGTTGGCCGTTCACCGTCGCGCCGTTGCGGCTGCCGAGATCACGCAGCATCACGCTCTGCTCGCTCTTTTCGAGCACGACGTGGAACTGCGAGACGAAGCCGAAATCCAGCGGTAAGTCGTTCAAGGCGTTGCGCCCGAGGCGCACGGGAAATCGCCGAAACTGCCGTTGCAGCGCGGCGCCGCTGCGCGTGTCGGTGACGTGGAGCGAAAGGGTGAGCGTCGTGCTGGGGTTCATGGCGCACGCGAGATCTGCGGCGACTCCTTGCGCGCTACAAGTCCATCCAGGTCTTGCGGATGCGATCGATCGTCTTCTGCCATTCCACGCGAAGCGTCGGATCGCTCAGATGAGTGTGCCAATACTCGTCGACGACGCGCCGCTTCTCGGCATCGAGCAAGCCGAAGCGCGCGAGGATCTTCTGTCGGTCCTGGGGCTTCTTCTCGAGCTCGACGGTCATCTGCGCATAGACCTTCAGCGCCATCGGTGGCGGCGTGGCGATGCGCGTGTAGGGACTGCTCAGCCCAGACGACGGCGGCGGCGCTGCGGGACGGGCCGCCTGCTCGAGCGCCGTGAGGCGCAGGGTGTAGAGGCGCTGCCATTCCCATTGGTCGCCAGGGTTGGTCCTCAGTCGCTCTTGCCATGCGTCGTTCACCGCCTGTCGCGTCGGCGCGTGGCCCAGACCATGTCGCGCGAAGACCTCTTCTGCGCGCTGAGGTGCGAAGTGCACTTCGGCGCTGATCCTTGCATACGCCTCGAGCGAGAGAGCTGGTAGCTGCGTGTGCGCGGCCGCGTTCGGTGGCGCCGCGATGATCGGCTCGTAGATGTCCGTACCGCCTCCGCCGACGACTGCCGGGACGACGATCGGTTCGTAGACCTCCGTCGGGTTGGCCAGGTCGCGGCGCGGCACGGCACTCGGCAAAGTGACCGGCAGAGGCGTGCCAGGTTCCGACGTCGGTGACGCGGCGAACGATATGCGCGAGTCGAAGTGTCCGGGCGGCGGCGGAGCTGGTTGCGAGACGGCCGGCGGTACCACGGGAGGCAGCGGTGGGAGTTGTCCCGCAGTTTCCGGTTTGTCGAAGCGGTACCAGAAGTGTCGAGAGTGTTGCCGTGCGGTCTCCCACTCGCGCTTCTCGCGCGGATGAGCTTCGAAGTGCGCGGACCAGGCATGTAGTTCGTTCTCGCGGGCGACCTCGCTGCGCAGACCGAAGTGGTTGAACACATCGTCGCGCCGATGTGGCAAGAGCTCGAGCCCCATCGAGAGCGACGCATATTCGTTCAACGACAGCGCGGCCTGGTTGGTCGCTATCGCCATCAGGATGCCGGTCTGCTCGCCCTGGATCCCGGGGATGCCCGAACCGCTTCCGATCGTCTGCATCGCCGGTTCTGGAGCGCGTGCGACCGCGACCTCGACGGGCGCGAGCTCGGCGAGCATGCCTGGCTGAGCAACCCCTCCGTGCGAAGCTGCTGCGGAGGTCGGTGATGGCAAGGCACCAACGGCCGTGTCGGTGCCGAGCGAAGCGGCGGATGACGCAGGCGTCGACGTCGCGACGACGTTGGTCGAGGCCGCGGGTGACGTCGTGCCGTGCCGGTCCTGTGCTTTGCGAAGTGCGAGGATCCAGTCGACCAGCGAGAGGTCCTTGTCCACGGCGCGCGTGTGGATCTCGCGAATCGCCTCCTCTGCGTAGCCTTCTTTGCGCGCGATCGCGATCGCCTCGACACGGTTGGGAAAGCGTTCGACCACCGGCCCCGCGGCGAGCTGTTCGAGGGACACGCCCTTCGCTTTGGCGATTTTCTCAGCAAGCTCGGGCGTGACGGGCTTCGTACCTTGCAGCACCAGGAGAAGCTCCATCGGAGCTACCCCGAGCTCAGCAGCGGCGCGCGGGGGACTGAGCTTCGCGACGATCTCTTCGCCCGCCTTCTTGATGCGGACCTGTTCTTCCTCGGTGAGCGATCGGTCGGCCATCCAGCTCGTCCAAATTCTGAAGAGGCGTCAGCCGCCTCGTCGTCTTGCTACTCGAATCTACGGTTGCTTCGGCACATCGTGGGGTTCACCCGTCTGCTCGAGATGGGCCCTCACCGCCTCGCATGCCGACCACAGCGCGTCGATCCCGTCCTTCCTTGCGTCGACCAAGGTCTTCGTCGCGCGCGCACCAGCAGCACTCATTTCGAAGGTCTGCGCCATGGCCCCACCGACCTTGAGCTCCTCCGAGGGAAAGGTCCGCTCGAAGACCTTCACGGAGAAGACAGCATGGAAGAGCCGTTCGGCGACGTCGCGCGGAACCGGCCCCACGAACTCGACGACCTTCGTTTCGAAAGTCGCCGGCCGGACCCTCCGCGCCTTGATGTACTTCCCTGCGACCCGTCCGCCTCCGGCCGTCAGATCGATCTTGTCGGACAACCAACTCAGGCCCGGCCCCCCGCCGTGCCGCCACCAAGAGAAGGACCAGCTCGATTGGAAGAAGGCCGTCGGATCCCGATCGTAGAGATCTCGCAGCATCGACGCCTCTTTCATGTTTCGCTCGCAACTCGCCGCGAGGATGGCAAGGGCAACGACCACGGAAATAGTTCGGCGAGAGACGAGCGTCGGGCCCATCTAGTAGCCGAAGTTCTTGAGGATCTGTTCATAGTGTTGCTGGTCTGGTGATGGGTCGATTCCGTCGTCATGATCTGGCCACGTCTGCGCCATGATGTCGTGCTTGCGTTCGGGGTCGTTGGGCACCGAACCGTCGGGTGTGTCGTGGTAGTCATCCGCCAAACCGAGCGTGTGCCCGTACTCGTGAGCGGCGATGAAGGGCTCATCGGGATTCGTCGCCGATCCAGGCTGCTGCTCACCGGTCCCGTTGCCGTAGAAAGGTTGGTTGTCTCGGACCACGGCCGGATCGACCGAGATTTGATCGTAGCCGCTGGTCGGCGGGCCATTCGGGTTGACCTTCGTGTTCACCTGCACGCTGACCGCGTACGGTTCGCCGTCGATCGTCATCTGCTTGCTCCACATCGCCTCGATCTGTTGCTTGGCCGCGTCGGCGTAGTCTTGCGATGCGCCGGGGCCGGAGTACTCGAGGTTGGTACTGATGTAGACGGTCTTGGTGATCGGATCGACGTAGACGCGCGTGCTACCGCCATGGGCAATGACGCTCTCGGCCTGCGCCTTGAGATTGGCCGTCGCGCCTCCGACCGTGACGCCGTCGAAGCCAGGACTGACCATACCGCCGTGCAGAAAGGAATCCATCATTCGCGCGAGCGGCATGCCGCCGACGAGAACGGTGGCGGCGCCTTGCGTGATGGCGTCCTGACCGCCAGCCGCGCAGGGCGCGACGTCGACTGCACGCGCTGCCGCGAGACCGCCAATCATCACCTTCGGCGCGCCTGGACCCGCGATGGGCCCGCCCGTGTGCGGCACCGAGCCCTCCATCGCAGGACACCAGTGAGGATCCGTCAAACGAGCGGGCGTACGCGTCACGTCGATCTCCTTCGAAGCCTACGAGTTGAGCTTGATGATCGAGCCTTTGACGTCGATGGGGCCCGGCGAGGTGATGTTCACCTCCGCCCCCGTGATGACGATGCCGGTCGGCGTGATCTCGATCGTCGAGCTCCCGACGGTCACCTTGATGAGGTCGTGCGTCATCGAAAGCGTTGCCCCCCAGCACCGGAAGTTGATCGATTCGTTCCCGTTGGTCACGCGAGTCTCGCAGTACTCCACGATCTTGGGCGTCACCGTCTGGAAGGTGTCCTTCGCGTCGAGCCAAAAGCCGTTGGTGTTGAGGAAGTGGTTTTGGCTCGTGTCCGTGCGGTTCAGCGAGGCCGTCTCGGAAATGGACGCTCCCGAGACCGAGTACGCACCCGTGACCTGCGTATCGGCCTTGCCCAACACCTGGGTGTCGAGATCCCTCTTCACGAAGAAGCTGCCATTCGCGTCGGTACCGAGATGAAATCCCTCGGCCGGACTGTTCGGCGCACCCAGATGCAGCATCGTATTCATGTGCGGCGTCCGCAGCTTGATCGATCGCTTGCTCTCGTGATCCTCCATCACGATCTGATTGCCGCCACCCGTGTGGATGATGTTCTTCGTGTGGTTGTCCTCGCCGACCGGCGTCGGATTCTTCGCGTTCGGCACGACACCCGCGATCACCGGCTGGTCGGGGTCACCGCCGAGGAACGTCAGCAACACCTCGGTCCCCTTGCGTAGCGGGAAGTGAAAGCCTTCGGGGCTTCCGCCATGCGGCTGCATCATTCGCACCCACGTCGACGCCTTCCCGTTCTTCAGATCACCCTCGTCGAACAAGATCTTCACGCGGTAGCGGCCGTGCTTGTCGAGCTGGGCGTAGTCGTGATCGGCAGCGCCATCGACGACGGCTGACACCGTCCCTTCGATGCGCGGCGACGGCGTCGTTCGCATCGCGCGAAATTGGAGCGCCGCCGGGATCGCGGTCAGCTCGCAGCGGTAGACCTCGTGCTGGTCGAAGCCGAGCATGGGCGCGACGCCGAGCGCGTGCGCGAGCTGATTGGCAGTGTGCTGCAGCGCCGTCACCAGGTACTTCGCGTTCAACGCCGGGCGCGGATGCTCTTCCAGTTGGAAGATGAAACCCGGTCGCAGATACAGTTGGTTGCCCGCCGCCTGGTACACCGATTGGGTCGCTTGGAGAGCTTGCGAAAGGACGTTCGCGAGGTGCTTCGCGTCGTCGGGCGTCTCGAAGCCATGACCGAAGATCTTGACGTCACCGTGACCCGACGACACCGCCGAGCTCGCCGACATGTCGAGGTCGGGCTTCTGGTAGTCGTAGTCGCGAAAGCGCACCTTCGCCGGCAGGCTGTGGTGTCGAATCGTCAGCGAATCGAGGGACTCGGGACGTTCGAGCGCCGCGCTCGTCCCTCGAGACGCCTGGAGAAACCGAACCGGGTCGGGCGAGAGCGGTTTGTGGAACCCCTTGCTGTCCGTGATGACGAGCTTTTCGCGCTGCTCTCCCTGCTCGAAGAAGTAGTAGAGGCCCTCGCGTTCCATCCAGCGCGACACGAACGCGAAGTGACTCTCTTCGTACTGGCAGACGTGATCGATCGGCTTGTACACCCGCTCGAGTCGCAGCTCGAAATCGTCCGAAGCGAGACCTCCATCGAGCAAGATCGCCTCGAGAATCTTCGGCAATGTCGTATCGACGAAGACACGGCTCTGGTGGGGGACCGCGAGGCGCGCAAACGCTGGCACGAGAACCACGCGGCAGACTTCGCCGCGATCGATCTCGAGCATCACGTCGGCCGAGGTGAGCACACCATGATGGTGCAGGGGCGGACGGCCGTCGTGACGGTCGATGGTCAGGGAGGCGCGCTCACCGATGACCTTGCTCGGATCGAAATGCGTGCCGTGGGGAACGAGCAGGTCGATGCGCAGCTCGTACGGCCGGGAAAGCCGCTCCAGGCCGCGGAAAGCGATCACCCGCGTCGCGTTGGGGAGGGCCTGGCTGCGGATGTTGAAGATGTCTTCCATCGTGACGATTGGCTCCAGGGGAGACGAGGCGAGACGAGGCGAAGCAGGCGCTCAGTCGAGCGCGTCCGGAAGTCTACGCAATCGACGTGCCCGGTGCGTGTCGAACTACGGCTCCACCCTGAGGGGTGTTGGTCGTCGAATGCCAGAGGAACGATCTCGTGCCTGTCGGATCGATCCGACATCTTGTCGAGGCGCATGGAAGAACGGCAAGGACTCGCACCAGGGCGGGGTCCCCGCATGACTTCCTCGGGAGATCGTACGGTTTCGCCAGAATTTCGACGGGTCTGCGACGCTGACCGCGCGCCGCACGGCGTTGACGACGCTCGACATGGACCTGACGACTCGCGACATGGCTTTGACGACGCCCGCCACGGCGCTGACCACGCAAAACATGGCTTTGACGATGGTCGACACGCCGTTGACCACGCGCGGTCAGGCTCATGTCGAGCGATGTCACGGCGGTACGACACGTCGCCGGGGCAACCAGCGTGACCGTCGGCACCGGAACGAGCGACTGGGACGCCGCAAACGACCGATGCGATGCCCTGATTGGCGTGCGCCTTGCTGTGGAGCGAGCGGTTTCGCCCCTTCGCCTCATCTTGAGCTATCTCCTCCCGCGGCTCTGATCCCATGCCCATCCTCACCGACGACCTGACGCTGCTCGCTCGCTCCCTCGCCGTCCTCCGCGTCGTGCGCAACGAGGGCACCTTCGGAAGCCGTGCCATCGACGCCACGCGCACCGTGCGGGGCCTCGAGATCGATCAACTGCTCGACGAAGCGCGCACCAGCGTGTGGCATGGGGCCTCGGCGCTCGACCTCTACGCCAAGCTCACCGACAACTACGATCTGCTCAACCAGTTCAAGCCCCCGCGCAGCGACGATCTGCCGCGTGCCATCGAATGGCTGCGCGAGGAGTTCCGATCCGGTCGGCTCGTCGCACTCAGGCAGGAGGATGCGGCGCTCGTCGGCGCGGAGCCCGCTGCTTCCAACAATGACGAGCCGGACGACTCCGCATTGGACGACGTCGACACGACAGGTTCCTCGACACCTGAGCCGGCGGCGTCGCCGAGCGCGAACGAAGAACCGACCTGGTTCGAAGTCATCGTCGTCGACGAGCAGGCCCGTGCGATGGACGGCGTCGACGTCGAGCTGTCGGTCGACGGGAAGATTCGTAAGCTCGCGACCGACGGCGCGGGACGCGTTCGCGTCGACGATGCGCGCGGGTCGTTCGGCTCGCTGCGGTTCAGCAACGTCGCGAAGGTGCGTGAAAAGCTTCGCGCGCGCAGCATTCCGCCTTCCGACGCGCCGCTGCCGTCCGGTGAGAATACGCACGTCGTGCGCGTACGTGACGACATGGCGAGCGTGCCGCTCGAGGCCACGAGGCCGCTGACACTCGTTCTCCAGCGTGAGCACCCGCGAATCATGCTCGTCGGGATGTTCTTCGAGACGGACAAATCGTTCCTGCTGCCGTCGGCAATGCACGGAATTCGGGGCGTCGTGAAGGTGTATCAACGCAATCCAAGCGGAAAGCTGCTCGCCGTCGGACACACCGACACGGCTGGCGACGAGAACTGGAATCTGGATCTTTCCCTCGAACGTGCGGATGCCGTCGCCGACTACCTCACGGACAACGCTGAAGGCTGGCTGAAATGGTTCGAAGCAAAGGTCCACTTCAAGAAGGCTTGGGGCGTTCGTGAGGAACAACACATGCTGTCCGCGCTGCCGGTGGGGTCCAAGCTGTTCTACGACGGGCCGATCGATGGCCTGAACGGGCCGCTGTTGAAGGCTGCGGTCGCCCGCTTCCAGGAATGGTCCAATGCCACACGCGGAAGCGCGCTCGTCATCGATGGGAACATCGGGAGCGCCACGCGACGACAACTCGTCGAGGAATACATGGCGATCGACGAGACGTCGCTTCCGATCGGCGTCGAGCTGACGAGGCACGGCTGCGGCGAATTCTTTCCCGAAGATGAGACCGCCGATGGCGTAGCCGACGCCGAAAATCGACGAGTCGAGATCTTCTGCTTCGACGGCAAGATTGATCCCGCTCCGCCGGGAAAGGTCTCCCGGCGCGGCTCGACTGCTTATCGGCAATGGCGAAAACAGATCACCGAAACGATCGATTTCACCACCGACTTGGACGACGTCTTCATCCGCGTGCTCGATCGCAAGCATCAGCCAATGGTAGGCGTGCCTTTCCGCATCACGTGGAGCGCGTTGGGTACGTCCTCCGGAACGAGCGGCGACGATGGCATCTGCAGCGCCGCGGTCCCAGCAAGCGTGAAGACCTTCGTCGTGGAGTGGGGCGAGTCCATCGACGGCAGCTCCCTTCCCTTTCGTAGGCAAGCTTGTCGCGTCACGGACGATTCGGACGGCGACATCGTCCGCCGTCTGGACAATCTCGGCTTCGGTGACCGTGGCGGCGACCCGCAGGCAAGCGTTCGCGACTATCAACGGCGCCGCGGATCGATGGAGACTGGGCGATGCGACGACGTGCGCGTCGAGGTCGTCGACTGGCATGATCGTGGGCTCGACAAGCCCGTCACACAGGACTGAGCAGATTTTGCGGTCGGGAGACCAGTTGGAGACGAGGATTCATGTCAGGTCCCTTCAACCCGAAGAAGCCCCTCATCACCGTCGCGCCAGGCCCGAAAATGGCCGTCGGCGTCAACTATCCCTGGTGGGGCGACAAGTACGGCATCTTCCTCGGTGACAACTCGATTCCCTGGGAAACCGATCTCGAGCAGATGCTCACGAGCTACTCGAAGTTGAACGTCCGGTTGATTCGCGTCTTCATGCTTGCCAACTTGGCGCTCTACGGGACGGTCGTCGGCGCAGGCGAGTCAGCCGTGTTCACGCCGCCTCCGTCGTGCCCCTTCTCGTACATCGACGGCACGGTGCGTCTGCTGAAGGTGCTGAAAAATGCCGGTGCCCGCGCGATTCTTTCGCTCGTCGACTTCGGCGCATTCTGCACGCAGAAACCAGGCACTACCCATCGCCATGCCATCATCACCAATCCAGCCATTCGTAAGAAGTTTCTGGACGACGTGCTCGACACCTTGCTGGTCGAGTCGCTACCGTTCAAGGAACAGATTCTCGCCTGGGAGGTGATGAACGAGCCCATCTGGGCGATCAAGAGCACTCGACTCAATCCCGGCGCTGCCTTCGGCCCTGTTGCCTCGATCGAGCAGATGGTCGAGTTCTTGAAGGAGGCGCTCGTCCGCATCGAGGCGAAGGGCTTCGCCTCCACGGTGGGCCACGCGAACATCGACGATCTCGACGAGTTCCCACTCGGCACCATGCCGCAATTTCACTTCTATCCGACGAGCTACTGGGGGAATCGCCTCAGGTTTCGCTCGGAGACCAATGCGTTCGTCGGCGAGTTCTCCTCGAAACTGGGGGAAGAGACGACATTGCCGACGTTCTTGCAGGCCGACGCCATGGCGCGACCATGGCCCGATCTCGAAGGTGCGGACACGCACTCGACGAAGGGTGCCGTCCTGAGTCGGCTGCGCTTCATGAACTCGCGCGGGTATCGGTTCGCATTGCTCTGGCCCGACAGTGATGCGAACACGGTTGGTTTCGACAAACTCAGCACCTTGGCCAAGGCTGCCATCAGCGAATACGACGCCCTGGTGCCCTAGCGAGCATTAACGTCGCCAACCGACAACCACTTGTCCACACCGAGCCGCAATCAGATCACCGCGACGCAGACACGCCCGCATTCGCGCCTCGCGTGGTTCATCGTCTTCGTCGGCTTGCTCGGTGCAAGCGGAAACCTGATGCTTGCCATCGAAGCCCTTCCGCGAGTCGTGCGCTGCGAGCTCCGGCCCGACCTCCTCGCGCGCGCCCTCATCGCGATCGGCCTCGCGGTCGTGGCGACGGCTTCGCTCCGCGGGCTTCGGGCAATCGCCCCGATTGCCTGGGGCGCGCTGGCGATTGTGACGATGATCATTTCATGGGCCTTCGAAAAGACGTCGGCGCAATTCTACTTGCTCGCAAACGTACTTCTCGCTCTCACGGTCCTCACGAGCGTCGCACGGCTCATGGGACGGGCAACGACGGACGCCGGCGTCGCGGCTGGTCTTGCAGGCTGGAACCCATCTCTTGCGCTCCTCCTCTTGCTGCTGTCACCCTTCCGAAGTCTCTTTCACATCGAAGCTGGCTGGATTGCTGCCGCTCTCGGCATCGGCGTCGGCATCGGGCTCGGTCTCTTGGCCCTACGCCTTTCCCGCTCCCGATCGAACGACTTGGGCGGGGAATCGGGCGAAAACGGAACGACTGCGAAAGCAGCGAGCCTAGGCGCTCTCGACGCAGTCGCCGTCGCGCTCATCGCGCTGCTCGTTACCAGCCCCAAGGCTTGCCTCAGCGCGATGTCGACTGGACCTGGCTCGCAGTACTCCGTCCATCGCGACGCTCCCGAGACCTGCACGGAGGTGGCTGCACCCTAAGGGTGGTCAACCCTCGCGCGGGGCGCCGATGTAGGCTCCGATTCACCGCGCTCGTTGCAGCCCTCACGGCGCGACGCCAGAGTACCGTTCACCATATTCTCCGCCACTCTCACCGGAAGTTCCCATGTTCGAGACGATCCCGCCTGAAGGCACCGCCCTCCCCGGCGGTCGCTACGTGCTGCGTCGGCTCCTCGGGCGCGGTGGCTTCGGCGACGCCTTTCTCGCAGACGACGTTCTCCTTCACCGCCCCGTCGTCGTGAAGCTGCTCGTCAACCTGAGCGACGCTTCGATGCACGAGCGCTTCCTTCGCGAAGCCCGCATCGCCGCGAACATCCGCCATCCGAACGTCGCGCAGGTCTACGACTTCGGCTCGCTCGGAGAAAACCCGTACTACGTCATGGAGTACGTCGATGGGCAGACGCTCACCGACTTCGCGAAGCTGCAAGGCGGCGTGCTCCCGATCCCGCTCGCGCTCAACCTCTTGGCCGAAGTCGCCGAGGGTCTCGCGGCTGCGCACAAAAACAAGGTCATCCATCGCGACATCAAGCCCGACAACATCCTCGTCAGCGAAGGGCACGCGAAGCTGATCGACTTCGGAATCGCGAAGCAACCCGCTGCGCCCGGTTCACCCGGTGCTGGGGTCGCCGTGCTCACGAAGGAGCATCGCGTCCTCGGCACGCCGCGTTTCATGTCGCCCGAGCAGGCGGTGCACAAGCCGCTGGATGGCGCGAGTGACTTCTACTCTCTAGGCTGCGTGCTTTACCTGGTGCTCACCGGACGCACGCCATTCGAGGGCACCGCGCTCGAGATGATGACGGCCCACGTGCAGACGCCCGCGCCCACCCTCGCGGCTGCCGCGAGCGGACGAGCGTTCTCGCCGGATCTCGATGCCATCGTCGCGCGCTTGCTCGCGAAGGATCCGACGCGTCGCTGGAGCGATGGCAACGCGCTCGCCGCCACACTCCGCGGTCAGGCCCGCCGCGCCGAAATTTCCGCGCTCGGGTCCGATCCAACGACGAATGCGCTGGTACCGATCGCAGAGCCCATGCCTTCGGCGATCGTCATCGGCGGTGGCGTCGGCGCCCTCCACGGTCCCGACGTGCGGCATGACGACGTCGCTGCGCGCCGCGATGCACCGACCGCGGCGCTGGACGCGCAGCCGGTCGCGATGGCAGCAAATGTGGCGGCGGGCGCAGGCGAATGGCGGCGGGAAATGACCGAAGCCTTGCCGACGTCCGTTCCGCTCGCCGCCGGGACGGGTGATCACGCGCTCGCACGCGACCCGACCGGGGCCACAATCCCGCAGCGTCGCTCGAGGTCCGCGGTCATGTGGGGTGGTTTCGGTGCAGTCGTCGTCTTTGGTGGAGCCGTCGCTGCGTTCATGGTGCTGACGAAGCATCCCGAGTCGCCGCGGCCGGCGACATCGGGCGCGACGCAGGTCACCGCCTCACCCACTCCTTCCGCACCGATCGAACACGATTCTCCAGTGGTGGCAGACGTGCCGACGAAGGCGCCGCCAACTTCGACGGTCGCGCCAGCTGCGTCTCCCGAACCGTCGGCGACAACGACCAGCATCACCACGGCGCCGAAGCCGGGCACGACGACCAAGCCGCAGGCCGCTCCCACCACGACATCAACCACCGTCGCCGTAGCACCGAAACCACCAACGTCGGCCGGCACGGCACCTGCTAAGACCGCGACCACTCCCCCACCCACGAACACCGTGCTCGATCCGACCGCCGCCTTCGACGACCGCAAGTAGGCGCCTCGGAATCGCTCGAGGATTGATCATGCATCGCCCCGGACGCCTCGCGACTGCGCTCGCCCTCACGCTCGTCCTCAGCACCGCTTCGCCGATGGTCCTCGCCGCCGACGCTGTGGCCGAGAAGCTCTTCGACGACGGCAAGGCGCTCATGATCGCGAAGAACTTCGCCGAGGCCTGCCCCAAGCTCGAGCAATCGCAACACCTCGATCCGTCCGAAGGAACGACGTTCGCGCTCGCCTACTGTTTGGAAAATAACGGTCAGCTGGTCAGCGCGTGGCTCACGTACAAGGACGGTCGAGCCAGCGCCAAGAAGAGCGGGAACGGCCAACGCCTCGAGCTGGCGAACCAGCGCATCGCGCTCCTCGAACCGCGGCTGTCGACGCTCACGATCACTGTCCCTTCCGGCATGACGAACGCGGTCGTCACCATCGACGGGAAAGCCTTCGTCGCTGGCACCGCCGTCCCGATCGATGGCGGCAAGCACGCCGTGCGCGTGACCGCCGACGGCAAGTCGCCCTTCGAGAGCACCGTCGAGGTGGGCATCGAGAAAGACAAGAAGACGGTGACGGTTCCCGCGCTGACAGACGCACCGAGCACGTCGGCCACCACCACCAAGCTCGGCGGTGATGCGCAAAAGACGCCGACCGTCGCGTACGTGATGGTCGTGACCGGCGTGGTCTTCACGCTCGGCGCCGTGGGCGGGCAATTGGCGGCGAGCGGCGCGCACGACGCACGACGCACCGACTGCATCGCCGAGCTTGCGACGGCCTGTGACGACACCGGCAAGGGTAAGGTGCGCACGTTCGAGGCGCTGTCGTTCGTCAGTGCGGGGCTCGCGGTGGCGAGCTTTGGGACGGCGATTTACTTGTTCGCGTCGTCTGGGAAGAAGGAGCCGACCGCGGCGCCGCATGCGTACGTGCGCGTGGTGCCGCAACTCGGCGGCTTTCAGCTTCAGGGAGCGTTTTGATGTCGATGCGAAGGTTGGTCGGGCTCTCGTGTCTAGTTGCGGCGCCGACGTTGGCCATCGCGTGTCGAAACCTCGATGACGATCCGGCTGGCTGCACGGCCAATCCTGACCTGTGCAACGACGCCACGAGCGGCGACACGTCGAGTGATACGAACGATGCTGGAAGTGACGTCGTTCTCGATGGTCGCGACAGCGCGCCCGGCGATGCCGACTCGACGGTGACCGACAGCGATAGCGGCGATGGCGCTGGTGCAGACGCTGATGGTGGTTGCACGGGCGAGTGCAAGCCAGGAGCGACGGAAGCCGTCAGCGGAAGTTGCGCGGCATTCTTCGAGAAGAAGCAGCACACGTGCAGCGCGGCATGCAAGTGGGGGGCGGATGAGTGCAAGGTGCCGAGCGGTTGGCATCCGATCGCGGCGTCGCCGCTCAGCGCGCGCTCATTCCATTCCACCAATTGGACTGGCAGCGAGATGATCGTTTGGGGCGGGATGACCTCTGCAGGTGCGCCGCTTTCAGACGGCGCGCGTTTCGATCCCCAGACGAACACATGGAAGGCGATGGCTGCGCCGCCCAGCGGCTTCCTTCCTCGATTTGCGCACGCAGCGGCGTGGACGGGCAGCGGCCTGGTGATTTGGGGCGGCGAAGGCGCGACCGCAAAGCTCGCCGACGGGGCCATCTACGATCCGATCAAAGACACTTGGTCGCCCATGAAGACGGGCCCACTCTCGGCGCGGCCGGCACACGCCGTCTACGCGACGACGACCGGCGAAGTTTTGCTTTGGGGCAACGACTACGACATCGAAAAGCTACCGACCGACAGTACAGCGGGAGCGGCGTACACGAGCAAGGTCGACTTTTGGGCGAGCATGCCCGCGTTTCCTCTGGCGAATCGCTCCGTGTCTTCGTTCGTCTGGACGGGCACGCAGGCCTTCGTTTGGGGCGGACCCGGAGCGACGTCCATCTTGAGTGATGGTGCTCGCTACAATCCCGTGACGACGACGTGGACCAAGCTTGACGACGCACCGCTCGGTTTCACCGCCCGGTACCGTTTCGCTTCAGGCACTGTCGCGGGCGGCCTTTGGCTCGCTGGCGGTCTCGGATCTGACGGTGCCACGCACGCTGATGGCCTCTACTTCGATAGTGCAGGCAAGGTCGAGCTCGTCTCCACCATACCCACGAGTGTTCTCTCGACGGGTGCGCGGGCCTTCGCTGCTGGATGGTGCGACACGCGCGAGTTTTGTTGGATTTGGTCCGGTGCGGAGGCGTCGGGTACGGGCTTCAAGATAGTCACGGGCGGTGCGCTCTATTCGATCGTCACCAAGACCTGGTTGGCCATGCCTACGTCGAGCGAGCCCGCAGCGAGAGCCTTTGCAGGCATCGCCTGGACAGGAAGCAGCGCAATTGTGTGGGGCGGTCAGGATTTCACGAACGCACTCGCCGATGGCGCGCTGTTCGCGCCATAGCGTGACTGACTCGAAACGACCGGCTGCCGGGCGTATTTCAGAAAGCGACCAGTGCGCCAGATGCGCCCGTAGGCCCAGTCGCTCCTGTCGCTCCCCCGTTTGCACCAGCGACACCGCCAGGTCCACCACCACCATTGACGCAGGAGTTCTTTCCGAGACCGACGGCAAAGGTGACCGTCGCGCTCGCTCCGTTCGCGATGCACGCGCTCGGTCCACCGACGCCGCCCGATGCTGGACCGCCCTGACCGCCCGCCGAACCGTTTCCGCCGACGCCACCGGCTCCGGCGCTGTCGACGGTTCCGCCCTCGCCCGTTCCGCCCCCGCCTCCGGCGCCGCCCTTGCCAGGACTGCCGCCCGCCTTGCCGTCGCCACCTTTGCCGCCCTTGGCAACAGTGATGTCACAGCCGTCGACAATCAGCGTACCGCCCGCGGCAGTGACGCCAAAGCTTCCACCGCCCCCCTGACCGCCCGTCCCACCCGTTCCGCCGCAGCCGCCATTACCACCCGAGCCGCCGCCACCACCACGGAGATCTCCGCCGAAAATGCAGATAAATCCGGACTTGCCTCGGCCACCGCCTCCGCCGCCACCACCACCCGAACCGCCGGCAAGTCCGTCCTTTCCACCAGGCGCAAGCGGCGGAAGGTAGATTGCTGAGGTGTCGAGCGTGCCCGTGGACGAACTACTGCCCCCCGGACTTCCGTTTGCGCCAGAGGTCAGCGCCGAGCCTCCTCCACTGCCGTTGCCTGCTGCGGTCGTGCAGTTCGGCGAGCCGCCGCCACCGCCACCGCCACTTCCAACCGTGCCCGGTGATCCATCGGTGCCCTTTGCGCTCGAGTAGCCGCCACCCCCGCCCCCGCCCGCAGCAGCGCCACATGACGACGCGATGGGTGTTGCGCCGGCTCCGCTCGAATCGTTGTACGCGTGGCCGCCCGGACCGTTCGCTCCGTCACCGCCCGTAGAGCCTGCCGTGCCGTCCGCGCCGGCGGTACCGCCCGCAGACTTGATGACGTCATAGCGAACGAAGAAGCTGCCGCTGCCACCGCCCAACCGAACGGCGTAGCAACTGGCGCCGGTTCCTGACGGGGCCGTGCAATTGATGCTCAGGCCTTCGAGGTGTGTGTCGACATCAGCTTTCACGCATTGCACGACCGTTCCATCGTGATTGATGGTCGTCGTGGCGCTTGCGCTTCTGCGAAACCGAAAATCTGGATTCTTCTCGTCGAATCCGCCGTACACGCTGACGCCACTGATCATGTCGACGAACTCGTTGTACGTCTCTCCCGAAATACAAACATCCCCACCCAACGTCTTCGCCTTCGCGATCGCCTTCGCAATCGTCTTCATCGGCTTGTCGCGCGTGCCGGTGTTCGCATCATCCCCATCGCCGCCGGCAACGAACACGCACTTCTCGACGACGCCATCGCTGCCGTCGCAGTTGTCGTCCGTGTACGCGGGATCAATCGGATCGGTCGAGCCCTTCTTCGTACACGTGTATTCGCAACCGCAGGCGCCCGTCAGCGGGTTGCCGTCGAGGTCGACGAAGCCGACCGGGCAACCCGTCGCGCAGGTCTCGCCGATTGGCGTGTCGGTCGAGGCGTCGCTCGACGTCTCGCTCGTTCCATCGCTCGATCCGTCGCCGCTGCTGCCGGTGTCGGCGCTGCTGCCGGTGTCGGTGCTACTGCCGGTGTCGGGCCTCGTGCCCGTGTCGGCGACCGACGTGTCGTCGTCACCGCTTCCCGTATCGACGCCGCTGTCGGTGCCGGGCGTGATGACGCCGTCGGTGCCATTGGCACCTGCTGCGCACGCGACGCCGACGGCGCCGGTGGCGACGAAGGAGGCGAGGATGAAGAGCGAGGTAAGCGAAGAGAGCTGCGCGGGCTGGCGCGAAGGGCGATGCATGGGAGTCATGGTGACCGGTTTTGCTCTCGCTTCCAAGGGTCGAACGGAAGAGTCCGTTCACTCATCGATGTAGGCGGACACCACACCACGCCTCGCACGGATCCGTCCAAGGCGACGCAGCTTTAGAACACGTTCTATTCGCGGTCTGCTAGGCTTCGCCCCGATGCTTTCTGCTTTTACGAGACGTTCAGACGGCCCTCGGTGGTCACTCTTCGCCCTCGTCGTGGGAGCGTTCGCCTCCGGTTGCTCGGTCCCGAAGGACTCCTCGAGCGACCTCGACAGCGGCGCGGGACCCGATGGCGGCTTCCACTTCGACACCGGTGCCGACAGCACCGATCACCCGCTCGACGCCAATCCCGACGTGCACATCGATCCCGATGCAGCGTGCGGATCGGTGCGCCAACAAGCCGACGTCGCGCCGGTCGACCTCTACGTCATGTTCGACAAGTCGTCGTCGATGGCGACGAAATGGACGCCGGCGACGAACGGTCTCAAGGCCTTCCTCAAAGACACCGACTCCGCCGGTTTGCGCGTCGCGCTCAACGTCTTTCCGCGTCCGCCGGACAGCACGCCAGCGTGCGATCAAGCAGCGTACTCGACGCCGAAGGTCGCGTTCGACGTCTTGCCGACCAACGCCGATCCAATCATCGCTGCGATGACGGGCACCACCCCCGACGGCTTCGGCACGCCGATGTATCCCGCGCTCGGCGGCGCCATCCTCGCGACCGCGAAAGAAGTGAAGGCGCGCCCGGGCGATCGCGGCGCGGTGCTGCTCGTCACCGATGGTGAGCCGGTCGGTCCGGCGGCGACGTGTGGCGGCGTCAACCCCGAAGACCCGGCCGTGATCGCGACGCTGGCGAAGAGCGGCGTCGACGTCACCGGCATCCTCACGTTCGTCATCGGCTTGCCAGGCGTGAACCTCTCCATCGCCAATCAAATCGCCGCAGCGGGCGGCACCACCAGCGCCATCTTGGTGGTCGATCCGACCAAGATCGAGACCGACTTCCGCGACGCGCTCCTCTCGGTGCGTGGCAAGTCACTGCCTTGCGAGTTCGCGCTGCCGGCGAAGGTGAAGGGCGGCGAGTACACGCCCGCGCTCGTCAACGTGCAGTACACGAAGGGCGACGGCACCGTCGTCGACCTTTATCAAGTCGCCGATTGCACCGGAGCCCCCGAGGGAAGCTGGCGCTACGACGATCCGACGACGCCGACGAAGATCATCTTGTGCGCGTCGACGTGCTCGACCATCCACGGCGACTTCAAAGCGAAGATCGACATCTTGCTCGGCTGCAAGACGAAGATTCGTTGAGGGAGTACGCTCAGCGAACGATGGCCGCGCACGCCAAGCCGCCGACTCCGCCAGCGCCCCGCCCCGAGCCGTCGCCTCGTCGTGACGAGCGTGTGCTGATGCACGGCATCGACTGGAAGACGTATCTCATCGTTCGCGATGCCATCGACACGCCGGGAATCCGCATCACCTACGACAACGGTGCGATGGAGATCATGAGCCCCTCCCCCGAACATGAGAGGAAGAAGACGACCTTCGCGCGACTGCTCGAAATTTGGGCAATCGAACGGGACGTTCCTCTGCAGGGCTACGGCTCGACGACCTTTCGCCGCGCGGCCAAGGAACGCGGTCTCGAACCGGACGAGTGCTATTGCCTGTGCGAAGAGCTCCGCGACATCCCCGACCTCGCCATCGAGATCGTCGAGACCCACGGCGGACTCGACAAGCTGCCCATCTACGCGTCGCTCGGCGTCGGTGAGCTGTGGTTCTACGAGAGCGCCACGCTGACGATTCACGTGCTCGACGGCAATGCCTACTCGGTTGCGCCGCGCAGCGTGCTCTTGCCGTCGCTCGATTTGACGGTGCTCGTCGAGCACCTCGAGCTTCCCAACCAACACGAAGCCGTCCGCGCGTTCCGCGATCGACTCCGTGCCGGCTGAGCTCGTTCGTTCAACCCAGCCAGGCTTGAATCTTCTTCGTCACGCTCGCGACGTCGAGGCCGTAGTGCACCGCGAGATCTTTGTCCGGAGCCGACGCGCCGAAGGTATCGACGCCGATCGCGAGGCCTTTGTGACCGACGACGGCTTTCCACGGTGAGGTGCGACCGGCTTCGATCGAGACGCGCGGGAGACCGTCGTCGGGGAGCACGGCGTCGTAGGCAGCGGTGCCGAGATCTTCGAGGGCTTCGAGGCACGGCGCGCTGATCACGCGGGCCGGCTTTCCTGCTGCAGCGAGGGCTTGCGCGGCGGCGACGGCGACGTGCACTTCGCTGCCGGTGGCGATGATCACGAGCTTGGCGTCTTTCGGATCGACGAGGCGATAGGCGCCGGCGAGGAGCGTCTTCGCCTCGGGTTGCGTCGCGTGGATCGGCGCGAGCTTCTGGCGCGTGAGGATGATCGCCGTCGGCGCGTGCTCACGTTGCATGGCGTACGCCCACGCAGCGGCGCACTCGTAGGCATCGGCGGGACGCACCACGCGCAGGTTGGGGATGAGGCGCAGCGCGGCGATCTGCTCGACCGGTTGGTGGGTCGGGCCGTCTTCGCCGAGGAAGATCGAGTCGTGCGTGAAGACGAAGATGTTCTGGATGTGCGAGAGCGCGGCCAGACGAATCGGCGGGCGGCAGTAGTCGCTGAAGATGAGGAAGCCCGAACCGAACGGCGTGAAGCCCGAGAGCGCGAGGCCGTTGTTCACCGAGAGCATGCCGTGCTCGCGGACGCCGTAGTGGATGTTGCGGCCGGCGAACTCGCCACGCGCGATCGCGGGGGAGCCGAGGATGAAGGTGTTGGTCGAGGGGTTGAGATCGGCCGAGCCGCCGGCGAGCCAAGGGCACGCTTTGGCGACGACTTGCTCGACCTTTCCGGCGAGCGAGCGCGTCGCGTCGGGTTTGCCCGCGAGCTCTTTTGCTGCAGAAAACAGCTGTGAAACGAGATCGCTCGGGAGCTTGCGCTCGGAGAACGTCTTCCACGTCGCCGCCGTCGCCGCGTCGAGCTTGGCGAGCGCGTCGTTCCAGGCGACCTGCGACGGCTTCACTTCGGCGGCGCGATCGGCGAACACCTTGCGCACGGCGTCGGGCACGAGGAACGTCGGCTCCTGCGGCCAGTTCAGGTTCTTCTTCGTCGCCGCCACCTCGTCCTTGCCGAGCGGGCTCCCGTGCGCCTTCTCGGAGTCGTGCTTGTTCGGCGACCCATCACCGATGTGCGTGCGCGCGGCGATCAGCGAAGGACGCTTGTCCTCGGCGACCGCCGCGTCGATCGCCTTGCGAATTTGCGCCGGGTCGTGACCATCGATGCGCTGCACGAACCAGCCGTACGCTTCGAACCGCTTCTGCGCGTCGTCCGAGAGCGCGAGCTCGGTCTCGCCGTCGATCGAGATGTGGTTGTCGTCGTAGAAGAAGACGAGGTTGTCGAGCCCGAGGTGTCCGGCGAGCGACGAGGCCTCGTGTGAGACGCCTTCCATCAAGTCGCCGTCGGAGCAGATGCCGAAGATGCGCGGCGCCCGCTCGCCACCAAAGAGCGCCGGGAACTGCGCGCCCTTCATTTTGGCGCCGATCGCCATGCCGACCGCGTTGGCGATGCCTTGTCCGAGCGGCCCGGTCGTCGTCTCGACGCCCGCCGTGAGGTGCACCTCGGGATGCCCAGGCGTCTTGCTCCCGAGCTGACGAAACTTCTGCAGCTCGCTGATCGGCAGGTCGTACCCGGCGAGATGCAACATCCCGTAGAGCAGCATCGAGCCGTGTCCCGCGCTCAGCACGAAGCGATCGCGGCCTTCCCAGCCCGGCTCGGTCGGCACGTAGCGCAAGTGACGCGTGAAAATCTCGACGGCGATCGCCGCACACCCCATCGGCATTCCGGGATGACCACTGTTGGCCTTCTCGACGCCATCGACGGCGAGCATCTTGACGGTATTGACGACCTCGAGGCGAAGCGGCTCGGCGAGTTCCATGGCCGAGAGGTTTGGCCGAGGTGAGCCGGGGCGACTAGAGGGAAGTGGCCCGCGCCATCCTCCGCGCCATCCACGCCGCCCCACGCAGCGGCACCTCTTGATCGAGGACCACGTGCACAGGCGCCGCAGCCACCACCCGCGAGAGCCGCCCCTTGTCGCGGAACGCTTGCAAGAACGCCCCTTCCTTCAGCTTCGCGAGGAGCTTGGGCGCGATGCCGCCCGTGAGGTAGATGCCGCCCGACGTGAGGCCCTTGAGCGCGAGGTTTCCTGCCTCGGCGCCATAGCAGGCAATGAAGAGATCGATCGTCGCGAGGCAGAGAGCGTCGCTCTTCGCGAGCGCATGCGTGCCGATGACGGCGCCGCGATCTTTGGTCTTCATCTCGGTCGCAACCTCCCGCGCCTCGGGGAAGACGCCGGTGTCGCGGAGGAACTCGTAGACGTTGACGATGCCCATGCCACTGACCACGCGCTCGAACGAGACGTGCCCTCCAAATCGTTCACGAAGGTGACGGAGCAGATCGATCTGACGATCGTCCGACGGCGCGAAATCGGAGTGACCGCCTTCGGAGGCGACGACCCGGGCATCGCCGTGATCGAGTGGAACGAGCAGCGCTTCGCCGAGGCCCGTGCCGGCGCCGATGACCCCGATGACGCCATGGGGCGCGGCCGTGCCCTCTTGCAGCGTGGCGAGTGACTCCGGCGGAAGACCGATGACCCCATACGCCGTCGCTTCGAAGTCGTTGAGAATACGCACCCGCGCGAGCTTGCACGCAGCCGCAAGCGCCTTCTCCTCGAGCTCCCAAGGCAAGTTGGTCGTCTTGCAACGCCCATCCACCACCGGCCCGGCAACCCCGAACGCACCGACCACGGGCGCGGGAAGCGACGCCGACGCGCACTCGTCGCGGAAGGCGCTGACGATTGCATCGAGGCCGGGATACTTCGCGCTCTCGTAGCGCGACTGGCGCAGCGCCTGGCCTTCGGCATCGAGGAGCCGAAGGAGCGTCTTGGTACCGCCGACGTCGCCTGCGAGATGAACCGAGCTCATGGCCGTGAATGACATCACGCCTGCTCGAACGACGCACTCGCGAGAGTGTTACTCGTCGGAATGTTCTACTGAAGTGGAGTCGACCGGGATCGAACCGGCTACCTCCTCCATGCCATGGAGGCGCTCTCCCAGATGAGCTACGACCCCGAACCGTAACGACTGCTCCTCAACCGAAGGGCGCGCACCTTAGCGCTTATCGCGTCGTTTGCCTCCCTTTTTTTTCGTCGACCCGGTCGTTTTTTTCGCGGGGCTCGGGGAGACGGCGGGAGCGGCTTCTATTTTCGCAGGAGCCGCGACGGAAGGGACCGGGTCGACGCTCTCGTGCGGCTCGTCGACAGGATGCGCGATCGGAATCGAAGAGTCGCTCGCGGCGCTCGGGAACGGCGCGGAGGCGCTGGCTTCTTGCGGAGTCGCGACCTCGGACGCGGCAGCTGCGACGTCGGGAGGAGCAACGCTCTCGCCAGGCGCCGGGATCTGCACGCCGAGCAGGTGGGCCAGGCGCTCGACGGAGTCCTGGAGCATCTTCGGCATGGTCAGCTTCTTCTCGGCGATGAGCCGGAAGGTTTGCTCGCCGAGCTTCGCCAGGAGGCGATCGCGCTGATCGCGGACCTCCCCGGCGAGGGTGGACGGGCGCAGCGACTCGGCGCCGCGCTTCACGCGATCGCGGACCTTGCTGATCTCCGAGCCGAGCGTGGCGAAGGGCTTCAAGGGGATCCTCTTCAGGCGGCAGTGGCGGCGTTCGCGTACGGCGGAGGGCCGGGCGGAAGCAGCGGTCTTGGGAGGTAGCGAAGGCGTGACGGCCCGGCAAGACCAAGGCGGCGTGAAGGCGCCGAGTGGAGGTCGATGAAGGTGCCCGTCGAAGGTGCCGAGCCGGCGCGACGACTTTACGACTAGCGGCATCTCTCCGGCCATGCTCGATTCGAGCGCCGTCATGAGCGCCCGCACGCCCGCCGACCTCCATCCGCACGCCTTCGCCGGCGACGAGAAGAGCACCCCCATCCGCGATCGCGGAGAGCTGTTGCTCCCGTTCGTCCAGTCGTGCAAGTCGCGCGAACAGTGGCGCGTCGGCGCTGAAGCCGAGAAATTCGGCGTCGATTCGCGCACGGGGGCTCCGCTGCGCTACCTCGGCGGCGACGGCGCCAGCGGCGTGAAGGGTGGCGTCGAGCACATCCTCCACGTCCTCGTCGAGAAGCACGGTTGGACCGAAGAGGCCGAATATCCCGGTGCGCCGACGATCGCGCTGCGCCGCGGCGAGGCGTCGGTCACCTTGGAGCCGGGCGCGCAGCTCGAGCTCTCAGGGGCCCCGCTCCCCAACATGCACGCCATCGCCGGCGAGCTCGTCTCTCACCTCAGCGAGCTCGCCGACGTCTCGCGCTCGCTCGGCATCGTCTGGCTCGGCCTCGGCTTCCATCCCTTCGCCCGCCAGGAAGACCTCGATTGGGTCCCCAAATCGCGCTACGCGATCATGCGGGAGTACCTGCCGACGCGCGGAAAATACGGCGTCGACATGATGCGCCGCACCGCCACGGTGCAGGCCAACTACGACTACTCGAGCGAGGCCGACGCGCTCCGCAAGTTGCGCGTCTCGCTCAAGCTCGGCCCGGCGACGACGGCCATCTTCGCCAACAGTCCCTTCGTCGAAGGCAAGCTCACCGGCGAGAAATCACGCCGCGCGCGCGTCTGGCTCGACGTCGACCCCGATCGCACGGGCCTCGTGCCGGCGACATGGAAAGACGGCGCCGGCTTCGAGGACTACATCGCCTGGGCCCTCGAATGTCCGATGTTCATGATCAAGCGCGACGGGCACGCGGTCGACAACCGCGGGCAGAAGTTCAGCGACTTCCTCGCCAACGGCTTCCAGGGCCACCGTGCGACGCTCGTCGACTGGGAGATGCACCTCAACACGCTCTTCCCGGAAGTGCGCCTCAAGCGAACCATCGAGATCCGCGGCGCCGATTCGCTGCCGGGTAACCTTTTTGCTGCTCTGCCCGCGCTCTTTACGGGCCTCCTCTATGACGACGTCGCTCTCGCCGAGGCCGACGCGCTCACCGCCGACGTCACCGTCGAAGAGCTGAACGCCGTTCGTCAGCGCATTCCCTTCGATGGCCTCGCCGCGCCCTTCCGTGGAAAGACGCTGGCGTCGTTCGCCGAGCAGGTCGTCGACATCGCCGATCGCGGGCTCGCCCGTCGCAACATCATCGGTCGTGACGGCAAGGACGAGAGGGCACACCTCGCGCCGATCAAAGCGTTGGTCGAAAAGGGCTGGTGTCCCGCCGACGCGCTGCTCGAGGGCCTCCAAGGTCTCGACCCGGATGCCCTCCGCGCGGAGATTCTCACGCGTTCGGCGATGTGATCAGTCGACCATTCCGACGACGTTTCGCCCCTGGCGCGAGAGCGAGATTTGATCGCGTAGCTCGGTGAAGAGCGTGCGGCCGTTGGGGATGCCGCGAAGGCGTAGATCAGGGTTCTCTTTGTCGCTCGAGAGCACGTGGATGCTGGCGACGCCGAGGATGCGCTCCATCAGGCTCTGCTGGAAGTCGATGTCGCGCACGCGCCAGAGCTGAATCGTATCGATGCGCTTGCCGAAGACGCCGGTCTCGATGTCGATGGTCTCGGTGGTGATGCGCACGCGGAGGTTGGCGCGGCGGAAGTGCTCGTAGAGGAACCAGATCACGCCGGCGACTCCGACGACGCCGCCGATGATCGCGAGCATCGGCGTCTCACCGACCCCGAAGTATCCGGCGAGCCCGAGGCCGATCAAGGTGGTCAACGTCGCCCCGGCGTACGGCCAGAAATACGATTTCCACGACGGATGGCCTTCCCAGAGGACGCGCGCGGCGGCGACGGCTGCGCCACCCATCACCGCAGGTAGGGGCGCGACGGGAGGCGCCATTCCGGGAGCGAGCGGATGGGGAGCTCCGCCGCCACCACCGCCGCCTGCGCTGCCATCGAGCATCGAGTTGCAGAAACGGCACTTCACCGCGGAGTCCTGGATCTGTTCGGCGCAGAACGGGCAAGCCTTCATGGCGAGCAGCGTACACCGGCCGGGAAGTCGTCGAGCAATGAGAAATCGACGGGTTTTCCCGGCGCGCAGTCGACGACGCCGGCGATTCGTAGCAAGACGTCGGCGTGCGCTACGAGGGCAAGCTCTACAGGCCGCCATCGGAGGCCGACGCGCTCATCCTTCAGGCGACCATCGGTTGCTCCTGGAATCACTGCACGTATTGCGACATGTATCGCGAGAAGCAGTTTCGCGTGCGTCCGCTCGAGCAGTGCCTCGACGATCTCCGCGGGGTCGCCGGTGCGCTCGAACGCTCCGGCACATCGGGCGGAGTCGAGCAGGTCGAAAAGCTCTTCGTCGCCGACGGTGACGCGCTGGTGATGCCGACCGCGCAGTGGCTGGCGATCCTCGAGGCCGCGCGCGCGCTCTTTCCCAAGCTCCGACGCGTCTCCTCGTATGCGATGGCGAGCAACGTCATCGAAAAGAGCGACGCCGAGCTCTCGGAGCTGCGTGCGGGCGGCCTCTCGCTCCTCTACATCGGTCCCGAGTCGGGCGACGACGTGGTGATGAAGCGCATCGCCAAGGGCGCGACCTTCGCCGATCACGTCGCCGCAGCAGAGAAGGCACGCAAGGCCGGCATCGAGATGAGCGTGATCGCCCTCTTGGGAATCGCGATGGAGCGCTCGGACGAGCACGCCAAGGGGACCGCGCGGCTGGTCACCGAGATGGATCCGGCCTTCTTTTCCGCACTCACCGTGACCGTCGTGCCGGAGACGCCGCTGGCGACGTTGGCCGCGCGCGGCAAGTTCGCGGTGCCGCCGGTAGACGGCCTGCTTCGCGAGCTGCGCACGATGGTCCTCGAGTCCAAGCCGACCGCGGCCACCTTCCGCACCAATCATGCGTCGAACCATCTGCCGCTCGGAGGCGTCTTGCCGCGTGATGGCGCGCGCATCGTCGACGTCATCGATCGCGCGCTCGATGGACGCATTCCGCTTCGTCCGGAACGATCGCGCGGGCTCTAGCAGCGGGTGCCGCAGGCGTCAGCGACGTGGCGATCGTCGCGGGGTACCCAGTCATGTCAACCGCGCCGACGTCTTGAAAGCGGTGGAAGGTGCCGCCTTCGACCACGAGCGTTCCGCAGCAGTCGTCCGTGTGGGTCGCGCCGCACTTGGTGTCGGCGCCGGTGTGGGCCGCGCGCAGCTCGTCGGGCGGGAGGGCGGTTGGGTGTCTCGCGTCGTAGTTGGAGACGAGGCCGCGAACGATCTTCGTGAGAAGATGCGCCTTTCCTTGGCTAAGGTGACGAAACGGGCCTCCTTACGATCGGGGTGTCGATTTATTTTCGAGCCAAGTCGGGCCGTCGGTGGCTGCAGTCGGTGTGTCACCGAGCCGAGTCCTCCTGCCGGCGAGGCCGAGCGAGGTGCGCCCGTGATCGAATGCGAAGGTCGGGGAGAGGCCGAACCCGCTCGACTTCGTCGGCGTCGGCGTCGCGACGTCTTCGTAAGCGAGCGCCGCAGCGTCGATGGCCGTCGCGGCGAGGACGCCGATCCCGAGGCCGATGAGCGCGCCGCCGATGCCGCAGCCATCGGCGTACTCATGGGCGGGGCAATCCTCGGCCTTGGCGCCGAGCCGCACGCCCGCGTAGGGCAGACCGACGTGCATCGCCAGGCTGACGATCGCGGGCACGACGCGGCCGTGCGCGACGTGGATGACCGGACTGCCGAGAAAATAGCCGACGACGCCGATCCACAACACGTCGGTGCTGCTCGTCGCGGCCGCCGCGCCCAAGCCGCCGACGATGCTTCCTCCATCGGCGAGAAGGTTCTGCCATCCGTACCAATGGCTCGTCGTCGCGGTCGTCGTCGTCGCGAGTGCTGCGCTCTCGGGAGCGGCGGGCAGTGCAGGCGCGCCTTTCGCACTCGCCATGCCCGCGGCAAGGGACGCGGCGCACGCACCGGCGATGACGACGAGCCGTCGGCGCAACGAACGAACCGAAGTCGTCATCCCGCGAGCCTACAGAGACTTGTCCTCCCGTCCCTCCTCGTTGCGCGCGCGCAATTTGCGACGGCGCCTGGTGATGCTTCTCGGCACGGGAGTGAATAGCGGCTAGCGTCTCTCGTCGAGCCCTCATGCGCGTACGCGAGCTGTGCGCCCTACCCATCCTGTTCGCACTCGGCTGCTCCGGGAACGGCGACGACGCCTCCGTAGCCGATACCTCTGCGGGCGACGTGAGCGTCGACGCCGGCGTGGATGTGAGGCCGGTCGACTCCGCGCTCGACTCGGCGCTCGACTCGGCGCGCGATGCCACGACCGACACGGCGGACAGCTTCGTCGACGCGGCCGGCGAGGTGATCGATGCGGGCGACGCCGTCGCGATCGACGGCGACGCGGACGTGGGTTCTGACGCAGACACGTCGAGCGACGTCGGACCTCCGTGCACCTTTCCGCCGGCCACCGGCGACGCTGGCTATGCGACGTCCGCGTGGAGTCAGAGGCTCGGCGGCACGGACAAGACCTCCACGGTCGAGATCGGGGACATGGCTGGCGACGCCGCCGGGCACCTCTATGTCGTCGGTACATTCGGTGGGACGGTCGATCTCGGCGGGGGTCCGATCACCGCCAGCGGCGCGCGCGACCTCTTCCTCGCGGAGTACGCGGGTACCGGCGCGCTCATGTGGGCGCACTCGTACGGAGGGTCGAGCGGGGCGACGTTGTCGCTCGCGACCCTGGCTCTCGACCCTGGCGGAGACGTCGTCGTCAGCGCCGAGTACGCCGGTGACGGCGTCTCCATGGGCGGGAGCACCTTCCCGTCGAAGATCCTCAGCCAAGGCCTGATCGCGCGATACACCTCGAGCGGCACGCACCTCTGGAGCAAGACCTTCTCAGCGCCGGAGTGGAGCAGCATCTATCCGGTCGCGATCGCACCCTCTGGAAACATCGTCTTCGCCGGTAGCGCCTACGGCTCGATCGACTACGGGGGCGGACCGCTGACCGTGACCGGTACCACCAAGCGTCTCACGCTGGTCGAGCTCACGTCGGGCGGCGCGCACGTGTGGTCGAAGGCCTTCGCACCCACCTGCGGCTTCCTCATCGACGACGTGGCGATCGAACCGGGCGGCGGCGTCTATACCATCGGCACCTTTTACGGCGCCCATTGCGATCTCGGCGCCGGCGAGCTGACGTCGACCAGCGCAGGCTACACCGGGTTCCTCGCGCGCTACTCCGCCGCCGGCGACGTCCTATGGACGAAGACGTTCCCCGATCCCGTCGGCGTTTCCTTGGCGCAACTGGTGATCGATCCGAGCGGCGACCTCTTCGTCGATGGTGCCGTCCAGAAGCGACTCGCGCTCGACGGTTGTTGGCTCGGCACGGCCGGCGGGTTCGACGACGGCTTCGTCGCGCGACTCTCGCCGGACGGCGCGGTCAGGTGGGCGCGCGCGATCGGCGGGCCCGACGAGGACAGCAGCTACGATATGGTCTCGGACGGCAAGGGCGGCGTCTTCGCGGGAGGCGGCTTCAAGATGAAGATGGACGTCGAGCCCGGCGGACCGACCTTCGTCGCGGGCGATCCCACGAAGGTGGTCGCGAGCTGGCTCGTGCACCTCGGAGGCGACGGCGCGTACCTCGGCGGTAGGCCCATGGTGGACACGCTCCCCAACACCTTCGGCCTCGGCGCGCTCGCGGTCCGGTCGACCGGGGCGTTGGTCGTGGCCGGACCGTTCCAAGGGACGCTCGACCTCGCCGGCGCACACCTCGTGACGCCGGGGCTCAGCAGCGCTGATGGGAAGGCCGCGTTCCTCGTCGAGCTCGTTCCCTGACCGCGAGGGAACGAGGTCGTCATCGAGCGAGCGTTTCTCGATTCGCTCCGACTCGTGCCCGCCTTGCTCAGCTACGAGCAAACGCCACGACCGCTCCGTAGTAGTTCGAGTCGCGCCACAGAGAAAGGCGACCGGCACCCTCGAGAGTGCGTGTCGCGGGTTGCGGCATCGCGTCCATCTTCCGCTGCCGCACCTCGCGATCAGCGCATCAACGGCCGCTCGGCACCGTTGGGGAGAGTGCGACAGTTGCATGCAACGCTCGACGCGGAGCGCCGTGGGAGCCGCGGAGGAGCATCACCACAAAAACCGTGGAGAAAGTAGCTCTCCGCTCGAGGCACGACCGTTGCTGAACCCGAGCCATGGCGAGAACGGCACCAGTTCCCAACATTCCGCCCATCCCAGGGATGTGTCCGGGAACGCTCATCAAGGGTGGTGGCGCGGGCGGCTCGGGCGACGGCAGCGGCAACGGCAGCGGGGGCAACGGCAACAACGAGGCCGGCGCGAACAACGGCGAGAACGACCCGAATGGCGACGGCAAGAACGGCAAGTGCGGCGCAGGGGGTGCTGCCGGATGCACGGGCTGTAGCGCCAAGCCCGCGGCTGGCGATCCCGTCGACCTCGCGACGGGCGAGGTCTACACCACCCCTTCCTACGATGTCTTTCTACCCGGCCCGGTCGACCTACAAATCCAGCGAACTTACAGCACGCGCAACGGGGCGCTCGACATCGGGTTTGGCCATGGTTGGTCGTTCAGCTTCGGCTGGCGCCTCACCGAGTCGGGCGGCAAGGTCACGGTCGTCGACGGCAGTGGCTACGCCGTCGAGTTCAAGCGCCCCGCGGTGGGGCAGCTCAACGAGGCCGAAGGGTGGGTGCTCGAGCGCACCGCCGAGGGGTACGTGGTCGGCTCCGGTACACCGTTCATTCACCATTTCCGCACGCTGCCGTCTGCGCCGAGCGAGTGGCTCCTCGCCTTCGTTCTCGCGCCTGGCTTCAACAAGATCGTCCTACACCACGACAACCAGCGTCGTCTCCGCACCATCACCGACTCGGCCGGTCGCGACATCGACTTGCAGCTCACGCCCGAGGGGCGCGTGGCGGCGATCGACGTGACCGATCGCACGACTGGCGCGACGATTCGCTTCGGAACCTATCTCTACGATCAAGCGGGAGATCTCGTCGCCTGGACCGACGCCGACGGCGTGACGCTTCGGTACGAGTACCGCGATCACCGGTTGACGGCGCTGCGATATCCCAACGGGCTCACGTATCACTGGATCTACGACGCCGAGAGGCGTTGCATCGAGACGTGGGGCGCGCGGTCGGACGGCGACCCGGCGCTCGACCCGGACCTCCCCACCTTTCTCGCCGACCGCAACACGAGGGCGAAGGGCCTTCACCACGTCAAGATCGAGTACGGGAGTGGCGGTGCGCGTGAGGTCATCACGACGACCGAGCTCCAGCGCTTCTTCATCGGTGAGCACGGTATGGCGACCAAGGCCGTCGGCAACGGCGGCGTCACCACGCGCGCCTTCGATGCGAACGGTCAGGTGCGCGCGCTCACCGATCGCAACGGCGCGACCACCACGTACGAACGCGACCACCACGGAAGGGTCCTTCAGGAGACCGATCCGAACGGCCACTCCATCAAGCTCGTACGCAACGAGGCGGGTGACGTCGTGCAGGCCACCGACGCGGCTGGTGGCGTGCTCGAGTTCACGCGGGACGCTCGCGGTTACGTCGACACGATCGAGGATCAGCTCGGCGGTGTGACCCAATATCGCTGGGACGAGCGAGGCTTGATGCGGGAGCAGATCCACCCCAACGGCGGGCACTCCACCTATGAAGTCGATGCGCACGGCAACCTCATCGAGGCGCGCCTCGCGGACGGTTCGGTGTGGAAGTGGCGCTGGGACTACTGGGGCCGGCTGCTCGAGCGCATCGATCCGCTTTCCCACTCGACGCGCTGGGCCTGGACTGCGGCTGGGAGACCCGCCGGCGTGCAGGAGCGCGACGGCAGCTCGCTGACGCACGACTACGATGCGATGGGTGACATCGTCCGCACCATTCGCAACGACGGCAAGGTGTGGGAGTATCGCTGGGGCGGCCTCCACTGGTTGTGTGATCGCGTGGAGCCCAACGGCGACACGGTGAAATATCGGTACGACCGCCTCGGCAAGCTCGTCGCGTTGCACAACGAGGCGGGCGAGATGGCGCGCTTCGAGTGGGACACGCGCGGCGGTCTCCGGCGCGAGACGACCTTCGATGGGCGCGTCATCGAGCGCCGCTACGACGCGATGGGTCGCCTCATTTCGGAAGATCTCGGCCACGGCAAGATCGAGTACGTGCGCGACGATGCGGCTCAGATCGTCGAGGCGAACTACCCCGACGGCGTGTCGGAGACGTTCTCGTACAACGAGCGGCGTGAGCTCGTCGCCATCCAAGGAGCTACTACCAAGATCTCCTTTGACCGCGACGCCCTAGGCAACGTCCTGCGCGAGAGCGTCGATTGCAACGGCGATACGAGCGTCGTCGAAACGACCTATGGCCGCGACGGCATTCGGACCCGGCTGTCGACGTCGGTCGGTCATGTCGAACGTTTCACGCGCGATGGGCTCGGTCGCCCGACGGCAATCGACATCGACGAGCGGGACAGGGTCACGTTCCAGCGGGATCCGCTCGGGAACGTTCTGCGCGTCGATCTCCCGGCGGGCGGCGTCATCGCGAGCGAGTACGACCCTTTGACGCGCGTCTCGCGGCGGTGCGTGCTGACCAGCGGAGCTGGCGCCGCGGCGGCGCGCACCAAGGAGCCCGACTTCCTCGGCGTGCGGCGCGGGCCCGCCACCGTCGACAACGAGTATCACTACGGCGCCTTCGACAATCTCGTCAGCCAGCGAAAGTCTGGTGACCTCATTCGCTACGAGCTCGATGCGCGCGACCGGCTCGTCGCGAAGATCCCCGACCGCGGCGAGCCGGAGGTTTTCTCGTACGACGCAGCCAACAACGTACGACTCGGTAAAGACCGACGTGAGGAGTTTGCACCCGGCAACAAGCTCGTGGCATCGGGCCCCGCTCGCTTCGCCTACGACGCCGCGGGATTCCTCGTCGAGAAGACGATCACGCGCGATGATGGCGCTGAAGACGTCTGGGCCTACGAGTGGAGCGCGGCACGCACCTTGACGGCCGTGTCACTCCCGGATGGGTCGCGCGTCGAATTCGACTACCTGCCGCTCCTGCGCAACCGCATCCAGAAGCGCGTCTACGAGCGCGTGCCGCACGAGCTCGAGTATCGCCTGAAGAGCAAGACTCGCTACGTGTGGGACGAAGAGCGGCTCGTCCACGACGAGCGCGTCTCGTACGGGGATGATGGGCGCGAGACCTCGCGGCGCTTGCGCACGTACCTATACGAGCACACCAAGGCCTATGCCCCGATGGGCGAGCACATCACGACGACGATCGGCGACGCACGGACGGAGGATTGGCAGTTCTTCGCCACCAACTTCGCCGGTGCACCGGAGGCGGTCGTGCGCGCCGACGGGACGCTCGCCGCGGACATCGACCGCACGGCCTTCGGAGTGATGCGCGCGCGGGGCGACGCGCCGACCGACGTGCGCTTCCCGGGCCAGTTCGAGGACGAGGAGACGGGTCTCTTCTACAATTTCTTCCGGTACTACGATCCGGACGTCGGCCGCTACATCAGCCCCGATCCGATTGGGCTCGTGGGCAATCTGAACGTCTATCTGTACTGCACGAACCCCGTCGCCGAGCTCGATCCCTATGGGCTGAGCATGCCGATGGATTTCGAGGTGACGCACGGAAGCGAGGTCATCATCCCGCAGCAGCAGCTCACCTCGGGAGAGAGCGTCTTCTTCGTTGGGCCCACGTGGAGGAACCTGGCGACGGGTCATGCCGAGCGGAAAGCGCTCGTCATCATGGGCGAGGGCAGCCCGGCGCAGGCCGCGCTGCAGAACGGCGGTACGGCGAAGATGAGCGCGCCCTTTCCGCCGTGCAAGGTCTGTCACAGGCTCTTGAAGGACTATGCGGACCAGAACTGCAAGAATGGCGGGAGCATCCAGTACCACTACCCGACCAACCAGCAGATCACCTACAACGGCAGCGGCGCGCAGGGGAACGGCCAGCAATCCCAGGCCCTGGTGAACGCTTACGCTGCCCCGAACCAAAAAATTCTCGACCCCTGGCTAGCCAACCAGCCCGGTGCACGCATCGGCCACGGGCGGATCGGAGACGACACCCAAGTCCCTGGTTACACGACAAAGAGTGCAGTCGAATACCGAGCCCAGAAAAGAGCGGCGACCACGGCAATCGCCGCCAACAACGGCACCAAGGATGGGCTGGTCTTGTGGCCGTGAGTGAGGGAGCGACTTGCTGACCTTAACGAATGCGCGCTTTCCGAGGAGCGTCGACCAGCTCGACGCCATCGGCCGCGAACAGCTCCGGATCTGCGGCCAGCGCTACGACGGTGAAGACCTCCCTCCGGAGGAGCGGCTCTTCCACACCGACGTCGAGATCGAGACGAATTTCTACACGATGATGCTCGCCCGCTGGGACGTGCTCGACGACGGCAAGCACGTCTACGACGCCTGGTTCTTCGCAGTCGATAGCGGCGTCATTTTCCGCGCGGGCACCACCGACGTCGTGTGCATCGTCATGCAGTTCGACTTCCAGTCGGCCGACGCCGCCCTCGCATCCGCGCTCGAGGCCGCCGCCCTCAGCGCGAAGGCCATCGCCTAGCCTCGGGTCGGACCAACCCACCGCATCTCGGGCACTGGAACGGCTGCGAGCGAGTGGACATCCGCGCTCTGCGCCTCTGCCCGCCATGGACGCCCCCCTCGACAACCTGACCGATTTCCAGGTCCATCCAGAGAGCGAGCGGTTCCGTTCACGGTGTAGATCGGCCATGGGGCGCCATGTAAACTGACGATCGCCGCTCAGCGCGATCGGCGCCCGTATCGACGCTGGCGCTGCGGCATTTTGCAGACGCGTTCTCACTTGCAAGTGGTCGGGCCCGGCACAGCGAAATTCGTGATCGCGGTCGCAATTACATTTCGAGGACGACTCGGCTGCCAGCCGCGACTCGCCTCACTTCTTGCGAGGCGCGCCGACGGCCGCGTGAAGACGCTGCACCGTCTCCTCGAAGGGCATGATCTCCGCCGGGGTCTGCTTGAGAAACGCCTCGAGCAGCGGCAGCTTCTGCACCGCCTCGTCGAGCTCGGCATCGCCACCCTTCTGGTAGGCGCCGATCGCGAGGAGATCGCGCTTCTGCTCGTAGGTGCCGATCATCGCGCGGAGTCGGCGCGCCGAGTGGGCGTGCTCGGGCTTCACCACCGCGTCCATCACGCGGGAGAGAGAGTTGGCGACGTCGATGGCGGGGAAGCGGCCGCGCGCGCCAATGGTGCGATCGAGGATGACGTGACCGTCGAGGATGCCGCGCACCTCGTCGGCGATCGGCTCCTCCATGTCGCTGCCTTCGATGAGCACTGTATATATCGCCGTTATGCTCCCGCGGGCGCCGCGACCGGCGCGCTCGAGGAGGCGCGGGAGCAAGGCGAAGGCGCTCGGCGGATAGCCTCGACGCGTCGGCGGCTCTCCGGCGGCGAGGCCGATTTCTCGCTGGGCGCGCGCGAAGCGGGTGATCGAGTCGACGAGAAGCAGCACGCTCTTGCCGTCGTCGCGGAAGCGTTCGGCGATGGCGGTGGCGACCTGCGCGGCGCGGATGCGTTCGAGGGCCGCGGCATCGCTGGTGGCGACGACGACGCAGGCGCGCTTGCGTCCTTCCACGCCGAGCGCGTGCTCGAGGAACTCACCGACCTCGCGGCCACGTTCGCCGACGAGGGCGACGACGACGACGTCGGCGTTGGTACCGCGGGCGATGGCGCCGAGGAGCGTCGATTTGCCGACGCCGCTGCCGGCGAAGAGACCGATGCGTTGTCCTTCGGCGAGGGTGAGGAGCCCGTCGATGGCGCGTACGCCGGTGGCGAGCGGGCGTTCGATCGGCTGTCGTTCGAGTGGCGACGGCGGACGGCGATCGATCGGCGTCGCTTGGCCGCGGGTGAGCGGCGGGCCACCGTCGATGGGTTTGCCGAGACCGTCGATGACGCGACCGAGCCAGCCTTCGTCGGGGTAGAGCTCGGCGCCTGCTTCCTCGAGCCGAACGGGATCTTCCGGGCCGACGCCGTTGAGCGGACCGAGCGGCATCAAGAGCACGTCGAGCGCAGGGGAAGCCGACGCATCGCCGCTCGGCGCGCCGAAGCCGACGACCTCGCAGACGAGCGGTCCACCACGGGCGAGCGGACGTTCGATGACCGCGACGTCTCCGATGCGTGCCCCCGGAAGTGACGCGCGCGCCGACAAACCGACGATGCCACGAACGAAACCGCGCGGCGTGGCGGCCGGCGCACCGGCGAGAGCGCCTCGGAGCCGGCCGACGAGATCGGGATCGGACGTCACCATTCGCGAGCGTTCCAGCGTATCAGGTCACGCGGCGCGCGAGGCGAGCTCACGAAGGACGCCGAGCATTTTGCTCAGCGCCGAGCCTTCGCAGCGCGAGACGTTGACCCGCATCCAAGAGGTGTCGACGGCGGCCGCACCCGCAGGAAGGAAGAACGAGCCGCTCGAGAGCAGCACGTTCCGCGCGCGCGCAGCGTCGTAGAGCGCCTCCATGTCGACGTCGGGGCGCAGGGAGAAGCGCCAGAAGAGCCCACCTTCGTAGCGATTGACGAAGGCCCCCAGCGACTCGAAGGCGGCCGCTTGTTGCTGCGCCGAGCGGGCCCGTTGCCCGAGCTCGTCACGCACCTGCGCGAGGTGCCGCTGGTAGCCGCGTCGATCGACGAACTCGGCGACGAGGTTCTGCGTGTAGGCGTCGCCGGAGAGCGTATGGAGGAACTTGCGACGACGGATGGCGTCGCGGAGGACGAGCGGCGTGGCGATGAAGCCGACGCGAAGGGCCGGGCCGAGCGTCTTCGAGAAGGAGCCGATGTAGAGCGTGCGTTGCGGCAGGAGCGAGTGCACCGAGGGCGGCTCTTCCTGCTCGGTCCAGAGCCCCTTGTAGAGATCGTCTTCGACGATCCAGAACCCACGGAGACGCTCGTCGGCGAGGCGCGCGAGCTCGAAGCGCTGGGCCATCGGCAGCGTCACGCCGGTCGGGTTGTGGTGGTTCGGGTTGATCATGATCGCAGCGATGGGCGCGCGTTTGATCTCCGCGCGAAGAGCGTCGAGATCGAGGCCGTGCGCCGTGCGCGGGATCGGCACCGGTTCGAGCCCGAGGGCCTGCAGCATCGGCTCGAGCATGAAGTAACCAGGCGCCTCGATGGCGACGCGTCGGCACGCGCGCTCTTCGCAGGCGACGAGGAACGAGAGGTTGAGCGCCTCGACCGCCCCGCAGGTGACGACGATGTCCTCTGGGGTGACCTCGGCGCAGCCACCTCGCACCGCGAGCACTTCACGGAGCGCGGGCTCACCCGCAGGATCGGCATAGCGAAGCGCCGCGAGCGGATCGCGCGGTGGATGGTTCTTCAGCATCGACGTCCACTCGGGCGTGGCGAGGACGCGCTCGGAGGTGGTACCGCCGCCGATGGCGACGAGCTCGTCTTCTTCCCCGTCGGAGGAGTTGCCCCCGTGACGCTCGTCGCGCACGAGGATGGTCGCCATGCCGTGACCGACTTTGTCGGCGCGGAGATCGGAGAGCCGGGTACGCCGCGCGCGCTCGGTGCGTCGCGACGTGCGGACGAAGAAGCCGAGCCGCGGCCGCGCCTCGAGGAGACCTTGGCGGGTCAGATCTTCGAGCGCGGCGATGACGGTGTTCTTGCCGACGCCGAGCCGACGCGTGAGGTCGAGGATGGAGGGCACGCGACTCCCGCGGCGGAGCGCGCCACGCGCGATCAACGTCTGCACGTGGTGGATCACTTGCTCGCGCTTCTCACTCATTTCTGTGCCTCACGTGTTTCGGGATCACGTTCGAGAGAAATAGCATCCATTTCCAGGACACTACGGCCACCTATACCCAGTACAGACCCGTTTCTGTGTCCATGGGCACAGGCGCTGTGCCCCGTGAGGCCCACAGCGTGTCCCTGGTACGGGCCGTCGCCCGCCGCATCCTTCGACGACCATCATGTCGAGACGCACGCTGATCGTCCTCGGGTGCCTCGCCACGCTCTACTCGGTATGGGGCTCGACCTACCTCGCGATGCGCGTCGCCGCGACGTCGCTGCCGCCTTCGTCGATGGCTGGCGCGCGCTTCCTCGTCGCCGGGACTGCGCTTTGGGTGCTGATGCGCGTCCGAGGCACGGCCGAAGCGAGCCGAGCCGAGCTCCGCGGAGCCGTGATCGCCGGTGTCTTGATGCCGGGGATCGGGATCGGCTGCGCGGCGCTCTCCGCGAGTCGTGTCTCCTCGGCGGTGGTCGCCCTCGCGTTCGGCGCGGTGCCGCTATGGACCGTCTTGCTCGATCGACTCCTGTCGCGGGTTCTCCGGACCAAGCGAGAACCGCTCGGTCGTCTCGAGATGCTCGGGCTCGCGCTCGGGCTCGTCGGGGTCGGCATCCTCGGGACCCGCGGCGCGCTCCGGGCCGATCCAGGTGCAGCGCTGCTCCTCTTCTTCGCGACGCTCTCGTATGCCTGCGGGTGCGTCGCCGCGCGTCGTCTTCCGCAACCTCCCGGGAGCTCGGCGAGCGCGTTGCAGATGATCGTCGGCGGCGCGCTGCAACTGGCGTTCGGGCTCCTGCGCGGTGAGCATTGGCCGAAAAATAGCCCTCCGGCCGCGTGGCTGGCGCTCGCGTGGCTCGTCGTCGCCGGCTCGATGCTGGGGTACTCGGCGTTCGGCTGGCTGATGCGCAACGTGCGCCCTGCCCTCGCCACCAGCTACGCCTTCGTCAATCCGGTGGTAGCGATGTTCTTCGGCGCTGCGCTCGGCGCCGAGGTCATCGGCGCGGTCGAGATCTTCGCTGCCGCCGCCATCGTCTCTGCCGTCGCGCTCCTCCTCGGAGGCGCGCACCTCGCCGGGGCCTTCAGGCGAGCCCGAGCATCTCACCCACCGTCACCGCCTCCAACTGTCGCTCCTGCAGCGTGAGCGCGAGAGCCGGCAAGATGCGCGGCGCGATCGGCGTGAAGTCGTCACGCTCGGCGGCGTCGTGAAGCAAGACGATGGCGCCATCACGCAGGCCGCGCGTGGCGCGATCGCGGACGTCGTCTTCGCGCGCCCCGCGCATGCCGTCTCGACAGCGCACGGAAAACCCGACGAGCGTGAGCCCGAGCTCGTCGGCGACGCGGGCGATGGTCGGGTTGGTGTGACCGATCGGCGGCCGGAAAATCGTCGTTTTCGCGCCGGTCACCTCTTCGATGGTGGCGAGCGCGCGGACCAAGTCGTCGCGGACGTAGGCCTCGCTGCGCAGCGAAAAGAGCCGATGGTGCGCGAACGAGTGACAGCCGATTTGATGACCGCGTGACGTCGCATCGCGAACGATGCGCGCCCCCTCCCCCGTCAGCTTGCGACCGAGCACGAAGAAGGTCGCGCGGAGGCCGGCTTCGTCGAGCAGGTCGAGGATGCGCGGCGTGTGCTCGACGCTCGGACCGTCGTCGAAGGTGAGGGCCACGCGAGGGACTTCTTCACCGGTCGCCGGCTCACCGCGACAGACGACGTCGGCGTACATGCCGAGCCGTGGCTCGAGGACGCCGGCGACGACGACGCCGAAGAAGACGGCGCTGGACGCGGCGATCACGGACAGCGGCATCGGATTCCCGAGGGCGGAGCGGACCCCGAGGCCGACACCGGCGATCGTCGAGGCATAAAGGATTTGCCGTCCCACACGCACGAAGCACGGCGTAGCACGCCGAGCTGAACGAAAGCGGTACTGAAAGCTCAGGGGAGCTTCATTCGTTGTCCTAGGGCGTGAGAATCCGCCGCAGAAATTGCCAATTCGTCAAAGAGCGCGCGGCGATGCACGACGCTTCTCTAGGACAACAAAGCGTGCGAGGCTTTCCACCCGTGCCGATTTCGATTCGACCGCCGCGTGCGCTCGCCCATCCTCTCTTCGGTCTCACCCTCGGCCTGCTCGCCGGCCTCGGCACGCTCGTCGCCTTCGCGCCCAAGCCAGCGACGGCAGACACGCCGACCATCGCCGTCGGCTCGATCAAGCCGGGCATGAAGGGCTACGGGCTCACCGTCTTCAGCGGCACCGAGCCCGAGAAGTTCGACGTCGAGGTCATCGACGTCCTCCACAAATTCAGGCCCAACCAAGATCTGATCTTGGTGAAGACGATCCACCCGCGCCTCGAGAAGGTGAAGGTCGTGGCCGGCATGAGCGGCAGCCCCATTTTCCTGAACGACGGGTCGGGCCCGGCCAAGCTCGCCGGCGCGTATGCGTACGGTTGGAGCTTCGGCAACGAGCCCGTCGCCGGCGTCACGCCGATCGCCAACATGGTCGCCGAGATGGGGCGTCCGCTCTCGCCGCTCCTCTTTCCCAGCAGCGGCAAGTCGCCGATCGGCCCGGCCACCAAACCGCCGGCGCCGAAAGCGAAGACGGGCTCGCTCGACGACGCCGACGCCAACGGCAAGAGCGGCGGCGCCAAGACGGCCTGGTTCGGCGATCCGGGCACCTACTCGCTGCAAGATCACGTCAAGCAAATCGCCGCGCGCTCGGCACCTCCTGGGCTCGCGGGCGTCACCGCGCCGCAGATGGTCGAGACTCCGCTCATCGTCGGCGGCCTCTCCGATCGCACGGTGAAAGAGCTCGCCCTGGCGATCGCTCCGCTCGGCCTCGTTCCCCTCCAAGGTGGCGGCGCCGGAATCGCGGCCACCGCCAAGGGCGCTCCCGAGCACTACGTCGACGGCGGCGCCATCGCGGTCGAGCTCATGCGCGGCGACTCGGCGGCGCAGGCCACTGGCACCGTCACCCACGTCATCGGCAAGAAGCTGGTCGGCTTCGGTCACCCGATGATGGAGATGGGCGCCAGCCACCTCCCGACCGCGATCGCGAAAATTCTCTGGGTTTTGTCGAGCGATCAGCGCTCGTTCAAGATCGGCGAGCCGGTGCGCAACCTCGGCACGCTGACGCAAGATCGCGAGGCGTGCATCGTCGTCGACGAAGACGTCGTCGCCCCGATGATCCCGATGACCATCGACCTCCTCGGCGATCCGACGGCGCCGAAGAAGAACTGGTCGATGGAGGTCATCCACGACAAGTTCATGTCGCCGATGTGGACCGCGTTCGCCTTCGCCGACGCGGTCGGCAGCGCGATCAACGATCGCAAGGACGCCAGCTGGACGCTCTCCTCGACGATCAAGATCAAGGGCCATGGCACCATCGCCGTCGACGACTTCGGCGTCTCTGCCTCGGGCGTGCCGCAGGGAGCGTTCTTCATGTCGCGCGCCGGCTTCGCGCTCGGCGAGCTGATGAACAACCCTTGGGAAGAGGTGCAAGTCGAGGGCGTCACCGCCAAGCTCGAGGTCGACTGGAAGCGCGACGCAGTGCGCCTCCGCTCGGCCGAGCTGATGGAGACCATCGTCGAACCGGGCCAGGCCGCGCGCATCAAGCTCACCTACAAGCCGTACTTCGGCGAAGAGAAGTCGGTCATCGTCAGCGTGCCGATCGATCCGATCCTCGCCGGCAAAGACGTCGACCTCGAGATCGTCCCCGGCTGGCAGGTCTACCCCGACACCGCGTCGCCCGAGAACCTCGACCAGCTCATCCACAACCTCGCGGCGCCGTCGCTGTCGCCGAAGGCGTGGGTGGTCCAGTACCGCTATCCCGAGGCGGGCCTGGCGATGAACGGCAAGGTCGCCTCCAAGATCACGCCCTTCGCCGTCGACACGATGAAGGCCAACACCACGACCTCCATCCCCGAGTCGTTCCAGCCGATGGTGCGCAAGGCGGTCGATGTCGCTGCCTACACCGATGGCAGCTCGCGGCTCCGCGTCACCGTCAAAGCCGCGCAGAAGTAGCCGCGGAAACAAGCTCGATTCGTCACCTGCAGTGCCTCACGTGAAGACTACATAGAGAGGGTATGGGAATGCGCTCGGTTCGGTCACGCGCTTCGGTCATCGTCTTCGCTCTGCTCGGCGTCGCCACCGGTTTCGCGATCACCACGCGCGACACCCACATCGCCAAGGCGGTCGGCACGCGCACCTTCGAGCTCGACACCGCCGACAAGCTGGGCGGCGGCGAGCAGCAGGGCACGGCCATCACCTCCAACGGCGAGGTCGTCGCCGGTTGGTCGACCAGCCGCACGACGCTCCTCAAAGGCACGAGCGTGTGGGCCGGCATCAGCGACGGCGCCGACGTGCTCCTCGGCGTCGGGCCCGACGCACGCGTCCTCAAGATCGACGCGCAAGGCAAGGAGTCGGTCGTCGCCGAGATCCCGACCGCGATGGCGGTGACCTCGCTCGTCAAAGGTCCAGGCGGGAAGATCTACGCCGGCACCTACCCCGACGGCGAAATCTACCTGGTCGATCCTGGCGCCGCGGTCGGCACCAACCCGAGCGCCACCGCCGCGCAGAAGCCGAAGGCGTGGAGCAAGCTCCCGAGCGATCACGTCTGGGCGCTCGCCTACGACGCCAAGCGCAACGAGCTCTTCGCCGGCACCGGACCCGACGGAAAAATCTATCGCATCGATGCCGCGGGGAAGTCGCAGCTCTTCCACACCGTCGACGACACGCACGTCACCAGCCTCACGGTCGGACCGACGGGCACGCTCTACGCGGGCACTTCGAGCAAGGGTCTGCTGCTCGCCATCTCCGCACCCGGCAAGGCCGCTGTGGTCATGGATTTTGCTGGAAATTACGTACGATCGTGCGAGTTCGGCGGCGCGATGTCGAACGGCGTCGAGGCGCCAGTGGCGAAGCCGAAGGATCCGAAAGCAAAGCCGCCCGCTGCGCCGGTGAAGGCTGCTGGCGCGAGCACGAGCGCCGATACTCTCTACTGCATCGTGAACGACTACCCATCGCTCCCGGACGCGAGCAAAGGAAAGCTCCCCAGCACCAAGCAGCCGGGGGCGAGCTCCGATGCGCCGAAGAGCAGCAAGGGCAAGGGCGAGCTCTGGAAGATCTCCGGCCTCGCGGGCGATGGCACCGGCGGCAAACCCGAGAAGCTGTACGCCGATTCGTCGACGCCGTTCTTCGCGCTCGCCACCGAGCCCGCTCCGAAGGCGGGCAAACCGGTGGCGTACATCGGTCTCGCCAACGAAGGAAAGGTCGTCGCCGTCGACGAGACGCACGTCTCTTCGGTCGTCGCCAAGGCTGAATCCAGGCAGATCGGCGCCATCGGCGTCGTCGCGGGCGGCAAGGGAAGTTGGTTCGCGGCAGGTGACGGCGGCGCGTTCCATCGCGTCACCGGCATCGGTGGTGGCGACGCTTCGTGGACCAGCAAAACGCTCGACGCGGGTCTCAAAGCGCACTGGGGCAAGCTCGCCGCGCGCGCCGACGGACCGCTCGATCTCGAGACGCGCAGCGGAGAGACCTCTGTCCCCGACGAGACGTGGAGCGCGTGGACCGGACTCGCCGCCGGCGGCAAGGTCGCCTCGCCCTCCGGTCGTTTCGTGCAAATCAAGGCGCGTTGGAAGGGTTTTCCCACCGTCCTTCACGGCATCTCGCTCGCGTTCGTCACCGACAACCTGCGCGCGATCGTCACCGAGGTCGGCGTGCCGGCGAAGGGCTCGCTCCCGAGCGGCATTCCCTCGTCGGGCACCGACGTGCCGAAGAAAGAGTCGGCCATCAAGCTGACATGGAAGGTCGAGAACCCCGACAGCGACGCGCTCCGCTATCGCCTCTGGTTCCGCAAGGAAGAGTCGACGGTGTGGCGCGCGCTGACCAAGGACGACGAGCCGATCTCGGCGACCGAGTACTCGTGGTCGACCGAGGCGCTCGCCGAAGGTTGGTACCGTGTGCGCGTCGAAGCGAGCGATGAAGTCGCCAACCCGATCAACACCGCCCTCAAGCACGCGCTCGACAGCGCACCCTTCGTCGTCGACAACACGCCGCCGGTCATCCGCAAGATGGCGCTCAATGGTGGGAAGCTGCAGGCGGAGATCGCCGATGGCGTGGGGCCGATCGTGCGGCTCGAGGTCGAGATCGACGGCAAGGCTCCTTGGCGCGTCATCACCTCGACCGACGGCATCCTCGACGACGCGCTCGAGACGGTCGACGTCCCGCTCGGGCTGACCGGAAGTCACGTCATCGGGCTTCGCGCCTATGACGCAGCAGGCAACTCGGTGACGAGGGAAGTCGAAGGCAAGTAAGGCTTCCGTTTCGCTCCGTCGTCGAAGATTTTGCCGCGTACGCCCGGTGAAAACCGGGTTAGTGCGGCGAGTGATGACGCAGAATCCTCGCGCCCTTCGGCGCCCTCGTTCGCGCTCTCTCCTCGCTTCGGTCGGCCTCGGTCTCCTCGTCACGGCGCTCGCCGGCCGCGACGCCGATGCGCAGCAACCGAAAGGTCCGCCCGCTGGATCCGCGGCGCCGAAACCGCTCCCGGGCGGCCCGCCGAAAGCGAAAGACGGGAAAGCCGGGATGGACGCGAAGGACGTCGGTGCCCCTGCGCCGAAGGGCAAGCTCGCGAAGTCGCAGAAGCCGGTGAGCTCCGACGACCTCTGGGTCGCAGCCACCACCGACGAGGTGATCTCGCAGCTCGAGAAGCGCGCCATTCGCGAAGGGCTGGCCGGCGGACGCGCTGCCATCGGCGCGATCATGGCGATCCCGCAGCTCGCCGACGATGCCCACGCGGGGCTCGCACAGAAGGCGCTCCTGCGCATCGCGACCGCCCTCTCGGCGAACAAGAACTCGAAGTTCCTCGGCGTCGAGGCGGCGACGATCGCGCGTTCGATCGCGCCCGATGTCGGCACCGCAGCCGGTCGTCCGGAAGAAGCGAAGCTCGGCGTCGTCAGCGCCTTCCGCATCGTCGGTCCCTTCAAGGACACGAGCGGCACCGGCATCACCACCGCCGAGGGGCCCGAGATCGCGCCGCCGCCCGTGGGTGCCGCAGCGCCAAAGCCGGACGGCAAAGCGAAAGACGGGAAAGAGACCAAGACGACGGCGAAGGACGACGGCAAGCCGCGGCCGATCTCGGTCGCGCTCTTCCGCCAGATGGATCAACGCTGGGACGACGGCGCCTACGACAACGCCTGGCGACCGGTGCCGGCCGAGCTCACCTCCGCGCGCGGCATTCCGCTCGACGTCTTGATCTACCCGCGAAAAGAAGCCTGCACGTACCTCGCGAGCGTCGTCACGTTGGCGAACGATCAGGTGATCGTGGTGCAGGCGGCGGCGAGCGGATCGCTGCGCGTGATGTTCGACGGCGCGGCGCTGGGGACGAGCGAGGAGACGCACTCCCTCGCGCTCGCCGATCGCATCGCCGCCAAGATGACGGTCTCGAAGGGGCCGCACCTCCTCGCGCTCAAGGTCTGCGCCGGCACCTCCGCCGACGCCGGTCGCGTGCGCGCGCGGGTCACCACCGAGACCGGTGACGCGGTGGCAGGCATCACCTTCGGGGACGATCTCGGAAAGCTCCCCGAGACGGTGACGCCGCCGACGTTCACCTCGCTGACCACGCCGCTCGCCAAGGCTTTGGCATTTTCTCCCAAAGACGAGCTGAGCGTCGACGACGCGCTTTCGATCGCCCTCGCGCGCCGCATCGGTGGCGCCGACGATCTCCGCTCGCCCCGCGCGCAAGGCTTCCTCGACGTCGTCGTCAACGGCGATCCGCGCCCCGACGAGCTGGCGATGAGCGGCTGGCTCGCGCCCGGACGCGCCAACGAGACGACCTGGCTCAACAAGTCGATCACGGTCGCCGGCGCCGACAAGCTCTACGAGCCCGTCGCCAAGTTCTCGCGCCGCGTGCTCGCCGATGGTCGGCTCGACGCTCACTACACCGACTGGGCCGCCTCGACGGTGGCCACCACCGAGCTCGCGACCGCCAAAGATCTCGACGCGCAGATCCTCCGCGCGCGGCTGCAAGATCAACTCGGGCACACCGAGGACGCGTTCCTCGCCTGGAAGAACATCTGGGACGCCGAGAAAGAAAGCACGCCGACGTACGTGCTTCGGCAGCTCGCCTCTTCGATGTACCAGCGTCCGCTCCTCGCCGCCGCGGCGCGCGCGCAGGCGCTCTCGGTGTGGCCACGCGAGTCACCGCGCGACTACATTCGGAGCAAGGGGCTCCTCGGTCCGGAGGCGCTCAAGGCCGCGACCATCGCGAGCTTCCGTCTCATCGCTTCGGCCGACGAAATCGAGTCGATCGGCGACGAGCTGAAGAACGCCGGGCTCGCCGCCGAGCACCGTCGCTTCCTCTTGATGGCCACGGGTTGGGCGCCGAACCGGAAGGCGATTTGGTCGGAGCTCGTGCAAGCGCTCGCCGCCTCGCCCGACGCCAAAGAGCGTGAGCTCGCCAAGGAAGCGCTCGGACGCGCGCGCGATCTCGACCCCGGCTCGCCTTTCCTCCGCGCCGAAGAAGACCTCGCGTTCGGTGAGCTCCACCCCGACGACGAGGCGTATCTGCCCGACCCGAAATCGTTCCTCGCGCGTCGCAAAGGCGCGCCCGCTCCCACGCCCGACGGCAAAGAGCCGCTCCTCGACGTGCTCGATCGGCAGCTCGATTGGGTCCGCGTGGTCACCGTCGACGACGCCGGTCGCGTGGTCCAGCTCATCCACTACTCGCGCGAGATCGTCAAAGCGCCGAAGGACGCAGGCGATCTCGACGAGCGCGGCGTGCCGGCCGAAGGCGACGTCGTCGAGGTCGTGCGCGCGCGCGTCCACCACCTCGATGGGACGACCGCGGTGCCGCAGCAAATCGCCGAAGGTGAGGACGGCCTCGGCATTCGCTGGACCGATCTCAAACCCGGCGACGTCGTCGAGGTCGCCACGCGCAGCTACACCGAGCTGCCGATCGGCGATCGCGGCGCGGCGCCGTTCTTCTTCCTCGACTACGCCGGCGGCCCGGCGACGCACCCCTGCCTCTACAACGAGGTCGTCGTCCGCTCGCAAGCCAAGCACCCGCTCTACACCGCGCTGCTTCACGAAGAGCTTGGCAAGCCCGACATCCGCACCACGGCCAACGACGCCAAGGGACGCTCGGTCGAGCGCTACGTCTGGAACAACCCGATGACGGTGCCGGTCGAGCCCTTCCAGCCGAAGGCGACCGAAATCTATCCGACGATCATCGGCTCGCAGTTCAAGACCTGGGACGACTTCGTCACTTGGTACAAGGCCGGCGTCGGCTCGTTCTCCACCGTCGACCCGCGCATCAAGCGCCAGGCGGAGGAGATCGTCGAGAAGGCGAAGGCGAAGACGCGCGACGAAAAGCTGGCCGCCATCTTCAACTGGATCGCCGATCAGGTGAAGTACGTGAACTACGTCTCGGCCGAGCAGTGGTTGCCGAATCGGCCGCAAAACGTGCTCGATCGCATGCAGGGCGACTGCGACGACAAGGCGATGCTGCTCATCACCATGCTGAAGGCGATCGGCATCGAGGACGCGCAAGAGGTCCTCGTGCAGACGCGCTACACCGGCATGCCGAGCGTCATCACCGCCAAGGGTGCGGTGGCGCCGCTGTTCGATCACGGCATCGCGTTCCTCCCCGGCTCCAAGGACGGCAAGGGCGAGAAGGCCGATCGTTACCTCGACGCCACCAGCCCCGAGTCGCGCCTCGGACCGCTGCCGGCGATGGACGCACGCGCGGCGGCGATTCGCGTCGTCTTCGGCGGCACCACGCCGATCGTGACGTTGCCGAACAGCTCGCCGGAAGAGCACGGCCAGAACGGCACGTGGTCCTTTACGATCAAGGAAGACGGCTCGGCCGCCATCACCATCGACGAGCTCCACTCGGGCGACTCGGCCTTCTGGCTGCGCACTTCGCTGGCCGGAAAAACGGCCGATCCGAAGGATGCGACCGGCGTGCAGACCGAGTCGGCGACGTGGCTCGAGAAGTACCACGCCGTCGCCGCGCTCCCGCAGCTGGAGGTCGTGCCGCAGGGCATCGCCTTCAAGGGTGAGCTGAAGGACGGAAAGGCCACCCTCAAGTTCAACGCCAAGAGCGCGGGGCTCGGCCGCAAGGAAGGCACCGACCTCGTGCTCGGCCTCCACTACGGCATCCCGACGACTGCGTCGCTGGCGCCGCTCACCAAGCGGGTGACGCCGGTGGTCCTGCCGCCGCACATGGCGCCTTCGATGGACGTGGTGAAGATCGTCTTCGATCCGCCTCCCGGGTACAAAGTCGCCGAGCTCAACATCGGCGGCGAAGTGAACGGCGGAAAGTACGGCAAGGCCAGCCTCGTCATCGAGCGCGGCGAGAAGAACCAAATCATCGTCAAGCGGGTCTTCTCGCTCGATCAGTCGACGATATCGCTCGCGGAGTACGACGCGTGGCGCGCCTTCGTCGTCAAGGTCGACGCCCTCTTCAACCGCGAGATCCGCTTCGTGAAGGGGTCCTGATCATGAGCACGCGCATGAAGCACTGGAAGCGTTTTTCCAAACTGTCTCGCTTGTCACCGCTGGCGCTGTTCGTGTTGCCGCTCACCGTCGGGCTCGCCTGCGGTCCGGCGAAGGGGCCGGAAGGTCCGCACGCCGGCAACCCCGAGGCGATCGCCGACGAGACGATGAAGGCCTTCGAGGCCGAGGCGACGAAGCCCGCGACCGAGGCGATGAACGCCTGGATCAAGGTGCTCGAAGACACCCGTGAGCTCCGCGGTACGCCGCTCGCGCGCGAAGCCTCGCTCGCCGCCATCGACGCGCTCGCCGGACGCGAGGTCGTCGGTCTGGAAGAGCTGGGAGACGACATCGGGCTCGCGGCACGCGTGGTCGACGGCGAACGTCGTGCGATGGAGGTCCTCGAGAGCACGCTCGGCACCGACGCACGTCGCGATCCGATGATCCACGTCGCCGCCGCCACCGCGAAGATGCATTTCGCCGCCATTCGAGGCGACGTCGCAGGGATGGCCGCCGGCATCCAAGCGAGCGGTTGCGCGACCGAAGCGACGGTGGTCGGTCCCTTCGTCGGACCGTCCCTCGGCGCGCTCGACGACGTCGGCCCGGTCGATGGCGGCGCGCTCGCAGGATCGTATCCACCCCCGAAAAATGCCGGTTCGCCGACGTTCGCCCTCGGTACCGCGCCGACCACCTCGATCGGACACGGCTGCTCGCTCGTCACCACCGGCACCGCGGTGACCGGCGGGTTGCGCTACGTCGTCGTCGACGTCGAGGTGCCCGACGCGCAGACGATCTCCGTCGGGCTCGAGACCCAGCTACCCGGCAAGCTGCTGGTCGCCGGCAAACCAGCGGTCTCGCTGGCGTACGGCGAAATCGGCACGCGCATGCTCCGCTTCGGCAAGGTCGAGGTGCAGGAAGCAGGCACCGTTCGCCTCGTCGTCAAGCTCGGCGCCTATGCGCCGGAGTCGATCGCCATCTACGCGCTCTCCGAGGACGGTCTGCCGCTCGCGGCGAAGGCCGGCACCGGCGCACCCCCGGCGACCAAGATCGGCAAGGTCGCTCCCGAGCCCGCGGCAGCGACGCCGACCTCGGCCGCCGCGCGCACCACCCTCGCCCTCGGCCTCCTCGCGAGCGGCGATTCGAAGCGCGCCGAAGCGGTCATCGCCGAGGTCGCGCACTCGAAAGACGGCAAGACCAAGGCGCCGCCGGCGGCTGCCCTGGTCTGGACGCGCACGCTTCGGTTTGCCCACGATCTGCCTGAATTTCGGCGCCTCGAGCGCTATCGCGCCGCGTTCGACGCCGCGCTCGAAGGTTGGCCGACGTCGTGGGAAGCGATCATCGGTCACGCCCAGGTCGTGGCGCTGCAGCGTCGCGGCGGTGCCGGCGAGGTCGAAGCGATCTCCGACATCAAGAAACGTCGCGAAGAGGCGCAGAAGAAGGGCACCTCGGTCGATCCGCTGGTCGACGCCTTCCTCTCCATCCTCGGCGACGAGATCTACGGCGTCGGAGACGAGGCCGCTGCACGCGTGAAGCCGGTCCTCGCCGGCACGCTCGTCGGCTATCGGCTCGAGCGCGAGATCGATCGCGAGACCGACGACGCGCACATGAAGGCCGAGTGCGCGCCGGCTCGCCCGGACGTCTCTTCGTTCGAGTGCGCGTATGCCAAGACGGCCGTCGGCGACGACAAGGGAGCCCTCGGCGAGCTCAGCCGCCTCCGCGCGCTCTACGCATCGCCGAAGCTCGGCACCTCATTCGAAATCAACGCCACGCTCCGCCTCTCCGGCGCTGCCGCGGCACGGGCGCTCTACGACAAAGCCGATCTCGGCGATCGTCCGCTGCGCCTCGCCAGCGAGCTCGCGCCTCCCGGCAAGGTCGGCATCGACTGGCTCCGCAAAGAGATTCGCACGCTCGACGGCGACGCGCGCATGCTCCAAGAGCTGGTGACCGCGAGGCGCGCGGCCGGTGACACGAGCGTCGGTGGCGATCTCGCGCTCCCCTTCGAAAACAAGACGAAGGCGCTGATCGCGAAGGACAAGACGAGCAAGCAGAACGCCGAGGTCGGCACGATGGTGCTCGATCACGAAGAGTCCTACGAGCTCGACGAAGGCGGCTTCCTCCACGCCGTCGTCTGGGACGTGCGCCATCTCTCGGGCACCACCGACGTCGACGCCAACGCCTCCGCGCGCGTCGCCAGCACCAGCGGCGGCCGCGGCTACATCGCGCAGACGATCCACCGCATTTACAAGGCCGACGGCTCCGTCGTCGAGCCCGATCGAATCATGGCCGCGCAGTCCGGCGCCGACCTCTCGCAGATCCAGCCCGGCGACTACGTCGAGCTCGTCGCCGAAGGTTGGTTCGTCGCGCGCCCCGACGGCACGTTCGATCTCGACACGCCCGATCTGCTCCCCGGTCGAACCGCGGTGCAGCACGCGACCCTCTCGCTGACGACGCCGAAGAACGCGCCCGTCGAGCTCTGGTCGCACGCCGAGCTCGGCAAGCCGACCGACGCGTCGGCCGGCTCCGAGAAGAAGACACTGGTGTGGAACGTCGCCAATCACGACGTCCGGCGCAGCGAGAAGGGCCAGGCGTTCCTCGACGCGTCGGTCTCGCTTCGTCTCTCGACGTGGTCGTGGACCAAGCTCGGTCGCGACGCGCGCGAAGGACTGCTGTCGGAGGACGAGCGCAATTTCGAGGTCTCGGCGTGGGTCGCGGCGGCTGCCGGGAGCGATCGCGCGCCGACGGTCGATCTCCTCGCGCGCCTCTCCAAGGCCGCCAAGCGCACGTTGCCGCGCATCGGGTTCCTCCCGCTCGGCGGCGGCGAATGGGGCATGCAGAGCTACACCGCGCGCACCGTCCTCCTCGACGCCCAAGGCTCGCGCGTCGCGCTCATCCATCGCGCGCTCTCCGAGCTCGGCGTGAAGAACGACGTCGTCTGGGCCGAGCAAACGCCCTACTCGGCCGATCCGAAGATGGTCGCCCGCGTCTGGCGCTTCTCGCACGCGCTCCTCGTGGCCTGGGTCGCCGACAAGGCCGGCGGCGAGCTGAAGCCGGTGTGGCTCGATCTCGACGTCGATGGATATCCGCCGCCTCCGGGCCGCACGTCGCCCGAGCTTCGTGGTCGTCTGGCGATCGACACCGCGGGCGCGATCATCCCGGTGCCGCCGAACGTCGATCAAGATCCCGACACCGCGACCATCGAAGTGACGGTCGACGACGCAGGTCACGCCAAAGGCACCGTCGCGCTTCTCCTCCGCGGGCGCGATGCGCAGGACGTCTCGTCGGTGCTCGAAGAGGAAGCGGGCGACGAGCGCGACGACCTCCTCCGCGAGTACGTCTCGGCGTGGGTCCCCGGCGCCGACGTCACCGACGTCAAGGCCTCGGCCGAGACCTGGCAGGTCGTGCTCACCGCCAAGGTCGATTACCCGGCGCTCCTCATCCCCGATGGCAAGCGCTTCGCGATCGCGGGTACGCCGCCGCTCCACGCGGGAGGGCGCGCCGCCACGCTCGGACGTACCTACGCGGCGCTCGCCAAACGCAAGACTGCGCTCACCATCCACGACGCCGTCCAGTACACGCTCCATCGGGTGATTCACCTGCCGAGCGGGACGTCGGTGAGCACGCCCCTGCCCGCCATCGACGTCACCGACGCGTCGACGTCGATGAAGGCGACGCGCAAGGCGAGCTTCGATGGCACCACCCTCCTCGAAGATCTCGCCTTCTCGCTCCCGACCGGCGTCGTCGCGCCCGAGCAGTTCGAGAAATTCACCGCCTCGGCGAAGGCGATCGACGACGGGTTCGAAGCGGTGATTCGCGTGCTCCCGGCCTCGGGGCCGCCGAAGGAAGAGGCGGCGGGCGAGAAGAAGCCGACCGAGAAGAAGCCGGCCGTGCCGAAGAAGCCCTGAGAAGTTCGGTGCGGTCTCGAGGGTCGTCTTGGTCATCGCTGCGCAGCCTCGCCTTGGGGCTGGTGCTGCTCGCGACGATGACGATGGCGATGACGATCGCCGGTTGTCGGACCAAGACGCCCGCCACCATCCTCGTCGCCAAGCGCGTGGTCTCGATCTCCGCCAACACGACGGAGACGCTCTTCGCCGTCGGGGCCGGTGATCGCGTCGTTGGTCGATCGCGCTACTGCGACTTTCCGCAAGCCGCGCTGGCCTTACCGATCGTCGGCGGGTACGTCGATCCGAACCTCGAGGCGGTGCTCGCGCTGCGACCCGACCTCGTCGTCGGCGCTCGCGGGCCCCTCGGACCGGGCTTCGTGCGCGCGCTCGAGGAACACGGAATCGCCACGTATTTCCCCGACACCGAGCGCTTCGACGACATCGTGACGATGATCGAAGGCATCGGCGCACGCACCGACCACGTCGACGGCGCGGCGCAGCTCGTCGCCTCGATGCGAGCGCGTCGCGACCAGATCGCGCGCGCCGTCGCCAGCCTCCCAAGGCCGCGCGTGCTCCTCCTCTTCTCCTCGAAGCCGGTGAGCGCCGCGGGCAACGGGAGCTTCCCCGACGAGATGCTGACGCTCGCCGGCGCGACCAACGTCGTGCAGAGCGGGGGGCGCTACCCGACGCTCTCGCTCGAGAACGTCATCGCGCTCGATCCGGACGTGATCTTGCGCGCCGAAATGGGCTCGGCCGCGGCGCCGCTCGACGAGCCATGGTCGACGGTGCGCGCGGTGCGAGAGAAGAAGGTCGTCGTCCTCGAGGACGAGACGATCCTCCGCCCAGGGCCACGCCTCTTCGACGGCGTCGCGACCCTCGCGCGCACCGTGCACCCAGGGCTCGCGCTGTGAGCGGCTGCTAGCGTCGACCGACGCGTTTTTCCAGCTCGGAGTAGCTCATCGAGGTGACGATCGGCCGCCCATGCGGGCAGTAGCCGGCGAAGTCGACGTCGTCGAGCGCGCGGAGCAGTGCGATGCACTCGTCGGCGTGCAACGGATCGCCGGCGCGCACCGAGCCGTGACAGGCCATCGTCGCGAGCACGAGATCGGTCGCGTCGCTGAAGGCGCGCTCGCCGGTGCGCTCGACCTCGTCGAGGAGATCACGCAAAATCGCCGCCGGACGGGCCTTGCGGAGGATCGCCGGCACCGCCATCACCGCCACGCGTCCGTCGCCGATGGCGTTGGCCTCGACCCCGAAGCCGAGGAAGACGTCGTGGAGCTCGTCGACGAGCACCGACTCGGCGCTGGAGACCTCGAGCACCTCGGCAATGAGGAGCTGCTGCCGGTGAATCGAGCGCTTGGCGTACGAGGTGCGGAGCTTGTGGAAGTTCACGCGCTCGGCGGCCGCGTGCTGATCGAGCACGTAAATGCCGTCGGTGCCTTCGCAGACGAGATACGTCGCGCGCACCTGAGAGAGGAAGCGCAGCTGACTGTACGGACCCTTCGAAGTCTCGACCGTCTGCGGCGAGCGCGTGCTGACGAGGGTGGTCTCCTTCTCGGCTTCTTCGGCGTCAGCTGCGGCTGCTGCTGCTGTCGCTTGCGCCGCTGGGCTCGGTTCGCCGCGCGCCGGGAACACCATGTACTGCGCCGACGGCAGCGTGTAGTCGCGCGGATCGTCGGGCTCGCGGCGCGGCGGCTCCATCGGCAGCGCGTTCGGTCCTATGCCCCACGGATCGGCCTCGTGCGGCGTGTCGGATTTCGCGCGCGTGAGCGGGACGCCGCCAAACGGATGGATCGCCCGTCCCATCGCCTCCGAGAGCTCGGCGAGCCCGCGGTTGACCGGACCACGCGTCGGCGTGACGGGCGTCGGCGGCTCGTCTTCGACTTGCACCGATCCGGCGCGACGGAACGTCTCGGCGAGACCCGCCGCGAGCACGCGAGAGACGTCGTCGTAGAGCTCACGTCCGCGCGCGAAGCGAACCTCCGCCTTTTGGGGATGGACGTTGACGTCGACCTCTTCGAGCGCGACGTCGACGTAGACCACGCCGAGTGGATAGCGACCAGGATCGAGCACGCTGCCGTAGGCCATCGCCACCGAGCGGGCGAGCGCCCTGTCGCGCACGGCTCGACCGTTGACGAGGAGATGGAGCCCGTTGGCGCCGGTGCGCGCTCTCTCCGGCGGTGAGAGCAACGCTTCGACCTGCACGCCCGGCCGCTCGCCGTCGAGGTGAACGAACTCGGTGACGAGGCGCGTGCCGTCGTTCAGCGAGCGAGAGAGCGCGTCTCGCGCACGGCCCGCACGCGTCGCTTCACGGAGATACTGCCGCACCGGCCTCCCGTCGCGGAGGAGAGAAATCGACACGTCGGCGCGGGCGAGCGCGAGATCGAGCAAGGTGTCGGCGATGTGCCCCGCCTCGGTCGCGGCGGACTTGATGAACTTGCGACGCGCCGGCACGTTGTAGAAGAGCTCGACCACCTCGATGGCCGTTCCCGGCGGCGCACCGACCTCGCGCGTGAACGGCTTCTGCCCCGAGAGGAGCGAAATCTCCGTGCCGGAGAGCGCCTCGGGCCTGCGCGTGGTGAGCTTGAAGCGCGAGACCGAAGCGATCGATGGGAGGGCTTCGCCTCGGAAGCCGAAGGTTCCGAGACGGAAGAGCTCGTCGAAGGACGCGAGCTTGGAGGTCGCGTGACGTTCGATGGCAAGGAGCGCCGAGGCGCTGTCCATGCCCGCTCCATCGTCGACGACGACGATGCGATCGAGGCCGCCGTTCTCGATCTCCACGCGAATCGTCCGTGCGCCGGCGTCGAGCGCGTTCTCGACCAGCTCCTTCACCACCGAGCTCGGACGCTCGACCACCTCGCCGGCAGCGATTTGATCGGCGAGCTCGCGCGAGAGGAGCTGGACGGGGCGGTGCGCCGAATTCGCGGGAGTCGTCATCGTTCGTCCTCGTCGTCGCGATCGCGCGGAGACGGCTTGGGGCCTGAAGAGTCACTCGAATCGAGCTCGGCGGCGACGGACGGGCGCATCAGCGCAGCGCCGAGGGCGCCGAAGAAGAGCAGCTCCCACGCGACGCAGAGGAGCTGCACCCCGAAGATACCCTCGAGGTTGCGCGTCGCGGCGACTCGTTCTTCGGCCGTGGGATGGGCCGCGTCGATGCGTGCTTCGAGTTGTTGGCGAAAATACGCCCGCTCGTCGCGACGTGCGACCCACTCGACGCAGGCGAAGAGCGCCGAGGCGAAGCAGACCTGCACGAGCCATTGCCGGCCGAACGAGCCGCGGGCTCGCGCGCGCACGACGCCGATCACCAGCGCCAAGGAGAGAAGCAAATTGGCGGCAGAGAGCGGCACTCGCGCGCGACGCGAGACGTCGGTCGCGTAGAGCGCGGCGATGTCTTCGGCGTCGACGGTCAGCGAGACGGGCTTCGGCGGCGCCCCTCCGGCGGGCGGCGCGAGGCTCGAGGTCGTAGCCACTGCGGCGCTCACTGCGAGCATCGCGCTCGTGGAAGCGCTCGTGGAAGCGCTCGTCGAGCTGCTCGCGACGGCCTGCTCGTGCGACGACACCGCGGCCGGCTTCGGGCCTTGGTAGAACTTGAGCATCACGCACGAGAAACCGAGGCCGCCGACGCCGAGCATCCAGGCGATGACCAGCGCAGCGTTGAGCAGCAGCTTGTTTCGAGGCGAAAGCCGCGCCTGCGCCTGCATCCGCCGTGTCTACTCGACCGAGCGTCGCGGCGCGACTGCTAGTCCTGTGGGCTAGCTCAGAAGTAGAAGGTGACGCCGCCCGTGAAGAGCGCGCCGCCCGAGGTGTTGGTCGTGCGACCGTCTTGCGCGGTGAACTCGGGGTGGTTCGCCGCCTGATCGTCGGTGCGACCGCGGATGAAGCCGCGCACGTCGAAGTTGAGCGCGATTTTCTGCGAGACGCGGAACTCGAGACCACCGCCGAAGATGCCGCCGAAGTAGCTGTAGTGCTCGACGGTGCCGGTCTGCGTGTTCTCGACGCGCGCGCCAGAGAAGCCGAAGCCGCCGAGCATGTAGACCTGCACCTTCGACTTCGGGTTCAGGTACAGCATGCCGATGATGCTGAGCGGCGTCTCGCTGCGGTGGAAGCCGTTGGCGTCGATGCCGGCGAGGGCGTCGAGCCCGATGTCGAGCGCGAAGCGCGGGGTCGGTCGGAAGCGCAGGCTCATGCCGACGCCACCCATGCCGGTGTCACCCTTCGTGTATCGGTCGGCGGCTTTGAACGCAGCGCCCTCGACACGGAACGAGAGGCCGACCTCACTCTTCGAGCGCGCGGGCGGCGGCGGAGGCGGGTAGTACGGCGGCGGCGCGTTGCTGTAGACGGGGGGCGGCGGCGCCGGTTGATAGACGACGACCGGCGGAGGGGCCGGAGCGGGCGCAGGCGCGGGCACCGGCGCAGGCACCGGAGCGGGAGGCGGAGGTTGCTCGCCCGGACCGACCTTCACGTCGACGTCGGCGCAGAACCAGGAGCCAGGCGGACACTTCTCGTCGGCCGCAGCACTACCCGCCGTCGCCATGAGCGCAGCGAGCGGAGCGACGGTGAGGAGCATGCGAACTGGACGGGAGAGGCTGACCATCTGGGGCTCCTGAAGGCGTGACGAAGGTCGAACGGAGGCGGTCGAAGGTCTGTAGAGCAATCCTGATGCCGAAGAGCGGATGCGTCCAGGGAGAAGACACGTCGGCCCCAGATGCCGTGTACAGGGGCACAACCGGGCCAGAAGCCCGGTGATTCCGGGCGCCTGTCGATTCTCACCGAAAGGGCCGTCGCCCTGTCCAAACGGCGGGTGTGACCGCCCGTTCGCGGCCCTGTGCACGGTATGTCGCCCTCCGGAGTCACGCGCGAGACGCCGTCGGAAGTCGGCTTGTCGGGTTCGCCAAGGCCACATACGGTCCCGCGCATGGAGTTCACCATCCGCCACGACATCCCTTGCGCCATCGACACCTATTGGCGGTGCGTCTGGGACGAGGAGTACAACAAGCGCCTCTATCTCGACGTCCTCAAGTTCCGCGAGTGCACGCGGCTCGAGCAGAAAGAGACGGACGCGCAGATCACGCGGCGGATCAAGCTCAACCCTCCTGCGCAGGACCTCCCCGGCCCCGTCGCCAAGGTGCTCGGCGACCTCTCGTGGATCGAGGACGGCGTCTTCGACAAGAAGACGGGGATCTACAAAGTGAAGATCATCACCGCCTCGATGCCCGACAAGACCCACATCGGCGGTGAGAACTGGTGCGAGAGTCGTGGAGATGCGGCCTGCGTGCGCATCGCCAAGATGAGCGTCGAGGTGAAGGTCTTCATGGTCGGTGGCATCGTCGAGAAGCGCATCGAGGCCGACACCAAGAAGAGCTACGAGGCGGCTGCGAAGTTCACCGCCGAGTTCGTCAAAGAGAAGGCCTGGTAGCCGCCTTCGCCGCCGCGACGCAGCACGTCGGCGTCAAACAGCGGCAAAATGCGCGAAAGGCTCGCCCGCGGGGCGGCGCGGCTTGGAGACGAAAGGCGGCTGTAGCCGCGCGTTCTGCGTCGTCATAGCCTTGGTCTCCGCCGTGTCGTCGCCGCACGAGAGCGACGACGACGCGCCGCCTACGGCCCTTCGCCATGCAGCGCTCGAGCCCGGTGAGCCCTCCTCAAGATCCGCGCGCCCGCGATGGGCAAGGACCCGCACGAACGGCGGAGTCGCGCGTGGGCGCGTTGGTGCGCGGCAAGTGGCGACTCGACGAGCTCGTCGGCGTCGGAGGCATGGCGGCGGTCTACGCGGCGACGCACCACAACGGTCGGCGCGCGGCGCTGAAGATCCTCCATCCCGAGCTCTCGGTCGATCCGAGCCTGCGCGAGCGCTTCGTCCGCGAAGGGTACGTCGGCAACAAGATCCAGCACCCCGGCGGCGTCGAGGTGCACGACAACGACACCACCGACGAGGGCGAGCCCTTCCTCGTGATGGAGCTGCTCATCGGCGAGACGCTCGATCACCGCTGGAAGCGCGAAGGACGGAAATTACCGCTCCTCGATTCACTGGCGATCGCCGGACAGCTCCTCGATTTCCTCGCCGCGTGTCACGGCGCGGGGGTCATCCATCGAGACCTCAAGCCCGCCAACATCTTCCTCTGCGATCCGGAACCGAACGCCGGCGACGAGGTGCGGCGCAACGGGCGGGTGAAGGTCCTCGACTACGGCATCGCGCAGCTCCGCGACGCCGCGCCGATGGATCAGACGCGCGCCGGCACCACGCTCGGCACGCCTTCGTACATGTCGCCCGAACAGGCGCGCGGTCTCGGCGATCGCCTCGATGGTCGTGCCGACATCTTCTCGGTCGGTGCGCTCCTCTATGCGCTGACCACCGGGACGCGGCTTCACCAAGGTCGGAGCAACGACGAAGCGCTCGTCCTCGCGGCGACGCAGCCCGCGCCATCGCTCGCCCGCGCCGATCCCGACTTGCCCACCGGCTTCATCGCGCTGGTCGACAAGGCCCTGCAATGGGACAGGCGAAATCGCTGGGAAAATGCGGCTGAAATGCGCGGCGCGGTGCTCACCGAGCTCTCGCGTCTGCGGGGCACGCCGACGCCGGCGACGGTCGAGCTCTCGCGCTCGCAGCCGCGTCCGACGGAGACGTCGGTGGTCTCGGCGGTTTCTGCGGTCTCCGCGGTCTCTGCCGTGTCGGCGGTCTCCGGCGTCTCTCCGATCTCGGCAGCCACGGGCGCCGTCGAGGAAGACCCGCGGCTCGCGCGCCTTCGCGCCGTCGGCAAGGCCTTCGAGCGCGTTCTCCCGAGCGTGCGTCAATATGCGTTCGGCCACCCGGAGACCGAGCGTCGACAACGAGCGCTCTTCGAAGAAGTCCTCACCGCGCTCGCCGAGCCTGCGTTGCGCGAGGGCATCGTGTTTTCGGTGCGCCCGTATGCGTTCGCTCTCTCGACGCCCGCGGGCGTGCGTGACGTGTGGGAGCCGGCCGCGCCCTTCGACGTCGTGCCCTACGCCTTCTTCGAGAGCGGCGTACGGGAGCTCTTGATCCATCCTGGCGTCACCGAGCCGGAGCTGCGCGCGCTGGTCGAGCTCTTCCTCGTCGACACCGCGCGAGATCTTCCGCCCGAGGACGACCTCGCCACCCGCCTCTGGGATCTCGGCCTTCCGCACATCGAGGCCATCGCCACGCTCGGGTTCGCCGATGGCGACGCCGATCGTTTCGAGGCTTTTTTTGCCGAGTCGGACGAGCTCGAACGGCTCGCGGCACGTGAAGCTCGCTCGGCGCGCGCCGAGGCGAGCGCGATGGCGATCACCACCGACGGCGATGCGCGCGGACAGAACCCGCTCGCCGACGCCCTCGGCATCGATCGCATGGCCCGGCTCGCGCTCGGCGCGCAGCTCTCGATGCCGACGGCGAGGTGGCTCGAGCGCTACGTCGACGTCCTCGCGGAGGCGATCCTCGACGCACGCCGCGCCGGCGATCTTCCCCTGCTCCTCGGCTCGCTGGCGAGCGGCTCGCAGGAGACGTTCACCCACGGCCTGGCCGACGCGATGATGGCGATGTGGCACGCGCTCGTCGAGGTGCTGACGACGCGCGCGCCGGCCGGTGATCTCGCCCCGCTGCGCGCGCAGCTCACCGACGCGTTCTTCGGCGGCGACAACCTCGCGCGGCTCCTCGGCGTGGTCGTGCGCGCGCCCGAAGAAGCGCGGCCGGCGCTCCTCGCGCAGACCTCGTCGATGATGGAGTGGCTCGGAGAGCGCAGTCTGCCGAACTTGCTCGAGGCGCTCGACCAACCCGACGAAGGCCTGCGTCAGCCGATTCTCCAGGCGATCGAGCGGCTCGCCGAGGGTCACGAGCGCTTCATCGCCGAGCACTTGAGCAAGCGGCCGCAGGACATCGCGCGCGAGCTGCTCGCCATCCTCGGGCGCAAGCAAACGGCAGACGCGGTCAATGCCCTCGCCGACGTCGCCGCGCAGGGCGATTTGGCGCTGCGTCTCGACGCCATCGCCGAGCGCGCCGTCGGCACCGATCAACTGAAGCAGGAGCTCTCGGCGCTCCTCGATCACGCGCGTCTCGACGTACGTCTCTCCGCGCTGCGCATGGTCGGCGAACGCAAGGTCCGCGAGCTCGGCCAGGTCGTCGTCCGCCGCATCGAGGACGCGTCGTTCCACGGCCTCGCGCTCGACGAGCGACGTGCGCTCTTCGAGGCGACGATGGCGGTGAACCCCACGCGCGGCGAGGCCTTGGCGATCGAAATTCTCGGGCAACGGGCGATGCTCCGAAGCGAAGCTCGCGATGGCTCTCGCGTCATCGCTGCGCAGGTGTTGGGCGCACATGCACGCAGCAAAGAGGCGCTCGATGCGCTCGGTGGTGCGGGCAAGGGATGGTTCCGCAGCGCTGGCGAGCTCCGTGACGCAGCCGTGGCGGCGACGGCGGCGATCCGCGCCCGCATCGAGAGCGGCGGCCGATGAACGCGGGGACTCCGGCGCGTCCGGCGGTCGATCCCGCGCGCATGCTGCTCACCCGCAAGGAGGTGGCGCGCGAGCTCGGAGGCAGCGTCGTCTCCTCGATCTATCGGTTGCTCCGTGGCGCGGCGATGCACGCGCTCGACAACGAGGCGGTACGAAGACAGCTCGAAGCGACGACGCACGATCTCTCCGAGTTCGCGCACCGCGCCGGGCGTCCCTTCGAAGTGCTCTTCGTCCGCGGGGCCGTCCTCGTCGGCGGCGCTCCGCTCCGTGCCTCGCGCACCGTCTACGACGCCGCGCAGGAAATCGCCGCCCTCTTCGAGCGCTGCGGTGGCACCTCGGCGTCGTTCGCGCGCGACATCCAGGTCGCCGATCTGCGCGTCTTCGTCCAGGTCTTGGTGCCGGCCCTGCGCGATGGACGTGTGCGCCTCGAGCTCCCGAAAGAGCTCGCCGGACGCATCCGTTTGCGCCGCGTCGACGAGGGTGCGCTCGCCCGGGCCTTCGAGCCGGAGCCGCTCGAGGCCGAGCAACGCATCGTCCGCACGTACGCGAACGCCGTCGTCTCGCTCCGTCATTTCTATGCACAGCTCTCACATGGCGACGCGGCGCTCCCGAGACGACTGAAGCACCTCGCGCAGGCGCTCGTCGATCTCTCCGCCGGTCGCACGCCGGCGTTCCTCGGGGTCACCGCGGTGCGCAACGCGAACCACGACGAGGCTGGAAAAGCAGTCAATTCCGCGATCCTCGCGGTGGCGGTGGCGCGGCTGGTGACCGACCGTCGCGACGCCCTCACGCGCATCGCGATGGCGGCGATGCTCAGCGACGTCGGACGGCCACGCGCCGCGCGCAGTCTCCTCCTCGACACCGACGACCTCGCGCCCGGTGACGAGGCGCTCTTGCCGACGCACCTCGGAGAAGAGGCCGATCTCGCGCTACCCGCCGGGACCGCTGCAGTGCTCACCACCCTCGGACGTCTCCATGCGTCGTCGATGGAGCGGAGCGTCGTCGCCTACGAAGCGCTCTGGGTGGCGCGCAGTCGACGGCTCGGCGCGGTCTATCGTGGGCTCCGCGCGCCGACGCTCTACGCACGCATCGTCGCGCTCGCTCGCCGCTACAACGAGCTCCTCACCCCTTCCCCTGGTGAGCCGGTGCGCACGGCGAGCGACGCGCTCCTCGAGCTCGACGCCGAGATCTCTGCCGCGCCGGGGACGGGCAAGGCGATCATCGGCGACAACGCCGATCGCACCGTCCTCCGCCTCTTGATCTGCGCGCTCGGCGTCCTCCCGCCGGGCACCCTCGTCGAGCTTTCGACCGGGGAAATCGCGGTCGTCGTCACTGCCGGGGCGGTGGGCGACACGGCACGCACCACCCTCCGCGTGGTCCTCGACGAGATGGGCGCGATGCCCGAGCAGGTGCTCGAACGAGTGCTCGATCCCGTCGCCGATCCGGGACTTCGCATCGTCAAAGTCGTCGGCTCCGATCCGACCTTCGTGCGACGCGAGCTCGACTCGTCACCACCGTCCGCACCAACGTCTGTCCCGTCGTCAGTCCCGTCGTCAGTCCCGTCGTCGATACCCATCTCCGTGCGTTCGTACGAGCCAGAGCGCGACCTTTCACCGATGATCGCCGCGCCGATCAGCGCCGAACCCTTCACCGCCCGGGACTACGAGTCACCGATGCCCATGGACGAGCCCCCCGAGAGCGCCCTCGCCGACTCGACGCCGACGCCCGTGCCCTCGTCGCGGCCTTCGCAGCCGCCGCAGTCTGCGCCGTCTCCGCAATCACCGCGGGCCGTGCCACAATCGCCAGACATGCGCACGCCGTCGTCCAAGCCCGACACGCGCGTCGCTGCGCCGATCACCGCACCACCGTCGGCCCGCGCGCCGCTCGGGAGTCGTCGGAGCGCCGCCGCCGAGCCGGTCGCACCGTCGTCCCTCGCGCCTCCGATGCCGCCCAGCGCGCCCCAATCGGACGACGCGACGACGGTGCAACGGTCACCCTTCGCGGTCCGTGGCGACGCCGAGCTCGAGCCGACCAAGCTCTTCGATCTCGAAGCGCCGACGACGCAGCGCACTACTCCTCCGATGCCACCGAGCAGCTCACCTGGGTCACTACCGATGGCGGGCGCGCCGCGCTCGAGCCCGGCATCGTCGGCGCGAAGGTCGTCGGCACCTCCGCGCAACGCGCTGATGACGGTGGCACCCCCGAACGCCCCGCCGCGTCTCGGAAGGCCGCCCCGCAAGCCCGACGTGCGGGGGACGCTCGCGACCTCGCCGCTGCCGCACCTGCTGGTGCACCTCTTGACGCGCAACCTCACGGGGACGCTCCTCGTGAGGCCGCCCAACGGGAGTGAGCACGCCATTTTCTTCGTCGATGGTGCGCCGGCGCGCATGCGCTCGACGGCGTCGACCGATGAGCACGCCTGGCTGGTCGTGGCGCCGCTCGGAGAGGTGCTCCTTCGCCGCGGCCTCGTCGACGAACGGACCCTCGCGGCGGCGATCGAGCGTTCGCGCGCGCTCGGCAGCCTCCTCGGCGAACAGCTGATTCACGGCCTCGATCTCGACGCCGCCTCGCTCGACGCCTCGCTCCATGATCAGCTCGTCGATCGTCTCGCCGTCCTCGCGTCGGTGCCTGACGAGTCGAGCTACGAATTCTACGTCTCGCTCGATCTCCTCGACGGCGCGTACGGCGCCTACGTGCCCGCGGACCCGCTGGCGACGTTGCTCGCGGTGGTGCGCAGGTGGCCCGACGAGGCGCGCATGACCGCGACGCTCGATCGCCTCGGCGACCGAGAAATCGTGCTCCATCCGGCGAGCGATCCGACGCGCTTCGGGCTCACCGAGGGCGAGCGTGCGCTCCTCGAGGCCGGTCGCGAGTTCGAGCTCACCTGTCCCGCGATGCTCGACGCCGAGATCGTCGAACCGCAGGTGGTGCGTACGCTCGTCTATGCCCTCGCGATCACGCGCCACATCGATCTCGGTCTCCCCGACGCCAAGCCCGCGGGCGTGCGTCCCGGCGATCGGTCGTCGTCGCCGCCGCAGCGAGTTCGGCCGAGCATGCTCCCGCCCGAGTCGACGACGCCGACGGGACCCATCTCCGTGCGCACCGCCGCTGCCGGTCAGTTCCGCCCCTCGCTCATTCCGCAGCCTCCGATGCCACAGGCGCCGCCGACGCCAACCGCTTCCACGCTCCGTGAGGAGTCCGTGGCCGCGTTCGTGTCGACGCCGTCGCCGGGCGCCTTCGGGGGCGGACCGCCGCCGCTTCCGCCTCGCGAGACTCGCGAAGGTCGCGAAGCTCGCGAGCCCATGAAGGCGTCGTCGATGAGCCAAGAGCTGGTCATCGACGTCGATCTCGGCGAGCACGATCACGCGCAAGAGCCCGCGCCGGTGCGGGTCCATCCGATGCGCGCCATCCTCGAAGAGCGCTTCCGCTCGCTGCCGGAGCTCGATCACTACGGCGCGCTGGTGGTGCCCGGGAACGCTTCGTCAGCCGACATTCAAGGTGCGTTTCTTCGCGCTGCGAAGACGTTCCATCCCGATCGACTCCCCGCCGAGTGCGCCGATTTGCACGGGCTCGCGGCCGCCATCTTCGCCCGCATCAGCGAGGCGCATCGAACGCTGATGGATCCCGCGCGCCGCGCTGCCTACGAGGAGGAGCGGTTCGCGCCGCCCGATCAACCCTCGGAGGTCGAGCGCGTCCTCAACGCCTCGTCCGATTTCCAAAAAGCCGAGGTCCTCATGCGACGCGGCGATCTTCCGGCTGCCGAGCGACTGGCCGTCCGCGCGATGGAGGGCGATCCCGACACCGCCGACCACTATGCCATCCTCGGATGGATTCGCGCGCAGATGACGCCCGATCCGGCGCAGCTGCTCGAACCGATGCGTCTCCTCGAGCAGGCGGTGCGCAAACAGCCCGAGAACGACAAGACGCTCTACTACCGCGGCGCCATCTTCAAACGCATGGGACGCGCCGCCGAGGCCCTCCGCGACTTCAAGCGCGCGGCCGATCTCGACCCGAAGAACGTCGACGCCGTTCGCGAGGTCCGCCTCGCCGCGATGCGCTCCGCCGCGAAGAAAGAGCCCGAAAAAAAGGGCAGATTGCGCGGCTTCTTCAAGAAGTGAATCGGTGGGCGGCGAAACCCCGCGATCGACGCCGGACAGTCTCGTTTTTCGCTCGGTCGCCGGACAGTCTCGTTTCGCCAAAGATTGCTTCGCAACTTTGGCCGTCCGGTCGATCTCGCTCCGCTCGGTCGCCGGACAGTCTCGTTTCGGGGTTGTGCTCGCGCGATCGCCGACACAAGCTATGAAGGTCGCTCTCGGCGGGGTTCCGCTGGGTTCGCCGATGGGGGCGCTCCGGTTTCGACGGGGGCGTCGTTCATCTCTGGTGGCGTGCAAGAGGGCCCACGACCTCTCCAACCCGTGGGACGTACAAACGCGAACGACAACGCGTACGCTCTCGCAGCCTAAGAAACTAGCGATAGCCGTCTAAAGGAAGAGCCCGCCGAAGCTCTCCGGAAGGCGCAACTGATTCGGCTGGCCGACCCCCTCGCCGCGCGGGGTGAAGCAAGAAGCAGTGCGGAGTAGTGGAGCGAGAAGGTTGTCGTTGGCCGTCTCGCATCACGAATCAACACAACGACTACGCACGTAGAAGCCGAGGTGGAACGCTTTCGGACGGGGGTTCGACTCCCCCCGCCTCCACCACAAACACCGAGAAAAACGTAGAATCGCCCGACACGTTGCCATCAAGTTGCCATAGCGGTTACCTTGGACGGCACGGAGGTCCAGGCGATGACGGTGCGTTGGAACGAGCAACGGAAGGCCTGGATGGTCGACGTGCAGGTCGAGCTGCCTGACGGCTCCCTGTCCGAGCGTGTCAGGAAGACCGTCCCCATCCAGACCAAGGCCGGAGCCACCAGCTACGAGGCGCAGGTCCGGACCGCCCTCCTCAACGGCACGTGGAAGAAGAAGGTCGAGGTGGTGGCGAGCAAGCCCACCATCTCGGCGGTGCTCGAAGACTTCTTGTCGTGGGCAGGCATCAAGAGCGGCAAGGACGAGGTCCAGCGAAAGCGTCGGGTCCTCGAACGGGTCTACATCCCGCTCTTCAGAGACACGCCGCTCGATAAGATCGAAGCAAAGGCGATCAACGCGGACACGGCGAAGCGTCGCCCCACGCTCAGCGGCAAGACGTTGCAGAACCAGATCTCGGTGCTGCTGACGTTGCTCAGGTGGGCCGAGACAGAAGGTCACGTACCTCACGTGCCGCGTGTCTCGTGGCCGAGCACGGCGGAGCAGGCGTATGACTTTCTCTCGCCCGAGGAGACGGCCCTCTACATCGAGGCGGCGAACGAGGAACCCATGTGGGGGCTCGCTGTGCTCGTCGCCATCACGCTCGGTCTTCGCCGGGGCGAGCTGCGTGCCCTCCATTGGGAGCAACTCGATCTCAAGTCGAAGAAGATCACCGTGGACCGGGCGTACGACCAAGAGGATCGGCTACTCCCCTACCCCAAGAGCAAGCGTGTCCGTGTCCTCGATCTGCCCGACCAGATCGTCGAGGCCATCCGGCAGCACCCCCGTCGCGTTGGTTCGCCCTTCGTCTTCGCGAGCGAAGACGGCGATGGGCACACCGACAACGAGATGAAGCACCCCCTCTATCGTGCGTCGAAGCGTGCAGCCGCCCTCGCCGCCGAACGGAAGATCGAGACGGCCAAGCCCATCGAGCGGGTCAACGGCTGGCACGTCTTCCGTCACACGTTCTGTTCGCGCCTCGTGGCTCTCGGGGTGCACCTTGCCGTCGTGCAGCGGCTCGCCGGGCACACAAACATCAAGACGACGCTGCGCTACGC